>UROF01000014.1 GCA_900549475.1 uncultured Eubacteriales bacterium
TGGTGGGAACAACTGGACTCGAACCAGTGACCCCCTGCTTGTAAGGCAGGTGCTCTAACCAGCTGAGCTATGCTCCCAAGCTGTCGTTCGCCGAACGGCAAGGGTTATTATACTAAAACACATGCCTTCTGTCAATAAGAATTTTGAAATTTTCGGAAAATTTTTTCGGAGGCGGAAAACCGCCTCCGAAAAGCAATTATACGGCTTTTTCAAAGTAAAAAAATACCTCATCTTCTCCTGCAGGCCGCATACAGGCGGAGAGCATTTTCCGTGACGCCTCATTTTCCTTATAGCACTTGGCCTGCAGACGATACAGCCCCAGCTGGTAGAGGCTCCATTCCGCTGCCCGCCGGAACGCCTCCGCTCCGTAGCCGTTTCCGGCATATTCCGGGAAGATCCGGCAGCCCAGCTCCGCCGCACCCTTATAGTCAAAATTATAGAGCACCGCCTCGCCGATGAACCGTCCCGCCAGCCGGATGGCAAAATTCACTGCCAGCTTGTTCTGGAAATCGTGCCGGGCAACGTCCAGGAAGTAGTCCTCCGTCAGTTCCCCCTTCAGGTCCTTACGGTAGTCATAGCCCCACCAGCGGTTGCGCTCGTCGTCCAGGCACAGGCGGTTATAGTCCTTCTTGTCCGCTTCCGTCAGAGCATTCAGGGTCAGCCGCTCACTGGTCAGCTCGGGGATCTGGTCCAGATAGATCAGTTCATTGCGGACACGGATGCGGATCTTCGCTCCCAGCTGGGTGGGAAGATACTGCATCTTACTGGTACGCAGGCCCCGGTCCCCGGCGTCATCCTCCCGGTTGATCCACTGCAGTCCCTGGGCGTTGGCTGCGGCAAAAGACTGCACCATGGTGGGATATACGCCTTCATACTGGGGCAGGCCTTTTTCAATATGGCAGACCAAGGTATTACCGCAGATCTCCCCCAGGGATATGGCAATAAACTTTCCCTCCAGCTCAATGGCTCCTGCTTTCACCCAGGGCTTCCCCACCTGGCGCATCAACTTGCGGGCGGAGCAGACCTCCATCTTGGCCAAAGCCTGCTCCTTATTGAATACCTTATGGAACTCCTCCCAGAAAGCCTCCACCTTCTCATTGTCCTCCCGGGTAATGGGACGGTAGACAGCAGCGGGGTAGAGCTTGCGGAACTTGTTGATGTGGTTGCGCTGGCCGGAGTACCGCCGTCCGGCAAAGGTCATCAGATCCTCCGCCCGATAGAGGTAATCCTGCCACAGGCGGTCATTGTCCACCACCGTGTAAGGGTAGCGCTCCGTCATATGCTCCCGTTCCTCCTCCGGCACCACGCCGAAGGCCGGAGCCACCCCCATCTCCCGGCACCAGTTGTCGATCTCATCCAGAGCGGCATCCACATCCCCCACTCCAGGCAGCGGCACGGGGTAGTCAAATATATAGCCGAAATGATGGCTGTGGTTGAGGACGATGAGGCAGCCGTGGCTCTCCGCATAGGCAGGATGCCAGTGGGGCCGCCACATGAGCTTGACGCCCACAGAGTATTCACACAGGCGATAGTCACACTTACTGTAATACTTACGCAGACGAGGGACGCTTTTTACTTGAATCGGTTTAAATTCCAGCATAAAAATTTATTTCTCACTTTTCTGTTGTTTTGTCCAGGATATGGACATTCAGATGGTTATACGTCATGGTGACGCCGTCCTCCGCAAAGCAGCGGCGGATCTCCTCCAGGGAAAAGCTGTAGGCATCCCAGAAGTGGGCAATATCTGTCCAGAAGCGCACATGGTATTCCACAGCGCTCTCCTTATAGGCGGTAACCACCACTGCCGGGGCAGGATCTGCCAGCACATTCGGCGTATGCTCCACCGCCCGCAGGCAGGCGGCACGGACCGCCTCAGTGCTGTCGTCATAGGAAGCCGTAATGGCGTGGTCGATCCGGCGGATACCCCGGGCGGAATAGTTGATGATCTTTCCGGCTACCACGGCCTTGTTGGGCAGCATCACCCGCTGGCCTCCATAGGTATCCAGCTTAGTGTGGGTGAGGCTGATCTCCACCACATCGCCTTCGCCATCTGTGGTAGCAATATAGTCTCCAATGGCAAAGGGTTTGGAAAACAGGATCACCATACCGCCGGCCACATTGCTGAGTACATCCTGGATGGCCAGGGAGACCGCCAGGCCGAATACACTCACCAACGCAATCAGCGATGTTACGGGGATGCCCAGGCTCTGGGCCACAATGAGGATCGTCACCACATACAGCATGGCCTTGATCCCGCCTAAAATATACCGGCGCACCCGATCATCCATCTTCGATTTTCCTGTCAGGCGGCGCAGCAGGGCCATGATCAGCTTTACCGCAATCAGGCACACGATCAGAATCAGCAGCGACGTGAGCAGCTGCTGCAGGGTCATCTTCCCCCAGCTTTTCTGCATGACCTCCTCGATGGCGGAGGTATCGATACTCGTTGACATATGTTTCCTCCTATCCCTTTCCCGCCTTCCCGGCAGGCCTGTCCTTATCTGCCCATAGAATACCACATTATCGGTCACTGGGAAAGGAATTTTTCATTTGCCGCCGCAAAAAGGAGAATTTTAGACAATATGTGTGATATAAAACCGTTATGTTGTACAAATTCTGGTAGGAGTGCATGAATAGGGGTTTTCTTTTTGTCCCGGTTCGTGTAAAATGTGACTATCACACAGGGGCGTATTCCGCCCCGCAACGCTGTAAAAGGAGGAGAAAATATGGATAAGTTCTTCAAGATCTCTGAACGCGGCAGCAGCTACCGGGCAGAGATCGTAGGCGGCATTACCACGTTCTTTGCCATGGCCTACATCATCTTCGTCAACCCCGGCCTGCTGAGCCAGACAGGTATGGATTACAACGCCGTCCTGCTGGCCACCTGCATCTCTGCCGCCATCGGCACCGCACTTACCGGTCTAATGGCCAACGTCCCCTTTGCGCAGGCCCCCGGCATGGGCCTCAACGCCTTCTTCACCTACACCATCTGCTTCGGCATGGGCTACACCTGGCAGCAGGGTCTGGCCATCGTGCTGCTCAGTGGTATCCTGTTCTTCATCGTGGCGGTGAGCCCCCTGCGCAGCAAGATCATTGCCTCCATCCCCGGCTTCCTCAAGAACGCCATCTCTGCCGGTATCGGCCTGTTCATTGCTTTCATCGGCCTGCTGAACGTTGGTCTGGTGGGCTTTGGCGGCGGCGTGCCGGCTCTGCAGTTCTCCCTCACCGGTGAGGACGGCCTGAAGGTCATGAACAGCGCTGGTATCCTGGCTATCATCGGCCTGCTGATCACCGCCATCCTCCTGGCCTACAAGGTCAAGGGCGCCATCTTCATCGGCATCATCATCACCACCATCATCGGTATCCCCATGGGCCAGACGGTCTACACCCCCCAGGCCTTCAACTTCTCCGTTCTCGGCGAGACCTTCGGCAAACTGAGCTTCACCGGCCTTACTGCTGTGGACGGCGGCATCGTGGCTCTGGTCACTGCCGTTATCAGCTTTGCCTTGGTGGACTGCTTTGATACCGTTGGTACCCTCATTGGTACCGCCACCAACGCCGGTATGACCGACAAGAACGGCAACCTGCCCGGCGGCGACCGCGCCCTGATCGCTGACGCTATCGCTACCTGCGTCGGCGCTGTCATCGGTACCTCCACCGTTACCACCTTCGTGGAGTCCTCCACCGGTATCGCCGAAGGCGCCCGGACCGGCTTCTCCTCCCTGGTGGTGTCTGTTCTGTTCCTCCTGAGCTGCTTCGCCGCTCCTGTGGCCCACGTGGTCCCCTCTGCGGCTACCGCCCCCGCCCTGATCATTGTTGGTGTGTTGATGCTCAAGGGCGCTACCGGCGTTAACTGGAACGACTTCGAGGAGGCCTGCCCCGCATTCCTCATTATCGCCATGATGCCCTTTGCCTATTCCATCTCCGATGGTATCGGCTTCGGCTTCATCAGCTACTCCATCATCAAAGTGGCCCGCAGCAAGGCCAAGGAAGTTCCCGTCCTGGTGTACATCATCTCCATCCTGTTCATCCTCAAGTACATCCTGGGCAACATCAACCTGTAAAACAAGTAAGTCCATATGATCCGGGCCTCCGCCATCAGGCGGAGGCCCTTTTTTGCCTCAGATGCCACACCGCACCGCTATCTCCCTTTCTTGACTCTTCTCCCATACAGAGCGAAAAACGGCCCGTCTGGCGTTCCAGGCGGGCCGTTATACAGCAGCTTTCGCTTTTATTTCTTGGAGCCTGTTACCCGGTTAAGGATGGCCACCAGGGCCCAGATCACCAGGATCACAATGAAGATACCCACCATGCCCTTGACCATGATGCCAAGGCAGGCCAGAACCAGATTCGGATCAAAGTTAAACATATGCTTGCCTCCTTACAGCAGGTTTTCCACCAGGGTGATGATGAGACCGCCGGCGATCACCGAGGCGATCTGGCCGCTGACATTGGCGCCGGCGGCATGCATGAGCAGGAAGTTGTAGGGGTCCTCGTCCCGGCCCATCTTGTGGACCATACGGGAAGCCATGGGGAAGGCGGAGATACCCGCCGCGCCGATCATGGGGTTGACCTTCTTCTTGGAGAACAGGTTGAGGAACTTGGCAAAGAACACACCGCCCACGGTGTCGAACACAAAGCCTACCAGGCCCAGGGCCAGGATCAGCAGCGTCTGCCAGGTGAGGAAGGCCTCGGCCTGCATCCGGAAGGAGACGCTCAGGCCCAGCAGCAGGGTAATGAGATTGGCCAGCTCGTGCTGAGCGCTCTGGCTGAGGCTGTCCAGCACGCCGCACTCGCGGATCAGGTTGCCGAACATCAGGAAGCCGATGAGCTCCGCGCTCTTAGGCGCCACAGTACCGGCAATGATGGTAACAAAGATGGGGAAGAGGATGCGGGTGGTCTTGGAGACGTTGCCGGGGGTGTACTCCATGCGGATCATCCGCTCTTTCTTGGTGGTGATGGCCTTGATGATGGGGGGCTGGATGATGGGCACCAGAGCCATATAGGAGTAGGCAGCCACCATGATCGCGCCCTGATAGATACTGTCAAAGTAGTTGGCCACATAGATGGAAGTGGGGCCGTCAGCAGCAGCGATGATGGCGGTGGAGGCGGCGTCCTTCAGGTCAAAGCCCAGGAATACGGCCACCACCAGGGTGAAGAAGATACCGAACTGGGCCGCCGCGCCGAAGAGGAACATCTTGGGGTTGGACAGCAGCGGGCCGAAATCGATCATAGCGCCGATGCCGATGAAGAGGAGCAGGGGAAAGAGCTCACTGGCGATACCTGCATTGAACAGCGTCTCAATCGCCTCGGTGTTCACGAAGGGCAGGTTCACCAGAATGGCACCGAACCCCATGGGCAGCAGCAGGGACGGCTCCATCTCCCGCTTCACCGCCAGGTAGACCAGAAGGCAGCCAATGAGGATCATCACCGCCTCCTGCCAGGTGAAGTTGAGGACGTTGGCAAACAGGTCGTAAAACAGCTGCATGGAAAAAAGACCTCCTTAGTTTGGACCCGCATACCCGGGCCGTTTTTTTCAAGGAGCAGACAAAAAAAGACTTTTGCGGCACACGGTATCGTATGTGCCGCAAAAGTCTTGTCATTTCAGGCGGAAGCGGGCCACGTGGCCGTCTTGACGCTCTCTGCCGCGCTCACAGGCGCTGACTACTCCCTCTTGCAATAGTTTATAATAAGGCAGGAAAAGGCTTCCTGTCAAGTAGTTTTTTCCTCAGGCCGGGAATTTTCCCGTTTCTTTTCTCCCGCCGCCAGGCTCAGGTCCTCCACCAGGGTGAGGGCTGTCTCCAGCACCGGCTCCTTGGGCCGGAGGGTAAGGGTAAGGGACGGCTTTTCCCCGGCGGCCAGATGGAGCCTCTGGCGGTATTTGGGCATGGCACACACCTTGGCGATAGCCTCCACCGCGAAGTCGGTGATGAGGAAGCGGAGCTTATCACCCCGCTGGGCGATATCGGAGATACCGGCCTTGGCGGCAGCGGAGCGAAGCAGAGCCACATCCAGCAGCGTATACACCGACTTGGGGGGATCGCCGTAGCGGTCCATCATCTCGTCGATGAGGTCGGCGGCGTCCTCCTGGGACCGAATGGCGGCAATCCGGCGATAGAGATCCATCCGCTGCTCGGCGGAGGGCACATACCGGTCGGGGATGTTGGCATTGACGGTGAGATCCGCGGCACACTCGGTGACCACCGGCTTCTTCCCGCCCTGTTCCTCCAGCACCGCGTCCTCCAGCAGCTGCAGATACATGTCGTAGCCCACGCTCATCATGTACCCCGACTGCTCCGGGCCCAGCAGGTTCCCCGCTCCCCGGATCTCCAGATCCCGCATGGCGATCTTGAAGCCGGAGCCAAACTCCACATACTCCTTGATGGCAGTGAGGCGCTTGGAGGCGATCTCGGTGAGGATCTTGCCGGGGCGGTAGGTCATATAGGCGTAAGCCCGGCGGGAACTGCGGCCGATACGGCCCCGGAGCTGATGGAGCTGGCTGAGGCCCATCCTGTCCGCATCCTCGATGATGAGGGTGTTGACGTTGGCAATGTCGATGCCGGTCTCGATAATGGTGGTACACACCAGTACCTGGGCCTCCCCCTCCACCATCTGCTCCATGACGGAGGTAAGCTGCTGCTCGCTCATCTTGCCGTGGCCCACCACCACCTTTACCTCCTCCCCCAGGAGCTTGCGGATACGGGAGGCGGTGAGGTCGATGGTCTCCACCCGGTTGTGGAGGTAGTACACCTGGCCCCCCCGGTCGATCTCCCGGCGCATGGCGTCGGCGATCATGCCCCAGTCGTGTTCCACCACATAGGTCTGCACCGGCTGGCGGTTGTGGGGCGGCTCCTCCAGGGTGGACATATCCCGGATACCGCTGAGGGCCATGTTGAGGGTCCGGGGGATGGGGGTGGCGGAGAGGGTGAGCACATCCACCTGCCGGGCCATCTCCTTGAGCTTCTCCTTATGGCTGACACCGAAGCGCTGCTCCTCATCCACGATGAGAAGGCCCAGGTCCTTGAACTGGATATCCTTCTGGAGGAGCTTATGGGTGCCGATGAGGAGGTCCACCCGCCCGGCCCGGAGGTCCGAGAGGATCTGCCGGGCCTGGCCGGGGGTCTGGAACCGGGAGAGGACCCGGATCTCCACCGGGAAGCTGCGGAAGCGGTTGACAGCGGTATTGAAGTGCTGCTGGGCCAGAACGGTGGTGGGCACCAGGATGGCAGCCTGCTTGCCGTCCAGCACACACTTCATCACCGCACGGAGGGCCACCTCCGTCTTGCCGTAGCCCACGTCGCCGCAGAGGAGCCGGTCCATGGGCACCGGCCGCTCCATGTCCTTCTTGATCTCCTCGATGCACCGCAGCTGGTCGTCGGTCTCCGCGTAGTCGAAGGCCTCCTCAAATTCCCGCTGCCAGGGGGAGTCGGGGGAGAAGGCAAAGCCGGGACGGCGCTGGCGCTCGGCGTACAGGGCAATGAGGCCCTTGGCCAGGTCCTTGGCGGCGGCCTTGGCCCGGGCTTTCTGCTTGGTCCAGTCAGTGCCGCCCAGCTTGTTGAGCTTCATGGGGCGGCTCTCGTCCTGACCGCCGCCGCCGATGTACTTGGACACCAGGTCCAGCTGGGTGGCGGGAACGTACAGGCTGTCGCCGCCGGCGTAAGCGATCTTGATATAGTCCTTCTCCACACCGTCCACCGGCATCTTCCGCATGCCCTCGAAGCGGCCGATACCGTGGTGGGCGTGGACCACCAGGTCCCCAGGGGTTAGGTCGGTATAGCTGAGGAGCTTCTGCCGGTTATCCTTTTTCGCTGGCCGCTTGGCAGTGGTTTTCCGGTCGAAGGCGGCGGTGAGCTGCCCTTCCGTAAGAATCGCCAGACTCAGCTGAGGATACTCCGCACCGGCGGAGAGGGCCCCCACGGCCAGCCGGATCTCTCCCGGGCCGGGCAGGGACTCCCCTTCAAAGTCCAGGGCGGCGGGAAGGTCCCGTTCCTGGAGCATCCGCTGGAGGTTCCGGGCCCGGGCGGCGTTGCCGCACAGCAGCAGGGCGCCAAAGCCCGCGGAGCGGTAGTGCTCCAGGTCACCGGCGGCGGCATCCAGACTGCCGCCGTAGGCACTCAGCTGCTTGGCGTTGATGGTGAGGAGGGTCCGGGGATTCAGGGGGTAACGGGAGGTGGGCAGAGCCTCCATCATGCACACCGGAAACCGCTCCAGCTCGCTGAGCCACTCGCTCTGGCTGAGAAGCAGACGGATCAAGTCCCCATTGGGCTCCCCGGCCCCCAAAAGGGACTCCGTGTCCTCCTTGGCCTGGAACAGGACCCCTTTCACCCGCTCGGTGATCCGCCCCGTCTCACACAGGCAGATGAGGGTGTCGGAAGGGAGACAGCCGAAGGCGGAAACGGGCTCTGTATCCGGCAGCAGTTCCGTAGCCGGCAGCAGCAGGGCAGAGGGCAGATTCTTTGTCCGGCGCTGGGTGGTGGTGTCGAAGGAGCCCAGAGAGTCGATCTCGTCGTCAAAGAACTCACAGCGCACCGGCTCCTCCATCAAGGGGGAGTACACATCCAGGATACCGCCGCGAAGGGCAAACTGGCCCACACCCTCCACCTGATCACAGCGGCTGTAGCCCGCCGATGCCAGCCGGAGGGTCAGGTCGCTGAGGTCCCAGCGTCCGCCCAGCTCCAGGGTAATGGCGCTGTCCAGAAGCCGCTGGGCAGGAGCCGTCTTTTGGAGGAGGCCCTCAGCGGTACACACCAGAAGCCGTCCCTGGCCCTGGGCCATCTCATAGAGGGCGCCGATCCGGGCCATCTCCCACTGGCGGGAGGCCACGGCCCCGGAGCGGACAAACAGCTCCCGGGCGTAGAGCCGCAGAGCCGGGACCCCCAGCAGCGTCTCCAGGTCCCCGGCCAGGCGCCCTGCCTCCGTCTCATCAGCACAGACTACCACCAGAGGCCGGTCACCGGCATGGGCCAGGGCCGCGGCGATCTGGGCCTTGTGGACAGAGGAGAGTCCCGTCACCGCGGCGGGACAACCGCCCTGTTCCACGGCCTGCGCCAGAGACGCCGCCTCCGGGATCTCCAGCAGTTTTTTCAGCAGCAGCTCCATAGCCGCCTCCTTTCCCATCTGCAAAACATAAAAGAACGCAGGAAAAGGCCCACACCAGCCTCCAGGGGGAGGGGTGTGTGCCGCCGCCTGTCTTTCGTATCCATACTGTGAGGAGAAAAGCTCCGCGCTCTGTGATGGTATCGGTTTTTCCCATCGTTGTCAAGGGGAAAACCGGGACTTTTTTGCCTGTGAAGCAGCAAAGGAGGGACTTTTCTCATGAAAAGCCCCTCCTTTGCTCACAGCAGGAAGGTGAATACCAGCCACACAGCCACCGCCGCCAGGGCCGCGGCGGCAAAGTAGCACCAGCGGGGGATCCGCCGCCACAGAGGCGGACGGACCATCTGCCCTGCGGCATATCCCCGGGCAATGCGGCAGGCCTCGCCAAGGACCTGCTGGGGCGTCACGCCCTCCTTGGTGAGGGCGTCATTTCGGATGATGAAAATGGCCTGTTCAAAAAGCTTAGGGTCGGGGGAGTCTACAACGATCACGCGGCGGGAGATACCTTTCACCAAGGGGCACCGCTCCTTTCTGTCCGGAAAAATACGGGTTTCCTTTCCCATTGTTTCCCGGCAGAGGGCGGTTTATACGGCCCTCGCCTGTCGTTTTCCCCGATTCTGAGGCGGCAGACACAGGCACAGGGCGCTGCAGTCGTCATCACCATGGCGGCGCTGTCGGCACTCCCGCAGCACCAGGGACACCAGCACATTGGGATCGTCTCCCTGCCAGCCTGCCAGCAGATCCTGAAGCCATTTGTCGTCACTGCTGTCGGCTACGCCGTCGCTGACCATGAGGACGAAGGTATTTTCCTCCAGAGGGAAGCGGGTCTCCGGGGTGGGGGAGGCGGCGTCCTGGAGCCCGGCAGGCAGGGCGCTGCCGGTGATGCGGCGGACGGTGCCCTGGCGCTTGATGTAGGTGGGGGCGGCGCCGTACTTGTAGAGGGCCGCCTGGTAGTCGGTGAGATCTACGGTGAGAAGGTCGATGGTGGTGAAGCTGCCCTGCTCGTCGCTGCGGATGTTCAGCGCGGCGTTGATGGTCCGAAGGGCCGCCCCCGCCTCGATGCCGGAGCGGAGAAACTGCTCTGTCAGCCGCAATGTCAGCTGACTCTCCCGCCGGGCCTCCCGGCCGCTGCCCATACCGTCGGAGAGGAGCAGGCACAGGGTACTGCCGTCGGACTTGAAGTAGGTGACACTGTCGCCGCAGACCCTTTGGCCCTCCTTGGGGGTGGAACCCATGGCCACATCCCAGGCCAGGGTGTTCCCCTCCTCCGCCTGCTGGTCCGGGGCGGCCATGGCCTGGGCCACCAGCTCCGAAAGCTGGGCATACTGACCCCGGGTCCGCTGCCGCTCCGCCTCCAGCTGGCGGCGGTACTGCCGCCGCAGCAGCAGGGCCGTCACCTCCGTGCTGATAGCGGACACCAGCTGAGGAAAGTGGATGCAGCGGCTGGCAAAATAGGGGGCAAAGTCCCCGCTCTCCGCCCGGCCCCGCTCCAGGATAGCGGGGGTGGCGTCGTTGAATGCATTGAACGTGGCGATGTACTCCTTGTTCCAGCACAGATCCCGCAGGGCGCAGCCCCGGCATACCACCTCCGCCGCCCGGTCAAAGACCACGGCGGGATTCTCCTCCTTTTTGGGCGCGGTACCACTGCTGAAGGTGTCGCAGAGGGACCGCAGGGCGTCGGCAGAAAGCTTCAGCCGTTCCCGCAGGCCCTCCGGCTCACGGGATTCACGGGGTGCCTGCCGCCGGGGAATGGCAGTCTGCCGCAGGAGAAGGGAGCAGTAGTGGGCCAGCAGTCCCGCCAGAGCGGTACAGGCCAGCAGCCGCAGCAGGGAATCCGCACTCAGGCCCATCTGCAGGGCATAGGCCAGTTCCACCGCCACCGTAGCCCCCACAGCGGTGAGGGGACGGAAGAGGGGGTGCTGAAACCACACCGTATCCCGAAAGGCGGAGAGCACCGCGCTCTCCAGCACCAATATACCGCAGCAGCGCAGGGCGGAGCCAAAGCCCAGAAAGGCAAAACTCCCCAATATGCCGCCGCACAGAGCGGCCAGGGCGTTTTGTCCCGGCCGGCAGGCCGCGAGGAATCCCGCCGCCAGGGGGGCGCGCCCCTCCAGCGAGCAGGCCACAGAGAAAAATCCCGCCGCCAGATACCCGGCCAGGCGGAGAAGCCGCCCTCCTTTGGGCCGCTCCCATATGATACCGCCGATCTTCATAGCTTGTCCCCTTCCACGGATGGTCTGGCCACCATTGTAACAGGGTCAGGCGGAAAAGCCTGTCGGGAAATAGCCGGGAAAAACCAGCCCTCTTCTTGCCACCGGGCACACTTTCCGCTACAATAGAAAAAAACCCAGGCGGCCTCCGCCGGAAGGAGCAAAACCATATGACCATGATCTGTACCCTCTGTCCCCGGCGCTGCGGCGCGGTGCGGACCGAGGAGCGGGGAGAGGGCTTCTGCGGCATGCCCGCCACGCCGGTGGTGGCCCGGGCCGCCCTCCACTACTGGGAGGAGCCTGCCATCAGCGGCACCAAAGGCAGCGGCACCGTATTTTTTTCCGGGTGCGTCCTGCGGTGTGTATTCTGCCAGAATGGCTCCATCAGCCGGGAAAATTACGGAAAAGCCGTCACGGCAGCCCGCCTGCGTGAGATCTTTGAGGAGCTCATTGCCCAGGGCGCCCATAATATTAACTTGGTAAGCCCCACCCCCTATGTCCCCGCCATCCGGGAGGCCCTGAAAGAGCCTTTGCTGGTGCCGGTGGTGTGGAACACCGGGGGATATGAGCGAGTGGAGACTCTCCGAAGTCTGGAAGGGAAGGTACAGATTTGGCTTCCTGACCTGAAATATGACGACAGCGCCCTCGCCCAGCGGTACAGCGGCGCGGCGGACTACTTTCCCGTGGCCACCGCCGCTATCGAGGAGATGTACCGCCAGGTGGGGGACTATGTGCTGGAGGATGGCCTTCTCCGCCGGGGGGTGGTGATCCGTCACCTGCTGCTGCCCGGGGCCCTGGACAACGCCAAAGCGGTGATGGACTGGGTGGCGGAGCACTTCCGGCCTGGACAGGTGCTCTTCTCCCTCATGTCCCAGTACACCCCTCAGCCGGGAGCGGAGGGCCTGCTGCGCCGCCGGGTCACCGGGGCGGAGTACCGCGCCGCCCTCCAGTACATGGAAAACCTGGGCATTGTGGACGGCTACTGCCAGGACTCCTCCTCCGCCAAGGAGGAATACACCCCGCCCTTCGACCTGACGGGGGTATAATTGCACGCGGCTGCCTGACAGGCTGACCAGAAAACATACAAGGAGTATCGGATTATGGAAGACCTTCTCTTTATCAACGCCTGCGTGCGGGGCCAGAAGTCCCGTACCCTGCAGCTGGCCCGCCGGTTTCTGGGGGCCTGGCAGCATGCACATCCGGAGGCCGTGATCACAGAGCGGGACCTCTGCCGGGACCGTCTCTCTCCTCAGTATCCGGAGGTACTGGAGGAACGGGACGCCCTGTGGAGCGCCGGCAAGCTGGACGATCCTCTGTTCCAGCCTGCCCGGCAGTTCGCCGCTGCCGGCCGGATCGTCATTGCCGCCCCCTTCTGGGACCTGTCCTTTCCCGCCATATTGAAGATCTATCTGGAGCGGATCTCCGTGACCAACATCACCTTCGGCTATGACGACCTGGGCCGCAGTGTTGGGCTGTGCAAAGCCGACAAGCTGCTGCTTATCACCACCCGGGGCGGAGACTTTTCCATACCGGAGATCTCCTGGATGGAGATGGGGGCCCGGCAGCTGGAGGCTCTGTGCGCCATGTACGGCATCCCCTCCTTCCAGTGTCTCACCGCCCAGGGGCTGGACGACATCCGCAACGACAAGGAGGCCATTCTGGCCCAGGCCATGGACCAGGCAGAGAAACTGGCAGAAACCTTCTGATATCGGCTATGAAAAAACCCGCCCCGGAGTGCTGTGCACTCCGGGGCGGGTCCTGTTTTGTTTACACCTGCGCTATCAGGGCATGGTCGCCAGGACCTTGCACACGGCGGCGCGGGTCATAGTGCCGTTGGGGTCCAGCTTCCCGTCGCTGCCGCCGATGACGCCCAGAGCCACCATGGTCTGGAAGTGCTCCACGGCGTAGGGCGGTACAGAGGCGGCATCAGAGAACCCAGACAGGTCGGCGGGGGTCACGCCCTCATAGGTCTGCATCCGGCCCAGCATGGTCACCGCCTCGGCACGGGTCAAAGTGCCGTCCGGGTTAAAGACCTGCTGGCCATTGACAGTGGAGCCGCCCACGATGCCCAGGGCATACATGGCCCGTACCGCATCGGCAGCCCAGGAATCCACCTGATCCATATCGGCAAAGGGGACTTCCACCGCAGCATAATCAGCCGTATTGATACCCATGTACCGGCTGAGCAGCACGGCAAACTCCTCGCGGGTCACGCCCCGGTCAGGGTAGGCATAGAGCTTGCCGTCCACCGTTACGCCCGTAAGGATCCCCTGGTAGTAGAGGGAGGTCAGATAGGTGCTGCCCCAGTGTCCCTCGGTATCCACAAAGGGAGATTTTCCGTCAATGGTCAGGGGGATCGTCACCGTAGAGGTACCCTTGGTCACCGTGATATACCCCTTGCCCTCGGTGAAGCCCGCCTGGAGGACGCCGTTCTGATCAATGGTGCCCAGGGACGGGTCTACGCTCCAGGTAAAGTCGGAAGGTACCGTCTCCAGTTCCATATGATTATAGATCACAGATACCGACAGCTCCGCCGTAGCCCCCGGCGTCAGCGTCAGGGAGGAAATATTGGAGCCGCCCCGCTGTATCGTCATGCTGTCGGGGCTGTCGATGGCCAGGATATCCACCGACGCCGTCAAGCCGCTGGCAGAGGTGGCAGTGACCGTCACCACGCCGCCCTGGGCGGGAGCAATGAACGTATTGCCCTGGATCTGGCCGTTGGAGGCGGTGAGGGTCACAGGTTCACTCATGGGGAAATAGGCGCTGTCCACCACATTGGCAGTCAGCTCCACGGTATGTCCGGCAAGGACCACCGGAGCATCTGCGGAGAGATAGACATGGTGGGGGATATTGGTGGGCATACCGCTGGCCAGGAGGAAGAGGTGGTTACTTACCTTCCGCTGGCTGCCGTCACTGGGGGAATTGATCAGCTGGGTCACAGTGCTGTCAGGAGTGGAGGCGGTCATGGTGGTGGAACCGCCGCCGTCCAGGCAGATGGCGGTAACACAGCCCAGCTCCGCCATCCGCTGGGCCAGAACGTTCAGGGAGGAACCCATGCTGTAGTCGCTCTGGCGGCCATCCACTGTGTACAGGACCACCTCACCGGTGGCCTTCAGGCCGATAGCGGTACGGGGGGCATTGCCCGCGCTGAAGCCGCTCTGGGCTACGCCGTTGTCCACCAGCAGGTACAGGCCGCCAATGGCCTCGGTCACGCCCATCCACTGGGGATCGGCGGTAAAGCTGACGGTAAAGGTCTCGCCGGGCACCATGGCACGCAGCATGGTGAGGCCCTGGGTATAGCCTGTCAGGGAGGTGGTAAGGACCACCTGGTTCTCGCCGATGGCCAGCGCAGAGGTGTCCTCCACTACCTGGTCCACCCGCAGCATCATCTCGCCGCCGATGGTGGCGCTGCCGGAAAGGATCGTTGCCACCACACTGACGCCGGCGGTGGTGGTGCCGGTGGTATGGTCATTGCGGTAATCATAGGTCAGCATCGTAACGCCCCCGTTTTCCACCCGGGGCTTGTTGATGGCCGCGAGAGACAGGGTCTGGCCCCGGCTGTTCAGGGTGATCTGAAGGTGGGGACTGCCCATGACAGCGGAGCCGTCGGAACGGAAGCCTACCGCGTAATAGTTGGAAGAACCGGACAGGATCTCTCCGCCGGACACCAGCAGTCCCAGGGGATAGCCGGTGGAAGTGTCATAAAAATCGCCGTTGATGGAGCCTACTACCCGGTAACCCTGGGCTTCATACTCCTTTACGGCGGTACTGGCAGTCAGCCGGTCACAGACAGAGTTGCCATAAGACGCTACCGCCATCACCTGCTGGCCAGGGGTATAGGTAATGTAATACTCGTGGCGCAGCTGAGAATAGTAGGTGCTCCAATAGATATTGTCGCTGAGGGTGACACCGTCGTGAAGGGCGGTATCCTGCAGCCAGACCTCGTTGCCGTAGGCTTCCGAGGTGGCCAGTGCGGTGACGGGGGCCAAAGCAAGTACCAGGGCCACCGCCAGGATCAGGGAAAGTGCTCTCTTCATTGGGATCTCCTTTTCTGCTTGTCCATAAGCGCGGGTGACATAATAACAACAGACCTACTATAGCACAGCTTCTTGGAAAAGTCCACCTTTGACCGGTGGAAAACTTTCCCCGTCTCCTCCGGCCCGGCTTGAAAATCCCCTCCTCCCCATGCTATAATCATACTATTCTTTACCAATAATCGGTCAATCAACGTCTGCTTCCAGCAGGCGGCAGGACAGCGGTGGTCGCATCGCAGAACAGGAGGAATTTATGCAGCAGCTGGAAAAACAATACCATATCAACTGTGCCCCCGGCGATGTAGGACGGTACTGTATCCTGCCGGGAGATCCGGGCCGGTGCGCATCCATCGCCGCCCTTTTTGACGATGCCTCCCTGGTCAGTCAGAACCGGGAATATACGGTATATACCGGCACGCTCCTGGGGGAAAAGGTCTCTGTATGCTCCACCGGTATCGGCGGTCCCTCCGCTGCTATCGCCATGGAGGAACTGACCGCCATCGGCGCCGACACCTTTATCCGGGTGGGCACCTGCGGCGGCATTGACCTGGAGGTGCAGTCCGGCGACATCGTGGTGGCTACCGGCGCTATCCGCTTTGAAGGCACCAGCCGGGAGTACGCCCCCATCGAGTTCCCCGCTGTAGCAGATTTCGGCATTACCGCCGCCCTGGCAGAAGCCGCCAAAGCCATGGGCAAGACCTGCCACACAGGTGTGGTCCAGTGCAAGGACAGCTTCTACGGCCAGCACAGCCCCGCCCGGATGCCGGTGAGCTATGAGCTGCTCAACAAGTGGGAGGCCTGGAAACGCCTGGGCGTCAAGGCCAGTGAGATGGAATCCGCCGCTCTGTTTGTGGTCGCCGCCGCGCTCCATGTCCGCTGCGGCAGCTGCTTCCATGTGGTGTGGAACCAGGAGCGGGAGGCCGCCGGCCTGGATCAGAACATGAGCGAGGATACCAGCGCCGCCGTCAGAGTGGGCGTGGAGGCACTGAAACTCCTGATCCAGCAGGATCGGGCGCATTCCTGATATCTCCTGCGCTCCACGAAAGTTCCTATTTCCCGCCCATCTGTCAGAAAAATAGATTGCATCCGCCCTGAGGCCATGGTAAAATATAAAGTTGTGACGTGTTTTCGGCCCGGCAGTGAGATGCAGCCAGCACCGGAACATGGGCGGAATAACTGAAAACAAGTGAGGAACCTGTGCATGAAAAGAACCATCTGCGCCCTGCTGGCGCTTACCATGATCTTCCTCTGCGCCGGCTGCGGCGCCAACGAGGAGCCCTCCGGCATCTACTATGAGATCACCGGCATCGCTCCCAACGAGACGGTCATGGAGGTGGATGGAAACGCCATCCCCGCAGAACTGTACTTCTATTGGACGACGTATAACTGCAACACCATCGACTATCAGATCCTCAGCTCCTACAACTATTACGGCGTCTATGGCGAGCTGCTCAATGAGGACGGCACCCTCAACTGGGATGCCGAACTCAGTGAAGGCACCACGGTGGGCCAGTTTGCCCGGGAGCAGGCGGAAAATTCTGTCAAGCTCTACGCCGCCATTGAGAATATGGCCAAGGAATATGGCGTGGAGATGACCGACGAGGACAAGGCGTCCCTGGAGGAGAACCGGGCAGCCGCTATCGAGGAATTGGGCGGCGAGGAGGAGTTCCAGGCCTACCTGGAGGAGCTGGGTATCAGCGAGGACAGCTTTAACCGTCTCTCTTCCGCTTCCTACCTGGTAGAAGGCCTGACGGATCTGGTGCTGGAGGAGGGAAGTCCCCTGTACCTGGCTCCGGAGGACTACAACCAGTACGCCATCTATGCCGATCACATCCTGCTGTCTACCCAGGATACCACCACCGGCGAGGCCCTCTCCGAGGAGGAGATCGAGGCCAAGCGTGCCACTGCCGAGGACCTGCTGGCCCAGCTCCAGGAGGCCGAGGACGTAGAGGCGCTGTTCAGCCAGCTGGCAGATGAGTACAGCGAGGACCCCGGCCGGGACAGCTACCCCAACGGCTACATCTATGCCCCCGGTACTATGGTAACGGAGTTTGAGGACGCCGCGGCTTCCCTGAACCCCGGCGAGATCAGCGGTATCGTGGAGAGTACTTACGGCTACCATATCATCCTGCGCAAGGATCTCACCCAGGGTCTTGCGGATGATCCCGACCAGAAGCGGACGCTGGCGCAAAATCACCTGGATTCCCTGCTTCAGCTTGCCATGCAGGAGGCTGAGGTGACTGCCAGCGACAAGCTGGATACCATCGAGCCCGGCACGCTGTATGTCAGCTATACCACCTGGCTCAATGAGAAGGCGGCAGCTGAGGATGCGGAAAACGCCGGTAACACCGACGGCACCACATCCGACAACAGCACCGGCAGCAACGATACCGCCGGCAATGACGCTGCTGACAACACCACCGGCAACGACACGACCGGTAATGATACGACCAGCAACAACAGCACCGGCAACAACGATGCCGCTGCTTCCGGAGAGAACGGGCAGTAAACCGTCCCTCCATGTACAGCGAGGGGCCTCCGTCAAAGCAACCTTTGGCGGAGGCCCTCGCCGCGATATCACACCTACTCCATTACAGGGAGGATCTATGGCAAACGGGATCATTATCATCGACAAACCGGCAGACTGGACCAGCATGGATGTATGCGCCAAGCTCCGGGGTATTCTGAAGGAGCGCCGCATCGGCCATGGCGGCACATTGGACCCCATGGCTACCGGCGTGCTGCCGGTATTTGTAGGCAGCGCCACCCGGGCGGTGGAGTTTGCCGAGAAAGGGGACAAGGAGTATATCGCCGGGCTCCGGCTGGGCCTTGTGACCAACACCCAGGATACTACCGGCGAGGTGCTGAACGAATTCTCCGCCGTCCCCGGCAGAGAAGCTCTGGAGGCGGTACTGCCCGCCTTTACCGGGCCCATTGCTCAGGTGCCCCCTATGTTCTCCGCCATCAAGCGGGACGGGAAAAAGCTCTATGAGCTGGCCCGGGCGGGGAAGGAGATCCACCGGGACCCCCGGCACATCACCATCCACGCTTTGGAACTGCTGGAGCAAACGGGGGAGCGGGACTACCTCCTGCGGGTACGCTGCTCCAAGGGCACCTATGTCCGCACCCTCTGCCATGATATCGGTGAGGCTCTGGGCTGCGGCGGCTGTATGTACAGCCTCCGGCGGACCATGGCCGCCGGGTTCACTCTGACAGAGGCAGTGACCCTGGAGCAGGCGGAGGAGAGCCGGGAGGCTCTGCTGCTGCCCACGGACAGTTTTTTCCGCTCCTATGCCCCGGTCACTCTCTCCTCTCCCCGGCAGGAAAAGCTCTGCCGCAACGGGAATCCTGTTCCCGTCCGGGGGCTGGAAGAGGAGGCCCTCTATCGGGTATACAGCCAGGAGGGAGATTTCCTGTGCCTGAGCCGGTATCAGAAAGGATATCTGGTCTCCGTCAAGAACTTTTTCGGCAGCTGAGCCGCTGCTTTCTTATTTTGCTGCTTGGAGGGTCCTCCCATGGACAAAGAAAACAGAAAAGTCATCGCCCTGGGCTTTTTTGATGGTATTCATCTGGGTCATCAGGCCCTGCTGCGTCGTGCGGTGGAGCGAGCCAAGGAAAAGGGATTCACGCCTGCCGTATTTACCTTCGACCGCTCTCCCCGGGAGTTCGTTACCGGTACGCCGGTGCCGCTGCTCACCACGCCGGAGGAGCGCCGCCAGGCGGTACGGGAACTGTTCGGCATTGAAGAGGTCATTGTCGCTCCCTTTGACCAGGAGATGATGACCATGCCCTGGGTGGATTTTATCCTCATGCTGGCTCAGCGGTACCGGGCCGGGTGGCTGGTGGCCGGCCACAGCTTCCGCTTCGGTCACAAAAACACCGGAACCCCTACCCTGCTGGCCCGAAAGGCTGAACAGCTGGGTATCGGCTGCGACATCATTCCCGCCGTCACCCTGGACGGCGTCACTGTCAGCTCCACCCACATCCGCGGTCTGCTGGAACAGGGAAATGTGGAGGAGGCCCGCCGCTTCCTGGGCCGTCCCTACTCCCTCACCGGCACGGTCCGCCATGGCAAGGGCCTGGGGTCCCGGCTGGGCGCTCCCACCGTGAACCTGATCCCTTCGGCGGGCCATCTGGTTCCCGCTTACGGCGTCTATACCGCCCGGGTGACGGTGGACGGCCAGGTATTCCCCGCTGTCACCAATGTGGGCGTCCGGCCCACGGTGGATGAGAACGGCAGCGTAACGGTGGAGAGCCATCTGCTGGACGAAAAGCTGGGTCTCTACGGTGAAGTCTGCCGGGTGGAGTTTCTGAAAATGCTGCGGCCGGAGCACCGCTTTGACGACCTGGAGGCCCTCCGGCAGCAGATCATCCGGGATGCGGATGAGGCCCGGGCCTATTTTTCCCAGAGCACATAACCAGTTTCTGTCGGAGGAAGTCGCACATGAAACTCAGGTTGGAATTCATAGCAGCTATTGTAACCATTATTGCCGGCTATCTTGGCGCGGCCATTTTGGTGGAAACCATGAATTGGCCTGACGGTGGTTCTGTTATTGCCATAGCTGTCATGGGCGCTTTTATCTTGAGAAGATTGGACCATAACGGCAGCGATGAATAAAGCACTGGATCTGCACATCGAATAAGGCGGCCCCCAAGGCCACCTTATTTTGTCATTTAACCGGTTCGTCTTTCCTGTCTGGCAGCCGTTTTCCTTTTTATGTAGGGATTTTATGGCCGGACACCATGTGTCAGGTAAACATTTCCTGTCCATTCCCGCTCTGTGTCCTGTTCTCTGGTCCCGACATGGGGTAATCTTTTCATCGAAGGGAGGAACCACAGTGGATCAGAAAAAAATCGGCAGCTTTCTGAAAGAGCTGCGAAAGGAAAAGAATGTTACCCAGGAGCAGCTGGCGGAGATCCTAGGGGTTTCCAGCCGGACGGTATCCCGGTGGGAGACCGGGAGCAACCTGCCGGATCTGGATCTCCTGATGTCTCTGGCGGACTACCACAAGGTAGAGCTCCGGGAGCTGCTGGACGGAGAAAGGATGGATACCAGAATGAACAAGGAACTGGAGGAGACCGTGGTAAAAGTGGCGGACTACAGCAACCATGAGAAGCAGAAATTTGCCCGGCGGATGTGTGTACTGTTTATCATCGGGACCGTGCTCTTTACCCTCTACCTGGTGTGGTGTGCATCAGGCATGCCGGCCGGTTGGGAGCCGGCAGCCAGCTGCGCCCTGGGCTTTGCCTATGGGATGATGCTGGTGGGTATTCTGTACACCAGCGGCCGCCTGGCCCGGTTTCACGCGCTGAAGCTGCGGCTGCTGAAGCGGCTGCAGAGAAAATGATTTGGAAAAACGACTTTATCCTGCAGGGCGGCC
The DNA here is from genome assembly GCA_900549475.1 of uncultured Eubacteriales bacterium. GTDB lineage: Bacteria > Bacillota > Clostridia > Oscillospirales > Oscillospiraceae > Pelethomonas. Next base: position 20,722 of record UROF01000014.1, read on the forward strand.
TCCCGTGGGGCCGCCTTTTTTGCGCTTTGCCGGAGTTGCGTTCACCTGTTTCCGGGGTAATATTTTAAATTTCTTCCAAGATTCTTAAAGCTTTCTTCCTTGACGGTGCAGATGTATTTTAATAGAATGGGAAACTGCGCGAAAAGAAAGGGGTCTTTATGAAAAGAAGTTTTTGTTGTACTGAATTTACATTGAAAATCATAGCAATGGTGTTCATGGTCGTTGACCATATCCATTCCTATCTGAGAATCGGCCCGGAGTGGATCAGCTTACTGCCGCGCTTTGTTGCACCACTGTTTGTCTATTTCCTGGTAGAGGGATTCTATCACACACGGAATTGGAAAAAATATTTTCAAAGAATTTTCACTTTCGCATGTATCATGCTGGCGGGAAATATGGTGATCAACTATATGTTCCACTCCGTAAACTACGCCACAGGCGAAATGGATTTTTACGCGCTGCAGCAAGGAAATAATATCTTCCTCACATTATCCGTCTATCTGCTCATCCTGAAGCTGCTGCAAACAGCCACAGTCAACAAGGGAGCAAAAAAGTATTCTTCTATTCTGGGGATCCTGATCTTATCCCTGATATCTCTGCCATTTTGTGAAGGTTCCTTCTACCTTTTGCCGTTGCTGTTCGTCTTTTACTTCGGCTACAACAGGAAAAATTTTGCCTATGCCGGCGTAATCGCGTGGTCTGTACTGCTGCTTATCAAAGCCTGCCTGTCCTACTATTCGGGCGGCACCGGAATATCCCTGTTTTCAACATTATGTTTTGACAGTGAGTGGGCCATAATAGCTGTTATTCTCCCCATCTATCTATACTCTGGACAACGCGGCGTTAACAGCAACGTATCCAAATGGCTGTTTTATGTGGTGTATCCTGCCCACTTGTGGGTTCTGATGATTCTGGCAAAGGTACTGCATTAAAAGCTGACGGAAGGGGCGTGTACAGCGGGACCGTGGTGCTTCTTTCCCCATTGTTTTCGCCCTTGCGTCTCCCCATCCCCTGTGGTAGACTATACGGGCAAAGGAGGCGACCAGTATGGCCAAGAAAATCATAGGGATCATCGGCGGTATGGGCCCCCTGGCCACTGTGGACCTGTTTGAAAAGATCACCCTGCATACGAAAGCCCAGCAGGATCAGGATCATCTGCGGGTCCTCATTGACAGCAATACTAACATTCCCGACCGGACGGCAGCCCTGCTCCACGGCGGAGAGGACCCTGTCCCCCAGCTGATAGCCAGCGCCACATCACTGGAAAAAATGGGAGCTCAGGTACTGGTCATGCCCTGCAACACCGCCCACAATTTTTACGACGCGGTAGCCGGCGCGGTGGAGGTCCCCGTCCTCCACATGATCCGTCTGACAGCCCAGGCCCTCCAGAGGCAGGGCATCACCACCGCAGGACTGTTGGCGACGGATGGTACCGTCCAGACCGGCATTTACCAGCGCACCTTTGCCGGTACCGGCATTGAAATACTGACTCCGGACCAGGAAGGGCAGAAAGCCATCATGGACATGACCTACCAGGGCGTCAAAGCCGGGGATTTCAGCTATGACCCGTCCGCCGCCCGGCATGCCATGGAAGAGCTGCTGCACCGGGGCGCCCAAACATTGATCCTGGGCTGCACGGAGCTGCCTCTGGCAGCCCGGCTCTATCATCTGACATATCCCTTCACCGATCCCACCCTGGAGCTGGCCCTGGAGGCCATCCGCTTTGCCGGAGGAGAGACGGTGGAATGATCCCTGCTATCAATAAACAAGAGGAAGGCTCTTTGAGCCTTCCTCTTGTTTATTCTCGGATCTCTCAGCTACTGGTGCAGCTCCGTTACGATACGCCGGGAGTAGTCGATAAACTTCCGGATAATAGGCGTCGCCTCCTCCAGAGACGGCACGGCAATGCCGATTCGCCGGCAGGCCGGCGGGTCCAGCGGCAGGCTGCGGACATTGTCCCGGCGGCCCTGGAGCACCAGCTCCGACAGGATGCTGAACCCTAAGCCGTGTTCCACCATGGACAAAATAGCAGCGTCCTCCACCTGGGTGTCCTTGATATCCGGCCGGACCGCCTGATCCTCAAAGACCCGCATGATATCCAGATCAAAGCCCAGAGAGGGCATCAGAAATTCTTTCCCGCCAAATTCCGTCACCGGGAAACGCTTCATCCCCTCCGCCGGGTAATCCATAGGCAGGATCGCCAGCAGGGGGTCGTCCCACAGGGGGACCCAGTCATAGCTGCCCCGATCCTGGCGGCTGGCAAAACTCAGGTCCACCTTATCATCCTGGAGCCAGCGGTACATCTCCTCCACACTGCCCATGCGGATATCCACCGATACATCGGGAAACGCCCAGCGAAACTGCTGCACAATGGTGGGCAGCCAGTGCATGCAGATACTGGAATAGGCCGCCACCCGGATATTCTCCCTTTTGCGGCTGCTCTGAGCGGCGATCTCTCCCTCCAGGCGGCGGCCCGCCTGCAGCAGCTCCTTTGCAGCGGGCGCCAGCTGCTCCCCTGCGGGGGTCAGGCGAACACCATACCGGTCCCGGACCAGCAGCGGAAAGCCCACTTCATTTTCCAGGCTGTTCATCATATGGGTCAATCCCGACTGGGTACACCCCAGCTTTTCCGCCGCCCGGGTGAAACTGCCCAGCTCCACTGCGGTAAACAGTGCTTCCCACTTTTTTGTCTCCATTGGCCGCCTCCTTTTCTTTTGGATCACCTTTCATTATACCCGGCGGACAAAAAAAAGCAAGCTGTCCGCCGCCACGGTCCATTGCCAGCATAAGTCCCTTCCTGCAGGGCATACTATCCCCAAATACCCACAGGAGGACATGATATGGATCAGCTTACGGATAAGCTCAGCGAAAATCAATCGGTATTAGACAGCCTTCTGGGCGTAGGGCGCAGCTATGACGTGATCTCCCGGGACCTGTGGATCGGCAGCCGCCGGGGCCGCCTTTATGTCATTGATGGCTATGGCGACGACGGCGTCATCGAGCGGATCTGCTCCTTCCTGCTGGGCCGGGGGGCCCAGCTGGGAGAGGAGGCCCGGGATATGCAGGATTTTATCGACCGGTGCATCACCTTCTGCGAGGTGAACTGTGAAAACCAGGTGGACGCCATTCTTACCGGCGCCTTCCTGGGCAAAACCGTGCTGCTGGTGGATGGATTTGACCACTGTGCCCTCATCGACGCCAAGGGTTATCCCTGCCGGGCGGTATCCGAGCCCTCTGACGGCAAGGTCCTCCGAGGCAGTCACGACGGCTTTACGGAAACCCTGGTGCAGAACACCGCTCTCCTCCGCCGCCGTATCCGGGACACCAATCTGACACTGGAGAGCCACAAGGTGGGCAGCCGCAGCAAAACTGACGTGGTGCTGGCCTATCTGGAAAATAAAGTGGATCAGGAGGAACTGGAGACCCTGCGGCGAAAACTGGCTGCCATCGACATCAACTCCACCGCCATGAGCCAGGAGAGTATCGCCGAAGCCATGATGGCCCCCCAGTGGTACAACCCCTTTCCCAAGGTCCGCTACACCGAGCGGCCTGACTCCGCCACCGCCTGCGTCATGGAGGGAAATATCGTCCTGCTGGTGGACAACTCGCCGTCGGTAATGCTGCTGCCCACCCACTTCTTTGACTTCATGGAGGAGGCCAACGATTACTACTTCCCGCCCCTCGTCGGCACCTACCTCCGGTATCTCCGCATCGCGGTGATGCTGCTGTCCCTCTTCATCACACCGCTGTGGTACCTTCTGGTAAAGGACCCCTCCCAAGCCCCGGAGTTCCTGCGTTTCGTAGCCCCGGAGGAGGAGGGAAGCGTACCGCTGCTGGTACAGATGCTGCTGTTGGAGTTTGTGGTGGACCTTCTGAAGCTGGCCTCTTTGAACACCCCCGACGCCCTGAGCAGCTCCTTCAGTATGCTGGGAGCCCTGATCCTGGGAGAATTTGCTGTCCAGGCCCGGTGGCTGGTGCCGGAGGTGCTGGTATACATGGCCTTCGTGGCCATTGCCAACTTCGCCCAGCCCAGCTTTGAGCTGGGGTATGCTCTCAAGCTGATGCGGATGGTGATCCTGCTGCTCATCGCCGCCTTCGACGTGTGGGGCCTGGTGGCGGGAATTCTGCTCTTCCTGGTTCTGTTGGTCACTACCAAGCCAATTCTGGGGAAAGGATACCTCTACCCCCTCTACCCCTTCAATGGGAAGGCCCTCAGCCGTATCCTGCTGCGGCACCCCATCAGCCGCCGCAACAGCTGACCTAGCTGTAAAACAACAGCCGGGAGACGGAATCTCTTATCCGTCTCCCGGCTGTTTGGTTTCTCTCTCCCCAATCAGGGCACGAAGCCCTCAAAAATCACAGTAACACCCTCCGCTTCCAGGGCCTCCAGATCCGAGGGGTCCCGGACGGTCCAGGCCACTTCGTGGACGCCATACAGCTTCTTCATCAGCTTGAGGCTGGGGCAGTTCCGGTCTGTGTAGTGGTAGGCGATAAAATCCGGCCGGGTCAGGGAAGTGGAGAGAAGATAGGTCATCACCACCGACGACGGCCAGGAGAGAAGTCCCGTCTCACTGCCCCGGAAGAAATTCTGGGAAAGCTGGCCCCGCAGCACTTCAGGATAGCGTTTCTCCAGCCGCAGCAGCACCGCAGGATGGAAGGATTCGATGCAGTACACGCCCCGATAGTCCGCCAGGACCTCCATTACCCGGTCCGTCAGATCGTTGGCGTTTCCCTTCTCCGCTTTCAGCTCAATAATGAGCGGCGCTTTCCCCTCAAAAACGGCCAGGACCTCCTCCAGCAGAGGAATGATCTCCGCCGTTCCCTGAAGAGGATATTCTCCCAGGTCTCCCGCCGTCAGGTCCTCTATCAGCGCTTTCTTCCCGCATACCCGGGTGAGATCGCTGTCATGGACTACCGCCAGATTCCCGTCAGCCATCAGGTGGACATCCAGCTCCGCACCGAAGCCATGCTCCACCGCCAGACGGAAGGCCGCCATGGAATTTTCCGGTATACCCGCCCCGGCATCGTGAAGGCCCCGGTGGGCATAGCGTACCCCCTGAAGCTTCTCCCAGCCCGGTTGGTTCCGCCGGGGCCGCAGCATCGCGCACCAGCCGGCGGCAGCGGCAGCACCTACTGCCACAGCGCCCACCACGCCCCGTGGAATCTTCTTCATCTCGTATCCTTCCTTTCTCAGTCGTCCATATCCTCAAAAGCCTCCAGTCCCCGCTTGGCCGCGGCCTTGCAGTCACCGTGGCGGACAAAGCACATGGTGATGAAGCTCAGTGCCACGAAGAAGGCTGCATAGGGGAAGAGGATAAAGTATCCGATCTGCCGCATGAGGGTACCTGCCACCACCGGAGTGATGACCTGGGCCAGCATGGAGGCGGTATAGTAATAGCCGGTAAATTTGCCCACATCACTGCCCTTGCACATCTCCACCACCATGGGCAGGGAGTTGACATTGATGGCGGCCCAGGCCAGTCCCACCAGCACGAACACCACATACATGATGGCATTGATCTCCCGGTACATGGTCGTCAGGAAATAGCCGGCCATAAAGCAGGCAGCCAGCAGGATGGCCCCTGCCTGGATGGTCTTTTTCCGGCCTACCCGGGAAGCCACCTCGCCTACAGGGATGTAGGAGACGATGGCGCCGCCGGTAGCTACCAGCAGGCAGGTGGAGGCCCCGCCCAGGCCCTCTCCCATGACCTGGCTGACATAGGTGGTAAACCAGGTGGTGACACCGTTATAGCCGATGAACCAAAGGGCAATGGAGGCCAGAATGAACCCCAGGCTCCGCTTCACGGGAGCGGGCAGCACCTCGTGGCCGCTGCCGTCATCCTGGGCCAGGTTCAGCTCCGGATGGGCCGCCTCATAGGCCTGGTTTTCCGCATAGAGCTTGGGTTCCCGGATGGTGAAATACATCACTGCTACCGCTGCCACCATGATGACACTGACCACCAGGAACAAAGGCTGGTAGTTCACATGGCTGAGCCCCTCCACCTTGCTGTTGGGATAGAGCACTGCCGCGATGGCCAGATAGATCATGCCGCCTACGGCACCCATGAGGTTGATAATGGCATTGGCTTTGCTGCGCAGGGGCTTGGGGGTCACATCGGGCATCAGGGCCACTGCCGGAGAACGATAGGTCCCCATAGCGATCAGCAAAAGGCCCAGCACCACCACAAATGCCCCCAGGGCCAGGGTATCCCCTACCGCCGCATATCGGTTATCCAGCAGAGGCAGCAGGTTCATCAGCACCACTGCCGCCGCCGTGCCCCCCAGAATGAAGGGGGTGCGCCGGCCCAAGCGGGTGGTCAGTCTGTCTGACAGCCCGCCGAAGAAGGGCAGCAGGAACAGAGCCAGGATATTGTCGGCGGCCATAATGGCGCCGGACACGGACTCGTTCATGTGGAAGGTGTTGGTGAGGATCAGGGGCACCACGTTGTCGTACATCTGCCAGAAAGCACAGATGGACAGAAAGGCCAGGCCTACCAGGACCGTCCGCTTGTTATTCAGCTTCATATGTTTTCTCCCTCGTCATTTTCTGTTACGGCAGCTTCCTGCCGATATACATGGCGTGCTCAGAATAGGACAGCAGCTCCGGCACCTCCAGATACCGCCGGGCCACCGTGAGCCAAGCCTGAAACTCCTCCGGGCTCCGGGACAGGATCTCCCGGTAGTTGGGGGCCAGGATGCCCTCTTGGCCAAAGAGGTGCCGCTTCTCCAGGGGGAAGCGCTCCATAAAGGGCAGGATGTTGCGCTGGTGGTAGAAGTAGACTTCCGTAAACCCGGGACCGCAGTAGTCCTCTCCCCGATCCACTGCCTCCACCAGTTTCATGGCCAAGGGATTTTTCAGATCCTCCACTACATAGCCCTCGTTCTGCAGGTCGTAGATGATCCCGGCAAAGGTCAGGATGAAGGACACATACAGCATCCCGCCGGGCTTCAGGTGCCGCAGCGCCACTTCCACCGCCCGGACGCGGTCCTCCTCCCGCTGGAGGTGGTACAGAGGCCCCATCAAAAACACATGGTCAAACTGCCCCAGATCCAGCCGTTCCAGCTCCAGGCAGTCACACACGTGGGTCTCTATCGCCACCCCGGCCTCCGCCGTTTTTTCCCGGGCCAGGGCCACATTGCCGCTGGAGAGCTCCGCCAGCACTACCCGGCAGCCCATTTTGGCATAGTGGATGCTGTAGCGCCCCGGGCCGCCGCCGATGTCCAGTACGCTGTCCCCGGGACGGATATACCGCTCCATCATCCCCGTGGTGAAGATGAACTCAAAGGGGTGCTTCTCCAGGCGGTCCCACTCCAGCTGTGCATTTTCGTCGTAATAGCCCCGGACGGCGTCAACGGTGCTGTCCATGGTTTCCCTCCTCCCGCAGCGCCCGGTGCAGGGCGGCAATGTCGTCAAATACCCAGGTGGGCTTCACCTGGCTTGCCTCCAGGTCGGCGAGAGTACCCTCCCCGGAGAGGACGAAGGCGGAATCCACACCGGCGTTCACACCGCAGGCGATGTCGGTATACAGCCGGTCTCCCACCACCAGAGCCGCCTCCGGCGGGAGGCCTGTACGGCGCAAAGCCAGATCCACCATGGCCCGCTGGGGCTTTCCGATGACCCGCGGCCGCCGTTTTGTGGCCCGGTACAGCATCTCGCAGACGCTGCCGCAGTCCGGCACGGAACCATACCAGGTGGGGCAGACCCAGTCGGGGTTGGTGGCGATAAAGTCCACCCCCCGGTTCAGGAGGATGCAGGCATCCTCCAGCTTCTGAAAGGTCAGCTCCGTATCAAAACCGATGAGGAGACAGTCGATGTCCTCCTCCAGGCGGTCCGTCACGGAGACCCCCGCCTCCCGAAGCTGGGCCCGGAAGCTCTCGGTACCGAAGACGTAGCACAGCTTTCGCTTCGGCCCCGCCTGCAGGTCGGCAATCAGGGCATCCACGCTGGTAAGAAAGTCCGTTTTCACCGCTCCGATGCCCAGCCGCTCCAGCTTTTCCACATAGGCCTGGGCGGATCGGGAGGAGTTATTGGTAAGAAAGAGGTAGGTCCCTCCTGTCTCCCGCACCCAGCGGAGAAAGGGGATGGTCCCCGGAAACAGGTCGTTATCCAGGTAGATGGTGCCGTCCATATCCAGCAGGAACAGCCGTTTCTCCTTCAGTTCTGCCACAGCATCCTCTCCTTTCCCGGGCATACGCCGCCAGTTTTCCCCAGTGTACCATAGGGCGGTCCCTTTGTCCACGGCCCCATTGTAAAATCCCCGTGAAGAGGCAGTAAGTGCTGTGAAAAAGGAAAAAGCGCGCCGTAACACACGACGCGCTTTTTCATCTGTTGTTCTGTATGGCGGCAGGTCACTTCTCGCCGGAGCTTTCCTGTCGGCCTTTTGGGTTCTGTCAGCTCTCGTCTCCGACCTCACGCTCGGAGTTCTCTCCGATCATCCGCAGGCAGTCCGCCTCCGGGTAGCCCAACAGGGCTCCGAACCGGCAGGCCAGACGGCGGCGGGGCTCTCCCCGGTACTGTCCGGCAGCCTGGAGAGCCGCCTTCTCCGCCTTCAGGTCCTCATAGGTCCGACGGACCGTCTCATCCCGGTAAAAGATGATGTTGTACTTTCCCCGGTTGGCGGAGAGGGGAAAGAGGTCCGTGAGGAGCATGGCATCCTCAGGAAAATACTTCGTGCCGTATTTCCCGCAGATCTCCTGACAGAAGGGGAGATAGCTGTCCCGCTCCGCCGGGGTATCACAGGGGTGAGCCAGAGCCATGGGCTTGAGGCCCGCACGGACCATCTCATTGAAGCAGTCGATGACCCCGCAGCGGTAGGAAAAGTGGTCCAGTTTCACAGTCTGGTCCTCCCTTATCCCAGATTACTTGCTGAGAAGCTCGTCGGCCAGGGCCTCGAGACCCGCCTTGTCGGCCTCCTTCACCGCGCCGCAGAGGCTGTAATACTTCTCGCAGAGGGTGATGTCCTTCATGGCCTGGAAGGCGGCGGTCATGATCTTTCCGGCGGCAGGAGCCCAGGAGCCGTTCTCCACCAGGGCCACCGTCCGGCAGCGGTAGGTCTTGTCCCGCAGGTGGCTGAGGAAGTGCTCCATGGCGGGGAAGATGCCGCCGTCGTAGGTGGAAGCCATGGCCACCATCCGCCGGCAGCGGAAGGCATCCTCCACGGCCAGGGACTGGTCCTCCCGGCAGAGGTCGCGGACCGTCACCTTGGCGCCCTTCTCTGTCAGGATCTCTGCCATGAGCTTGGCAGCCCGGGCGGTGTTGCCGTGGATGGAGGCGTAGGCCACCAGCACGCCGTCCTCGTCCTCCACCTGCCAGCGGCTCCAGAGATCATAGTAGGTGATATATTTCCCCAGATCCTCCGTCAGCACCGGACCGTGGAGAGGGCAGATCCGCTGGATATCCAGGGAGGCTGCCTTCTTCAGCAGGGCCTGGACCTGAGCGCCATACTTGCCCACGATGTTGTAGTAGTAGCGCCGGGCCTCCTCCAGCCAGGGCCGCTGACGGCACAGGGCTCCGAAGGTACCAAAGCCATCCGCGGAGAAAAGGGTCTTTTCCGCGGACTCATAGCTCACCATCACCTCCGGCCAGTGGACCATGGGGGCCATAACGAAGGTGAGAGTATGCTGTCCCAGGGAGAGGGTGCTGCCCTCGGCCATGGCCTGGGTGGGATTGGTGCAGGTAAAGTACTTGCCCAGCATGGTCAGAGCCTTGGCGCTGGCCACCAGGGTCATCTCCGGGTACTTCTCCGCCAGAAGGCCGATGCTGCCGGCGTGGTCCGGCTCCAGGTGGTGGATCACCAGGTAGTCCGGGCGGCGGCCGGCCAGGACCTTCTCCAGGTTGGCCATCCACTCGTCAGCAAAACGGCGGTCCACAGTGTCCATCACCGCCACCTTCTCATCCAGGATCACATAGGCGTTGTAGGACACACCGTTTGGCACGGGGTACTGACTCTCAAACAGGTCAATGGCGGTGTCATCCACCCCCACATAACGGATCGCGTCGGAAATCATCACATCACTCATGGTTCTCGTCCTCTCTTTCGTATCACCAGGCGCTCAGTCGAAAAGCGCCGTACTTAAATATCGCTCGCCGGTATCCGGCAGCAGGGCCACAATGGTCTTGCCCTGGTTTTCCGGCAGCAGGGCCAGTTTCTCCGCTGCCGCCAGAGCCGCACCGGAGGAGATGCCCACCAGTACGCCCTCCGTCCGGGCGATCTCCCGGGCCAGAGCCAGGGATTCCTCGGTGGTCACTGTCAGGACCTGGTCCACCAGGTCCCGGTCAAAGTTGCCGGGGACAAAGTTGGCGCCGATGCCCTGGATACCGTGGGGCGCCGCCTTGCCGCCGGAGAGCACCGGGGATTCTGCCGGCTCCGCCGCCACGATCTGCACGGTGGGCCGCTGCTCCTTCAGATAGCGGCCCACACCGGTGACGGTGCCGCCGCTGCCGACTCCGGCCACAAAGATATCCACCTTTCCCTCCGTGTCCCGCCAGATCTCCGGACCGGTGGAGGCGTAATGGGCGGCGGGGTTGGCGCTGTTGTCAAACTGACCGGCCAGCATACTGCCTGGGATCTCCCGAAGGATCTCCTCCGCCCGGTCGATGGCCCCCTGCATGCCCTGGTCACCGGGGGTCAGCACGATTTCCGCACCGTAGGCCATAAGGAGCTTGCGCCGCTCCAGGCTCATGGTCTCCGGCATGGTGAGGATCACCCGGTAGCCCCGCACCGCCGCAATGGCCGCAAGACCGATACCGGTATTGCCGCTGGTGGGCTCTACGATGACAGCGCCAGGGCGCAGCCGCCCCTCTTTCTCTGCCGCCTGGATCATCCCCAGGGCCGCCCGGTCCTTCACACTGCCCGCCGGGTTGAAATACTCCAGCTTGGCCAGCACCCGGGCCTGCCAGCCCCGCTTGGGACCCAGCCGTTCCAGCGCCAGCAAGGGCGTCCCGCCGATCATTTCCGTCATGTTGTGGTACAGCGCCATCCTCTTCGCCTCCTCAAGATTTCGCACTATATTATAATGAATCCCGCCTCTGTATGCAAGGGAAATATGGCCCGGTTTTTTAACATAAGGACGCTTTTTATTGACTTTTTTCCCGGTTGCGGTATACTAATGTGTTGAGATTTTAGGATTGGAGATTTCCCATGTACGAATATTTGACCATTTTTCTCATCACCGCCCTCACCGGCGTGGGCGGGCTGGCCCTGGGAGGCGGCTTTGCTGCCGCCATCCACAGCCCGTCGGAGCGCTCTGTCAGTCTCTTGCTGCGCTTCACCGCCGGGGTGATGTTCAGCGTAGTGTGCTTTGACCTCATTGCCGACGCTACCGAGGATGCCTCCATTTTCCCTGTCATCGCCTGGATCCTCATCGGCTACTTCTGCACCTACCTCCTCAACTGCTGGATCGACAAGCAGGCCCACCACAGCCACAGCCACGGCGGCCACGACCACCACGGCCATCACGGCCACGACCATGACCATGACCATCACGAGGCCCACGAGGACCACCTCGACCCCCATCAGGAGATGTGCGCCTGCGGCCACCACACCCTCCACACCGCGGGGCTGGTACTGGCGGCGGCAGTGGCCCTGCACAACATGCCGGTGGGTATGGCCATCGGCGCCACCTTTGCCGGAGCCGCCCAGGCTGCCAGCAGCGGCGGTATCCTGGCGGCCCTGATCATCGGCCTGCACAACCTGCCGGAGGGCATGTCCATCGCGGCGCCTCTCCTCTCCAGCGGCTCCCGGCCCGTCGCCGCCATCGGCGTGGCCGCCGTCAGCGGTATCCCCACCATTGTGGGCGCCATGCTGGGTTACTCCCTGGGTACCATGAACCCCACCCTGCTGTGTATCTCCCTGAGCTTTGCCGCCGGCGCCATGCTGTACGTCATCTTCGGAGAGCTGCTGCCGGAATCCGAGCACCTGTGGCAGCACAAACTCTCGGGCCTTGCCACCATGCTGGGCCTCCTGCTGGGCCTTGCCCTTATTTTCGGACATCACCATTGATTCTGCCCGTCTGGACAGCAAAAGAACCGGCCTCCGGAGGAATTTCCGGAGGCCGGTTCTTTTGTTATCTTCAGATATAGCTCTTCTCTACTTCCACCACAGCGTAGTAGTTGCCGTCCAGGGTACGAACTGCCGTACGAATGCGGTCGGCCACATCGTGGTCGGTAAGAGGGCAGTTGAAGGGGACCACCACATCGAAAATCACATTGGTGTGGGTGGGACCGGTGACCATGCGGAAGTCGTGGATGGTGATGCCCGGGTCAATGATCCGGGCCAGAGCCGCCACCCGCTCCCGGGTCTCCGCTGTCAAACCGTCATCCATCACCACCGGGTCCATGTGGATGGTAGCCACACAGCCCAGGGTGGTGGCCAGCTCCCGCTCCGCCGTATCCACCACGTCGTGGAGAGCCAGGATATCCCCGCTGGCAGGCACCTCCGCATGGAGGGACAAGATCCGCCGTCCCGGACCGTAGTCGTGGACGATCAGATCGTGAATGCCGATGATCTCCGGATGGGAGAGCACCAGGTCCTGGACCTCCCGGACAAACTCCGGAGAGGGCGGCTGGCCCAGCAGGGGGTTGATGGTCTCCCGGGCGGCGTTGATGCCCGCCCACAGGATGAAGCAGGCCACGGCAGCGCCGCACCAACCATCGATGTACACATGCCAGAAGTGGCCGGCCAGGGTGCTCAGCAGCACCGCCGTTGTGGCCAGACAGTCGCTGAGGCTGTCGGTGGCGGTGGCGGCCATGGCAGCGGAGTCGATCTTCTTGGACACCGCGCGGTTATAGGCGGCCATATACAGCTTGACAGCAATGGAGGCGATCAGGATCCCCACCACCACCGGGCTGAAGGTAACTTCCTCCGGGTGAAGGATCTTCTCGATAGAGGTTTTACCCAGCTCCACGCCCATGAGCAGTATCACCATGGACACCACCAGGCCGGAGACATACTCCATACGGCCGTGGCCGAAGGGGTGGTGGCTGTCGGGCTTCTGGGCTGCCAGCTTGAACCCCAGAAGGGTCACCACCGAGGAGCCCGCATCGGACAGGTTGTTGAAAGCGTCGGCAGTAATGGCGATGGAGCCGCTGAGCAGCCCTGCCAGGAACTTCCCGGCAAACAGCAGCAGGTTCAGGCCGATGCCTACCGCGCCGCAGAGTATACCGTAAGCCCGCCGCACAGCGGGATCGGCTACATTATTGTAGTCCCGGATCAGCTTCCGGGCCAGTAATCGGATCATACAGACCTCCATGATCAGCAGATTCCGCCTCGTGTCCCCCCATGGGGGTATGGGCGGGGGCGCTCAGTTCTCCTGCGCCCTCCGGGGATAGAAGAATCGCTTGGTAAACAGGTAGCAGATGGGGATCAGCCACAACAGCAGGGCATAGAGCAGCGCGCTGCTGTCCGCACCCAGCATGGCCAGGGGGATGCTGCAGGCAATGGACCAGGGGATCAGGCCGGCGATCAGGATACCGGAGTTCTCGATATCCATAGCCAGCTCCTCCCGGTCGTCATAGCAGCGGCGCAGCAGCTGCTCGGAGAGGATACTGGTCACCGCCTGGTTGCACAGCACCATGGCCGTGAGGGTAGACACCACGATCATAGCAGGGAAGGCGCCGATCTTTCCCGCCAGAGCCTCCGCCTTCTGCTGCATGGGCTCCAGATCGCCGGTGCCCTCCAGGATGCCGGAGTACAGGCCGGTGAGGATGACGATGACATAGCTGACCATCATGCTGGTGATGCCGCCGCCGCCCAGCACGGCATTCAGCGCCGGGTCTGCCGGGTGGTAGCCGCCCCAGGCAGCCGACAGCACCTCCCAGAGGCTGAAGCCCTGGACCGCCATCGCCAGCACCGCCGCCACGGCGATGCTGCCCAGCATGGCCAGCTTGATAGGCACCTTAAACAGAGGCAGCAGGAACATCACCGCCGCCGGCAGCAGGGCCAGCCAGGTAATGGAGAAGTTCCCCTCCAGAGCAGAAAGCACCGACTGGTCCATCCGGGCCAGGGGATTGCGCAGGGATAGCACCACATAGATGCCCAGGGTCAAAAGGGTGGGGAGGAGGGCCGTACGCAGCATCTGGCGAACATTCCGATAAAGGTCCGTGTCCGTCACCGCCGCCACCAGGCTGGCCGCCGAGGAGGCGGGACTGCACCGGTCCCCGAAGTAGACGCCGGAGAGGATCACACCCGCCGCCAGAGCAGGGTCCACACCGCCGGACCGGGCCAGAGCCATAAGGATCACCCCCATGGTGCTGCTGACCCCATAGGAGGTGCCCAGCACATAGCTCAATGCCACGCACAGGAGGAACGCCACCACTAGGAACAGCCCCGGCGTCACCAGCTCCACGCCCATGACGATGCAGTAGGCAATGGTGCCTCCTACCCGCCACACACCGGTGATAATGCCGATGAGGAAGATCACTTCCACTACGATCAGGGATTTCCGGCACTTTTTCCAGGCCATCTCCCACAGCTGCCGGTGGGTAAAACCCTGGCGCAGACCCAGCAGCCAGAACAGCACCAGTCCCCCCAGCAGCGCCCAGGCCACCGAGAGGCCCGTGACCAGGCACCCGGCCACCATGGCCAGGAACAACACAAAACAGGCGATCAGCATACTATTTCTGCCCCTTAATGGTGAGGGTGTAGTGGCAGCACAGCCGGTCCAGATCCTCATCAGTGGCGGCAGGGATGCGGAGCTTTCCCCCGCAGGACCGGCACACCAGGTCTACCGCCGCGCCGTGGACCTCGATGGCACAGTTCTTACTGCCGCAGGCGCAGGAGATCCCTCCCCGGGCCATCATATCCCGCAGCTCTGAGAGGACCTCGTACATGATGACGCTGTCTACAAAGGGCTCCTCTCCGGCGTCCTTTTTCTTCTGCATCGCTACCTCCAGATCCCCCAGAGCCCGCTGGACCCGGTAGGGCTCACCGATGTAGCAGCACAGCTGCCGGGTAGCAGGGCAGGCAAGGCCCACGCCCTCTCCCTCCATCACCTGGGAAACAGGCACCTCCGCCCGGTGCTCGCCGCCGCATACGCCGCAGGGCACCGTCACGCGAAACACCTGCCCGTCGCTCTCCGCTTTCAGCTCGCTGCGGCCGCAGTCGCACACCAGGCCCACCGCCGCAGCACTGAGGGCAAAGGCGGTGCGCTCACCGTACACGCTCTTGCCGCACTCGGGACAGATATAACCCAGGGCTCGTTTCTCTTCCGCCATGGAAAGGTCCTCCTTGGTCAAAGCATTCTTTTTATTATACGATACTCTGGTGCTGTTTTCCAGTCCTGAATACAAATTTTTACCCCGTCCGGCGAAAAATCCGGACGGGGCTTGTTTTCCCTTATTCCACGGTAAAGTAAGCGTAGTAATCCCGCTGGTCGTAGTCTCCGGTACCCCGGAAATCCATCACCGTTTTCCCCAGCCGGTAGCTGCCCGGGGTCAGTTCCCCGTAGAGAGCGGACCAGCTCTGCTCCAGCTCCGTATCGCCATCCATATTGATGACATAGGCCATCATATCCCAGGCCATGTCCTCGATCAGAGGTTCCACCTCCACCCAGGTGCCGTCCTGCTCCTTTTCCAGCCAGAAGGGGCTGCCGGTCTCCAACTCGCCGGTAGGCGCGCCGTCCCGCTGGACAAAGCGCAGCGTCAGCCCGGTGGGTGATACGTCCTCCGCCGCCAGGGCCAGGCCCCATTCATCCTCCTGTGCCTGGGCTGCCACATCTCCGGCAGTCTGTCCCGTGGCCGCCTGTCCCGTCACCTTCTGTCCGGAGACATCATTCTCTGTCCGGCCGCTGCTGTCACCACCGCCGCATCCGGTGAGCAGCAGCGCCAGAAGCAGTGCCAGTACCAATAACTTTTCCATTTTGTTTTCCTCCTTACCTATCGTTTCTTTCCACTGCTACAGACGTAAAGACGCGCCGGTTGTTCCCTTCCTCTCAGGAATTTTTTCAAAAACTTTCTTATGTTTTTTGCACCATCGGGCCATACTAGAGCTATACCGCCATGATATGCGGAATTTTTTCTGATACGGGAGGCGACGCCCTTGAACACCCCGCCCGCCGGCCGCACCATCACCCTCACGCGGCCCGCCTATATCCAATCCCATGCCGCCGTGGGCGGGCGGCAGGAGAGCCTGGGACCTTTGGCTCCTTGGTTCGACCACCTCTGCGAGGACAGCTTTTTCGGGGAGAAAACCTGGGAGAAGGCGGAGAGCACCATGCAGAAAACTGCGCTGACCCTGGCCCTGGAAAAGGCGGGGCTCCAGCCGGAGGACCTGAATTTCGTGCTGGCCGGAGACCTTCTCAACCAGTGCATCGGCACCTCCTTTGGCCTTCGGTCCTTCCGCATCCCCTTCTTCGGCCTCTACGGCGCCTGCTCCACCATGGGGGAATCCCTGGCCCTGGGGTCACTGCTGGTGTCCGGAGGGTTTGCCCGGCGGGTAGGGGCCATGACCTCCAGCCACTTCTGCACCGCCGAGCGGCAGTACCGCATGCCGGTGCCCTACGGCAGCCAGCGTACCCCCACCGCCCAGTGGACCGCCACCGCCTCCGGCTGCTGCCTGCTGGGTGCGGAGAAGACCCCTCTGGCTGTCACCGCCGTCACCTGTGGGCGGATCGTGGACCTGGGAGTCACCGACGCCAACAACATGGGCGCCGCCATGGCCCCGGCGGCCTTTGACACCCTCCAGGCCCACTTTACCTCCACCGGCACCACTCCGGCGGACTACGACCTGGTGCTCACCGGGGACCTGGGAGTCCTGGGTCACCAGATGGTCACGGAGCTCTTTGCCCGGGAGGGCGTGAACATGGGGAACAACTACCTGGACTGCGGCATGCTGCTCTACGACATCGAAAAGCAGGATATGCACGCCGGTGCCAGCGGCTGCGGCTGCTCGGCCTCGGTGCTGTGCGGCTACCTGCTGGGTAAAATGGAGGAAGGTCAATGGAAGAAAATTCTCTTTGCCCCTACCGGCGCCCTGCTGTCCCCGGTCTCCACTTCCCAGGGCGAGAGTATCCCCGGTATCTGCCACGCCGTCTGCATCCAGGCGACAGACACCATCACATCATAACGGAGGCATTTCCTCCGGGGAGGACGTATGTATGCAATATCTCAACGCATTCCTGTGCGGCGGCATCCTATGTGTCATCGGCCAGATTTTCATCGACAAAACCAAGCTTACCCCCGCCCGTATCCTGACGGGGTATGTTGTGACCGGCGTGTTTTTGGAGGCCATCGGTGTGTATGCGCCCATTGCGGACTGGGGGGGTGCGGGTGCCAGCGTACCCCTGACGGGCTTTGGCTCCAGTCTGGCCAAGGGGGTTGAGAAGGCCGTGGCGGAGCAGGGCTGGCTGGGAATCCTCACCGGCGGCCTCACCGCCACCGCCGGCGGCATCGCCGCGGCGGTGATCTTCGCCGCCCTCGCCGCCCTGGTGTTCCGGCCGGGGGAAAAGCGGTGACCTCCTCACAGCCAGAGCCGGCTGTGAGGTCCCTATAGCTCTTCTATACAGCAGCAGATGCGCCGGAGCGGCTTGCAGCCGCTCCGGCGCATTTTTATCTGCCCTGCTTCTTCCATATCCTGTCAAACAAAAACCTTCCCCACTCTGCCGCCGTCCTATCCAAAAGCCATATTGCAAAAATCCCTCCGCCGCTTTACAATGGAGTATATTGGAGGGAAAGTAAGGAGGACACGCCTTATGGAATATACGCTCAAGCCCGGGATGCTCCTGGGCGCCGCCACCGCCGCCACCCAGATCGAGGGCGGCGATCAAAACAACAACTGGTACGACTGGTACCGCCGGGGCTACATCAAGGACAACAGCGACCCCTCTGTAGCCACGGAGCACTATGTTCGCTGGCGGGAGAACCTGGACCTGATGGCGGACATGGGCCTTCAGTGCTACCGCTTCGGCCTGGAGTGGAGCCGCATCGAGCCGGAGGAGGGGATATTCTCCCAGGAGGCTCTGGACCACTACCGCGAGGAGATCACGGCCATGAAGGAGCGGGGCATCCGGCCCCTTCTCACCCTGCACCACTTCAGCAATCCTCTCTGGCTGGAGGAGAAAGGCGCCTTCCTCAGCGCCGACAACATCACCTACTACCTCCGCTACGTCCACAAGGTGGTGGAGGCCCTGGGAGATCTGGTCAGCGAGTACATCACCATCAACGAGCCCAACGTCTACGCCTTCAACAGCTACTTTGACGGTTCCTGGCCTCCGGGCAAGCGGAGCTTCCTGGCCATGAGCCGGGTGATGACCAATCTGGCTGCCGCCCACATCGAGGCCTACGGCCTCATCCGCAAGACCCGGCTCCAGATGGGTCATACCGACACCAAGGTGAGCTTTGCCAATCACATGCGGGTATTTGTTCCCCGGGACGGGAAAAATCCCATCCACCGCTTCTGGGCAGAGCGGGCGGAGCAGCTGTTCCAGGGGAGCCTCACCGCCGCCATGTGCCGGGGCGTCCGGGCTTTCCCCATTGGAAAGCACCCCGCCATCGTCCCCGGAGAGTTCTGTGACTTCCACGCCGTCAACTACTACACCCGTTCCACCGTCTCCGGCCCCGCCGACGGCGTGGCCGACGGCTGCCCTGTCAATGACCTGGGCTGGGAGATCTATCCCCAGGGCATTGTGGAGGTCAGCCGCAAGCTCTACCGTCTCCTGCCCCGGCCCATCTGGATCACGGAGAACGGCACCTGTGACAACACCGACCGCTTCCGCGCCCGGTACATTGCCGAGCACCTGGCAGCCCTCTGTAACAGCGATCTTCCGGTGGAGCGGTACTACCACTGGTGTTTCTGTGACAACTTTGAGTGGGTGGAAGGGGTCAGCGCCCGTTTCGGCCTGGTCCACGTGAACTACGACACCCAGGAACGCACCGTCAAGGACAGCGGCGACTTCTACCGTCAGGTCATCGCCCAGGGCGGCGTCAGTGAGGAGCTGTGGCAGCGGTACTGCGGCGGGGCGTACCCGATAAATGGGGAGGGCTGAGCCTATGGCATGGTGGAAAGACGCGGTCATCTATCAGATCTATCCCCGGAGCTTTCAGGACTCCAACGGGGACGGCATCGGGGACATTCCCGGCATCATCCGCCGCCTGGACCACATCCAGGCCCTGGGGGTGGACGCCATCTGGCTCTCCCCGGTATATGTTTCCCCCAACGCCGACAACGGCTATGACATCAGTGATTACCGGGACATCAACCCGGAATACGGCACCATGGCGGACATGGAACACCTCATTGCCGAGGCCAGGCGCCGGGGCATCCGCATCATCATGGACCTGGTGGTCAATCACACCTCCACGGAGCACTGGTGGTTCCGCCAGAGCCGTGACAAGACCAGTCCCTACGCCGACTACTACTATTGGGCCAACGGGAAGGGGGACGGGAAGCTTCCCAACAACTGGACCGGCTTCTTCGGTGAGGACTGCTGGGAGTTTGACCCCCAGCGATGCCAGTACTACCTGCACCTCTTTGCCAAGACCCAGGCGGACCTGAACTACCACAACCCGGCGGTGCTGCGTGAAGTCAAGGACATCATGCGCTTCTGGCTGGAGAAGGGGGTGGCAGGCTTCCGCTGCGATGTCATCAATATCCTTTATAAGGACAATCTGGAGAACGGAAAAAAACAGCTGGCTCTCACCGGCTCGGAGCACTACCTCTCCCTGGAGGGCACCCATGAGATCCTCCGGGAGCTGCGGAAGGTTTGTGACGAGTTTGACGCCTTCACAGTGGGAGAGACTGTATTCGTCACCCCCAAGGAGGCCCAGGACCTCTGCGGCATGGACCGCCACGAGCTGGACATGGTGTTCTCCTTTGAACACATGGAGTGCGACCAGGTGCTGATCAAGTGGTTCAAGACCAAGTTCAAGCCCAAAAAGCTCTTTGACTGTCTCACCAAGTGGCAGAAGGCCCTGCCCTGGAACGCTTTGTATCTCGAAAACCACGACCAGCCCCGTTCCATCTCCCGGTTCGGCAGCAAGGCCCATCCCCTGGAGAGCGGCAAGCTCCTGGCTACGCTGCTCCTGACCCTCCGGGGCACCCCCTTTATCTACCAGGGCCAGGAGATCGGCATGACCAACTTCGACTTCACCCGGCTCCGGCAGCTCAATGACGTGGAGAGCCTCAACGTGGACAATGTCCTCGCCCGGCTCCATGTGCCCCAGGGCCTGCGCTGGCGGATCATTTCCCCCACCAGCCGGGACAACGCCCGCACCCCCTTCCAGTGGGAGAGCGGTGACGGCGCGGGCTTCACCACCGGCCGTCCCTGGCTGGGCATCAACCACAACTGCAAGGACGTGAATCTCGCCGCCCAGGCGGAGGACCCAAACTCCCTTTTCCACTGGTACCAGGATCTCATCGCTCTGCGGCGGGATACCAAGGTCCTGCGCCGGGGAGCGTTCACTCCGCTGGAGTCCACCAAGCAGGTCTTTGCCTACCGGCGGGAACTGCCGGGTCAGGGATCTCTCACCATCGTCCTCAATTTCAGCGACAACCCGGCTACTACCGCCTGTCGGGGGACTATCCTGCGGGACAATTATGCCCGGGAATCCTTTGACGGCACCTTGCAGCCCTGGGAGGCTGTGATCCTGGCGTGAGCCGCCGGTAAGGGGCGGCCCCGCCCCCAATTTGGGAGGAAGCTATGACAAATCTGGACAGGCGCAACAAGTACTGCTTTGGTCTCGGCACCGTTGGCCGGGATATGTTCTATTCCCTGGAGAGCATGTATCTCCTCTTTTTCCTCACAGAGGTGCGGCAGCTGGATGACGCCATGCTGGCTCTGGTAGGCGGCGTATTGACCGTGCTCCGCATCCTGGACGCCTTCAACGATCCCATCACCGGCGTCATCATCGACAACACCCACTCCCGCTGGGGCAAATTCAAGCCCTGGATCCTCACCGGCGCCCTGGTCAGCGCAGTGTGCCTGCTGGTGCTTTTCGGGGATATCCCTGTGACCGGCGCGGCCTATGTGGTGATCTTCGCCCTGGCCTATATCCTCTGGGACATCTTCTACGGTGTCAACGACATCGCCTACTGGACCCTGCTGCCGGCCCTGAGCCTGGATCAGCAGCAGCGGGAGCGCTATGGCGCCTTCGCCCGGATCTGCGCCAACATCGGCATGTACGCCGTGGTGGTGGGAGTCCTGCCCGCCACCTCCGCCCTCACCGACGCCTTCGGCGGCGACGGCCAGAAGGGCTGGTTCACCTTCGCTGTTATCGTCTGTGCCCTGATGATCGGCTTCCAACTCTTTACCCTCCTGGGGGTGAAGGAGCGCCGGGACTTCAAGGAGGAGCAGAGCACCTCCCTCCGGGAGCTGGGAAAGGTCCTCTTTGCCAACGACCAGCTGCTCTGGACTGCCGTGAGCATGGCCCTCTTTATGATCGGCTACTGCACCACCACCAGCTTTGGCACCTACTACTTCAAGTTCGCCTACGGTGACGAGAACATGTACTCCGTCTTTGCCGGAGTGCTGGGAGTGAGCCAGCTGGCGGCCCTGCTGGTATTTCCCCGGTTCGCCGCCAAATTCAGCCGGAAGAAGCTCTACTCCGCTGCCACGGTGCTGGTGGTCATCGGCTATGCCGTGTTCTTCTTCGCCCCCATGAACATGGTCCCCATCGCTGTGGCAGGGGTACTGCTGTTTGTAGGCCAGGCCTTTATCCAGACCTTGATGCTGATGTTCCTGGCGGACACCATTGAGTACGGCCAGTGGAAGCTGGGCCGGCGCAATGATTCCATCACGTTCTCCGTCCAGCCCTTCATCAACAAGATCGGCGCCGCCATCGCCACCGGCGTTGTGACGGTTACCCTGATCATCTCCGGCATCAACCGGGCGGAGACCGCCCAGGACGTCACCGCCCAAGGGCTCCTCATTATGAAGTTTGCCATGATGGCTCTGCCTCTTCTGGCCATTCTGGTGGGCTATGTGGTATACCTCCGGAAGTACCGCATCGATGCGGCCTACTACGACCACATTCTGGAGGAGCTGCGTCGGCGGGGAGATATCCGGTAAGGCGCCCCACCGCCCTTGTTTCAGCCTTTTGATACCGCCCCCGTATACCAGGGGGCGGTATTTTTTGACAAAGCGCGCCTTTCTTCTTGCTTTTTCTGTAAAGTTCGTGCATACTGATGGAAGAATCATGCAAGGAGGCCGCCTATGGAGCGTATAAGCAAGGAAAATTACTATCTGGATATTGCCGAGACCGTCATCGGGCGGGCCACCTGCCTGCGTCGCTGCTACGGAGCGATCATCGTCAAAAACGACGAGATCATCTCCACCGGTTACAACGGCGCCCCCCGGGGCCGGAAGAACTGTGTCGATTTGGGCTACTGCACCCGGGAAGCTATGAAGGTGCCCCGGGGCCAGCGCTATGAGCTCTGCCGCAGCGTTCACGCCGAGGCCAACGCCATTATCTCCGCCGCCCGGCGGGACATGGTAGGCGGCACCCTGTATCTGGCGGGCAAGGACGCCGCCACCGGGGAGATCCTGTCCGACGCCACCTCCTGCGCCATGTGCCGCAGGATGATCATCAATGCCGGGTTGGAGCAGGTCATTATCCGCACCAGCCCTACGGAGTATGTTGTGGTCAAGGTCCAGGACTGGGTCCAGGATGACGACTCTCTGCCGGAGACTACAGAATAATGATCTGATTTTATTTTACTGTTTTATCGTGTGAGAAGGAGGACCCTGTATGCTGACACCGGAAATTACCACCGCTTACATCAACATCCTGCGGGAGGAGCTGATTCCCGCCACCGGCTGCACGGAACCCATTGCCATCGCATACGGCGCCGCCAAGCTCCGGGAGGCCCTGGGCCAGGCCCCGGAAAAGATCCTGGCTGAAGTATCCGGCAACATTATCAAAAACGTCAAGAGCGTCATCGTCCCCAACACCGGCGGTCTCAAGGGTATTCAGGCCGCCATTGCTGCCGGCGTGGTGGCCGGCGAGGCCGATCAGATCCTGCAGGTCATCTCCCGGGTGCCCCAGGAGGCTCACGCTGACATCGCCCGCTACGCCAAAGAGGTGCCCATTGAGATCGTCTGTGCGGATACCCCCCGGCTGCTGGACATCTACCTCACCGGCTGGGCGGGAGAGCATACCGCTATGATCCACATTGCCAACAGCCACAGCAACATCGTCCACATCGAGAAGGACGGCCAGGTCCTGCTGGACAAGCCCGTGACCGATTCCTCCGAGGACAGCCTCACTGACAAGAGCCTTCTCAATGTGGCAGACATTCTGGCCTTTGCCGACACAGTGGACCTGTCCCTGGTCAGCGAGCTCATCGACCGTCAGATCAACTATAACTCCGCCATCGCCCAGGAGGGCCTGGAAAACAGCTGGGGCGCCAATATCGGCTCCGTTCTGCTGGGAGATTACCCCACCGACATCAAGACCGAGGCCAAGGCCTGGGCCGCCGCCGGCAGCGACGCCCGTATGAGCGGCTGTGAGAAGCCGGTGGTGATCCTCTCCGGCTCCGGCAACCAGGGCATCACTGCCTCTGTGCCTGTGATCCGCTATGCCAAGCACCTGGGCGCCAGCCAGGACAAGCTCCGCCGGGCTCTGCTGGTCAGCGACCTGGTCACCATCCATCAGAAGAGCGGCATCGGCCGCCTGAGTGCCTACTGCGGCGCCATCAGTGCCGGTGTGGGCGCCGGCGCCGGCATTGCCTACCTGGTGGAGGGCACCTATGACGCCATTGCCCACACCATCGTCAACGCCGTGGCCATCCTCTCCGGCACCATCTGCGACGGCGCCAAGCCCTCCTGCGCTGCCAAGATCGCCGCCAGCGTGGACGCTGGCATTCTGGGCTACCACATGTGGCGCAACCACCAGGAGTTCAAGAGCGGTGACGGCATCGTCACCAAGGGCGTGGACAACACCATCGCCAATGTGGGCGTTCTGGCCAAGGAGGGTATGCACGAGACCGACCGCATTATCCTCCATATCATGACCCATCGCTGCGACTGATCCTTATACAGCCCTTCCGGTATATTTTTCCGGGAGGGCTGTGCCCTTTTTACCGTCTCCCTGTCCTTTCTCCGCAGCCTGCCGCCTCTGTTTGCCCCTCCTTTTCCGCCGGAACTTTTCTTCCATTTTCTGAAAGCTTTTATTGACATTTTTTCCGGCCCAGCGTATACTGTCCACATAGGAACAACGAAACCCAAACTTATTGTTTGTGTAAGGAGGACAATTATGGCACAGCTCATGGACGCACTGGTGAAGCCCGTTGCCGGCCCCGGTCTGGAGCTCCGGCAGGTTCCCATCCCCGAACCCGGTCCCGGCGAAGTGCTCATTAAAATTCACAAAACCGCCATCTGCGGCACAGATGTACATATCTACAACTGGGACCCCTGGGCTCAGGAGCATATCAAGCCCCCCATGGTCATCGGCCATGAATATGTGGGCGAGGTAGCCAAGCTGGGCGCTGGTGTCACCGGCCTCTATGTGGGCCAGCGGGTCAGCGGCGAGGGCCACATCACCTGCGGCCGCTGCCGCAACTGCCACACCGGCAACATCCAGTGGTGCAAGGACACCAAGGGTGTAGGCGTGGATCGGGACGGCGCCTTCGCGGAGTATGTCTGCATCCCGGAGAGCAACGTCATCATCATTGATGAGAGCCTGCCCGAGGACGTGGTAGCCTTCTTCGACGCCGTGGGCAACGCCACCCATACCGCTTTGATGTGGAATCTGGTGGGCGAGGACGTGCTCATCACCGGTGCCGGCCCCATCGGCATTATTGCCGCCGGCATCTGCAAGTACGCCGGTGCCCGCCGGGTAGTCATCACCGATATGAACGAGTACCGGCTGGATCTGGCCCGGAAGATGGGTGCTGACGCCGCTGTCAACGTCCAGAAGGAGAATCTGCCGGAGGTCATGCGCAAGCAGGGTCTGGTGGAAGGCTTTGACATCGGCCTTGAGATGAGCGGCAGCGGTATCGCCCTGCAGCAGATGATCTCCGTCATGCGCAACGGCGGCAAGATCAGCCTCCTGGGCATCTCCAACAAGCCTGTGCCTATGGATATGAACAGCGTCATCATGAAGGGCCTGACCCTCCAGGGCATCTATGGCCGGAAGATGGACAACTGGCACCAGATGAGCTATATGGTCCAGGGCGGCCTGGATCTCACCCCCGTTATCACGCACCGCTTCCACTACACCGAGTTCCAGAAGGGCTTCGACGCCATGAACAGCGGTATGTCCGGCAAGGTCATCCTGGACTGGAGCAAGTAACGACTGCCTATCCATTCTTTTCTTTTGAAAAAGAAAAGAATCAAAAGAAAACTTTTTGCGAAACTATCGTTTCGCATGCCAGATAACCTTTTTGTATCAAACCCGTACGCGAAACAGGGTTTCGCGCAAAAGTTCTTTTTGCCTCTTTTTCTTACAAGAAAAAGGGGGGAATAAAAAGGAGGATGAGCACATGAAGACAGCTATCGAGAAGTACCGTCAGGAACTGGCCGCCATCCGTGAGGCTGGTACCTGGAAGGACGAGCGGATCATCACCACCCCCCAGCAGTCCCGCATCGACACCACCGCCGCCAAGCGGGTGGTAAATATGTGCGCCAACAACTACCTGGGTCTCAGCGACCATCCCGCCCTGAAGGAGGCCGCCAAGGCCAGCTATGACCAGTGGGGCTTTGGTCTGAGCTCCGTCCGCTTCATCTGCGGCACCCAGGCTATCCACAAGGAGCTGGAGAACAAGCTCAGCGAGTTCCTGGGCATGGATGACGCCATTCTCTACTCCTCCTGCTTCGACGCCAACGGCGGTCTCTTTGAGACCCTGCTGGGCCCCGACGATGCGGTGATCTCCGACGAGCTGAACCACGCCTCTATCATTGACGGCGTCCGGCTGTGCAAAGCCAAGCGTTTCCGCTACAAGAACAACAACATGGAGGATCTCCGCCGCTGCCTGGAGGAGGCCAAAGCTGCCGGCTGCCAGGTGAAGCTCATTGCCACTGACGGCGTATTCTCCATGGACGGCTATATTGCCAACCTCCAGGGCATCTGTGACCTGGCCGACGAGTATGACGCTCTGGTGATGGTGGACGACAGCCACGCCGTGGGCTTCATGGGCGACAAGGGCCGGGGCACTCCTGAGTTCTGCGGCGTGCAGGGCCGGGTAGACATTCTCACCGGCACCTTCGGCAAGGCCCTGGGCGGTGCCTCCGGCGGCTACACCGCTGCCCGCCAGGAGATCATCGACCTGCTGCGTCAGCGCAGCCGTCCCTACCTGTTCTCCAACACCCTGGCCCCCGCTATCTGCGCCGCCTCTCTCAAGACCCTGGAGCTGCTTACCGCTTCCACGGAGCTGCGTGACAAGGTTCATGAGAATGCCCGGTACTTCCGTGCCGAGATGGAGAAGCTGGGCTTTGAGCTGCTGCCCGGCGAGCACCCCATTGTCCCCGTCATGCTCTACGACGCCAAGGTCGCCCACGAGTTTGCCGACCGGATGCTGCAGAAGGGCGTATACGTGGTGGCCTTCTGCTACCCCGTGGTGCCCAAGGGCAAGGACCGTATCCGCACCCAGATCTCCGCAGGCCACACCAAGGAGGATCTGGACTTCGCCGTACAGTGCTTCAAGGAAGTCAAGGCGGAGATGGGCCTGTAAGCGTCACTTTTTCTGAAGCCCCACTCTCAAACAACCAGCCCCGGCGGGAAAATTTCCCGCCGGGGTTTTTGATATTTGTAAGCATGCTTGACAATATCGATAATCGATGTTATAGTGCAATTGTAAATATCGATTATCGATGTTTAGGAGGTGACTGCTTTGCCCAGAGAGAAATACCAGACCCTGACGGAGCAGATGTTTTATATCCTCCTGTGCCTGGAGGAGGAACAATGCGGTGTGGATATCATGGAGCGGGTAGCTGCCATGACGGAGGGCCGGGTGGCCATCGGCCCCGGCACTCTCTACAGCCTCCTGGAAAACTTCCAGAAGGAGGGTTTCATCCGGGAGACAAAGGTGGAGGGCCGGCGGAAAAGCTATCAGATCACCGTCCGCGGCCAACTTTTGCTGCGGGAGGAGGCCCGGCGGCTGGAGGAACAGCTCAACCACTATCGGAAGTACGGAAAGGAGGGACGGCCATGAGAGAAAAGAAAAAACGGCGGCTGGTGTGGTATCTCCCCTGGGACGGGGCCTATGTGGAGCGGCACCTGGAGAAGATGGCCCGGAAGGGGTGGCAGCTGGAGAACGCAGGGAACCCCTTCTGGACCTACCGGAAAGCAGAGCCTGCAAACCTCCACTACGCCATGACCTATTTCCCCGATGCATCCGTATTTGACAGCCAGCTTACAGGAGAGCAGGAGACTTACGCCGACTACTGCGCCGCCGCGGGCTGGGAAATGGTGTCCACCTACGGTCCCCTGCAGATCTTTGTCAACGACCGACCGGACCCTGTATCGATTGAGACCGACGAAAAGGAGAAGCTCACCGCCATCCACGGTGCCATGAAGAAGATGCTGCTCCTGCCCTACGGCGCTCTGGCGGCGGTGTGGTTTGTAAATCTGCTGATGCGGCTGAGCGCTCTTTCCCACTACGCCGTACTCTCCATCCTCAGCAGTCCCCGGCAATTGTTTTTCCTGCTGGCCATCACATTGTTGGTCCTGCTGTTGCTGGGGACGATCGGGGACTATCTGGTGTGGTATTTCCGCTCCCGGCGGTCGGTGGAACGGGGCGGGACCTGCCTCCCCTCCCACACCCAGTCCCGGCTGATTTTTCAGTGTACTGTCCTGACCATAGCTCTGGCGGCACTTCTTGGACCGTGGGGATACGAGTCCGACGGGCAGTGGCTCCTCCTTGTCCTGGTGGTTCTGGGCTGCGTTTTTCTCCTGTTGGCAGGGGCCTACGGCCTGCTGCGCCTGCTGAAATCCATGGATGGTTCCAGGAACTTCAACCGGACTGCTTACATTGTTGGGGCGGTAGTGTTGAGCCTTCTCTACATGGCAGTGGTAGTCAAAGGGGTGACTGCCCTGATGCCTCAAGCGGAACCCCCTGCCCCGGTGGAGGTGTACACCGACTCCTATGGCCATACCTGGAATATCTATCGCGACAGTATCCCTTTGACCCTGGAGGATCTGGGCTATCCGGTGACAGACGCGGACCACTGCTCCTACTGGCAGGAGGAGCAATCTTCGGTGCTGGCCCGTTGGACGCAGTACAGCCAGGGGGCCTGTTCCGCTGAGAGCATCCTGCCCTCCCTGGAATATGACACCGCTGACGTGTCCTGGAGATGGCTGCGGGAGTTGTGCTGGGAAAAGCTATCCCACTACTACACCTTCACAGAGACGAACAGCGTTCCCTGGGCGGCGGACCGGGCCCTCCAGTGGGATGGGGCCACCGGCTCCCAGCGGTACCTTCTCCTCTACGGGGAGCGGATTGTATATCTGTTCCTGGCTGAAGCACCTACGGCGGAGCAGCGCTCGGTGATCGCCGCCGCCCTCCGGCCCTGACCTGGGCTTTGCCGGGAAACCCGGATGGCTCACCATCGGATTCTGACGGAAAGGAGACAGCACCATGAACCAGAAGAAAAAACATCGCCTGGAGAGCTTTCTCCCCTGGGATACGGCATCCATTACCCAACACCTGGAGCTGATGGCCCGAAAGGGCTGGCAGCTGGAGAAGGTAGGGTCCTTCTTCTGGACCTACCGGCAGGAAAAACCGGCAGAGCTCCACTACGCCATTACCTACTTCCCCGACTCCCAGTTCCAGGGAACCTTCGGAGAACCGGCGGAGGACCAGGCCACCTACTGTGACTACTGTGCCGCCGCCGGGTGGCAGCTGGTGTGCTGCTATGGGCCCCAGCAGGTTTTTGTCAGTAACCGGACCGCCCCGGTGCCCATTGAGACCGACGAGAAGGAAAAACTTACCGCCATCCACCGCAGCACAAAGAAAACACTGCTGCTGCCTCTTGCCATCCTGCTGCCGCTGATGCTGGTTCTGTACTGGCCCACCTGGGGCTATCCCGCCTGGGTCTCCTCCCTTCCCGGGGGCAGCAGAATCCTCTATCTGTCATGGGCCGTGCTGCCCTTTGTACTGACTCTCTGTATGCTGTGGTTGGTGGCGGACTACCTGGTGTGGTACCTGCGCTCCCGGCGAGCAGTGGAGCGGGGCGGGGCCTGTCTCTCCGCCAACATCCGGCTCCGGCGAATCGTCCAGTGGTTTCCGGTGGCCACCTACGCCGCATATTATCTGCTGCTGCTGTGGACCACGGCGGCGGCAGGGCAGACCTTGTTCCTTCTGACCCTGGCAGGGGCTGCGGCGGTGTTGGTCGTAGGGACCTGGGGCCTGCTGCGGCTGCTGAAAAGGCGGAGCAGCAAGGTGGATGAAAGCGTGGTCATTGCTGTGGCGGTATGTCTGGGCCTGATCTGCTTTGCCGCTCTGGGAAGCGGTCTGTTTCCGTTGGGCCCATTCTAAGAATTTCCTCCGGGGAGGGAACAGTACATCGACACCAGTGACGGCGTTCCTACCGTCAGCCATGTCCCGTCCCTGAGGCCTGATCATAAAAAAGCCCTGTCCGGTATAACCGGACAGGGCTTTTCCTATCATCGTTACACTTCCAGAACCACGGAGGGCTTTGCCTTATAGGTAGCCAGGCTCACAAACACCAGCAGCAGCCCGCACACCAGGGAGCCGGGGATGGCAGCCCCCAGGCCGAAGGGCTGGTCCAGCAATTTCCAGATCACCGTGACGGAGAATCCGCCGATCATAGCGGAGAGGACTCCGGCATTGGTGGCTTTCTTCCAGTACAGGGCTGCCAGAGCGGGCAGACCTGCCGCTGCCGCGTAGAAGGTAAAGGACAGTGTCACCACCGTATAGGCGCTGTGGATATACAGAGCGATGACCAGGGCCCCCAGGGCCAGCACCACCGAGGCAATACGGGAAAAGAGGATCTCATGCTTCTGAGACATATCCGGCTTGAACGTCTTGCCCAGGTCGTGGACCACCGTCTGTACCGACACCAGCAGATAGCTGTCCGCCGTGGACATCATCACCGACAAAATACCGGAAAGGGCCAGGCCCGTCAGACCGGGAGGCAGGATCTTGATGGCCAGAGCAGGGATCACCGCGTCGGCCGTGCCATACTCCGCCACCACATCCGGCAAAATCTGCTGAGCGGCAAGTCCCATGATAAACAACAGGACAATGGTCACCGCATAGGCAAAGGTGCCCCAGAACATACCCTTTTTGGCCGCCTTCGGGGACTTGGCAGCAAAGGCGCGCTGCCACATCTCCGCTCCCGCCATGGTGAACACCAGGTAGGTGACGATATCTCCCAGGATATCACCGTTGATGTAGGGGGTAATATAGCTCTTGTCCAGGTTTTCCCAGAAGTTTCCAAATCCCCCCAGATAGTTGATGCTGGAGGTAGGAATAAGAAGATAGACAAAAATCAAAAGCATGAAGAACTGGACCACATCCGTATACACCACGCCGAAAAGGCCGGAAGCAGCCGTGTAGATAATGAAGATCAGGGTGGCAATGAAAGCGCCCATTTCGTAGCTGATGCCCACCTGGCCTCCCAGGAGCTTGATAATGGTAGCGGTGGCCGTCACCTGAGCCGCCACGGTACCCACCATGGCAAATACCACCATCACCGACAGAACGCACTTAGCCGTTTTACTGAAGCGGTAGCCGAACAGTTCAGGAATGGACTCAATGCTGTATTTTTCGCCCACCCTTTGGATACGTCCGGAGTATCCGGCAAAGATAAACATACCGATCATATAGGGGATAGCTGTGGCCACAGCCTTGAAGCCCTCCTGATAGGCCACCGCTGCCCGGCCCATCATGGCGCTGCCGCCGATGATGGTGGCGCACACCGTGGCCATCAGCACCACCGGGCCCAGGGTGCGGCCCGCTACATAGAAATCGTCGGTATTCCGGATCCGTTTGACGAACCACACACCGACCAGCAGCATGCCCACCAGATACAGCCCAATGATCCCCAGATCCAACACGGTAATATCAGACATAGTACGCTCCTTTCTCACCAACGGCCAAAGGGACACTCCGCACTTTGCCAGCCGGAAAAAGAGCAGCCGCCTGCGCAAATGCGCAGACGGCAAAGGGCAGTTCCCGCCATAAAACGACAGCCGCCCGCGCGTACGCGCAGGCGGCAAAGGCAGCGTTCACTGTAAAGACAACGACGAGCATCAAAGGCAACGCCTCGGCATTCCTGTTTTGTGATCCTCTCTATACCTTTCTCCTTTGCCTGGCCAATACTTTGCGGCTGACGCCGCGGAGCCGCTGCCGCCCTGGAAACAGGCGGCAACTAGTTAGTAAGCTAATTATACCAAAAAATGGATGGCCCTGTCAAAAGGGCCATCCACTTTTTGGTATACAACACAATATTTTTTGTCGCTTATCATGCAATCCGCCGATTTTTTCGGGTCATTTCGACAAATCGGACCGCAAACCTCAACACTTGTTACAGGCCAAAGGCACCCAGATTCAGGCCGCCGCTGGCACTGTCCACCGCCTTGTTCATGGCCTCCTCGGCCTGGCGCAGCGCCTCGTTCACCGCGGAGAGGACCATATCCTGGAGCATCTCCGCATCCTCGGGGTTCATAGCCTCCGGAGAGATGACCAGCTCTGTTAGTTCCTTTTTGCCGTTGCAGGAGGCCTTCACCGTGCCGCCGCCCACAGAGGCAGTGAAGATCGTAGCCTCCACCTCCTGCTGGACCCGCTCGATCTCCTTCTGCATCTTCAGCAGCTTCTGCTGCATCTGGGCCTGCTGGCGCATCATACCGCCGCCCATCATCCCGCCTCGGGGAAATCCGCCTTTTGCCATGGATCTCGTTCTCCTTTGTCGTATTTTTCAGTCACTTTACCGTGAAGGAATCATAGTTCCTGCCCTGCCGGATCAGCTCCTCCAGCTTGTCCTCCTGGGGCAGGGGATCATTCTTTCCGCTCAGAGTGTAACGCACCCCAATGGAGCGGCCCAGGTAATCCCCGGTGACAGACTTCAGCACCTCCGTCACCGCCGGGCAGTCCAGGGTCTCCAGGGTCAGGTCGTCGCCGCAGCGGACCACCAGCATGTCCCCCTCCATGGTGCCCCGGGCATCGTCCAGCATGAACTGGTACATGGGCATCACCTGGTCTTTATAGCGCTCGATCAGCTTGCTCCAGACGTCGTCCCCACCGGAAGCCGGGGCGGACGGCCGTACAGGATCTGCCGGGGACGCCGACGGCGTCCGTGCCCCAGCCGCTGAGGCGTGTCGGGCCATCCCGGCACTCTCCCCATCCGTTAACGGGGGAGCGTCGCTGTCGTCGGGGGGTGGGACATCCCGGTCATCCAAAGGCGGACGGCTGTCCGCCTGCTGGAAAGCAGGCTCCTCCCAGGGGGGCACGTCGCCGCCGATGGGGGCAGGGTCCTCCCAGGGGGGCGGGGCGCTGGCCGGGGCGGACGCCGGTTTCTCCCGGCGCTGCTCCACAGGCGCGGCAGTTTTTCTCTCGGAACGTACCGGGGAAGGCGCTGCCTCCCGCTGCACACTGCTTCTCTGGCTGCGGCCATTTCCAGGCAGGCCGCCCTCCTCCAGCCGTGCCACCCGGGCGGCCAAAGCGGTAAGATCGCCGCAAAGGCTCTCGTCGCACAGCCGCATCAGGCACAGCTCCGCATCCGTACGGCGGTTGGCACTGAGGGGCAGCGCTGCCAGGGTATCCTGAAGCCGGGTGGTGATATGGATCAGCCGGGTAGGGGTGATGCCGGCGCTGAGGCCGTCCATCATGGCAGTATCGTAGCCGCCGGAGAGAAGGGCAGCGCCCCCCTCCGGGGCAGTGGCCCGGATCAGCAGATCCCGGGCCAGAGTGGACAGCTCTCCCAGCAGGGCACTGACATCCTTGCCCCCCTGATAGAGCTGGTTCAGCAGCAGCAGCGCTGCCTGTGTTTCCCGGGACAAAATATATTTCATCATCTGTGCCGTCTGGAGGTTCCCTGCCAGTCCCAGCACATCCAATACATGCTCTTTATTGATCTCCTTCCCGCCGGAACACTGGTCCAGCAGGGACAGCGCGTCCCGCAGGGCCCCGTCGCTGAGCCGGGAGAGCAGCTCTGCCGCGTCCTCCGTCAGCGTCATGCCCTCCTGGGAAGCCACATACAGCAGCCGCTTGGCAATATCCTCAGGCTGGATGCGCTTGAAAGCAAAGCGCTGGCACCGGGAGAGAATGGTGGCAGGCACCTTGTGGAGCTCCGTGGTGGCCAGAATAAAGATCAGGTGGTCCGGAGGCTCCTCCAGGATCTTCAGCAGGGCATTGAAAGCCGCCGTACTGAGCATGTGGACCTCGTCCACGATATACACCCGGTAGCGGACATTGGCAGGGGAGTAGATGGCCTCGTCCCGGAGGGCACGGACATGGTCCACGCCGTTGTTGGAGGCGGCATCCAGCTCCAGCACATCCAGAAGGCTGCCGTTGTCGATGCCAAGGCAGGCATCACACTGGTTGCAGGGGTCGCCGTTCACCGGGTGACGGCAGTTCACCGCCTTGGCCAGAATTTTGGCGCAGGTGGTCTTGCCGGTGCCCCGGGTGCCGGTGAAAAGATAGGCGTGGCTCAGGCGGTCCTCCGCCACCTGGCGGCGCAGGGTCTCGGTAATATGGGCCTGCCCCACCACGTCCTCAAAGGTCTTGGGGCGCCATTTGCGGTAGAGGGCCTGATACATGGCCCCACCTCCTATCCATGGACTGGGGATCGCTTCCTGCCGCCTGTCTCAGGGACTTGACGGCAAAAAGAGACACCATGAAATACTCTCCGCAAGCATCCGCTCCGAACCGGCACCCTCGCGGCACATGTTGTCCCGCTTAATGCTGCTCGGTTCCCCGCCTGACATGGTTCACAGGCATCCATTGCGCGAGACCGGAGCCTCAACACGAATGCTTGCGGAGGGTATTTCATGGTGTAGTTGGTATTATACACGATTGGCTCCGGGATTGCAAGGGGCAATTTCCGCCAGGCCGGGACGGACTTACTCCGCCAGCAGACCGTCGATGGTCTCGCAGTAATATGCGTACATGGTGTCCGCGTCGTCGGCGCCTGTCTCAATCGCCGCCACCTTGCCGTCAGTGCCGATGATAACGGTATAGGGGATAAATTCGCTGGGATAGAGGAGGCAGACCTCATATTCCGGGTCCAGGACCACCGGGAAGGTGTAGCCGTTTTTCTCCAGGAAACTGGTCACTGTATCCTCGTCCTCGCCGCAGTTCACCGCCAGGAGTGCCAGATCCTCGCCGTAGGTCTCCTGAAGCTTTTCAAAGGCGGGCATTTCCCCCACGCAGGGACCGCACCAGGTGGCCCAGAAGTTCAGCAGCATCACCTTGCCCTCGTGGTCGGAGAGGGTGAACTCGCTGCCGTCGGCCAGCGTGGCGGTAAAATCCCGGTAGGCATCGCCTTCAGCAATGGGGCCGGAGGGATCGGCGGTCTCTGTTTCGCCGCTGGTATCCTCTGCGGTATTTCCGGCATTGGCGGTGGTGTCGTTTCCACCGGCGCTGCCGGTATCGCCGGTATTATTGCTGCTCTGGCACCCGGCCAGCAGCAGTGTGAGCGTCAGCAGCAGGATCAGAGATAGTTTTCTCAGATTCATGGGTTTGATTCCTTTCCCAACCAAAATAGATGGCCCCTCTGGGGCAAGTGTGGCGGCACAGGCCGCACTGGATGCACTCCCGGTCTCCCACCCGCTTGACGTCCATCAGGCACTTGCGGGTACACAGGCCGCAGCCGTCGCATTTCCCTTCATCCACCCGGAAGGCCAGCAGCGCCACCCGGCAGAAAAAGGAGTAAATGGCCCCCAGGGGACACAGGAAGCGGCAGAAGGCCCGGTAGCAGAATACGCACAGCAGCAAAATGGCGGCGCACAGGGCAGTTTTCCAGGTGAACAGCCACCCTAACATCGGGCGTAAGGACTCCTGGAGAGTTACCAGCGGGATACCGCCCTCCAGCGTACCGGCGGGGCAGATATACTTGCAGAAGCCGGGCAGGGGATAGCCTGCCGTATAGGCGTACCACAGGGGGATGGCCACCACAAATACCGCCAGCACGGCATATTTCAGCCAGGACAGCCGGCGGGTCCACTTTCCCTTTTTGATCTTTTTCCCGGGGATCTTGTACAGCAGCTCCTGGATGAGCCCGAAGGGGCAGAGAAAGCCGCAGATCAGCCGTCCCAGAGCCAGGCCCAGCAGCAGCAAAATTCCCACAATGTACAGGGGCAGCTTGTTGGGCATGGCGCTCAGGGCGTTCTGCAGGGAGCCCAGAGGACAGGCGGCCACCGCGCCGGGACAGGAGTAGCAGTTGAGCCCCGGCACACAGGCCCCTTTCAGGTCTCCTTTATAGATGGTTCCGGAGGCAAATCCGGAGAGGTTGGCGTTATAGAGCAAAGCGCTGGCCAGCTGAATGCACTTGCGCCGGAAGTCCGGCCGGTTTCTTTTCTTTGTCTTATCCAATGCCGATACACTCCATACAAATGCGCACTGCCTTGGCCATGGTGGTCTGATAGCCTCCCTGGGCCACGCCCAGCACCAGGAAAGCCAGACCGCAGGCCGCCAGCAGCAGCTGGGCAGCTCGTTTTTTCTTCATGATCGCGTGTTTCTCCTTTTTGAGGGGGAGCCCGCCGGGTACGACCCGGCGAAGTACTCCGCCGGGTCGTTGGGTGTCACCGGACGGCGATGGCCTCGATCTCCACCATGGCGTCCTTGGGCAGACGGGCCACCTCCACGGCGCTGCGGGCCGGGGGATCGTTGGGGAAGAAGGTGGCATAGACCTCGTTCATAGCGGCGAAGTCGTTCATGTCCTTGAGGAACACAGTGGTCTTGACCACATTCTCCATGGTCAGGCCGGCCTGGGCCAGCACTGCCTGGACATTCTTCAGGGACTGCCGGGTCTGTCCGGCGATACCGCCCTCAGCAAAAGCGCCGGTGGCAGGGTCCACAGGCAGCTGGCCGGAGGTGATGACGATACCACCGGCGCTGATGCCCTGGGAATAGGGTCCGATGGCGGCGGGAGCCGCCTGGGTCGCAATGATTTCCTTCATAGCACTGTCCTCCATTCAACTATGCTGTAGGTAGGGCTATTCTACCAGAAAACAGGAGACAGGTCAATCGGTACTCCACCGGAAAGATGTGCCGGCAAAGGCCGGGATCGCCTCAGGAAAACCGGCCTTCGGTCCTGTATTTGTCCTGGGCGCTTCCGCTGTTTTTCCGACAGGATCTCTCTGGCCGCCGGGTAATTATTCCCAAAGATTTTGGAGGTTTTTGGGCAATCCTCCAAAAATCATCCTGCATCCCCCGGGTTTTCTTGACAAATGGTGAAAAGGTTGCTACTATCAAAACATAAGAGGTCCGGAAACGTTACCGGTATCGTTACCGGGAATGTTTTTCAGCAATATATCGTCACTTATCGACGGTATATATTAAGAGGGAGGAGGCGCTGCCATGACTATCCGGGATATTGCCAGAGAGTGCGGCGTCAGCGTTTCCACCGTGTCCCGCGTTCTCAATAACCGCCCCGATGTCAGCGAGGCGGTCCGCCGCCAGGTTCTCTCCGTGGTGGAGCGGCAGGGCTACATCCCCAACAACAGCGCCCGGGATCTGGTCCGCAGCCAGTCCGACGCCATCGGCGTAGTGGTCCGGGGCACCGGGAACCTGTTTTTCTCCGATATGCTCAAGACTGTCTCCCGGGAGATCGACGCTGCGGGCTGTACCATGGTCCTCCGGCAGATCGACTCCGACGCTGACGAGGTGAAGGAGGGGGCTATCCTGGAGCGGGAGAAAAAGCTCCGCGGCCTCATCTTCCTGGGCGGCCGGTTCGACTACACCCCCGCGGAGCTGGCCCTCATCGGCGTACCCTATGTGTGCTGCTCCTACACCAACCGCTTCGGCTCCCTCCGGGAGGAGGACTACGCCAGCGTCTCCATCGACGACCACCAGACTGCCTATCGGGCCGTGGAGGTCCTGCTCCAGCTGGGCCACCGGCGCATAGCCGCCCTGATCCCCAGCACCAGCGACCGCTCCATCAGCCAGCTGCGCTGCAACGGCTATCTGGCCGCCCTCCGGGACAGCGGCACCGCCTTTGACCAGGCGCTGCTGGCAGAGACCGGCGGCAGCTTCGAGATGGAGGACGCCTACCGGGCCGTGGCCCGTCTGGTGGAAGCGGGAAAGGATTTTACCGCCCTTTTCACCATCTCGGATACCATGGCCATGGCCGCTGTCAAGGCCCTCACCGACCATGGCCGCCGGGTGCCGGAGGACTGCTCCGTCATCGCCATCGACGGTCTGCGGCTGAGCGAGTACACCGTCCCTACCCTGACCACCATGGTCCAGCCCGCCGAGGAGATGGGCCGCCAGGCCGTGCAGATCCTGCTGGATATGCTCCAGGGCGGCAGCCGCCAGCGCCATGTGCGCCTGGAGGCTACCCTCCGCCAGGGCGGCTCCGTACGGCCCTTATGATCTTTGATTTTCCCGCCGGAAGGCGTGAAAATACAGCCTCATCCGAGGCAAAATTTAAAAAGGAGATTGCATGATATGAAAAGAATGCTTGCTCTGCTTCTGTCTCTGGCCATGGTATTCGCCCTGGTGGCCTGCGGCGGAAACAACTCCGGCAACACCGGAAACAACACCGGCAACAACACTGCCAACGATCAGACCAGCGATGGCGACAACACCGCCGCCGGCGAGGTCTACTACCTGAACTTCAAGCCCGAGCAGGATGCTCAGTGGCAGGAGCTGGCCAAGATCTACACTGAGGAGACCGGCGTGCCTGTCACCGTGGTCACCGCCGCCTCCGGCGAGTACGAGACCACCCTCATGAGCGAGATGGGCAAGAGCAATCCTCCCACCCTGTTCCAGGTCAACGGCCCTGTGGGTCTGGCCAACTGGAAGGATTACTGCTA
>UROF01000015.1 GCA_900549475.1 uncultured Eubacteriales bacterium
TCAGCGTGCCATTATCCGTCAGGATAAGAGCAACAACACCGTGGCCATCTACTTCATCGTTGGCGAGCTGGCCAACACTGCTTTCGAGTATGGTGTTGCCACTCAGGACAAGAATGACACCCACTACACCTATGCCGTGAAGCGCAGCTACATCACCAACGTGATTGAGAACGACCTCTATAAGCTGAACGTCACCTTCTACGGCAAGGACAACTACACTGAGGTTAACGGCGTCCGTACCATCACTGTTGATTACGCTGATGCCCTGAAGGCTGAGTCCTCCCTGATGATCCACTTCGGTACTCAGGTCAGCCTGGTGGATGCAAATGGTACTCCCATTTCCTCCATCCCCGCTGTTCCTCCTGTTAAGGGTGCTACCTACGGCCTGGTAGTCTATGACAACGCTGGTAAGCAGTACAGCTACGAGCTGGTTGTGAAGCCTGCTGCTGCTGGTACCGATCTGTACTGCGGTGATGACAAGGTCACCTCTCCCTACATGTACACCACTGCTACCACCTTCGATAACATGGT
Source organism: uncultured Eubacteriales bacterium (assembly GCA_900549475.1). GTDB lineage: Bacteria > Bacillota > Clostridia > Oscillospirales > Oscillospiraceae > Pelethomonas. Next base: position 532 of record UROF01000015.1, read on the forward strand.
GAAGGACTTCACCGCTTCCGCTGGTGCTGAGATCTCCTGGAAGTTCTATGATGAGGCTGGTCGCGAGATCGCTCCCAACATGAACACCACGATCAATGCGAAGTATGTTGCCATTGCTACCGTGACTGCTCAGAACGACACTTCTGTTGAGTACATGATTTACTTTGACGATGATGCTCCGAATGCTGCTGAGCAGACTGCCATCATTGTTAACAGCATCAAGAATCCGGCTGATGCCGCTGAGGTAGCTGCCGCTGCCGCGAAGATCAAGGCTGCTGGCGAGGGCTTCACCAATGCCGCTAAGGCTCTGGACAACGTCGGCGTGCCCACCAATGTCCTGGTTCCCGCTATGATGGATGCCTGGGCTGCTGCTGGTACCGCTGCTGACCCCAACTTCAGCAATGCTGGCCTGGTCGGTAAGCTGGTCGATGTCCTGGTCGCAGACCTGGATGACGCTGAGGCTCTGGTGAACGCCTACCTGGGCTGGCTGGCTAACGAGCTGAAAGTTGCCACTGGTTCTTCTATTGAAAATACCTGTGGCTTGACCATTAATCAGACTGCTACGGGCTGGGCGATTGATTTCACCAGCGCTGTGGTTACGATGAAGGATCCCGCTACTGGTGAGATTGATAGCAAGGCCATCACTAATTCTGGTCTGAAAGGCCTGAGCACTAAGCTGGTTGCAAAGCTTGGCGCTGGCTATGACATCGAAGTTACATGGCCCGGTATGATCCAGGATGGCAGTGTTGGTGATTTTGTGGCGCAGTGGAACACTATGCAGAGCGCCGTTCTTGGCGGAGCTTCTTTCACCCTCACTGTGACCATCTCTGAGACTGCTGAACCCAGCAACACTATTGCCTTCCAGGTTGTTCTTGGTTAATTACAATTTCTTAATTGTAATTACTGAGTAAAGCAAAGCGGACCCCCAGGCTTCTGCCTGGGGGTTCGTTCTGTTTATTTGAAGGCAATATAGTCATAGTTACGTTCAGCAATAATCAACCGGGGATATTGTTTGTCTGCCAGTTTGAGGAGAGTAAAACCAGTATCAGTAAATGTAACACATTCCGGAAGCGTATTTCCATTTGTAGCAATTTGCCATGTGGCCAATTCATCAGAATTGAGGGAATATGTAATGACGCCGCCATTTATTATCAGAAAGCTGGGCCGAAATCCTAAAGTAATAGTCATTTGTTGTCCGGTACCGGTGTAGCTTCCCACCACATAAGGCTTGTTGCTGGAGGTGTAGGCGTTTCCCGCCACCTCATCCGCCACAGTCTGCGCATTGTCAGCAGCGGCCTGAGCGGCTGCCGCAGCCTGTGCGTTGCTGGTGAGCCCTGCCTCCATATCGCTGCACATCTGGTTGAAATCCCCCATCATGATGCGATCGCTCTCCACCCACTGGGGCAAGTGATAATTAGTCGTATACTCCATCCAAAATTCTCCTTTTTGTAATCAGATTTGACCTGTTTCCGGTGTTTTCACCAGCTCCTGCCCCGGGGATATCCCCCGTTGCCGCCCTCATGAAAAAACCGTTACACACACGGTGTGTAACGGCTTTTTGTTGCCCAAAACCCGGCAACGGCAAAATATACAAAATATAAGCAAAGCGGATGCTTTGCGCAAAAGTTTTTCTTTTGCTACTTTTCTTTTTTCAAAAAGAAAAGTATGTTCATCTTTGAATCCTACGACAAAGGCAAATCATACCGTGCCAGCGCCGACTGGGCCAGGTCCCGAAGGGCCTCCTGGGCAGAGGCTGGTTCCAGAATCTTTGCCTGTCCGCCAAAGCACAGTACCCAGCTGAGGAATGTGGGGCTTACCTCTACCTGAGCAGTGACCACTACTGTACCACTGTCAGTCTTTCGATAATGAGCTTCCCGGCCAAAGCGATCCATTGCTACATTCAGAAGGCTTCGATCCAGTTCCAATGTCACCCATTGCCGCTCTCCGCTGTGCATATCAAAAATGGTGCGTACATAGCTGGCCAGATCAAAATCACCCGGCAGCGGGGGACGCAGCTCAGATGCCACCTGGAGGTCGCTCATTCGATCCACTCTGAAATGGATATATTTGCTCTCCTCAGGGCGGTAAGTGATCAGGTAATAATTCCGATCCACACACAAGGCCACAGGACATTCCTGATAGTAGTTGCCTTCCCGGCGATACTGACGGCCCCCATCCGTAGACCAGTCAAAGTATTTGAACCGGATACAGTGGTCATCCCGGATCGCTTGATTGATTCCGTCGATATTGTAGTAGAGCTGCTCATTGTGGGTCTTTACCCGGTTGAGAACGTATACCTGCCGCCGCAGGCTCTTTGCTTGGGCGTTGCTGGCAAGGCCCTCCAGCTTACCAATGAGTTCCATGCTTTTTTTCGCTGTCAGGAAGGGAGAGGCCTGGACAACATCGATCATAAGCTTCAATTCCGGCAATTCAAACTCCCTTTGGCCCAGATAGTAGCCATGGGTTTTTCCATGGATATGTACGATATCCATACCGAAGGCCCGCAGCAGTTCCAGATCGTCGTAGATCGCCTTGCGCTCAGCGGGTATATCCATCGCTTCCAGGTAGGCGATCATGTCGTTAATGGAGACCGGATGCTCCTCATCACTTTGCTGCTGCAGATATTGGGCCAGATACAGAATTTTCAGCTTTTTATGGGCCATCGCTACCGACTCCTCTCCTGTACCTTCTTCCGCGAAAGATTTACTCCTCGGCGGCGCTGTGTCCTTCCTCGGCCAGCTGGTCACGCACTGGCTGCAGAGCATCGCTGTCAAAAGCAATATAGTTTACAGAGGGATAGCAGTGTGCCGTAAAACTCTCCTCACCACCATCGGTAAGGGCGGCGGAGAGAGCCTGCTGAAAGGCCTCATCCAATTCCGCCTTAGCCTTCGTCACCGCAATTACACCGGCAGGGGGCTGGCTGTCAGTCATCAGAATCCCGACGGCGCTGTCCTCGCAGAGGACAAAGTCCTCGGCAGGCAGCAGCGCGATATCCACGCCGCCGGCAGCCAAGGCATCCGCTGTCGTGCCGCCGGCTGTGCTGACGGTGACAGTAATGGATTCCGCGTCATACCCTTGGGCAACCAGTGCCTCGTCCAGTTTCGCGGAGAGATCCTCCAACTGGGACAACAAAGCGTCTGCACTCTCCCAGTCCATTACAATCTCCACCGTAAGAGCCCCCAAAGTGACAGGCCCCTCATCCTCGGGGGTATCCGTGTCATCCGGTTCAACCGGCTCAACAGGCTGATTGGTCTCTACCTGATCGTCTGTATTGTTGTTATTTTCCGATTCCGTATGGTTATTCCCGCAGGCTGCCAGCAGCAGGCACAACACCAGCACCAACGGTAAAAATAGTTTTTTCATTTTTAGAAGACCTCCTGAAGGGGATTTGCTTATGAGTATACCATATCTGGAAAATCTCCGCAAGGCTGCCTCTCTCTGGAGAAAAATAGCAGCCGCCGGAACGGAAAAGTCCCCATCCCGGCGGCTGTGATGTACAAGCGGAGTGAAAAAAGTGTTACAGAGCAGCCATGGCGGCGCTGATATCTGCCTCGCAGGAGCGCATAGCCTGGATCGTACGTTCAAAAAGGGTGTCCAGCTCCCAGCCCAGATTCTCCGCCCCCTGGCGGATCACATCCCGACTGCACCCGGCTGCAAATTTCTTGTCCTTGAACTTCTTCTTCAGGCTGCTGACCTCCATGTCCATGACACTGTGGCTGGGCCGCATAAGAGCTGCGGCACCGATCAGGCCGGTAAGTTCGTCGGCGGCAAAGAGGACTTTCTCCATCTCATGCTCCGGGGCCACGTCAGAGCAGAGACCGTAGGCGTGACTGACCACTGCATGGATCAGTTCCTCGCTGGCGCCTGCCGGCTGCAGCAGCTCCGGCGCTTTCTTACAGTGCTCCTCCGGCCAAAGCTCAAAATCGATGTCGTGGAGCAGGCCAACCATGGCCCAAAAATCTGCCTGGTCACTGTAACCCAGTTCCCGGGCATACCAGGCCATAACTCCCTCCACAGTCAGGGCATGCTGGATATGAAAGGGTTCCTTGTTGTACTGGCGCAGCAGTGCCAGTGCCTCGTCTCTTGTGTTCAGCATGGTAATCGTTCTCCTTTGTTGATATGCAATTGTCCTCAGCAGAGGACTTCACCCAACATACGCATTACGGCATCCGCCCGGCTATAGGATTGTTCGCCCAGTTCCTGCAGCAAACTGGACAGGCAGGTATCTGTCGTCTCCTCCGCAGCCCGCTGATAGGCAAAGCCGTTGCATGCCTCCTGATGGTAGCAGTGGCGCAGGGCCTCCGCCAGGCTGCTGAAACGGGTCCGCTCCAAAGGGACCTCCGGTGTACAGCAGGTGCCTTCGATCAGATAGCAGGCCGCCTGCAGACGGCGCGCCGCCTCTCTTTTTTCCATCGCCATACGGCGCAGGAGGCGAGCAGCGTTCCGGCTGCACACCTGCCGGGATAATGCGGCGCAGCAGCGGCTCTCCGCCAGTTCCTCCTCCATAAATCCCTTCAGGCTTTGCAGAGCCCCTCTGGTGTTAGTACCCATGCAGCAGGGCTGCATGGCCGTCTCCGGCATCATTTCTTCCTGAACAGGGGGCATGATCTCCTCCGCCGGAGGGGACGGGAATTGGATCTCGGTCTCCGGCAGGGTGACCTCGCTGCTCTCTCCCCGAACATCGGGATAGGGATTCAGCTCTGGAGAGACCCGCTGCCAGATACGGTCGTACATACGATAATCACACACGGCGCCGGTCTCCTGATCCAGGCCGTAGTCAGTATACTCCATAGAAACAGCCTCCTTTACAGGCCATTCTATGCAGCTCCTTCTCAAATTGTCATTGTCCGGCCAAAGAGAGCAGATATTCTGCCGCCATACGGTACCCTTCAAAGCCGTAGCCCGCATACGTCTTGACGCAGGCCATGCCGGCATAGGACACCTGGCGGAAATCCTCCCGCTCCGATACTTTGGAGATGTGGACCTCCACCGCCGGCAGAGACACCGCCTTCAGTGCATCCAAAATGGCTACGCTGGTGTGGGTATAGGCAGCAGGGTTGATGACAATGGCATCCATCTTCCCCCAGGCCGCCTGAATGGCATCCACCAGGGCACCCTCATGGTTGGACTGGAAGATCTCACAGGAGATATCCAGCTCCCGGCAGAAATCCCGGATATAGGTCTCCAGGTCAGCGTAGGTCTGCTTCCCATAGATATCCGGCTCCCGGATGCCCAGCATATTCAGGTTGGGTCCGTTGAGAAACAAAATCTTCATCGTCTCTTCAGCTCTCTTTCTATCTGAGCTAGAGTATGCGCCAGAGGCCCGTTGTTGTCAATGACCTCGTCAGCAAAAGCAGCGTAAAGGGGAGCGCGCTGCCGCCACAGATCTTCCGCCGCCACCCGCTGGGAGACAGGCCTCCCGTCAGTGGGCAAAAGTGAGATATCCCGCAGCAGATGGAAGATCACGCCGTTCTGCCGGAGGGGCCACAGGTTTTCCGGACGGGTGACCACCCCACCGCCGGTACTGATGACGCAGCCGGTACGGCTCCCCGCTTCCCGGACAGTCTGGCTCTCCCGGCGACGGAATCCCTCTTCACCCTCCTGGGCAAAGATCTCCGGAATGGAGCACCCCGCCGCACGGACGATCTCTTCGTCCACATCCACCAGCGGCTTGCCCAGCTGCCGAGCCAGAGCCTCGCCCACCGTAGTCTTGCCGCAGCCGGGCATACCGATGAGGATCACATTGCGCTGGGCGTCGGTAAGCTCTCCCAGGACGGTCTCCACCCGGCTTTCCGGAATATCCGTGCCGGTAAACAGCTCCGCGGCCCGCCAGGCCTGGGCCACCAGCATGGGCAGCCCTCCGGAGCAGGGCAGGCCCCTCTCCTCCGCCGCCAGGATCAGGGCGGTGCGCAGAGGGTTATACACCACATCCAGCACCCCGGTGAGCCGGGGAAAGTCATTCAAATTTACCGCCGCCTGGCCGCAGTTGGGGTACATGCCCACAGGGGTAGTATTGATGAGGACCTGGGCGTCGGCGTGGCGGGAGAGGTCCTGGTAGTTGTTTTCTCCCCGCCGGGAGATCACCACGATCTCCTTTGCGCCCAGGGTATGGGCAGCGGCCCGGGCGGTGTGGCTGGTACCGCCGCTGCCCAGAATCACCACCTTTTTCCCCGCCATGTCCACACCTGACCGCTTCGCCAGGTAGATAAGGCCGTCGATATCCGTGTTGTAGCCCATGAGGCGGCCGTTTCGGTTCACAATGGTGTTCACCGCGCCGATGGCGGCGGCCCGGGGTTCCACCTCGTCACACAGAGGGATCACCGTCTGCTTGTAGGGGATGGTGACGTTCAGACCCCTGAAGTCCCGACGGCGGAGAAGGGGTTCCACCTCCTCCGGCGGCGTGGGGAAAAGCTGGTAGTCGTATCCCGCCAGGGAGCGGTGGATCTGGGGAGAGAAGCTGTGGCCCAGTTTCTCTCCCAGAAGGCCGTATTCCATCTTAAAACACCTCGCTGTAGGCACCCAGGAAGGTAAAGAACTCCTCCTTCTCCAGCTGGCTGAGGACAGTCTGGGTGTCCTTGTTCCATACAGAGGCCTCTACATCAAAGTAGAAGCGGAACTCAAAGTCCTTGCCGGGGATGGGGCGGCTCTCCAGCTTGCAGATGTTGAGGCCCCGGGTGGCAAACTTAGCGATCAGGCTGTAGAGAGAGCCGGGGCGGTGGCTGGCAGAAGCCACGAAGGTGATCTTCCCGGCCCCCTCATACACCTCCAGCTCCTTGGAGATGCAGATGAAGCGGGTGTAGTTGTGGTCACTGTTGGCCACGTGGTCGCTGAGAATATTCAGGCCGTAGAGTCCGGCACAGTTGGCGGAGGCAATGGCGGCAATATCTGTGCGGCCGCTTTCAGAGACATACTTGGCAGCGGCGGCGTTGTTGCTGAACACGGTAACTTTAGCGCCGCTGTTTTTCAGGAACTCGCTGCATTGGTTGAGGGCCTGCTCGTGGGCCACCACCTCTTTCACATCCTTCATCTGGACGCCGGGCCGGGCCAGCAGGCAGTGCTCCACCTTCAGCTTGAGGCTGCGGACGATCTTGCAGTTGTAGCGCTCCATAAGGTCGTAGACCTCAGTGACAGAACCGGCGGAGCTGTTCTCGATAGGCAGGATGCCATAGCGGCACATCCCCGCCTCCACCGCGCGGAATACGCCCTCAAAGCGGTTGCAGTAGAGGATCTGACTGACGGGGAAGAGCTTGTCGCAAGCCATCTGGGAATAGGCTCCCTCCGCTCCCTGGCAGGCCACAATGGCCCGCTTGGGAAACTCTCCGGTGCGCTCTGCCGCTGCCAGGATCTCACGGACTAGGGCGGACTCACCGGTGGAGAGCCGGTCCTCCTGGTAGTCCCGGCTCAGCTCCAGAATGGTGGAGTAAAGGATCTTGGTGTACTCCTCCAACTCCTGGCCGCACAGTCCCGTGACCCGGTAGAGGATCTCCCGCTCCCGGCCGGAGGCCATAACGGGCGTATTGGTCTCCTTTTTGTAGTCCGCCACATGGCGGACGATCTCCATACGCTGCTTGAACAGGGCGGTCATCTGATCGTCAATGGTGTCAAGCTGAGCACGATAGTCTTTCAGATCCATGATTCATTCCTCCATCAGCATATCCAATAAAGTGAGGGCCGTCACCGCTTCCACCACCGGCAGGGCCCGGGGTACAATACAGGGGTCGTGGCGTCCGTGGACGGTAAGGGTGGTGTTGACCATCTCCTTGAGGTCCACCGTATCCTGTTCCCGGCCAATAGAGGCCGTGGGCTTGATGGCCACGTTCACCACCAGAGGCATCCCGGTGGTAATCCCCCCCAGAACGCCGCCGGCGTGGTTGGTGCGGGTACGGACAGTATTTCCATCCGTGATAAAGGGGTCGTTGTGCTGGCTGCCCCGCATAGCGGCGGCAGCAAAACCGTCGCCGAAGGACACGCCCCGGACAGCGGGGATGCCGAATAGAGCCGCTGCCAGCCGGTTTTCCACCCCGTCAAACATCGGCTCTCCTACACCGGCGGGAAGTCCCAGGGCAAAGCAGCGGATCACGCCGCCCACAGAGTCGGCCTCCATCCGTGCTGCCTCGATGGCCTGGGCCATGGCCTCTCCGGCGCTATGGGAGAATACGGGGAAAGGTTTTTCTGGCAGTGCCAGCAGGGCATCCCGATCCACCCGGGCGAAATCCGGCGTCTCGTCCTCGATCCCGGCGATGGCGGCAATGTGGCCCGCCACAGTGATCCCCCGCTGCTCCAGCACCTGCAGGGCCAAAGCCCCGGCAAAGCACAGCGGCGCGGTGAGACGGCCGGAGAACTGGCCGCCGCCCCGGATGTCGTAGCTCTCGCCGTACTTCACCCAAGCGGTGTAGTCGGCGTGGGAGGGCCGAGGGGTACGGCGCAAGCCCTCATAGTCTTTACTGTGCTGGTCGCTGTTATAGATCACAGCGGACACCGGCGCGCCGCAGAGGACGCCGTCCACCATGCCAGAGAGGATCTCCGGTGTATCCGCTTCTTTCCGTTTGGTGGACCAGGGGTCCCGGCCCGGGGCCCGGCGGGCCATGAAAGCGGCCAGGCGATCCATATCCGGGCGAAAGCCTGCGGGCAGGCCATCCACCACGCAGCCAATGGCCTGGGCGTGGGACTGACCGAATACGGTGACCCGAAGCTTATGTCCTGTGGTGTTCATGGATGGTCCCTCCCAACATACAGTAGTCCTCCCAGAAGCCGGGGTAGGATTTGGCCACGCACTCCGCCCCCCGAAGGGTGACGCTCTCCCGGCAGCGGGTGGCGGCGATGGCCGCCATCATGGCGATGCGGTGGTCGCCGAAGCAGTTTACCTCAGCGCCGCCGGGGAGTTCCTCCCGCCCTTGGATCACCAGCTGATCCGGCTCCTCCCGGATATCGGCGCCCAGGGCCTGCAGAACGGCGGTGACGCTTTGTAGCCGGTCGCTCTCCTTCATCCGTAGCCGTCCGGCGTTGGCCAGGATGGTGACTCCGGGCCGCAGAGCGGCCCAGGCAGCCAAGGGGGGCAGCAGATCCGGACAGCCGGACATGTCCAGCGTCACGTCTGCTTCGCTCTCCATCAGTTGCCGACCATAGGCCAGGATCACCCGGTCCCCCTGGAGGGAATCCTCCGCCATGCCGGTTACAGACACTTTGTTGCCGATGCCACAGGCGGCGTACCAGAAGGCCGCCTGTGACCAGTCGGCCTCCACCTCCAGCTCTCTGGGTGCGTAGACCTGTCCCCCGGGGATGGAGAAGCGCCCCGGGCCGTCAACAGAAACAGACACGCCGAAGCGTCCCATGGCCTGGACGGTCATATCTACATAAGCGGCACTCTCCAGAGGGGTGGTACTCTCCAGAACGGAGGGGCCATCCAATAGGGACAGGCCGTAGAGCAGGCCGGTAAAAAACTGGCTGGACACATGGCCGGGCAGGCGGTACATCCCAGGCTGGAGAGAGCCCTGCAGAGAGAGGCAGTCCGGAGCCAGGCGGAAGGAGATGTCCTTCTCTGCCATCAGGTCCAGGTAGGGCCCTAGAGGCCGCTGGAGCAGCCGCCCCTGGCCGGTAAATATCCCGCCGCCGGCTATGGCCAGGGCTACAGGAATAAAGAAACGCAATGTAGAGCCGGATTCCCCACAGGAAAAGTGGGGTATGGGCCGCCCGCCATGGAGGAAGGGACCTGGATCGCCGCATCCGGCCAGGCGCAGGGTATCTCCTGCCAGGGACCAGGAGGCCCCCAGGGCCTCGGCACAGCGGAGGGTAGCCAGAATATCCTGAGACAGATCCACATGGCTGACCATACTCTCCCCATGGGCCAGGGCGGCACAGAGAATCAAGCGGTGGGCCTGGGACTTGCTGGGAGGCGGGGTAACGGTTCCGGCCAGCAGGCCGGGAGTAATGGTAATGGTCATAGAGCCGCCTCCGTAAAGGCCCGCAGGCCCTCCATATCCAGCCGCACCGTCTCCGCCCGGCCCACTTCCCGGAGGACCACCACGTCGATGTGGCCGCCGGAGCGCTTTTTGTCCCCGGTGGCAGCGGCGTACAGCTCCCCGGCGGAGTAGGGGCAGGCCGTGGGCAGGCCATAACGCTCACAGGCAGCCAGCACCGCTGCCAGGGTACCCTTCCCGCCATATCCCAGAGCCTCGGCGGCCCGGGAGGCCAGCACCATCCCGGTGGCTACGGCATGGCCGTGGGACACCTGGTAGCCGCTGCATTTCTCAATGGCGTGGCCCAGGGTGTGGCCGAAGTTCAGGAGTTTCCGCTTTCCCTGCTCCCGCTCATCCTCCGCCACCACAGCAGCTTTGATCTCCACGTTGCGGCGGACCACTTGCTCCAGGTTGTCTCTCATGTCCACCTCCATCAGGAAGCGGAAAAAGTCCTCGTCAGCAATGAGACCGTGTTTGAGTGTCTCTGCCGCGCCGTCCAGGAAGGTATTTTCCGGCAGAGAGGAGAAGGTATCCGTGTCGCAGATCACTGCCCGGGGCTGCCAAAAGGCTCCCACCAGGTTTTTTCCGGCAGCCAGGTCCACAGCGGTCTTGCCCCCCACAGAGGCATCGGAGGCCGCCAGGAAGGTGGTAGGGACCTGAATAAAGTCAATGCCCCGCTGGTAGGTAGCGGCGGCAAAGCCCGCCATGTCCCCTGCTACGCCGCCTCCCAGGGCGACCACACAATCGCTGCGGGTGATGTGATTTTCCGCCAGAAATTCCAGAATCGCCCCATAGGTGGCCAAGGTCTTGTGCTGCTCTCCCGCAGGAAAGGCATACAAAACAGGGGTAAGCCCCGCCGCCTCCAGAGAGCGGCAGACCCGGTGACCGTAGAGGCCGCAGACGGTGTCATCGGTGATCACCGCACAGCGGCCGACACCGGTGTGCTGGGCAGCCAGTTCCCCGCAGCGGTCCAGAAGCCCGCCGCCGATATATACCGGATAGGCGGCGGAGGCATGTACCATAACAGTTTCCATCGTAGTCACTTCCGTTTCCTGCACCATCAGCCGTTCTGGTCGATGGCTTCCTTAATGGTCCGGGCTCTGTGCAGCATAGTGCGCAGATTATCCCGGTCCCCCCGGCGGATGGTATAGGCGAAGGCCGCCAGCTCCTCCACCAGGGTGTCGATCTCCCGGACCAGGGCCTCCCGATTCTCCAGAAACAGCTCTGTCCACATATCCTCATTGAGCCGGGCTACCCGGGTCATGTCCTGAAAGCTGCCGGCGGAAAAGCCCTGGAAATTAGGGGCCGAGGGGCTGCCCACATAGGCGCAGGACACTACATGGGCCAGCTGGGAGGTATACGCGATGATGTGGTCGTGCCGGGCGGGGGTGGCGATTTGCAGATGGCCGAAGCCCAACTGCCGGAACAGATCCCAGATCTCCTCCACGCAATCCTCCGGCGTACTGTCATAGGGGGTGAGGATCAAGGATGCCCCCTTAAACAGCTCTGGGAAAGCATTTGTATAACCGGAGCGCTCAATGCCCGCCATGGGGTGGCCGCCCACAAAGTGGAAACCGCTCTCCTGAGAAATCTTCTCCAGAGGCGTACAGACCACAGATTTGACGCCGCCAGTGTCCATCACCAGTCCGTCTTTACGGAAATATGCCCGGTTGCGGGTGACATAGTCCACAGTAGCCTCCGGATACAGGGCCACCACCACCAGGTCACAACCGCTCAACCCCTCGGGAGTCAGCACACCGGAGAGAACACCGTCATCCACAGCCCGGCTGAGCACCGCCCCGTCGGCGTCATAACCGTACAAGGTGCAGCCGGTGTAGGCCCGGATGGCCTCGGCAATGCTGCCGCCAATAAGGCCCAGGCCCACCACGCCAACTGTCTCGATCATGGCAGCCTCCTTACTCCAGTACCAGCTGACCGGTGGTGAAGGACCGGTCGGCATAGGGGCGGATGGCCCGGATCTTATCCATCATGTCGGCGAACTTCTCCGGCCGCAGGCTCTGAGGCCCGTCGCACAGGGCATGCTCCGGGTCGTTGTGGACCTCAATGATGAGGCCGTCGGCTCCGGCAGCGGTGGCAGCCAGAGCCATGGGAGAAACTAGTTGGTAGCTGCCGGTGGCATGGCTGGGGTCTACCACTACCGGCAGGTGGCTGAGACGGTGGAGTACCGGGATCACGGAGAGATCCATGGTGTTGCGGGTAGCCGTCTCAAAGGTGCGGATGCCCCGCTCGCAGAGGATCACCTGCTCGTTGCCGCCGGCCATAATGTACTCAGCACTCATGAGAAGCTCCTGAAGGGTGTTGGCCATGCCCCGCTTGAGAAGGACGGGCTTGTGGAGCTTCCCCAGCTGCTTGAGCAGCTCAAAGTTCTGCATATTCCGGGCACCCACCTGGATGATGTCGATGTCCTCGAAGAGGGGCAGGTGCTGGGCGTCCATGATCTCAGTGACGATGGGCAGGCCCGTGGCCTCCCGGGCCTTCAGCAGCAGGCGGATGCCCTCCTCGTGGAGGCCCTGGAAGGCGTAGGGGGAGGTCCGGGGCTTGAAAGCGCCGCCCCGGAGCACCTGGGCTCCAGCGGCCTTGACGCTTTGAGCCACGGAGATGATCTGCTCCTCATTCTCCACAGAGCAGGGCCCTGCCATCACCAGGAAGTTGCCGCCGCCGATCTTGGCGCCGGTGGAGAGGGTGATCACCGTATCCTGCTCGTGGAACTTGCGGTTGGCGTTTTTATAGGGCTCCTGGATCCGGCGGACGCTCTCCACGATATCCAGAGCCATGATGCTCTCAATATCCACCCGGGAGGTGTCGCCCACCAAGCCCACAACGGTGTGGTTCTCACCAACGGACATATGAGTCTCCAGACCCATGCTGTGCAGCCAAGAGCTGAACACCTCTACCTGCTGCTTCTCTGCATTTTTCTTCAGTACGACGATCATATTGATTTCTCCTTCTTCCGGCACAATACCTGGAGTTTTTTAAAACAAAAAGGTCTTACAGCGGTTTCGCTGTAAGACCTTAAATGGATGATATAGGATCCTCTCCACCGGTTCGCCGCAGCAAAACTAACCTTATCTACTTGTGTAGATAAAGTAAAAGTAAAAATATACGGCGTTGAGGCGGACAGAAGTCATGGAAGCGATCTCCTTAACTTAAAACTAGGGGCATTGTAGCACGTTTTTTCCGGCGGTGCAAGAGGAAAATGAAACTTTTCCCCAACTTTTCCAACTTACGCGCCGAAATCCTTGGCTGCGGACTTGAGCATCTCGCGGATGGGCAGGTGGTAGGGGCAGCGCTCCTCGCAGGCACCGCACTCCACGCAGTCACCAGCTTTCGCGGCCAAAGAGCTGTAGCGGTCACGGGCCCAATCACCCAGGCCATAGCGTCTGAGATATCCCTGGAACAGGAATACATTGGGGATGCTGATGCCCACGGTGCAGGGGGCACAGTAGTTGCAGCGGCGGCAGAAGTTGGTACCCAGCTCCTGACGGATCTCCTCGATGCGGGCCTTCTCCTGGTCGGACAGAGGAGCAGTATCCTCCATGGCCTCCAGATTCTGCTTCACTTCCTCGGGGCTGTACATGCCGGGAATGACAACGGTCACATTGGGATTGCGGTTGATGTAGCGCAGGGCTAGACGGGCATCCTCAATAGCGCCGCCGGCCAGGGGCTTCATAGCGATGACAGCCACACCCTGAGCCTTGGCCTGGGCCATAAGATCCTCGCCCTGGCTTTCCACCAGGTTGTAGGGGAACATGATGGTCTCCACCCAGGATTCCTCCAGCGCCCGGCGGAACACCTCGATGCTGTGAGCGGTAAGGCCCAGATGTCCGATCTTGCCGGCAGCCTTGGCCTCCATCAGCGCCTCCAGAGCGCCGCCAGGGGCACATACCTGGTCGATTTGCTCCAACGTGGGGTTATGTACCTGATAGAGGTCAATGTGGTCGGTACGCAGGTTCTTCAGGCTGATGCCGATATCCCGCTCCATGCTGGCTTTATCCCGGGACATGGACTTGGTAGCTAGGATGAATTCGTCCCGATGGCCCTCGATGGCCTGACCGATCAGCTCCTCACTGACGGTATAGCCCCGGGCGGTGTCGATGTAGTTGATGCCCGCAGCGCGGACAGCTTCCAGCAGTTCTCCGGCAGCAGCGGCGTCGACCCGCTGGATGGGGATGCCTCCAAAGCCCAGCCGGGAGATCTTCAGGCCGGTTTTTCCCAGTGTAATATACTCCATATTCTTTCTTCTCCTCCTGCATATTTTACTGACGGAAAGCCATAGCGGCTTTCCGTCAGTAATCGTCTTTTATTGCCCGTCTTTGGGCTCCTGGCCGTCATCCGCCTTCTTTTCCTCCTCAGAGGAGGCCTCCGGCAGATCCGCGGAGGCAGTGGGCATGGCGATAGGCTCGCTGGTCATGCTGATATGCTTTGCGGGCGCCTCAATGGTGTTGTCCCGCTGGGCAGGTACGCCGTAGTACTCCTCCTGATCGGGGTCCCGACCCTCCAGAATCGCCATCATCTGGGCGCCGGTAATCGTCTCTTTCTTGATCAGGTAGGCCGCAACGGCATCCAGCATCTCCCGGTTCTGCCGCAGCAGCTCCAGCGCCTCAGCGTGGCAGCGCTGGAGAAGAGAGGCCACTTCCCGGTCGGCGGCAGCAAAGGTCTCCTGGGCGCAGTTCATGCTGTATCCGCCGTCCAGATACTGGTTCTGCACACTGCCCAGAGCCATCATGCCGAAGGTATCGCTCATACCGAAACGGGCCACCAGATTCCGGGCCAGCTCGGTGGCACGTTCGATATCGTTGGCAGCACCGGAGGTCTGGGTATCAAATACCAGTTCCTCGGCACAGCGGCCTGCCAGCAGGGTACGGATCTCTGTGAGAATATCCTCCTTGCTCATAAGGAACTTCTCTTCCTCCGGCAGGTGGAGGGTGTAACCCAGCGTACCCTCGGTATGGGGCACGATCGTGATCTTGGTAACAGGCTGGGCATTCTTCTGCTTGGCGGCAGCCAGAGCATGGCCCACCTCGTGATAGGCGATGATCTTCTTTTCCTGCTCGGTGATAACGGTACCTTTCTTCTCCGCACCAGCGATGACCACCTCGAAGGAGACCAGCAGGTCCTCCTGATTCACCGCGTGGCGGCCGTGGCGGACAGCCCGCAGAGCGGCCTCGTTGACCATGTTGGCCAGATCCGCACCTACACAGCCGGCAGTGGCCTGGGCGATCTTTTCCAGATTCACATCTTCCGCCAGGCGGATCTTACGGGTGTGGACCTGAAGGGTAGCCAGACGTCCTGCCAGATTGGGCCGGTCCACAGTGATCCGCCGGTCAAACCGGCCGGGCCGCAGCAGAGCCTTATCCAGCACCTCAGGCCGGTTGGTGGCAGCCAGGACGATAATGCCCTTGGAGGGATCAAAGCCGTCCATCTCCGCCAGCAGCTGGTTGAGGGTCTGCTCCCGCTCATCATTGCCGCCGAAGCGGGTGTCACGGGTCTTGCCGATAGCGTCGATCTCATCGATGAAGATAATGCAGGGAGCTACCTTGGCAGCCTCCTGGAACAGGTCACGGACACGGCTGGCGCCTACGCCCACGAACATCTCCACAAAGCCGGAACCGGAGATGGAGAAGAAGGGCACGCCCGCCTCGCCGGCCACAGCCTTGGCCAGCAGGGTTTTACCGGTACCGGGGGAACCCACCAGCAGAGCGCCCCGGGGGAGCTTTGCGCCGATGGCGGTGTACTTGCCGGGATTGTGGAGGAAGTCGATGATCTCCACCAGGGATTCCTTGGCCTCATCCTGGCCGGCTACATCGGCAAAAGTGACGCCGGTGGTCTTTTCCATGTAGACCTTGGCGTTGGACTTACCCACATTGCCAATACCGCCGATACCGCCGCCCCGGCGGGCCATCAAATTCATGAAGAGGACAAACAGTCCCACCATCAAAATGGTAGGCAGGATGTATGTCAGCATGAACTCCAGAATGGGGGACATCTGCGGTTCATAGGGGTTGGTGTACTTCACGCCGTGTTCATCCAGCAGATCGAGAAGGCCTACGCCGTAGCTGCCCATCTGCATGGTGAATAGGGTGTAGTTCTCGTCGTACTCCTTGCCATCCTCATCCACATACACATAGCCGTCAACAGGGGTGATCTCCAGCATGCCGTCGGTGAAGATGACTTCCTCCACCTTGTCGTCCTTGACCATCTGGATAAACTCGCTGTAGTCGATCTCCTGGGTCGTGGCGGCGTTGGTAGCCTCCTTGCTGTAAGCCGACAGGTAGTTGAACACCACCGTCAGTACAACAGCCCAGGCAAGGAGGATCAGCAGCCCGCTGAGATTCTTTTTATTTCTGTTATTGTTCGGGGTCTTTTTCTGATTGTCGTTCATTACGTTCTCCTTCTATTGAAGCAAACCGCAGAGCGGTTTGCCGCTCGTCTATCGAGAATGGTACCACAAAATCTTCCCTGTCACAAGAACTGACTGCGGATTTTCTGTGAAATTTCTGTGAATCCCCCTTTATTATGCCGCATCTGCTGTGCTATACTTACGATAATATGGGGTAACAGAAAACTAGACATTTTTCTCCGTCGCCCCGGAACCCCGGCCTCGTGCCGGGCAAACACCGCAAAGGAGCACGACATGAGAGAATATATGCAACGGCCCGAAGGGGATTGCGACGGCATGATCGAAGGCCGCAACGCTGTAACAGAGGCCCTTCGTTCGGGAACCGCGATTGACAAGATCTATCTGGCCAAGGGAGAAACCGACCGTACCCTCAGCCGGATCGCCGCCGATGCCCGCAAAGCGGGTGCTGTGGTAGTAGAAGTAGACCGGCGGAAGCTGGATACCATGAGCCAGACCCACAGCCATCAGGGAATCATTGCCGTAGCGGCGGCACGGGCATATGCCGCTGTGGAGGATATTCTGGGCATAGCGGCCGCCAGAGGAGAGAAACCGCTGCTGGTGGTCTGTGATGAGATCTCCGATCCCCACAATCTGGGGGCTATCATCCGTACCGCGGAGTGTGCCGGTGCCCACGGCGTGATCATTCCTAAGCGCCGCAGTGCGGGACTGACCGCCGTAGTGGCCAAATCCAGCGCTGGCGCCGTGAGCTATATGCCGGTGGCCCGGGTGCCGAATATCCCTGCCCTCCTCAAAGATCTGAAAAAGCAGGGGATCTGGGTGTTCGGCGCAGCTGCGGAAGGTACGGTATCCCTGTACAAGGCGGATCTGAAAAATGCTGCCGCCATTGTGATCGGCAGCGAAGGGGATGGAATGACCCGCCTGGTCCGCGAAAACTGTGATTTTCTGGTGAGCATCCCCATGAAGGGACAGATATCATCTCTGAACGCTTCAGCGGCCGCCGCTATCTTGCTCTATGAAGCTCTGCGGCAGCGGCTGGCCTGAGTGACAGACAGCGAGGAACCGTCATGACAGATAAACAAGAACCGAACCAGTATGATTCCCTGATGGACACCCAGCGGCTCTTGCAGGGTATTGATCCTTCCGCAGAGGAAAACATCAGTCTGGAATCCATTCTGGCGGAGTATGGCAGCCACTCCCACTCTGTGTCCGGGGATCAGGCACCTGCTCCGGCAGCCGGCGACGACATCTCCTCCGGGGAACCCGCGGAGGAGCAGGAGGCACCGGCTGTGGCGGCGGAGGAAACGGCCAGCCATCACGACGCGTCCGAAGAAGCGGCAGATGAGCCTTCTGATCAGATGGAGGACGCACCATCCCAGCCAAAGGGACGGATCCGCCGCAGGATCTCCAAAGTCCTTCGTTTTCCTACTCCGCCGCAGCAAGAGGGGGAGGAAGATATTTCTCCCGTTGAGCTGACAGAGGAGGAGCCGTCCCAACCGCCTCCCCCGCTGGAACCGGATGCAGACCTGGACGACATCCTGCCGGACCAGCTTTTCGGCCTGTCGGAAGAAACGCCGGCAGAAAGCAGTCCCTCACAGGAGGGGGAGAAAGCCCACCAGGAGGAGGCGCCCTCTGAAGTAGCGGATAGTGCCGCCTCCGGTGACGGAGAGGCAGAAAAAGAGGCTGGACCGGCACTGACCATGGAAGATGTGGTAGCCAGCACGGTAGATGCGGTAAAGGAGGAGCAGGAGCGCCGCCAGGAAAAATTCCGCAAACGGCTGGAAAAGGAGCGCCGCAAGAACGCCCCCAAGAAGATGAAGCGCAAGGAGCCCTCCTTCCGCCATCCTCTGCCGGATATCGGCCAGGAACCTGCTCTGGGACCGGCCGCCGCTCAGCATAAACGCCGGTATTATGAGTGCCGTAAAGGACTGCTGCTCTCTGTACCCATGTTGTTGCTGCTGTGGGCTCCCTGGCTTCTGGGACAAGCTGGTGTAACGATCCCCTTCTTCAGTGATAACATAGGAAATTCTGCCATCTGCGTACTGGTGCCCCAGGCGCTGATCTGCCTTTTGTGCTGGCCGGTATTCCGGGCGGCTCTGGAAGGCCTGCGGGAACAGAATTTTACCATCTACGCTACAGCCGCCCTGGGAAATCTGGTGACGCTGCTGGATGAGATGACCCTGCTGCTGCTTCCGGAACGCTCCGCTGTGGCACCTCTGGGGGGACTGTCGGCTCTGATGACAGTATTTACCCTGTGGGGGCTGACGGATTACCACCGGGGCATGTGGGAAACCTTCCGCATCGGCGCCATGGGCACGCCTGGCCATGTGGTGGACTGCTGCCCGGAGGGAATCGCAAAAGGCCGGGGCAGCATCACCGGCTTTTATACCCGGGCCACTGTGGAGGATACCGCTGCCCAGTGGCAGCGCCTTCTGCTGCCGGTGCTGGCGGCAGCGTCCCTGGTCTTTTCTGTTCTGGCCTCTGTGGGCCAGGGCCGGGGGCAGGATCTGCTGTGGTGCTGGTCGGTGATTTTGTGCACTTCCAGCGCACTGGTCTGTCCGCTGGTCTATTTTGTCCCCTTTGGCCGTCTGGCAGCAAGGCTTGCCCGCAGCGGTGCGGCAGTAGCCGGTCAGTACGGCGCAACCATGCTGGCTTCTGCCAATCGGATCGTTGTTACCGACGGAGATCTGTTCCCCCAGGGAACGGTGGCTCTCAATGGTTTGAAGCTCTATGGCGAGGAACGCAACCACGCCATTTCCTATGCGGCCACGCTCACCGTCCGTGCCGGCGGCTGCCTGGGCCGGATCTTCGGAGATATCTGCAAGGGAGAGCGGATCGCCCTGCAGCCTCTGGAGCATTTCCATATCCATGACGATAACGGCCTCAGCGGTATGATCCACGGTGAGACCGTTCTGGTGGGTACTCCGGCCTTTATGCGCCACAAGGCTGTGCGCCTTCCTGCCACCATGCCTTCCCGCACCACGGTGTGCCTGGCGGTGGATGGCGAGCTGACAGCAGTATTTGCCGTAAAGTACAACACCTCGGAACTGGTGGAGGCAGCTGTCCGGGCCCTGTCCCGGAACGGTCTGCACCTGGCTTTGGCGGTACGGGACGGCAATATTACCCCCAAGCTTCTCAAAACCCGCTTTGGCTCTGATGGCGGCGCAGCCTATCCGGAGCTCAGCGAGCGGCTGGCCATGTCTGATCCGGACCGGGAGGGCGGTGCCCCTAACGGTATTCTGTACCGGGAGGGCCTCTTCCCCTTCGTGGATATGGTGGCCGGCAGCCGCCGTCTGTGCCACACGGTGCGTATCGGGAACTTCCTTTCCATGCTCAGCAGCGTCTTTGGCGTTCTGGTGGGGTTTTATCTCACCTTTACCGGCAGTTACAGCGTGCTGACACCGATGCTGCTGCTGACCTACCTGCTCTTGTGGGTGATCCCCATGCTCCCGCTGCTGTGGGGTGTGGATAAGAGCTGACAGGCGGTATTCATTGTGACTATGTGAGAAAAGGAACAGTCTCTTTTGTCAGTTTTATCAAAAATCTATGGCAAAATAAAATTCCAGTTGTGCTAAAACGGGAAATATTATATAATCGGTTCGTTAAGCGGTTTCCGCTTTTGCAACGAGATAAACGGAAGGAGACTAACGCATATGGACATTCGCAACATCTGCCTGCTGGGTCACGGCGGCAGTGGTAAGACCTCTCTGGTGGAGAGCATGCTGTATATCACCGGTGCTATCGACCGTCTGGGCAAGACTGCAGACGGCAACACCGTTTGCGATTATGACAGTGAGGAGACCAAGCGCCAGATTTCTATTTCTCTGGCTATGGCTCCCGTCACCTATCAGGGCGTTAAGATCAACGTGCTGGATGCTCCCGGCAACTTTGACTTCGCAGGTGAGATGCAGTCCGGTCTCCGGGCCGCCGAGGTCGGCGTGCTGGTCTGTGCTTCCAAGGACGGCCTTTCCGTCGGTGCCGAGCGCGGCTGGAAGTATCTCCAGTCTCAGAAGAAGCCCTGCATCGTATATATTTCCAAGGAGGATGAGGAGAACGCCAACTTCTCCACCACTCTGGAGGCTCTGCGCGAGAACCTCAGCAAGTCCATCGCCCCTGTGGTAGCTCCCATCTGGGACGAGAACAAGCGCACCATCGGCATCATCGACGTGCTGAACAAGAAGGCCTACAAGATGCCCGACGACAAGAAGGGCAAGCGTGTGGAGATCCCCATCCCTGAGAGCAAGGTCCACGTGGTGGACGAGCTGTACGATCAGCTGATGGAAGCTGTGGCGGAGACCACCGAGGAGAATATGGAAAAGTTCTTCTCCGGTGAGCCCTTCACCAAGGAAGAGATCCACAACGGCCTGAAGGTCGGTATGCGGGAAGGCACCATCGCCCCCGTCCTCTGCGGCTCTGCCTTTACGGGCCTGGGCACCGAGATGCTGCTGCAGACCATCGTGGATCTGGTTCCCTCTCCTGCGGAGATGCCCGCTGAGATCGCCACCGACGAGGCTGGTGAGAACGAGGTGGAAGTGGCCCATGATCCCAATGGCCCCACCGCCGCCATCGTATTCAAAACCATTTCCGATCAGTACGGCAAGTACTCCCTGGTCAAGGTGGTCTCCGGTAAGATCACCAGCGATATGACCCTGTACAACACCTCCACCGGCAAGGCTGAGAAGCTGGGCCGTCTGTATACCATCCGCGGTAAGAAGACCGAGGAAGTCAAGGAGATCGCCTGCGGCGATATCGGCGCCATTGCCAAGATGGACCGCCTCAAGACCGGCGATACCCTGTGTGATCCCAAGAAGGTGGTAAAGCTGGCTGCGGTCAAGTTCGCCGAGCCCTGCTACTCCCGTGCCATCGCCCCCAAGACCCGCGGTCAGGACGAGAAAGTGGGTACCGGCCTCATCCGCCTCAACGAAGAGGATCCCACCTTTACCGTGGTCAACAACGCCGAGACTCACCAGGTGGTGGTTTCCGGCGCCGGCGACATCCAGATCGATGTTCTGGTCAGCAAGCTCAAGAGCCGCTTCGGTGTGGAAGCCGAGCTGGATACGCCTCGCGTGGCTTACCGCGAGAAGATCCGTAAAAAGGTCCGTAAGCAGGGCCGTCATAAGAAGCAGACCGGCGGCAGCGGCCAGTTCGGTGATGTCCATATCGTCTTTGAGCCCCAGGAGGAGAGCGAGGATATGATCTTCGCCGAGGAAGTGTTCGGCGGCAGCGTGCCCAAGAACTTCTTCCCCGCTGTTGAGAAGGGCCTGCGTGAGGCCTGCGCCCACGGCGTCCTGGCCGGCTATCCTGTGGTGTTCCTGAAGGCCACCCTGGTGGACGGTTCCTATCACCCGGTTGACTCCTCTGAAATTGCCTTCAAGACCGCCGCTCAGCTGGCCTACAAGGCCGCTCTGCCCGAGGCGTCTCCCGTCCTGCTGGAGCCCATCGGCGAGCTGAAGGTCACCATTCCCGACAGCTACATGGGCGATATCATCGGCGACCTGAACAAGCGCCGCGGCCGTGTTATGGGTATGACCCCCACTGGCGACGGCGACCAGATCGTAGAGGCTGAGGTCCCCATGGCGGAGATGATGACCTACGCCATCGACCTGCGCTCCATGAGCCAGTCCCGCGGCTCCTTCACCTTCCACTTCGTCCGCTACGAGGAGTGTCCTCCTGCGGCCCAGGAGAAGGCCATTGCCGAGGCCAAGGCTCTGGCTGAGGCCGAGTAAATACAGCATTGACAAGCCCCCGGCTTTCGCCGGGGGCTTGTTGTACAAGGTGCGGCATGCTGGAAACAAGACGGAATATGGTCTGCAGGAAGTGCTGTCGGGTCTGGCAGATCCGCCTGAAAAAAGGGCCGGCCCCCATGGGGCCGGCCCTCGTCTGTCTGTTCTTATTCCATGTCCACACTGATATGGTCGGTGCCATGGGCTTCAAATTCCCCCATGTACTCCTCCATACGCTCCATGACCTCGTCGTAATTTTCCGCTGTGGCCCGGTCGGCGTCCAGGTCCCGCAGGGCCAGTTCTTCCGCCAGGATCTCAAAAAAGGTCACATCCTCATAGGCCATGATAGCCTCGTGGATCCCGCCCTCGGCAAAGGCCCGGGAAGGGATGATCTCCCCATTGTACAGTTCGATCAGCGGCGCCATACCGTGGTCCAGGCAGTGGGAAAACACCAGGCTCTCCACCTTGTCGTAGTCCCGGATCCGGTCGTCGCCCCGGGTAGAGTTAAGGACCCAGTTGCCTATGTAGACAAGATCCAGCAGACGACGGTATTGCTTTTCAGTCAGACGCAGCTCCATAGCGAACCTCCTCTCATCATCAGGCAGTTCACAGTATAGCAGATTATTAAAAAAAATTCCACAGAAAAACCAGGGCAAAAAGACCAAATTTTTACTTGTTATTGCAGAAAAAGCATAGTACAATAATAAAGTTACAGACCATGCACCGCCCATCGGCGGTATGAGGAGGGAACCCCTTGAATCAGCAGCCCATCGGCGTCTTTGACTCCGGTCTGGGGGGCCTGACCGCAGTGCGTCAGCTGCGGCGGATCATGCCCTCTGAAAACATTATATACTTCGGCGATACCTCCCGTGTCCCCTATGGCAACCGCAGCCGGGAGACGATTTTGAAGTATGCCCGCCAGGACATGCGTTTTCTCCGCAGCTTTGACCTGAAAGCAGTGGTGATCGCCTGCGGAACGGTAAGCAGCAACTGTCTGGAAACCCTTCAGGCAGAGAACAACATCCCCGTTATCGGCGTGGTGGCTCCGGCGGTCCAGCGGGCTACATCTCTGACGAAAAATGGCCGGGTGGGGCTGGTGGCTACCCGGGCCTCTGTCCGCAGCGGCGCCTATGAGCGTATGTTCCACGCTATGGCACCCAACGCCCAGCTGTTCAGCAAGGCCTGCCCTCTTTTTGTCCCGCTGGTGGAGGAGGGCCGCTGCCGTCCCGGTGACGCCGTCATCGAGCAGGTGGCAAAAGAGTACTTGGCAGAGCTGAAGGAAAAGGATATCGACACCCTGGTCCTGGGCTGCACCCACTATCCCCTGCTGGCGGAGGTCATCGGCCAGGTCATGGGGCCGGAGGTGGCCCTGGTGGATGTGGGAGCTGAGTCCGCCCGGGCAGCCTGGACGCTGCTGACAGGGCAGAAGGCATTGGCGGAGCGCAGAGAAGGCGCCGCCAGCTTTTACACCAGTGACCGTGTGGAGGACTTTGAGCATCTGGCCTCCCTGTTCCTCCAGGAGGACATCACCAACCAGGCCCAGCAAATCGATATTTCCCGGTATTGATATGGCAGAGAAGAAAGTTATTATTTTTGTAAAAAGCCACCAGCATTACGAGGGTGCGGAGCCCGAGGAAATGGAACTGATCTCCGAGGGCCTGATGGACACAGCGGAGGACGGTACGGTAACGCTGGCCTATGAGGAGACCGAGCTTACCGGTCTGGAGGGTACCCGCACTACGTTTACGATCAAGGATGACATGGTGGTCCTCTCCCGCACCGGACAGGTGAATTCCCAGATGGTGTTTCAGCGGGGCCGGCAGCACAGCTCCCTCTATGAGACGCCTTGGGGCACTATGACCGTGGATATTGCCACATCCCAGCTGGCCAGCCGCCTGGGTGACCGGGGCGGCGTGCTGGACATCCAGTACTCCATCGCTGTGGAGCACCGGGTGGCAGGCCGCAACCAGTTTAAAATTCGTGTACGAGAGATAGCGAGGTAGACGATATGATCCATATGATCCAAAATGCCAAGGACCAGGTCCTGGCCCTCACCAACGCCGCCTATGAGGCCGCCGTGGCCGCCGGAAAGCTGCCTGCCGACGTGGCTGTCCGGGCCAATGTGGAGATCCCCAAGGATACCGCCAACGGCGATTACACCACCACCTTCGCCCTGGCCGCTGCCAAAGCCATGAAGAAGAGCCCCCGGGAGATCGCCGGGGTGCTGCTGGAGAATATGAACCTGGAGGGCAGCTACTTTGCCTCCGCAGAGATCGCCGGAGCCGGCTTCCTCAACTTCCGCCTGGCGGAGAAGTGGTACCGGGATGTTCTGGCCGCTGTGGAGAGCGAGGGTGAGGCCTATGGCCGCAGCGATAGCCTCAAGGGCCAGCGGATCATGGTGGAGTTCGTCTCCGCCAACCCCACCGGTCCCATGCACATGGGCAATGCCCGGGGCGGCGTGCTGGGCGACACCCTGGCCTCCGTGCTGGAAGCTGCCGGGGCTGATGTGTGGCGGGAATTCTACGTCAATGACGCCGGCAACCAGATCGAGAAATTTGCCTCCTCCCTGGAGGCCCGCTACCTCCAGATCATCCTGGGCGAGGAGGCTGTCCCCTTCCCCGAGGACGGCTACCACGGCGACGACATCAAGGAGCTGGCTCAGGCCTTCTATGAGCAGTATGGCGAGCAGTACAAGGATGCCGATACCGCCAGCCGCCACGCCGCTCTGGCCAAGTTCGGCCTGGAGCGGAACATCCCCAAGATGAAGAGCGACCTCCAGCGCTACAAGATCGAGTACGATCAGTGGTTCTTTGAGTCCACCCTCCACGAGAGCGGCTATGTGGCGGAGACGGTGGATAAGCTCACGGAAATGGGCTGGACCTATGAGAAAGAGGGGGCCCTGTGGCTGGCCACCAGCCGGATTCTGGCGGAGAACTACCGCAAGGCCGGCAAGAGTGAGAAGGACATTGAGAAGCTGGACCTGAAGGACGACGTCCTCCGCCGGGCCAATGGCTTCTACACCTACTTTGCCGCCGACATCGCCTACCACCGCAACAAGTTTGAGAAGCGCGGCTTTGACAAGGTCATCAACGTCTGGGGCGCCGACCACCACGGCCATGTGGCCCGTCTGAAGGGTGCCATGGACGCCCTGGGCCTGGATGGTACCCACCGCCTGGACATCGTCCTCATGCAGCTGGTGAAGCTGCTGCGGGATGGCGAGGTGGTCCGCATGAGCAAGCGTACCGGCAAGGCCATCTCCCTCAGCGACCTGCTGGACGAGGTGCCGGTGGACGCCGCCCGGTGGTTCTTCAACGCCAAGCCCGACACCCAGATGGACTTCGACCTGGGGCTGGCGGTTCGGGAGGACAGCGAGAACCCCATCTACTACGTGGAATACGCCCATGCCCGGATCTGCAGCGTGCTGCGGAATCTGGCCGCCGAGGGCTATTCTGTCCCCGCCATGGCGGATGTAGACATGTCCCTTCTCTCCGGCGAGACGGAGATCGCCCTCATCAAGCAGATCTCCCAGTTCTGCGAGGAGCTGCGGCTGGCCGCCCGTGACTACGATCCCAGCCACATCAACCGCTATCTGGTAGAGTTGGCGGGCTGCTTCCACCGCTTCTACACCGCCTGCCGCATCAAGGGGGAGGCCCCTGCAGTGCTGGCAGCCCGGCTGAAGCTGGCGGATACCACCCGCAGCGTTCTGAAGAACGGCCTGGCCCTCCTGGGCGTGGACGCTCCGGAGAAAATGTAAACTTTCGCAACATAAGAAACTGCCGCCCACGGTATAAAACCGTGGGCGGCTTTTTTGCATTTGCAAAGGGGCAGAAACTGGATATGGCAGACGGCTAGGGAAAATGGTATGATAGGCACAAGAAAAATAGACAAATTTGCCGCCGCCGACACAGAGGGTACACATTGCCCTGGTATTCTGGAGGCAAAGGAGGGAGAACCATGGGAAATCGTATTCTGATCGCGGAGGACGAGGGAAAGCTTCGGGAGGTACTCTGCGACTACTTCCGCAGCAAAGGAGAGGCCCCTGTGGAGGCGGAAAACGGGGCCAAAGCTCTGGCCCTGGCGGAGGAGGAGACCTTCGACGCGGTGCTGTTGGACATCATGATGCCGGAGCTGGACGGATTTTCCGTGTGCCGTGCCCTCCGGCAGCGGCAGGAGGTGCCTATCATCTTTCTTACCGCCCTCTCGGATGAGGAGGACAAGCTGCTGGGCTATGAGCTGGGGGCCGACGACTATGTGACCAAGCCCTTCACCATGTCGGTGCTTTACGCCAAGACCATGGCCCTCATCAAGCGCAGCCGGGGCACCATGCGGACCGGAGACCGGTTGGAGAGCGGCGGCGTGGTGCTGGACCTCTCCGCCCAGCGGGTATGGACCGGGAAGCAGGAAATCGCTCTGACCCCCAAGGAGTATGCGCTTCTCCGCTGCCTGATGCAGAACAAGAACATTGTCATGAGCCGGGAGCAGCTGCTGGTGAAGTGCTGGGGCTACGACTACGAGGGGGAGGCCCGGGCGGTAGACACCCATATCAAGCGGCTGCGGGAGAAGCTGGGAGACTACGCAGGTGCGATCAAAACCGTCATCAAAGCGGGCTACCGATGGGAGGGATGAATATGCTCAGCGGCGCGCCATACCATGTCCGCTTTTGGGTGACACTGGTGCTGACTGTTATTTTCACGGCGCTACTAGTGGGGATCGCCCGGAAAAGGCACGTCAAGGGATTTGAAAAGCGACTGAAGTGGTACCAGATCGCCGGGGCTCTGCTGCTGATCTGGGCAGGCTTCGATTTTTTCCACTACATTGCCATAGGCGATGAACTGTTATCCCTTTATCCTGAGGCAAGCAGTGTCCAGGAGCTGGTACAGGATAGCCTTTTCCAGGGGATCGTAAAGGCGGCCCTGGGCTTTGGCATCCTGGCCGGCGGGTGGTTTTTTACCAAGGAGCGGCCGCCCCTCCGTTCCCTGACGGCCATTACTCTCCTGCTCTCCGTTATGATGCTGGGGCTGTGGGGCGCATCCATGGGGGTACTTACCGTCGTCGCCGCAGAGTACGGGGCCTACCAGGTTCTGGACGCCAGTGCCGACCGGACAGATACTCTCTCTGGCCTGCTGACATACAATCTGGAGCGGCGGGAATCCCTGCCCAACGGTCAGGAGATCGCCCTGTGGGAGACGGTCAGTATCAGCGCCCCCGGCGTCCACAATTATGCGTGGCCGTACGACGACCTCTTCCTCCACATGTGGGAGGATACAGGCCTCTCCTCCACCACTGCTGTCTACGACAGTCAGGGGAATCTTCTCGCGTGCAGCTGGCAGGACTCCCTGTACCTCCAGTACATGACGGAGGAGGAGTGGACCGCCGGCGAGGACATGGGAAAGCACCAGGCCATTGCCCTGCTGGATCAGGCGTATCTCACCGAGGTTGGGCAGGAGAATATCGGGGTAACCAGGAGCACCATGACCCCCCGGGCCCTGCGCCTTACCGGCAGCTTTGACGGCACCACCTTCCGCCCCGCCCGGATCGAGGGCGTTCTGTTTGATGATGTGGAGGAGGCGCTGTGGAAGAAGGGCAGCGGCACCTATATCCTCTCCGACCTCATCGAGGACTACGACCTCCCCTGGTATCTTCTCTATGAGGACCAGGAGGCCTTGGAAACCCAGGCGGAGACCATCACCCTCTACGCCGATTACATAGATGCCAACTGGCGAAAGGAGTCCCCCGCTTTCTCCTATCGGGGACTGCCATATCCCGACCTCGTCGCTCTGGCTGAGGAGATCGGGCCCACGCTGGCAACAGCGACGCCGGAAACGCTGAACCAATACCAACGGCGGGATCTGGTACTGATCTCCGTCAACTATCGCATGCGCTATGAGGAGGAGTCCTACTGGACTTCCTACTATCTGGATGAGTCGCTTTATCAGGGAGAGGCCCCGGAGGTGCAGTACTACCTGGTGAACATCGTATACGGCTCTCCCCTGTGGGATGCTGTTCTATCGCTGCGGAAGGTCTATCTCTTCACCCTGATATTGGCGGCGGCACTGGTGCTGGCCGCCCGGAGCAGCATCAAAAAGCGCCTGGTACAGCCTGCAGCAGATGTGGCAGCCGCTATGGAGGACTGGAGCGGCAGCGTCGGCCGTCCATACAACGCCCCCGCTCCATGGCGGGAGGCCAAAGGGCTGGAGGCCGGTTACACCGCGGAGCAGGACAGGCGGCGGATGAAGGACAACGAGATCACCCGGCTGAACACTGCCCTTACCTACGCCAAAACAGCGGAGGAGAACCGGCGGCAGATGACCTCCCACATTGCCCACGAGCTGAAAACCCCTCTGGCGGTGGTCCACAGCTACGCCGAGGGTCTCAAAGAGCACATTGCCGAGGACAAGCGGGATAAGTACATCGACGTGATCCTGTCTGAGACGGAGCGGATGGACGCCATGGTGCTGGAGATGCTGGATCTCAGCCGCCTGGAGGCGGGCAAGGTGAAGCTCTCCCGGGACCAGTTCTCCCTGGGAGAACTGGCAAGGTCCATCTTTGACCGACTGGAGATGGCGATAACGGCCAAGGAACTGCACCTCACCTATGATCTCCCGGCGGACAGCACCGTCACTGCCGATGAGAGCCGTATTGCCCAGGTGGTGGAGAACTTTGCCACCAATGCGGTAAAGTACACCCCTCCCGGCGGGAATATTGTGGTCACCATTACCCGAAATCACCGGGGACTCACTTTCACTGTGGCCAATGATTGCCCGCCTCTGTCTCAGGAGACCCTGGACAAAGTGTGGGATACCTTCTACCGGGCGGACGAGGCCCGGTCCGGCGGCGGTACCGGCCTGGGCCTGGCCATTGCCAAACAGATCATTGAGCTCCACGGCGGGAAGTGCACCGCGGAGAACACCAAAAGCGGAGTGGCTTTCCGCTTCACTCTGCCGTAACAAGCAAAAAACAGGGGCGCGGCTCAATAGCCGCGCCCCTGTACTGTCTGGAAGCTGTGAGAAAATCAATACCGGCCGAAGTCACCGGAGCGGCCCTGGGTCACATCAGAGCCAAACTCATAGTCCTTGCCGGGAAGAATGGCATTGAGGGCAATGCCGGCGATGGCAGCGATCGCCAGGCTGGTGAGGGTCACGTGGGCCTCGCCAATGGTGAAGGTCAGGCCGCCGGAGAAGCCCAGGCCGCACACCAGGATGATGGCAGCGATGATGAGGTTGCGGCTGTTGGTGAAGTCCACCCGGTTCTCCACCACATTGCGCACACCGATGGCAGAGATCATGCCGTAGAGGATAAAGCTGACGCCGCCGATGATAGCCGCAGGAATGGTGTTCACCACCACAGCAAAGGCGGGAGAGAAAGACAGCACGATGGCATACACCGCCGCCAGGCGGATGACACGGGGATCATAGACCTTGCTGAGGACCAGCACGCCGGTGTTCTCACCGTAGGTGGTGTTGGCGGGGCCGCCGAAGAAGGCGGAGAGAGAGGTGGCGATACCGTCACCGATGAGGGTACGGTGCAGGCCCGGGTCCTCAATGAAGTTCTTGCCCACGGTGGCGGAAATGGCGGACATATCGCCGATGTGCTCCATCATGGCGGCAATAGCAATGGGGGCCATCACCAGGATACCGGTGAGGTCAAACTTAGCGATAGAACCGGTAAAGTCAGTGACAAAGGGCTGGAAGCCCAGCAGACTCACGCCCTCCAGAGCGCCAAAGTCCAGCAGCGGAGCGGTGGCGCCGGTAGCAGCGTCGGTAACGACAGTGGCGCCGAAAGCATTGGCGATCACAGCTACAATGTAGGAGCCAACCACACCCAGAAGAATGGGGATGATCTTGATCATGCCCTTGCCCCAGATGTTGGCAGCCACAATGATGGCCATGGCTACGATAGCCAGCCACCAGCAGGTGGAGGCGTTATTCACAGCGGAGGGGGCCAGGTTCAGTCCAATCAGGATGATGATGGGACCGGTCACCACCGGGGGCAGGAAACGCATCACTTTCTTTACGCCTACGGCTTTGATGATAGCAGCCAGGATCACGTAGAGAAGGCCGGCCACCACGATACCGCCCACAGCATACTGGAGCTTTTCAGCGGGCTCCATGGTAGCGTACTTACCGGAGCTCATCTCCGCCATGGCCTGGAAGCCGCCCAGGAAGGCAAAGGAGGAACCCAGGAAAGCAGGCACCTTCATTTTGGAGCAGATATGGAAAAACAGCGTGCCGATACCGGCAAAAAACAGGGTAGTCTGGATGTTCAGGGGCAGGCCGTAGCCCTGGACCAGGATGGGTACCAGCACCGTAGCGCCGAACATGGCAAACATGTGCTGGAGACCCAGAATCATCATCTTGGGCACACCCAGCTGCCGGGCGTCATAGATGGCGCCGTTTTGTTCATGGTTCATGATGTTTCTTCCTCTCTTTCACACACAGTATCCCATTTCCTGCTGTATCCACAGGCCAATGGGCAAAAAAACACCGGTGACGTATCACCGGAAAAAAGAAACAAAAGAGGATAAATCAAAGAGCATTGTGCAGAAAGCCGCAGTGTTCTTCATTTTGAAGCCCCCTTTTGTCATATTGTGACTATTATAGAAGGACTTCGCGCGGTTTCGCAAGTAACAGATGTTATAATATTTTCTCCATAAAAGCCATGTGACTTTGGCTATTTTCTCCATACTTGAGGGAACTTTTGTGATCCCGATATATGTTGCTGGAAACGCCAGATGTATATCCCACAAAGAAGGACGATACATGCAGTTGACCGCTATGGTATTTGCTTACATTTTTCTGATATACTATTGACATTAGATATACTGTGTAGTACGATATATATAAAGGAGGCACAGTATATGAATATTGATGATTGGAAATCCCAGATCAAACGCGGAACGCTGGAGTTCTGTATTCTGCTGATGATAAAGCAGCGGCCATCTTATGGATATGAAATTATCAGCACATTAGAAAAATATCCCATCCTCGCTGCCAAAGAAAATACGATCTACCCACTACTGAGAAGATTGCTGAAGGAGGAATATATTTCATCCTCATGGCAGGAAAGCACAGAGGGTTTGCCGCCGAGAAAATACTATTCCAT
The DNA here is from genome assembly GCA_900549475.1 of uncultured Eubacteriales bacterium. Taxonomy (GTDB): domain Bacteria; phylum Bacillota; class Clostridia; order Oscillospirales; family Oscillospiraceae; genus Pelethomonas. The sequence continues at coordinate 31,692 of UROF01000015.1, forward strand.
TACGGATAAAGGCCTCACCTATATTTCTGCAATGTCAGATGAATGGGACAATTTGCTACATGCTATCGAAGAGATCAAGGGGGAACAAACAGATGGAAATGGAAAAGACACTGAATGAGTATCTTGAGAAAATTGAAAAATATTTGAGACCAATGGCAATTTCCGAACGTGTGGATATCGTTAAGGAAATCAAAAGTGAGATGCTCGAGCTGCAGGGAAGCGGTATGTCTTCGGAGCAGATCCTGGAACGGCTGGGAGATCCCAAAGAGTTGGCAAGGGCCTATTTGGGAGAAATGGTCGCAAAAAGCAGCGGCATTGGCTGGCGCAGATTAAGTGCAATGATTGCTTTTTACAGCCTTGCGGGAATCAGTGGTATGTTTGTTTTACCAATTACCAGTATTGGCGGAATTGCTTTTATGGTAAGTGGCGTGTTGTGCCTGATCGCCGGGATCATTAAATTTACTGCCCACCTGATGGGTCATGAAATGGAGGAAATCGGTATTCATATCGGCGCTTATTCGGCAAGCGCTGTCGCCTTTCTCCCCCTTTCTATTTTGATAGGGATCGCCACGTTTATCGTCGGCTGGCTGCTGTGGAAACTTACCATTGTGATCATCAAATCTATCAGTAAAGGGAAAGAAAAACTGAATGCATAGTACGGTTTTCTGATGGTGCGGTTTCATCACAGGGGCGCATATTTGCTGTTATGAAGAAAATACTTCAGAACATAGAGAGCGCCGGGACTTTGTCCCGGCGCTCTGATCCTTATTCAATGGATTTCAGGGATTCCGCCATATCGACCTTCCGCAGCCGGGGTTTGAGGGCCAGGAAGATCACCAGAGTAAACAGCAATGTGAGAGCCAGCGCGTAGAGATAGCTCAAAGGTGCGATCCAACAGGGGAAGAACATGGAGTCGATCTGCACCTGAGCCATGACAAAGGCGTGAAGGCCTTTCCCCATGGCCAACCCAACAATGCTTCCCAACGCGGACAACATGAAGATCTCCCGGAACACATAGGAGGCTACCTCGTTCTGGTAGAAACCAAGCACCTCGATGGTAGCGATCTCCCGGATGCGTTCGGTAATATTGATGTTGGTCAGGTTGTAGAGAACGATAAACGCCAGCGCGCCCGCACAGACCACTACCACCAGGACAATGTAATCCATCCGGGTGAGCATATTGTCCACCTGGGTTCTAGTGGCTTCATTGATGGTCACATTGCTTACGCCGTCATCCTCTGCAAGAAGGGCCCCCTCCTGATAGGGGTCTGCGCCCTCATGGGCCAACAGATAGAGGTTTTTGTATTCCGGTTCTGTGTTCAGCTGTTCCCGGTAAGTGTCCGGAGAGACATAGACGTAATTGAACACATAGTTGTCGCAGATATCCGACACCGTGACCGTCATAGATCCAGCATCATCGTCCCGAAGCTCCAGTGTGTCGCCCACGGAGATGCCCATATTTTCTGCAAGGCCCACATTGACTACGATCTCACCGGAGCCGGGGTAAGAGATCTCTCTCTCACCGCTGTGCAGAGAAATGAATCCCTCCAGATCATTGGAGGCGGACACCACCAGGTTGACAGACTTGCTGTTTCCGTTGTGGACCACATCCACACTGCCGTTGTGGACCAGAAGCGCATCATCACGTTCCCAGCCGCACTCCGCCAGATAATCTGCAACGCTTTCTTCCGTCTGGGGATCCTGGAAAGCCACATTGTAATCAAAGAGGGTGATCTCCGCGTACTGGTCATCCACCACGGACTTGATGGAATCGCGCAGGCCAAAACCGGTGACCAGCAGTGCGGTACATCCGCCGATTCCCAGCACCATCATGATCAGGCGGCTGCGGTAACGGAGCACATTGCGGATGGACACCTTGTGCAGGAAGCTCAAACGCCGCCACAGAGGCGTAATGTACTCCAAAAATACCCGGCGGCCTGCCTTGGGGGATTTGGGGCGGATCAGCTCCGCCGCCGCTTTGGTCAGTTCCACCCGGCAGGAGAGATAGGTAGCGCCCATAGAACACAGCAGAGCAGATACAAAGGATACTACCGCCAGTGCCGGGTCAAATACAAAGGTCAGCTCAGCAAAGCCGTAGATGATACCATAGATCTCCCAGATGATCCAGGGGAGCCAGTGGGCTCCCGCAGCGTAACCCACAACACTTCCCACTACTGCGGCACTGCCGGAGTAGAAGAGGTATTTGCCCATGATCTGGCCGTTGCTGTAGCCAAGGGCCTTCAGCACACCGATCTGGGTCCGCTGCTCATCTACCATGCGGGTCATGGTGGTCATGCACACCAGGGCCGCTACCAGGAAGAAAAATACAGGGAACACCAAAGAAATCGCCGCTACAATGGAGGTATCATTATCAAAGCAGACGTATCCTGTGTTCTCCTCCCGGGTAAGGACATAGGTGGTGGGCCGCTTAAGGTCCTCCAGTTCCTCCCGGGCATCCGCCAATTCCTGCTCGCCGTCCTGAAGGTCCTTTTCCGCGTCGGCAAACTCCTGATCCGCTTCTTTGACGCCGTCCTCATACTCGATCCAGCCGTCGTCCAGTTCCTGCCGGGCGTCTTTCAGTTCGCGCTCGGCGTCACGCAGCTCTGCCGCCGCATCGTCCAGTTCCTTCTTGGCGCTCTCCGACTGGGCCAGGCCGTCCTGGTACTCCTTCAGGCCATCCTCATATTGGGCATAGCCATCCTCGTACTCCGCAAGGCCCTCATCATATTCCGCCTGGCCCTGGTCCATCTGAGCCTTCAAGCCGTCCAGATATTCCTGGGTCAAAGGCTGTCCGATGGATTCCTCCGCCTGGGTCCAACCGCCCAGGAATTCTTCCAGACTGCTGCCCTGGGCCTTCAGCGCCTGGTCCACAGAGCTATTCAGCTGGGAAGATGTCCCCGCCTGCAGGGCTTTCACCAGCGCATCAGGGCTGCCTGTGCCGGTGGCCTGGGCCAGCTGTACGCCGGATTGATACAATGTGTTCAGCTGCTCATAGGAGGCCTGCCCCTCCTCCAGCTGGGCCTTGGCATCATCCAGCTCCGCCTTGGCGTCATCCAGCTGGGCTTTGACATCGTCCAGTTCTGCTTTGGCATCCTCCAGCGTCTTGAGGCCGTCCTCATACTCCTTCAGGCCGTCCTCATACTGACGCTTTCCATCCTCGTAGTCGGCAAGGCCGTCTTTGTAATCCTGCTCGCCGTCCAGCAGTTCCTGATGGGCATCATTGAGCTCTTTTTCCGCATCAGCCTTTTCCGTATTGTACTCGTCCCAGCCGTCAGATACCTCTTTCTCGCCATCCTGGATCTCCGTCATGGCATCGTCGTAGAGGGTAGTATAGCGCAGGTCGGCCCGCTGCTCCGTGAGATCCTCCACCTGAGATTTCAGGCTGTCGATCTGAGCCTTGTACTCGTCAGAATACGCGTCGGCAGCACCGTCAATAGCCAGGTAGATCTCGTAGTAGGCATCAAAAGTAAAGCCATCCTCCGGTATGTACACGAAGCCTGCCACACTGCCGCTGCCGATCGAGCTGGTTCCACGCTCATAGTTGAGGTAGTACGGGGAACGGATCAGCCCCACCAGGGTGTACTCGTCATAGGTCAGAAGATCCAGGGTGTCCTCATCGTTGTTGGGGGACACCTTGATCGTAGTCCCCAGATCCTCTTCGGTAAAATAGTGGGCATCACCCACGCACTCGTTGGCCGCCTCCGGCATCCTGCCGGATACCAGCTCTGTCTGGTTGACAGTCTCGGTCAGAGAGCGGGCAGTAATGACGATCTCCTCATTCTCGTCCCGCTCCATAAGAAAGTCGGTGTATACCGAGCCTTCGGCGGAGGCAGTGCCGTCTATTTGCGAAAATGCTTCCACATCTTCATCGGTAAAGCCGAGGGTGGACATCAGCTGGAAATCAAAAAGGTTGTATGTCCGGAGATATTCCACGCCGGTGGCCATCATGTCCGGCTGCGACATACGCAGTCCCGCAAAAAATCCTACGCCCAAGCCTACAATGGCCAGGATGGCCAGATACCGGCCCAGACTCTGACGGATCTCCCGCAGGGAGGATTTCAGCAATGTTTTTACCATTCGATCTCCTCCACCGGTACCGGCTTGGTGTTGATCTCCTCCGAGACCACTGTGCCGTTTTTCACCCGGATCACACGGTCCGCCATGGCGGTAAGGGCGCTGTTATGGGTGATGATGATGACCGTCATGCCCTTTTTCCGGCTCATGTCCTGCAGAAGCTTTAAAATCGCCTTGCCGGTGGTGTAATCCAGGGCACCGGTAGGCTCGTCGCACAGCAGCAGCTTTGGATTTTTGGCCAGAGCCCGGGCGATGGCTACCCGCTGCTGCTCACCGCCGGAGAGCTGAGCGGGGAAATTGGCCATGCGCGCCTCCAGTCCCACCGACTTGAGCACCTGGGCTGCATCCAAAGGGTCCTTGCAGATCTGGGCTGCCAGCTCCACATTTTCCAGAGCAGTAAGATTAGGAACCAAGTTGTAGAACTGGAATACAAAGCCGATGTCATGGCGGCGATAGGTAGTCAGCTGCCGGGTGTTGTAGGCAGAGATCTCGTTGTCGCCCAGAAAGATCCGCCCTTCTGTCAGTGTATCCATTCCGCCCAGGATATTCAGCAGGGTGGTCTTTCCCGCACCGCTGGGCCCTACGATCACGCACAGTTCTCCTTCATTGACGGTAAAGGTCGCATCCTGAAGCGCTTTGATGTCTACTTCTCCCACATGGTAGGTTTTTTTCACATGCTCGAATCGCACAAATCCACTCATAATACCACCCTCGTATACTGGCCGCCGTATCCAAAGCGGAATACGGCGGCATTTTTTTATTAGTATAGCATAAGAACTGGGCAAGTGGTGAAATTTCCGTGAATGTTCCCAACATTCAGCAGTTTATTGGCTATTGTTTCCCGCCGTTGTCCTGAGAGGGGACCTGCTTCATAGACAGGGAGATCCGTTTTTTCTTCTCATCCGCCTCCAGTACCATCACCTGTACCACATCCCCCACGGCCACCGCCTCAGAGGGATGACGGATGAATTTTTTACTCACCTGGGAGATATGGACCAAGCCATCCTGGTGGACGCCGATATCCACAAACACACCAAAGTCGATAACATTGCGCACGGTGCCGGTGAGAATCATACCGGGCTTAAGGTCCTTGATCTCCAGTACGTCTGTACGGAGAATGGGGGGCGGCAGCTCGTCACGGGGGTCCCGTCCGGGCTTTTGCAGCTCCTTGGCCACATCCAGTAAAGTAGGTACGCCTACACCGCAGGCCGCCGCCAGAGCGGCAGCCCCCTTTTCCCGGATACGGCTGTCCAGATCGCCCAGCTTACCCGCTGCCACGTCGGACATGGTGTAGCCGGTCAGCTCCAGCAGCTGCTCCGCCGCGCCGTAGCTCTCCGGATGGACTGCCGTGTTATCCAGCACCGCCTTGCTCTCCGGCACCCGCAGGAAACCGGCGCACTGCTCATAGGCCTTGGGACCAAGCTTTGGCACCTTCAGAAGCTGCTTGCGGGTGGTGAAGGGACCGTTGTCCTCCCGGTACTTCACGATGTTTTTAGCAGTAGTGGCGGTAAGCCCTGCCACCTGCCGCAGCAAAGAGGGGGAGGCTGTGTTCACATCCACACCCACAGCATTGACGCAGTCCTCCACCACGCCGCTGAGAGCCTCATCCAGGCGCTTGGGGGGCATGTCGTGCTGGTACTGTCCCACGCCGATGGCTTTGGGGTCGATCTTTACCAGCTCCGCCAGGGGGTCCTGGAGCCGCCGGGCGATAGAAACCGCCGAGCGCAGATTCACATCAAACTGGGGAAATTCCTCCGCCGCCAGAGGGGAAGCGGAGTACACTGAGGCCCCTGCCTCGCTGACGATCATATAGCTGACACCGCCCACCTGGTGGATCAGCTCCACAGCCATCTGCTCCGTCTCCCGGGAGGCGGTGCCGTTGCCGATGGCGATGTGGGTGACACCGTAGGCGCGGATGAGCTTTGCCAGTTTGGCAATGGCCTCCTGCTTTTGACGCTCCCCGTGGGTGGGATAGACCACGGCGGTATCCAGTACCTTGCCGGTGGCGTCCACCACCGCTACCTTACAGCCCATGCGGTAGCCGGGGTCCAGGCCCATGGTCACATGGCCCTTCACCGGCGGCTGCATCAGGAGGGGCCGCAGATTCAGGGCAAACTGTCCGATGGCCCCCTCACTGGCCTCGTCGGTGAGTGCGCTGCGGGCCTCCCGCTCCAGGGAGGGGAAGATAAGCCGGTCATAGGCGTCCTCCGCCGCAGCGCGGATAAAGGCCATGGCGGGGCTGCCGGGACGCACCACCTGCCGCCGGAGCAGGATCAACGCCCCCTCCCGGTCGTTTTCCACGCTGACCTTCAGAAAACCTTCCCGCTCGCCTCGGTTGATAGCCAGGATCTGGTGGCCCTGGAGCTTCCCCAAAGGCTGGCGGAAGTCGTAGTAGAGCCGGTAGACACTATCCTCCTCACTGGCGGCAGAGGAGGTGAGGAAGCCCTGGCGCATCAGCTGCTCCCGCAGAGCTTTACGGACAGCGGCGTCATCGGAGATCTCCTCGGCGATAATATCGCTGGCGCCCTGAAGGGCGTCCTCCGCCGTCTCTACCCCTTTCTCCGGGTCCACATAGTCCTCCGCTGCCGCCAGGGGATCGGGGCAGTCCCGCTCCTGGGCGTACAGCAGAGTCGCCAGAGGCTCCAATCCCTTCTCCCGGGCCACGGTGGCACGGGTGCGGCGCTTCTGCTTATAGGGCCGGTAGAGGTCCTCCACCTCCGCCAGGGTGGCAGCAGCGTCAATGGCAACAGACAGCTCCTCGGTCAGCTTCCCCTGGTTCTCAATGGCGGTTTTCACCTCCTGACGGCGCTGCTCCAGGCCTCGGAGGTACTGGAGCCGGTCGTTGAGGGTCCGGAGGGTGGTATCATCCATGGAGCCATGGAGCTCCTTGCGGTAGCGGGCGATGAAGGGCAGGGTGTTCCCCTCATCCAGCAGGCGGATCACATTGTCCACGTACTCCGCCTTTTGCCCCAGCTCCCGAGCTAAGATCTGAGATATGGTTTCCATAGTTTCCGTTCCTTTCTTGGGATAGAGAGAGGCTGCGGGTGTTCTCCGCAGCCTCTCGTCAGGCGGCAGCTTATTTAAAATAGAGCCGCTGCCGCTCGTATTTCGGTTCATTGCTGACGTGCATCCCCAGACGGCGATAGAGCTTTTCATCCACGTCGCTGAGTACTACGGTAAAGTGGGCGTCACAGCCCTTCAGCTTGGGGATCTGTTCCTGGGCTAGGGCGGCAATGGGGTTGGTAAGGGCGCTGACACACAGGGCGATCAGGACCTCGTCGCTGTGGAGCCGGGGATTCTTATGTCCCAGACTCTGGGTCTTCAGCTTACAGATGGGCTCCAGGACCTGAGTAGAGATCAGATCCAGGCTCTGGTTGATGCCGCCCAGCCGTTTGAGAGCGTTGAGCAGCAGGGATGCGGAGGCCCCCAAGAGATCACTGGTACGGCCGGTGATCACCTGGCCGTCAGGCAGCACCATGGCCCCGGCGGGAGCGCCGGTCTCCTGCTCCCGCTTGAGGGAGGCCGCCACAGCGGGGAAAATATCCGGGGTGATGCCCGCCTGCTTCATGAGAAGCTCCAGCTTGAATACCAGCTCATCGTCGGCCTTGCCCTGGAGCCGGTCGGTAAGGGCGGTATAGTAGCGGCGGAGGATCTCCATGTAGGACGCCTCCCGGCAAACCTCATCGTCAATGATGCAGTTGCCCACCATGTTCACACCCATGTCTGTGGGGGACTTGTAGGGGCACTCCCCCAGGATGCTCTCAAAAATCGTCCGCAGGACGGGAAATACCTCCACGTCCCGGTTATAGTTGACGGTGGTGACACCGTAAGCCTCCAGATGGAAGGGGTCGATCATATTCACGTCGGAGAGGTCCGCCGTGGCTGCCTCATAGGCCAGATTCACCGGATGCTTGAGAGGCAGGTTCCAGATGGGGAACGTCTCAAACTTGGCGTAGCCCGCTTTGATCCCCCGACGGTTCTCGTGGTAGAGCTGGCTGAGGCAGGTGGCCATCTTGCCGCTGCCGGGGCCAGGGGCCGTCACCACCACCAGGGGGCGGCTGGTCTCGATATACTCGTTGCGGCCATAGCCCTCCTCACTGACGATCACATCGATGTTGTGGGGGTAGCCGGCAATGGGATAGTGGCGGTAGGTCCGCACACCCAGAGCGCTCAGCCGCTTGAGGAAAGCGTCTGCCGCCGACTGGCCATTGTACTGCGTGACCACCACGCTGCCCACATACAGGTCCATACCCCGGAAGATATCGATGAGCCGCAGCACATCCTCCTCATAGGGGATACCCAGATCCCCACGGACCTTGTTCTTCTCAATATCGCAGGCGCAGATGGTCACTACGATCTCCACGTCGTCCTTGAGCTGCTGGAGCATACGGATCTTGCTGTCCGGCTCAAAGCCGGGCAGCACCCGGGATGCGTGGTAGTCGTCAAAGAGCTTGCCGCCGAATTCCAGGTACAGCTTGCCGCCGAACTGCTTGATCCGTTCCCGGATATGGGCAGATTGCGTCTCCAGATATTTTTGGTTATCAAATCCGATTTTAGCCATACTTCCTCCCCACACCATAGTTTTCAAATCTTATCTAGTATACTACATCTTGTATTTTGCCACAAGGGCGGGTCATGGAAAATGGACGACGAATTTTCGTCGTCCATTTTAGATAATTCGACAAGGCACCTCACAGCTCACCGGGCTTTGCCGGCGTGGTGCGCTGGCATATCCGGCTGATCTCCTGCTGGATGGCTTTCAGATCGTCAAAGGTCTCCGGTCTGCGGCTGGGATCACGCAGCAGAGCCGAGGGGTGATAGATGGCGGTCATCCGCATGCCGTCCACATCGTACCAGCGGCCATGGTCCCGGGTAATACGGAACTTGTCGTCAATGAGCCGCATGGCCGCGATCCGGCCCAGGCACACCAGCATCTTTGGCTGGACCAGAGCGATCTGCCGGCGCAGATAGCCGATACAGGCATCCTGCTCCACATTCAGCGGGTCCCGGTTTCCCGGAGGGCGGCACTTGACAATGTTGCAGATATATACCCGGTCCCGGTCCAGGCCGATGATGGCCAGCATATCGTCCAGCAGCTGGCCCGCCCGGCCCACGAAGGGGATGCCGGTGGCGTCCTCGTTGGCGCCGGGACCTTCCCCTACCAGCATGATCTCCGCCTGGGGGTTCCCCACGCCGAAAACAACGTTTTTCCTTGTCTGGTGCAGCGCACACTCCCGGCAGCCGGCACATTCCCGTGCCAGCGCCTCCCAGGAATCCTGCAAGTCCAGCCACCTCCTTGGTATATCCTGCCCACAGGCGGGTATGCTACCTTCATTGGAAAAGGGAGGTCCGTCCATGGAGCTTATCTTCTGGTATTTTATCGCTTACAGCTTTATTGGTTACTGTCTGGAAAAAATTTATGCCGCCGCCATCCACGCCCCCCGGCAGACCAGAAAGTGCTTTCTTCTGCTGCCTCTGTGCCCGGTGTATGGACTGGCCATGTCCGCAGCGGCTGTGACTGTACCGGAGCACTGGCCCTTCCTCCTCACGGCGGCGGCAGGGGCACTGATCTGCACCGGCACGGAGTATCTGGTCCACTGGCTCTATGGGGTCATGTTTTCCGTCAGCTGCTGGGACTATACCGGAGAGAAGCTGAACGTCCACGGCCGGGTGTGCCTGCGGTTCACCGCGGCATGGGGCCTGCTGTCCGCCCTGGGACTGAAGCTTTACCAGCCGGGACTCGCCCTGCTGACCGCCGCCGTTCCCGTCCGGATCACCGCCTGGATGTGGGGGGTGTTTGCCGTGGACTGCGCCCTCAGTGCCGGCGTGCTGCTGAAATACCATGACACGGAGCTCCTGTCCCTGCCGGCCTTGCTCCGTCAGCTCCGGGCTTCCAGCCAATCCAGCACGTCCCGGTAGACATACTGCTTCCCATTCTCATTGAGAATCTCGTGGCGCAGGTCGTGGTAGAGTTTCATCGATACGTCCCGCAGCCCCGCTTTCTGGAAGCAGTGGTAGGCCTTTTCCACGCCCTTGCCCATGTCGCCCACCGGGTCCTTATCCCCGGCAATAAAGAACACCGGCAGTTCCTTATCCATCTTGTTGATGTTGGACTGCTTGGTGATGATGGTCAGGCCATCCAGCATATCCCGGAACAGGCCCAGGGTGGTGTCGCCGCCGCAGAGGGGGTCTGCCATATAGGCGTCCACATTGGCCTCATTGGCGGAGATCCAGTCGAACCTGGTGCGGGCGGGCTTGAAATGCTGATTATAGGCGCCGAAGGCCAGCTTATCCGCCTTGACACTGAAGGCCTTGCGTCCCAAGCGGCGGATCTCCCGGTCTGCGATCAATTTGCCTCCGGCGATCAGCGCCGGGGACTGATGGCCGGTACCGCAGAGGATACAGCCGTCCAGACGGCCCGGATAGCGGATCAGATGGGTGCGGGAGAGGAAAGAGCCCATAGAGTGGCCAAAGAGGAAATAGGGCTTGTGGGGAAACACCTTGGCAGTGCGGCGGCGCAGCTCCTCTATGTCGTCCACCACATGCTGCCAGCCGTTCTCATCCCCCAGATAGACCATGGGGCATCCCTCTACCACCGATAGGCCGTGGCCCAGGTGGTCATTGGCTACGACTACATACCCATGGGCGCAGAGATACTGGGCAAAGGGAGCATACCGTTTGCCATACTCCGCCACACCGTGGGCGATCTGCACCACGCCCACGATGCTGCGCTCTGTGGGCGTCCACTGGTTGACATGGATCAGTGTCTTTCCGTCGCTGGAAGGGAAGTAAAACTCCGATGTGATTGCCATACATCTATCCTCCGACACCTGATGGAATGGACTATTATTTCCTATTTTACCACAAGAGACTGCAAAAGCATAGAAATAATTTTACCGGGCCATAGAGAAAATCTGCTTGCAGTCACTGCGTAAACAAGCTATAATAAAAACGGATAATTCCTTGACTGGCGGAAATGTCCGCCTGTTTTGAAAGGAGAACAGTATGAGCTTTTTTGATGATCTGACCCAGAAGGCCAAGGCCGTTGCTTCCACGGCAGGCGAAATGGCAAAGGATGCTGCCGATTCCGCTAAGATCTCTGCCGCGATTTTGGTAGAGAGACGGGAGATGGACAAGAATTACCGGGCTATCGGACAGTGGTTTGTCTGTGAACACGGTGATGATGTTCCCGAGGCTGTGGCCGATCTGGTTTCTGCGGTAAAGGCCTCCCAGGAGAAGATTGCCCAGCTTCAGGCCAGCCGCGATAAGGCAATGGAGGAGGAGCGCGCCCAGGAGGGCACCGTCTGTCCCGTGTGCGGGAAGATCAGCGACTCCAAATTCTGCCCCCACTGCGGTGCTCCCATGGGCCGGTAAATCTGAGGATGTGACAGCAGGTGTGTGTACAGACGTGCACACACCTGTTGTTTTTTCTTGAAAAAGCAGAAAAAACATGGTAGCATAGAACAAACTGGTAAGTATATTGCAAAAAATGAGGTGGTGCTATGCTGGATCGAAGCGAGGTGGGCAAACGGGGATATCTCCATGAGGACTACCGCCTGTTCCATCTGCGGGACAACCGCGCTCTGCAGCTGGATTACCACTACCACGAGTTTGACAAGCTGGTGCTGCAGCTGGGGGGCCGGGTGACCTACAACATCGAGGGCAAGAGCTACCTGCTCCAGCCCATGGATATCCTGCTGGTAAGCCGGAATATGATCCATCTGCCGGTGGTAGACCCGGAGCAGACCTATGAGCGGATGGTACTGTGGATCAACCGGGACTTTCTGGCCCGGTTCAGTACTCCAGAGGCGGATCTCGCCGCCTGCTTTGCCCTCACCGCCCAGCGGGAGTTCCACCTCTACCGGCCTCGAGGAGAGGACCGGGGCCGCTACCGTGACCTCTTCGGTCAGCTGTGGGACGCCTCCCACAGCGAGGCCTTCGGTGCACCGCTGCTGGCGGATACCTGCGCCCTGCAGCTGATGATCGCCCTGAATCGGGATATGCTGGCCGCCCCCACGGAGACGGCCACGGTATCCTACCGCTTTGACCCTAAGATGGAGGAGATCACCCACTTCATCCGGGACCATCTGAGGGAGGAACTGACCATTGAGCGGCTGTCCAGCACCTTTTTCCTCAGCCGTTACTACCTGATGCACCGCTTCAAGGAGGTCTACGGCTGCACGGTCCACCAGTACATCCGGCAAAAGCGGCTGCAGCAGGCGGCGGAGCAGATCCGCCAGGGGGTACCGGTGCTGAAGGCGGCGGAGGAGGCGGGCTTCGGAGACTATTCCGTATTTCTGCGGGCCTTTCGCAGCGCCTACGGCCGCAGCCCCCGCAACTGGAAATGATAAAAAGCACAGGAGAGCCGGACATCATGTCCGGCTCTCCTGTTATGTTCAGTAAGACGATATCAATACCCTCTGATCCTGTCCACCAGATTGGCAAGAGGCTCCCCGGCGGCATACCGCGCCAGATCGGCGCAGAACATATCCACATCGATGTCACAGGTAAGGCCCAGGGACATATTGCCGGACACGTGGGGGGTGATAATGGTGTTGGGGCAATCCCACAGGGGATCGTCCGCCGGCAGAGGCTCCGGCGTCATAACATCCAGGGCGGCTCCCGCCAGCTTCCGCTGCATCAGAGCCTCCACCAGCGCGTTCTGGTCAATGGCGGAACCACGGCCCACATTTACCACATAGGCCCGCTCCGGCAGCAGGGCGATCCGCTCCCGGCTGAGGACCCCCTCCGTCTCCGGCGTAGAGGGCAGAGCCATCACCAGGGCGTCCGCCGACGGCAGCACGCTGTCCAATTCCTGAATAGGCACTACCCGGTCAAAGGCGGGCTCCTTACTGCGGCCGCTGCGGCACACCCCGGTGACGGAGGCGCCCAGGGCCTTCAGCCGCCGGGCGGTGTGGCTGCCGATATCTCCGGTACCCAGCATCACCACATGGCTGCCGATAATGGAGCGGATGGGGGTGTGGAAGGTCCACTGCCGCTGGCAGAGGTCCGCCTGATACTCCGGCATCCGCCGCAGCAGCATCAGCAGCACCATCAGAATATGCTCAGAGATGGTGGGGCCGTAAGCTCCGGAGGCGTTGGAGAGCAGGCAGTCCGGCCGGGGCCAGACGGCATCATCCAGATACTTCTCCACCCCGGCGTAGTCGCTGCACAGCCACTTCAGCTGGGAGGCCTGCCGCAGCAGAGCCGGTACCGGGTGACCAAAGAGAACTTCATAATCCCCGATGTGAGGGGTCAACGCCGCCTGAGTGTCATAGTAGTGGACCATGAACCCCGCCGCCTCAGCGGCAGCATCGATCTGACGGCGGTATTTCTCATTCATAAAGGTTACGCATACGGCCAATTTTCTCATTGTATCGGTTCCTTTCGTATCTTCTCCAAAATATGCTCCGCTGTTTTGAGCCCATCGGCGGCAGCGGACATGATCCCACCGGCATAGCCGGCCCCCTCTCCGCAGGGCCAGAGGCCCCGGACAGCAGATTCTCCTCCCTCATCCCGCAAGATCCGCAGAGGGCAGGAGCTGCGGCTTTCCACCGCGGTGAGGACCGCGTCGTCCTGGGCAAAGCCCCGGATCTTCTTCTCCAATAGCGGCAGGGCCTGGGCCAGCGCCTCACAGACAAAGGGCGGCAGCACGTCCCACAGATCGCACCAGCGGACGCCGGGGCGATAGGTGGGCTTTACCTTGCCCGGGCCTGTAGAGGGACGGCGGGCCAGAAAATCCTCCACCCGCTGGGCGGGGGCAATATAGCCGCCGCCACCGGCGGCGTAGGCCCGCGCCTCCAGCTCCCGCTGGAAGGTGATCCCCGCCAGGGGACCGTCGCCGGGAAAATCCTCCGGCGTGACGCTGACCAGCAGGCCCCCGTTGATATTCTCCCCGTCCCGGGCATAGAGGCTCATGCCGTTGGTGACAGCCCGGCTCTCCTCGCTGGCGGCGGCCACCACAGAACCGCCGGGGCAGACGCAGAAGCTGAACACGCTGCGCCCGCTCTCCAGGTGGCAGCTGAGCTTGTAGGTGGCGGCCCCTAATCGGGGGTGCCCCGCCTGGGCCTTGTACTGGACCGCATCCATATCCTTTTGCAGGTGCTCAATGCGCACCCCTACCGCCAGGGGCTTGGGCTCCATAGGGACCCCGGCGGCGTGGAGCATCTCGAAAGTGTCCCTGGCACTGTTGCCCAGAGCCAGCACCGCCTCCCGGGCCGGGAGGACGTAGGTCCCCTGGGGCCCGGTGACCTCCAGGGCGGAGAGACGGCCTTCCTCCAGGGCCAGTCCGGTGACCCGGTGGCCGAAACGGATATCGCAGCCCAGGCCCACCAGCTCCTGTCGGATACTTACCAGCACCCGGTGGAGGTAGTCGGTGCCCACATGGGGCTTTGCGTCATAGAGGATGCTCTCCGGCGCGCCGTGGGCCACCAGCTGCTCCAGGAGAAAGCGGTGGCTCAGGTCCCGGGTACCGGTGTTCAGTTTGCCGTCGGAAAAGGCGCCCGCGCCCCCCTCGCCAAACTGGACGTTGGACTGGAAATCCAGCTCACCGGTAGTCCAGAACCGCTCCACGTCCGCCGTTCGCTCCTCCACCGGCTTGCCCCGCTCCAGCAGAATGGGCTTTGCCCCGCAGCGGGCCAGGGCCAGGGCACAGAACAGGCCACCCGGTCCTGCTCCCACCACCACCGGCGGGAGGGTCGGCGGAGATACCGGGAGCGGCAGCTGATAGCGCACCTTCTCTGCCCGGGATACCTGACGGCTGCGGCACCGCCGCAGCACTTTTTCCTCATTTTTTACTTTTACCCGCAGGGTATAGACCAGGCGGACCTCCTCCCGGGCGTCAATGGCCCGGCGGAGAATGGTCACCGTCTGGATCTCCTGGGGAGGCAGGCGCAGCACCGCTGCCGCCTTCTCCCGCAGGCATGCTTCCCCCTCCTCCAGGGAGAGGGTTATGCGTTCTATTTGCAGCACGATGCCGCTCCTTCCCGGGGCGCAGCCCCTCAGGGATTTTGTCTGCCGCGGTAGCCCAGATCAAAAGAGATCCGCTCCGCCGCGTTCAGCAGCAGTTGGGTGGCCCGCTCCAGCTCCGGAGAGTTCACCCGGCGGAACATGCCCACCACGCATACAGCGTATTGGGCCTGGCCCTCCACGTTGAATACCGGCGCCGCCACGGACCGCAGGCCGATCCGCAGCTCGCCGTTTTCGATGGCATAGCCCTGGCGGAGGATCTGCTCCATCTCCCCCTCCAGGGAGGCAAGGTCCGTATGACTGTGGGGGGTATAGGCGGCAAAATCACAGTTTCGCAGCAAAGCCCGCCGCTGGGCAGACGGCATGTAGGCCAGCAGCAGCTTCCCCTGGGAGGTACAGTGGATGGGCAGCCGGGAGCCCTTCTCCGACACCACCCGGAAGTTGCTCCGGGCATCGGCGCTGTCCAGAATCAGCACATCTCCCCGATCCAGGGTGGCAATGGAGGCAGTCTCGCCGGTCTCCTCCGCCACATGGCGCATAGGCTCCGCCGCCGCCTCCAGTACGTTCCATCCCCGGCTCACTGCGCAGCCGTACTCAAAGAGCCGGATGCCCAGCCGGTAGCGGCCATCCTCGCCGGACTGCTCCACCACCGCGCTGCTGCGCAGGGCGGAGAGAAGGCCGTGGACCGTGGCCTTGGGCATACCGGTCCGCCGGGACAGCTCTCCCAAGGTCAGGGGCGTCCGGGCCTCCGCCAGGCAGGAAAGCAAGTCCATGGCCTTACACACCGATTGGACCCGGCCCGGTTCTCTATCCGCCATGGCAGTGCCCCCTCTCCTCCAGGCGGCCGGAGCGGCAGGCGATGAGCTGGGCCGCAATGGATACGGCGATCTCCGCCGGGGTATCCCCGCCGATGGGCAGGCCGATGGGGGACCAGACCCGGTCGATTTCCGAAGCCGGGATGCCGGCGGCCAGGAGCCGGTTCCGGGTGGCAGCCACCTTCCGGCGGCTGCCGATGCAGCCGATATACCGGGCAGGGGTGGCCAGGGCCTGGCGCAGCACCTCAAAATCCGCCTCATGGCCAGGGGTCATGATGACCACATAGTCCTCCGCTGTCACTGGCGGCAGATGGGCAAAGGCATCCTCATAGGGGAGGCAGTATACCTCCGCCGCCTGGGGCAGCGCCTCCCGGCTGGCAGCAGCAGGCCGTTGGTCACAGACTACCACCCGGAAATCCACCATGGCCAGAATGGGCACCAGGGCCCGTCCCACATGGCCGCCGCCGAACAGATACACAGTGCCGGGGCGGCTGAGAGGCTCGGCATACAGGGTCATATCGCCTTTTATCAGCCGGGGACGGCTGCCCAAGGCCTGGGCAGCCAACTCTCTGGAGACATCCTCCCAACCCGCTATGGGGCCATTTTTGTTCCACAGGCCCCAGCGCCAGCGGCTTTCCCCGTCAATAGCGGTGATGAGCCAGGCCTCCCGGCTGCTGTCCAGCAGGGACAGTATCTGCTCCGCCAGGGGAAGCAGCGTGTTGTCTGACGGGTCCAGATACTGGAGGAACAGCTCCACACTGCCGCCGCAGATCATGCCGATGTCGGCCACATCCCCGGCGGAGAGGCGGTAAGCCTGGAGCTGGGAGCGCTTCTCCCGGCACAACTGATGGGCCAGGGCGGTACAGCGGTATTCCACCGCGCCGCCGCCCACGGTTCCCACCGCGGCGCCATCCTCTGTTACCAGCATTTTAGCTCCCGCTCCCCGGGGGGTAGAGCCCTCGCTGGCGATAACGCTGCACAGTACCGCCCCCTGCCCGGCAGAAAGCGCCCGGCACAGTGCGGAAAAAATAGTTTTCATCGGAAAACATCCCCCTTTTCTCGTGGGATAGTGATTGACAAAGTGAAAGAACAGGCGTAAACTGAAATTCCTTTTCGCCCCGCCGCCCGGCGGGACGGAGAGAGGGTATTTTGTCCCGGCGGCCAGGGAACCGTTACCCCTTGCCGCCCTTCCCGGCAGAATATTTCCCGCCGGCATTAAGGCCATGGAGGAGCGCCCAATCTCCCCCCGCTGATCTGACCGCGACGGGCCAATATTTTGAAGGAGAAAAGTAAATATGATCGAAATGAGGGAAGTCATCAAGACCTATCGGGTCCGGCGGCGGGAAGCGGGCCTGGGCAGTGCCCTGCGGCGGATGGTCTCCGGAGGATGGGACATAGTCCCGGCCCTTCAGGGGGTCTCCTTTACCATTCCCGACGGCCAGATCGTAGGCTACATCGGCCCCAACGGCGCGGGGAAGAGCACCACCATCAAGATCCTCAGCGGTATCCTCCGGCCGGACAGCGGCAGCTGTACTGTGGACGGATTGGTGCCCTGGGAGAACCGGAAAGCCCATGTGGCCCGGCTGGGGGTGGTATTTGGCCAGCGCAGTCAGCTGTGGTGGGACGTGCCGGTGATGGACTCCTACCGGCTGCTGCGGGATATCTACCGGGTACCGGAGGACCGCTTCCGGGAAAACCTGGAGCGGCTGACGGAACTGCTGGACCTTGGAGACCTGCTGCGGACCCCTGCCCGGATGCTGTCACTGGGCCAGCGGATGCGCTGCGAGGTCGCCGCCGCCCTGCTTCACAGTCCCAAAGTGCTGTTTCTGGATGAGCCCACCATTGGCCTGGACGCGGTGTCCAAGCTGAAAGTTCGGGAGTTTATCCGGGAGGAAAACTGCACCCGGGGCACCACCGTGATCCTCACCACCCACGACATGCAGGATGTGGAGGCCCTGTGCAGCCGTGTGCTGCTCATCGGCAAGGGACAGCTGCTGCTGGACGGCACCACTGAGGCAATCCGCGCCATGGCGGGAGAAAACCTCTCCACTGAGGAGTCAGTAGCGGACCTCTACCGCCGCTTCGGCATATAGGGAGGCGCTCCATGAGAAAATATGCCGCTTTCTTTCGGATGCGCCTGCTGGCGGGGCTCCAGTACCGCACTGCCGCCCTGGCGGGCATGAGCACCCAGCTGGTATGGGGGACTATGGAGATCCTCCTCTACCGGGCCTTCTGGCTGTCCGACCTGGACCGCTTTCCTATGGGCATGGAGGCCCTTGCCGCCTACATCTGGCTCCAGCAGGCCTTTCTGGCCTTTTTTGCCATGTGGTACTGGGAGATGGATCTGGTGGAAGCCGTAAAAAACGGCAGCGTGGCCTATGAACTCACCCGGCCTACAGACCTCTACACCATGTGGATGGCCCGGTCCCTGGCCCTGCGGCTGAGCCGGGCGGCCCTCCGGGCAGGCCCGATCCTGCTGGTGGCAGTTCTGGTACCTGCACCCTACGGCCTCCGGCTGCGGATCGCCCCCTGGGTGTTTCTGGTATTTCTGCTGTCCATGGTACTGATGCTGGTAGTAGTGTGCGCCTACACCCTGCTTATCTATGCCGCCTCTTTCTATCTCACTGACGCCAACGGCGTGATGGTCGTCTCAGTAGCAGCGGCGGACCTGCTGGGGGGCGCGGTGGTACCTTTGCCCTTCCTGCCGGAGGGCCTGCGGCAGTTTGCCCAGCTGAGCCCCTTCGGAGCTATGCAGAACATTCCCCTGCGGATTTTCGGCGGGGACATCCCGCCAGAAAGTATCCCCGCCGCCCTGGGACTTCAGCTGTTCTGGGCAGTGGTGCTGATCGCCGCGGGAGCCTGCCTCACCCGGGGCGGGCTGCGGCGGGCTGTGATTCTGGGGGGCTGAGCGATGAGACTATATCTGAGTTTTTTGTCCCTCCACCTGAAAAGCGCCATGACCTACCGGGGGTCCTTCCTCCTCAGCTGCCTGGGGCAGCTGCTGGTGACGGTGAACACCTTCCTGGGCGTAAAGTTCCTGATGGATCGCTTCGGTACCATTGCCGGCTACACCCTGCCCCAACTGGCACTGTGTTTCGCCGTGATCCTGGCGGCCACGTCGCTGGCGGAGTGCTTCGCCCGGGGGCTGGACGCCTTCGCCTCCGTCCTGTCGGAGGCACGGTTCGACCGGCTGCTGGTACGGCCCCGGGGACTCCTGTTTCAACTCCTGTGTGAGAAAATGAAGCTGTCCATGGTGCCCCGGCTTCTGCAGGCGGTGCTGATGCTGGTCTGGGCCATCTCCGCCGGAGCCGTCCGCTGGACCGCTCCCAAGGCAGCGGTTCTGGTACTGATGATCCTGTGCGGAGCGGCTCTCTTCTTCGGGCTGTTCCTTATCAACGCTGCGCTGTGCTTTTTCACCCTGGAGGGTCTGGAGGTAATGAACATTTTCACCGACGGCCCCCGGGAATACGGCAAATATCCTTTCGGTATCTATGGAAAGGGCGTACTGTGGATCCTCACGCTTCTGGTGCCTCTGGCCCTGGTGCAGCACTGGCCGCTCCAGTATCTTCTGGACCGCGGCCCCGTCTGGTACGGCTTTCTGCCGCTGGTGTCGCTGCTGTTCCTGATCCCCTGTGCCGCAGTGTGGCGGCTGGGAGTACGGCACTACCGCTCCACCGGTTCCTGATGGCTGCGCGGAAACCGATACATGATATTTGGAACTCATTATACCACAGCGCTGTTCGTCATACAAGATTTCCGTTTGTCCATACCAAACCCCAAGGGGCCATAAGGCGCAACGCCTTATGGCCCCTTGGGGTTTAGGAGAGAAAGAAGAGAAGAAATGTCTCGGAAGCTGTATTAGGCGGCCTTTCCACCGCTATGGGAAGCAGTACCGAAATACTGCTCAAAGAATTCGTCCATGTCACCGCCGTAGGGGTTGTAATTGCCACCCTCACTGCTGTCAGGCTGTGTAGTCTGACTGCTGGTAGTGCTGGCATCGGTAGTACTGCCGAAGGTCAGCTCTGTAGTAGCTACCTGGCCGTCACGGACATAGGTGATCGTAACGGTGTCACCTGCTTTATACGTCTTGCTGAGGGAAGAAATATCATCCCGGTTGGAGATGATGGAGCTGCCGATCATGGTGATCACATCACCAGCCTGGAGGCCAGCCTTTTCAGCAGGACCACCGGCTTCTACGCTCTCAATATACACGCCGGCATTGACACCACTGACCTGGGACTGACTATCATAGTAAGCGGTGATACCCAGATAGGGACGGGTGGTAACCTGACCGTTCTCCATGATATTCTTGATCATAGAGAGCACGTCGTCCATGGGGATGGCGAAGCCCAGACCCTCAACGGCATTGCCGGAGGAGGAAGTGGAGTACTTGGCGGAGACGATGCCCACCACTTCACCATAGATGTTGAACAGAGGGCCACCGGAGTTGCCTTCGTTGATAGCGGCAGTGATCTGGATCATATTGAAGGGAGTGCCGTCCACGTTGATCTCACGGTTGACGCAGGAGACAATGCCCTCAGACATGGAGAAGGTCAACTCACCCAGAGGATTGCCGATGGCTACGATCTCATCGCCCACCTGCAGGCTGCTGGAGGTACCCAGCACCACGGGCTTGAGTTCTGTGTCGCCCGGATCCACCTTCAGCACCGCGATATCATAGCTCTCATCGCCGCCTACCACCTGTGCGGGGTAGGTAGTGCCGTCATCCAAAGTGACTTCCACGTCGGTACTGTTGCTGATGACGTGGTAGTTGGTGACGATGTAGCCATCCGAGGAAATGATAAAGCCGCTGCCGGAACTGGCGGTCTCCACAGGCTGCATGAAGAAGTTATAGCCGGTGGCGGAAGCATTGATGCTTACACAGCTGTCTACGTTGGCGTTGTAGATCTCGGTGTAGGTGAGCTTGTCGCTGCCGTTGACATTGACCGTGGTCACCTCCGGCAGGTCTCTCTCTCTGACCATGATGCTGGTCTCTTCCTTTTTATCTAAAATACCGCCTTTGATCAGCCATCCGGCACCAAAGGAACCGCCGATCAGCAGTGCCCCGCACAAAACACCTGCCACAATCCGCTTGGCTTTACCATGGTTGGGCTTTTGAGGAGGAGTGCTTTGCTGGTTGCTTTCCGGAGTGGGAAGCGGCTCGTCGTAATTGGGACGATAGCTGTAGTTGGGTTCGAAGCTGTTTCTTTCATTATCGTTATACATAGGAATGCCTCCTTGCAGAATATCTATCTTTCCTTGCGGGGAGCTTTCTGTTGTTCTCCCTTTCGATGATGATAGCATACTGTGTATTTATGTCCAAAGTATGAAGATTTTTTGCAGAGAATTTAAACATTCCGGAAACGGTTTGTAAATGCACGTCATATAGGCGCGAAAAAACAGGGAGCTGCATGTCTGCCACGCAGCTCCCTGCCTTGCTTTGCGGAGAGATTTACTTACGCATGCTCTTCCTCGCTGTGGCCGCAGCCGCCGCTGGCACAGTGGTCACACAGGCAGCTGTCACAGGGAATTCCCTTGTTCTTATAGTAGTCCGCCACAGCGGCCTTTACCGCCTGCTCCGCCAGGACAGAGCAGTGGATCTTTACCGTGGGCAGACCATCCAGCGCTTCGATCACAGCCTTGTTGGTCAAGGTCAGAGCCTCAGACACCGGCTTGCCCTTGATCATATCGGTGGCGATAGAGCTGGTGGCGATGGCGGAGGCGCAGCCGAAGGTCTGGAACTTTACATCCTCGATGATCTCGTCATCGTTGATCTTCAGATACATCTTCATGATATCGCCGCACTTGGCGTTGCCTACCTCGCCGACACCGTTGGCATCCTCAATGACACCCACGTTGTGGGGATGGGCAAAATGCTCCATTACTTTCTCACTATATTCCATAGCCATAATGCTTTACTTCCTCTCTATTATTGATTGAACGGATTTATTTATAAGGGTTCTCAGCATGCTCCATCATGTGCTGCCACACCGGGCTCATCTCCCGCAGTTCCTTGACTACCTGGGGCACCTCCTGCAGGATGTAATCCACCTGCTCCATGGTGTTGTATTCGCACAGGCTCAGCCGCAGAGAACCGTGGGCGATCTCATGGGGCATACCCAGCGCCAGAAGGACATGGCTGGGATCCAGAGAACCACTGGTGCAGGCGCTGCCGGAGCTGGCGCAGATCCCCGCCAGATCCAGACGCAGAAGAAGGCTCTCCCCTTCGATCCCCTCGAAGCAGAAGCTGACAATGCCGGGTACCTTGTGGTCCGGATCACCATTGCAGCGGGAGTAAGGAATGGTACTCAGCCCCTGGATCAGCTTATCACGCATGGCCGTCACCTTGGCCATGTTCTCCTCCAGATGGTCACAGCTCTCCTTCAGAGCCGCCGCCATGGCCAGGATGGCCGGGATAGCCTCCGTGCCGCCCCGCTTGCCCCGCTCCTGGGCGCCGCCTTCGATGAAGTTCTGCAGCTTGATCCCCTTCTTGCAGTAGAGGGCGCCGACACCCTTGGGGGCGTGGAACTTATGGCCGGAGAGAGAGAGCATATCGATATTGTCCGTCTCTACATTGACAGGCACATGCCCCACTGCCTGCACTGCGTCGGTATGGAAGAGGATGCCCTTCTCCCGGCACAGAGCTCCGATCTCCCGGATGGGCTGGAGGGTACCGATCTCGTTGTTGGCAAACATAATGGTCACCAGGCAGGTGTCAGGCCGGATAGCCGCGGCCAGCTCCTCCAGACGGACGATGCCGTTTTCATGGACGGGGAGATAGGTGACCTCAAACCCCTGCTTCTCCAGCTTGGCCAGGGTGTGGAGAACAGCGTGGTGCTCAATGGTATCGGAAATAATGTGCTTCTTTCCGGCAGCGGCGCCCAAGCGAGCCCCTTCATTGATGGCCCAGTTGTCCGCCTCTGTTCCGCAGCCGGTGAAGTAGATCTCCTCCGGCTTGGCCCCCAGACACTCTGCCACCGTTCTGCGGGCGGACATCAGTGCCAGATTGGCTTCCCGGCCCTTCTGGTGGAGGCTGCTGGGGTTGCCGTACAGCTCATGCATGGCTGGCAGCATGGCGTCTACGGCGGCTTTGCTCATGGCGGTGGTAGCCGCGTTGTCAGCGTATACGAACATAGACTTGATTCCTTCTTTCCTGAAACCGGAACAGAGCCGGTAAATGCTTTTATAATTCCTATATAGATATAGGAGTTATTACACTATAAATCCCTGTGAGAAAAATGTCAATAGGTTTCAGCAATTTCCGCGGGTCCGGCAGCCACAGCGGGCGTCGATGCGCCGCTGCTTATCCATCAGATCCGCCAGTGTCACATGGTCCACCACGTTGCTGATGGCCCGGTCTACCTGCTCCCACAGCTCCAGTGTAACGCACTCCTTGCAATGAGCACACTGATTCACTTCATCATCCAGGCAGGAGACAGGGGCAATGCTGCCTTCCACCAGCCGCAAAATGTCGCCCACCGTATAATCCTCGGGGCTTCCTACCAGGTGGTACCCGCCCCGGGCGCCCCGGGTACTGCGGACCATGCCGCCCCGGATCAGGGTGGGGATCACCTGCTCCAGATATTTTTCGCTGATGCCCTGGCTCTCCGCCACGGATTTGACGGAAAGGTTGCCCCCGTCCTCCTGCATGGCCAGCGCCAGCATGAGATGAAGGGCATATCGGCTCTTGGTTGATATTTTCACAGCGGGCATCCCTCCTTCGCAATTCCTATCCTAATATAGGAATTTTGCGGTGTCAAGTCTTTTTTATCAGCTGGCCGGCAAATATTCTGTCAGAGGGCTGCTGACGCAAACCTTTCTCCCGTTGCCCTTGACGCTGAGGGCCGAAGGCGGTATACTGAATTGGGCAAAAGTATTATTCGATACGATCCATCGAAAGAACGAATAGGCCGA
Source organism: uncultured Eubacteriales bacterium (assembly GCA_900549475.1). GTDB lineage: Bacteria > Bacillota > Clostridia > Oscillospirales > Oscillospiraceae > Pelethomonas. The sequence goes on from UROF01000015.1 coordinate 55,463, forward strand.
TATTTGCGCCGGAAAGGATGACGCCGGTGGAACTGTCCAGGATCTTGGGCGTGACAGAGGGGATCACCGCTCTGATCGGCAGTGGTGGAAAGACCACTGCCATGTACCTGCTGGCTCAGGAGCTGTCCCAGCGGGGGACTGTGATCTGTACTACCTCCACCCATATTGTGGCCCCCTCTCATATACCGATACTGCTGACCCCCAGGGAAGAACAAGTGGCCCATGGACTGACAGCAAGCCGGGTGATCTGCGTGGGAAGCCCTGCCCCGGAGGGAAAGCTGACTGCCTCACCCTTACCCTGGGACACCCTTACAGCCCTGGCGGACTTTGTCCTGGTGGAAGCAGACGGTTCCCGTCAGCTCCCCTGTAAGGCTCACCTGCCGCACGAGCCGGTGATCCCGCCAGAAGCCAGACAGTGCGTCCTCCTGGTGGGAGCTTCCGGTCTGGGACAGGCAGTAAGCCAGGCCGCCCACCGGCCGGAAGTATTCTGCCGTTTGTCCGGGCTGGAACCAGATGATGTCATCACCCCCCAAGCCCTTGCCGCTGTTCTCCTGCAGGAAAATCTGGCGGACAAGGTCCTGATCAATCAGGCAGAGACGCCTCTGGCTTTGGAACAGGCCCGGGAAATCGCCTCTTTGTTGACGGTGCCGGTATTTGCCGGTTCATTGCGGAAAAGGAGCTTTCTATGTTTGTCGTGATCCGCGGCGGCGGAGATATCGCTACCGGTATCGCCCTGCGGCTGTACCGCAGCGGCATGGCCATATGCATTTGTGAGATCCCCGCCCCTACAGCGATCCGCCGCACAGTATGCTTTTCAGAAGCTGTGCGGTTGGGTGAAACCGAAGTGGAAGGGATCACTGCCCGCCTGGCAGATGTGGAAGAGGTCCCGGAACTGTTGGAGACAGGAATCATCCCTGTTGTGATCGACCCTGAGGGGGAATATATTTCCGCTCTGGCGCCGGACATTGTGGTGGACGCTATTCTGGCTAAACGAAATCTGGGGACAACAATAGATATGGCTCCGGTGGTGATCGGTGTAGGCCCCGGCTTTACTGCCGGTGTGGACTGCCATGCCGCGGTGGAGACCATGCGCGGCCACTATCTGGGAAGAGTGATCTATGAGGGCAGCCCCATCCCCAATACCAATATCCCCGGTCTTATCGGGGGTTATGCGGGAGAACGGGTTCTTCGTGCCCCTGCCGACGGTATTTTTCAGGGAGCCCACTCTATCGGAGATCAGGTGCAGGCCGGAGAGGTGGCAGGCTATGTGGACGGTGTGCCCATGGTCTGTACCATTGACGGCGTTTTGCGGGGACTTCTGGCTGACGGTATCCCGGTACACAAAGGTATGAAGAGCGGAGACATTGATCCCCGGTGCTTGGTTGACCACTGCTTCTGTGCCTCTGATAAGGCGCTGGCAGTAGGCGGCGGCGTGCTGGAGGCTGTCTTGCACCTGTCCGGTGCTCTGGAAAATTAGGGCAATACCGCACAGAAAAGTAGGCGCGATACTGCCAGAAGAGATATAATAAGACCATGGATAAACAGATGACAATGTCTGCGCTTAGTGATGAGTT
>UROF01000016.1 GCA_900549475.1 uncultured Eubacteriales bacterium
GGCTCGGAGATGTGTATAAGAGACAGGCCCCGCCGATTTCATGTCGCAGTTGTCGCTAAAAAACCTCTCTGTCAGTCCAGTACATATACGGTACAGTCCCGTACACCGAACTGAATGCAATCGTTATAGGTGTTCATGTACAGGTCAATGATATTGCCCCGTACACCGGTATCCTCAGCAATGGCAAAGCCGTAGGTGTACTTACCGTCGTTGGATACCACATAGACCTTGGTGCCCAGGGGAAGGACCTTTCGGTCCACTGCCACCACACCCAGACGGACTTTGGTGCCGCTGGCGGTGATGGTTCCCACCTTACCCTCACCGGCGGTGTAAGCAGTACCCTTCATGGTACGGGCCTCTTTAAAGGTGAGGACCTGTCCGTTCTCCAGGGTGATGGTGCCGCTGCCATCGTCGTTGGTATCGATAGATGCCACCGGGTCGCTGTTATTGGCAAAGTTAGCGATCGTGCCTTTTTCAATGATTGTGGACGTCGGCTGGGTGTCTACCACGTCGATCAGCTGCCGGGCGGTCTCTACGCCGTCCTGATAGATGATCTCGTAGGTTTGGCTTTGTTCGCCGTCGCTGCCCTCCTGGATAACATTTTCGTACCAGTCGGGCTTTTGATCGTTATACTGATATACGATCTCAGATTCTGTTACAGTAGAGATGCGCTCATAAAACACAAGTTCAGAGGAGATGTTGACCTCAATGCTGCTGTCAAGGAAGGCAACGGAAACCATCTCCAACGGACTGGGCTGGATACCCAGGCGGCTGAGAAGCTGGGAGACTGTTTCCTCTTCCTGAGAAACAGCGGACAGGGTGCTGTCCTGGTAGGTGACCGTTACCGTCTCTCCGGCGGTCAGCAGCAGTTCGTTGCCATCTGCCCGGGAGACCAGCTCAGAGGAGCTGTTGGTCAAAAATACGTCGGTAGTCAGCGCGCCGGATGTGATGCTGGTATCTTCGGCGGCGACGTACAGGGCGCTGGCGTCACTATCCGTGGGATGGGGCGCCAGAGAGAGCGCGAGGATAGAGAGGGCCGGTACAGCTGCGACAGCGATCAACCGTTTCATCAGAGAAGCGGTTTTCTTGCTTCTTTCAAACATGATACTTGTACCTCCATTGGTTTTCAAAAAAGGGACTACGGTGTGGGATCGTTGCATGATCCCGGGCAACAGAAAAGGAAAGATGACTGCCTGCCGCCGGTCCGTTTCAAGAAAAGGATGGACAAGATTTCCTTTTCCCAAACAGTATATGCAACCGATTTGTAACTTTTGTTACTTTTCTGAAAACTTCGTGTAGTATACCGGATAATTGGCTATTTGTCAAGCTTTTTCAAATATTTTTTGCTCAATAGTTAACATAATGGGAAAAATTGTTTGTTATGTCCAGGAAAAATCGTGCAAAAAATAGAAAAATGTAACAGCGATGGTAACAAAAGTAACAGTCCGTAACATGAAAATTGCCCTTGCTGTAACCGGGAAAAGAAGCAAAAAACGCGCTCTCCTGAAGTCAAATCAGGAGAGCGCGTTCCGTATTCAGCAAGATATAGGAATGCAGAAGAGCCGGCATATAGGTCTGGGGGACAAGGGGGGTTACTGTTCCGACGGGGTATCCTGGGCAGTGGTCTCCCGCTTGCGTTCTTCGTAGACCTCCGCCAGCAGACGGCGGTCAGCCTTAGTGGACATGAAATCCTGTTCCCGGAACATATCAGGCCGGCGGCGGAGGGTGCGGAGCATGGCCTGCTTCTTCCGCCACAGCCGGACTTTCTCATGGTGGCCGCTGAGGAGGACTTCCGGTACCTTGCGGCCATGCCACTCCTCCGGACGGCTATACTGGGGGTACTCCAGAAGGCCGTTCCAGTGGCTTTCCTCCTCGTAGCAGGCGGCCTCCGGCAGTACGCCGGGGACCATGCGGCACACGGCGTCGGCCACTGCCATGGCGGGGATCTCGCCGCCGGTGAGAACGAAATCTCCCAGGGAGATCTCCTCGTCCACACACTCCTCAATAAAACGCTCGTCGATACCCTCGTAGTGGCCGCATACCAGGATCAGGTGGTCGTAGTCCCTGAGAAGCTGCCGGGCCTTTTCCTGACAGAACGTCTGGCCGCAGGGGGAGAGGTAGATGGTGCGGCTGTGTTCCGTGCCGAAGTTTTCTTTGATGTAGGCCCAGCAGCGGTAGAGGGGGTCCGCCTGCATAACGGCGCCCCGGCCGCCGCCGTAGGGGTAATCGTCCACCTGCTTCTGCTTGTTCACTGTGTAGTCCCGGATCTGGTGGGCCTCGATGCGGATAAAGCCCCGCTCCTGGGCCCGGCCCAGGATGGACTCGTTCATCATGTCGCCCACCGTCTCGGGAAACAGGGTCATAATATCAATCCTCATGGCTGCCCATCCCTTCCCAGACGTGGATATCCATATATCCATCTGCCAAGTTAATTTCCTTTACAAATGCTGGTACTGCAGGAATCAGGTATTCATCCTTCCCACCACGGACGGCATATACCTTGTGGGCGGGATAGAGGAGGACCTCCTCCACCTTGCCCAGCGTTTCACCGGTAGCGGCATCGCGGGCAGTGAGGCCCACCAGCTCCTGATCGAAGAAAATGCCGTCAGGAAGATGGCCGTCTCTGCGGCGGACGGCCACCGTCTTACCCTTGAGAGCCAGCGCGGCGTCCATATCCTCCACATGGGGGAGCTTCATGAGCAGGCAGCCCTTGTGTACCCGGCTGGCGGTGGGAGTGACAGGGGTGCCATCTATATAATAGGTAGGGAAAGCGGTGAGATAGGCAGCCTCGATGCCCAGAGGGAGAAGCTTTAATTCTCCCCGGACGCCGTGGGTACCTACGATCTTACCTGCGGTGATGAATTCCTGTTCCATGGAGGTACTCCTTTTGCGTAAGTGATCGGGAATAGTTTACAATATCTTTTACGAAAGAGCAATGGGGGAAGGGGGCCTTTACAGGAAAACAGCCCGCCTGTATCTGGCGGGCTGTTTTTCAATCTACGATATCCACCGAAACTTTCTGGCCGGTGCGCTGGGCGTAGGAGCGGATCAAAGTCCGGATCTCCTTGGCGATACGGCCCTGACGGCCGATGACCTTACCCATGTCGTCGGGGGCGACACGCAGCTCCAGCGTCAGTTCCTGATCGCCCTGAATCTCCGTGACAGAGACGGCGTCGGGATCTTCCACCAGGTTTCTGGCGATGTAGAGCAGCAAGTCTTTCATGCTGTGCCCTCCAACAGGTTCCATTACAGAACGTCGACCTTCTTCAGCAGAGCGCGGACGGTATCAGTGGGCTGAGCGCCGGTCTTGATCCACTCCTTGGCGCGCTCGGCGTCGATCTTGATCTCAGCGGGGGACACACAGGGATTGTAAGTGCCGATCTCCTCGATGAAACGGCCATCGCGGGGATAGCGGCTGTCGGCCACCACAACGCGATAGAAAGGAGCCTTCTTGGCGCCCATGCGGCGCAGTCTGATCTTAACCATGATATGTTTCCTCCAATTTTACTATAAATATAATTTGTTATCTATCGAAAATGCCAGGGCATTTATCGCGAGGGAAGGGGGATCATTTCAGCCGCTTTTTCCGGCCGAAGCCATGCATCTTGCTCATGCCGCCGCCTTTGCCCAGACCGGAAAGGCCGCCCATACCGCCTAAGCCCTTGGGGATCTTGCCCTTGGAGAACTGGCGGGTGAGCTGGAGCATCAGGTCATACTGCTTGAGCAGGCGGTTGACGTCGGAGACGTCCAGACCGCAGCCTGCGGCAACGCGCTTTTTGCGGCTGGCACCCAGGATACCGGGATTTTCCCGCTCCTGGGGGGTCATGGAGAGGATGATGGCCTCCTGGCGGGCCAGGAGCTTTTCATCCACCTGGGTGTTCTGCATCTGCTTGCCCAGCTGTCCAGGCATCATCCCTGCCAGCTGGCTGAGATCTCCCATGTTCCGCAGCTGCTGCATCTGCTCCAGGTAGTCGGTAAGGGTGAAGCGGTTTTTCCGCAGCTTTTCCTCCAGCTGAGCAGCTTTCTTTTCATCGTACTGCTGCTCGGCTTTTTCGATCAGGGAGAGCATGTCCCCCATGCCGAGGATCCGGGAGGCCATACGGTCCGGATGGAACAGCTCGATCATGTCCAGCTTCTCGCCGGTACCCACAAACTTAATGGGCTTACCGGTGGCCGACCGGATGGAGAGGGCTGCACCGCCGCGGGCGTCGCCGTCCAGCTTGGTCAGCAGCACGCCGTCGATACCCAGCGCCTCGTCAAAGGCGGTGGCAGCGTTGACGGCATCCTGACCGGTCATGGCGTCTACCACCAGAAGGATCTCATTGGGATGGACAGCGGCCTTGATGTTTTTCAGCTCGTTCATGAGCTGCTCGTCGATATGGAGACGGCCGGCCGTATCCAGAAGGATGGTGTCGTAGCCGTGATCCTTGGCGTGACGCAGAGCGTGCTGGGCGATCTGTACCGGGTTTACCTGGCCCAGAGAAAACACAGGGATCCCCAGTTGCTCGCCTACCACCTGCAGCTGGGTGATAGCGGCGGGACGGTACACGTCGCAGGCCACCAGCAGGGGACGCTTGCCCATGCGGTTTTTCAGATACCCTGCCAGTTTGGCGCCGTTGGTGGTTTTACCGGCACCCTGAAGACCTACCATCATGATGATGGTGGGACCACTGCTGGCAAAAGAGATCTTGGCGTTGGCACCGCCCATGAGGTTTGTCAGTTCCTCATTGACGATCTTGATGATCTGCTGGGCAGGGGTGAGGCTCTCCAGCACATCGGTGCCTACAGCCCGCTCGGTGATCTTGGCCACGAAGTCCTTGACCACCTTGTAGCTTACGTCCGCTTCCAGCAGGGCCAGGCGGACTTCCCGCATGGCCTCCTTGACGTCGGCCTCCGTAATGCGGCCCTTGCCCCGCAGGCGTTTGAATGCAGCGTTTAATTTTTCGGAAAGGCCCTCGAATGCCATAGATGCTTACTCCTTATTCCCGCAGGGCGGTGGCGGCCTTCATAATGGTATCTACCAAGGCATCCACCCGGGGATTCTCGTATTGGCGGTAGTTGATGGTTTTCAGCTCCTCCGCGGCCTCCTGGATGGCATTGAGATTGCCCTGCATCTGCATGAAGCGGCGGATAAGCCCGGTTTTGTCCTCGATCTCCTGCATGATCCCCTCTGCCCGAACGATGACGTCCCGGACGCCCTGACGGCTGATGCCGCTGTTTTCCGCGATTTCGGACAGGGACAGGTCCTCATTGTAGTAGAGGTCGAAGAACTCCTTTTGTCTCTCTGTCAGGAGTTCCCCGTAAAAATCATACAGCATGGTCATGCGATAGGTCTGGTTTTTCACGGCGTTCCCTCCTTCTGTAAAGTATGAGAGCTTTACAACTTGGACTATGATACCCTATTTCCAGCAAAAAGTCAAGGGAAAAATGGAAATAGATTTTTGAAATGGCGATTTGCTGCCCAAAAGTGAAAGAGAGGAGGGCGAAGGGGTAAATTTCTGTAGGAAAGCACCAAATTATTCACAGTTAATTTGTTGACGCTGGCAGGGGTTTTGTTATATAATACATTGAATTTCTATGCGGAGGGACAGGCTTATGTGGATTGCGGACGGGTGGAAAGACTACGAGCTGCTGGACTGCGGCGGCGGAGAAAAGCTGGAGCGCTGGGGAGACAAGCTCCTGGTGCGCCCTGACCCTCAGGCCATTTGGCCCTCTGTGGGAAAGCACAGCGGCTGGCGCAATCCGGATGGACGCTATTTCCGCTCCAGTACCGGCGGTGGACACTGGGACAAGGGAAAGCTTCCCGCTCAGTGGCAGGTCCGTTATCGGGATCTTACCTTCCAGGTAAAGCCCATGAACTTTAAACACACCGGCCTTTTCCCGGAGCAGGCGGTAAACTGGGACTTTGCCCGCCAGAAGATCCGCTCTGCGGGGCGGTCGATCAATGTGCTGAACCTCTTTGCCTATACCGGTGCAGCCAGTGTGGCCTGCGCCGCGGCGGGGGCCAGTGTGTGCCACGTGGATGCGGCCAAGGGAATGGTGGCCTGGGCCAAGGACAACGCCAGAGCCTCCGGCCTGGAGGACAAGCCTATCCGCTGGATCGTGGATGACTGCGCCAAGTTCGTGGAGCGGGAGATCCGCCGGGGCCGCACCTACGACGCCATTATCATGGACCCGCCCAGCTATGGCAGAGGTCCCACCGGCGAGGTGTGGAAGCTGGAGGAGAGTCTGTATCCCTTTGTGGAGCTGTGCAGCCGTGTCCTCTCAGAAAACCCGCTGTTCGTCATCATCAATTCTTATACCACAGGCCTTGCGCCCAGTGTTCTGACCTATATCCTGGAGACTGTGGTTTCCCGGAAATACGGCGGCCACACCCAGAGCGACGAGATCGGTCTGCCGGTGACGGAGACCGGGTTGGTGCTGCCCTGCGGCGCCACCGGCCGGTGGATGGGAGAGTAACACACGGTGTACCGCACATTCTCCTATCTGTTTGCCATGCTGTGGGGAGCGCTGCCGGTTCTGGCGGTGTGGCTTTGCCTGACACCCTGGCGCCGCCGGCGGCTGATGGCAGCAGATCTCCGAAGCGGCACGGTCAGAGAAGTGACCCTGGCCCTGTTCTGGATGTTCTGCGGCGGCATGGCAGTGATCACCCTGCTGCCCCGGTGGGTGGTATCCTCCTTTATTGATGTGGCCAACGGTTACCGCTGGAACGCGGGAGGATATCCGTTCTTTACCTGGGGGAGCGCCAACTTCCAGTTGTTCCGTACCTTCCGGGGAGACCACTGGTCGGTGTATAATCTGCTGGGAAACGTGGTCATGTTCATTCCCTTCGGCTTTTTCCCCGCTCTGTTGTGGCGGAAATATACCTGGTGGCGGGCTCTTCTCACTGGCCTTGCCGTTACCATTTTTATTGAGTGCTGTCAGCTGTGCGTAGGCCGGGCCTTTGATGTAGACGACCTGATGCTCAACACCATCGGTGCTATGCTGGGGTATTGGCTGTGGCTGATATTGCAAAAACTGGCCCCTGCCTTTACTGCACGGTTCCAGGTAGGACGGATTCCCTGATGGAGATAGACTGCTCTTTGTTATTCTGCCGGTTGGTCCGGCTCAATACATAATAGGAGGTACATGTCATGATCTGTCTGTTTAACCAAAAGCTACTGGCCACTGAATCTGACCCTCAGCAGGTGGGGCATATCAAAGATGTTCTCCAACGGGCCGGGATCCCCTACTCCATTGATCCCCTCCGGGGCGGGACCCGTTTCGGACAGGCCCGGGATGCCAGTATGGCTGCCAAATATGGCGTACGCTACAGCATGTTCAACACGACCACCTATGTCTATCGAATCTATGTGCGCCGCCGGGACTTTGTGAAAGCCCGGAGGACTTTATACGGAAAATAAGAGGTATTGCCCCATGGCAGATGCGATCATCAAAACAGAAGATTTGGCTTTTTCCTACCCTGCAGAGGAGGGGCAGGCGCCTTTGGCTGCCCTCAACGGGGTGTCGATATCCATTGAGCGAGGAAGTTTCGTGGCGGTGTTGGGTCACAACGGCTCGGGAAAATCCACCCTGGCCAAGCATATGAACGCGGTGCTGCTGCCTGTGGGAGGAACCGTGTGGGTGGACAACATGGACACCTGCGATGAAAACCTCCTGCTGGAGATCCGCCGCCGGGTAGGAATGGTGTTCCAGAACCCGGACAACCAGATCGTTGCCAACGTGGTGGAGGAGGATGTGGCCTTCGGCCCGGAGAATCTGGGCGTCCCCACAGAGGAGATCCAAAAGCGGGTGGACAGTGCGCTGAAAGCGGTAGGGATGGAGGACTTTGTGCTCCAGGCTCCCCACCACCTCTCCGGCGGCCAGAAACAGCGCATCGCCATTGCCGGTATCATCGCTATGGAGCCTGCCTGCATCGTCCTGGACGAATCTACCGCCATGCTGGACCCCAGCGGACGGCGGGAGGTGCTGGATACTGTCCAGCGGCTCAACCGGGAGAAGGGGATCACCATTGTCCTCATCACCCACCACATGGATGAGGCAGCTCTGGCCGACCGCATCATCGTGATGGATGGCGGACAGGCTGTCATGGATGGAACACCCCGTGAGATCCTGCCCCGGATGGAGGAGCTGCGGGCTATCGGGCTGGATGTGCCTCATACGGTGGAGCTGCTTTATGGCCTTCGGGAGGATGGCTTCGATGTGCCGGTAGACGCTCTGTCCGTGGAAGAGTGCGCCGATGCGATCGTGCAGGCGCTGTCAGCCGGGAGATAAATTTATACCTATTTATATTAAATACCATATATCGAGAATTTACCCGCGCCCGGGAGGCGCGAGAAAGAGGAACGAACGTTGAAACCCATTATTCGCGTGGAAAATCTGACCCATACCTACGGGCAGGACACGCCTTTCTGCCGCAGCGCGGTGGATGGAGTGAGCCTTGAGATCATGGAGGGAGAGTTCCTGGGGGTCATCGGTCATACCGGCTCCGGGAAATCCACCTTGATTCAGCACCTCAACGGCTTGCTCCAGCCCACCAGCGGAACGATTTACCTGGAGGACCGGGATATCTGGGCAGACCCCAAAAAGATCCGGAATGTACGCTTCCAGGTGGGACTGGTGTTCCAGTACCCGGAGTACCAGCTCTTTGAGGAGACAGTCTATAAGGACATCTCCTTTGGGCCCAAGAATATGGGCCTCTCCCAGCAGGAGATCGACCGCCGGGTCCGGGATGCTGCTGCATTTGTAGGACTGGATGAGAGCCTGCTGGACAAATCCCCCTTCGAGCTCTCCGGCGGCCAGAAGCGCCGGGTGGCCATTGCAGGTGTTATTGCCATGGAGCCCCGGGTGCTGATTCTGGATGAGCCCTCAGCAGGGTTGGACCCCGCAGGGCGGCGAAGCCTGTTGGAGAACATCCGCTCCTACCACCAGCAAAAAGGCACTACTGTGGTGATGGTCAGCCACAGTATGGATGAGGTGGCGGAGAATGTGGACCGCATCATCGTGCTGGCGGACGCCGGCGTTGTGATGAGTGGTACCCCCCATGAGGTGTTCAGCCGGGCGGAAGAGCTGGTGGCAGTTGGCCTCAATGTGCCCCAGGTGACCCGTGTGGCCATGGAGCTGCGCCGTCGGGGCGTGGAGATCGACCCCGCTGTATACACGGTGGCGGAGCTCCGGAAGGCCCTGTCTGCTCTGAAAGGGGGGAAGCGGCCGTGCTGAAGGATATTACATTAGGCCAGTTTTTCCCCGGTACGTCCCTGGCCCACCGGCTGGACCCCCGAACCAAGATCCTGCTGACGGTAGTCTATATCGTGGCGCTCTTCTGCGCAGAATCCTTTGTTTCCTACGGCCTTATGGTGGCGTTGCTCATTACCGGCGTAAAGGTGTCCGGCGTAGCCCCCAAGGCCCTGGTACGCGGCCTCAAGCCGGTGCTGTTTATCATCTGCTTTACCGCAATATTAAACCTGTTCTATACCCCTGGTGAGATTCTGGTCCAGTTCTGGGTCCTCAAGATCACCAAGGAGGGTATTTTTACCGCATTCTTCATGGCTTTGCGTATCAGTATGCTCATCATGGGTACGTTTCTTCTCACCTATACCACCAGCCCCATTGCTCTTACCGATGGCCTGGAGGCCCTTCTAGGGCCGCTGAAGAAGGTGAAGGTGCCGGTCCATGAGCTGTCCATGATGATGTCCATTGCCCTTCGGTTTATCCCCACTCTTATCGAGGAGACGGACAAGATCATGTCCGCTCAGAAGGCCAGAGGGGCGGATTTTGAGAGCGGGAGCCTGCTGGACCGGGCCAAGGCCCTGGTGCCCATTCTGGTGCCCCTCTTTATCTCCGCCTTCCGTCGGGCCGATGAGTTGGCGGTGGCCATGGAGTGCCGCTGCTACCACGGCGGCGAGGGCCGTACCAAGCTCCATGTGCTCCACTATCAGAACCGGGATTACCTGGTGATGGCGGCCTATGCTGCCATCCTGGCGGCAGTGCTGATCCTGGCCCACTTCGGGCTGTGAGACGGCGCAGACTGCTGAGGGGCCTTCTGGCGGCGGCAGTGCTGCTGGTATTGCTGCTGCTCCTGGCCCTGGACAACCGTCTGGTGGTACGGCACTATGAGATCGGGACAGACAAGCTGACGGAGAATATCCGCATCGCGGTAGTCTCCGATCTCCACAGCTGCGCCTACGGCGAAAACCAGAGGGAACTACTGGATGCCGTGGCGGCGGAGACGCCGGACCTGGTGCTGCTGCCGGGGGACATTGTGGACGATGTCCTGCCGGAGGACAACGCCTGGACGGTGCTGGAAGCCCTGGCGGAAAAATGGCCCTGCTGCTATGTCACCGGTAACCACGAGTGGTGGAGCGGCGAGGCGGAGCGGATCTGTCAGGATATTGAGGCCCTGGGTATCCATGTACTCCGTGGTGAATGTGTGGATATTGCTGTAAAGGGACAAACCTTGACTGTATATGGTATTGATGACCCGGACAGTGGGGAGGACCAGTTGCCGGCTCTCTCCCCAGCAGCGGAGGAGGGTTATACCATCCTATTGGCCCATCGGCCGGAGCGCATCGGTGCATACCGGCAGTACCCCTTCGACCTGGTGGTCTCAGGCCATGCCCACGGTGGCCAGTGGCGGATTCCCGGCCTGCTCAACGGGCTCTACGCTCCCAACCAGGGGCTGTTTCCTCAGTATGCCGGCGGCTGCTATGATGAGGACGGTATGGCCTTTGTGGTGAGCCGGGGCCTGGCACGGGAGAGCACCCGTATCCCACGGCTGTTCAACCCACCGGAGCTGGTGGTGGTGGACCTTGTGCCGGAGGAAAGCTGAATCATAAAAACCCTTTTAGGAGGCGCACATGCGCAATATTGCCCTGCATCTCATGTATAACGGTACCGCCTACCACGGCTGGCAGGTGCAAAAGACGGAAGTGACGGTGGCGGAGACTTTGGAAAAGGCCCTCTCCACCATCTGCTGCCACCCGGTGAAAGTCACTGGCTGCGGCCGGACGGATGCCGGTGTTCATGCCGAATATTACATCGCCAATTTCCGCACCACCTCCACCATTCCTGCCGACCGGATCCCTCTGGCGGTGAATACCCGCCTGCCGGAAGATATCGTGGTCTGCCGGGCCTTTGATGTGGCGGAGGATTTCAACGCTATCGGTTCCTGCCTGCGCAAGGAGTACACCTACCGGATCTTCAACTCCCGGATCAGGAACCCGTTTTATGTCAATCGTGCCTACTTCTACCCCAAGCGGCTGGACGAGGCGGTGATGGACCGGGCGGCCCGGGCCTTTGAGGGGACCCATGACTTCCGGGCGGTGCGCAGCGTGGGTACGGAGACAAAAACCACGGTGCGGACCATTTACTATTGCTATGTCACCCGCAGCGGAGATCTTCTGGAACTGAAGGTCTGCGCCAATGGGTTTCTCTATAATATGGTACGGGCTATTACCGGCACCGTACTCTACGCCGCTGAAGGGAAGCTGACACCGGAGGATATTCCGGTGATCCTGGACAGCGGCAACCGGACGCTGGCGGGGCCTACAGTTCCGCCCGGCGGCCTGTATCTGACAAAACTTTGGTACGAGGATGAGCGGCTCAATGGATGAAGAAAAGCGACAAGTGCAACAGGAGGAGCTGACTGCCGTTCCGGAACCGGAGGAAAAAGGGGAGAGCGGCGGTGAGAGCACGGCCGGAAAGCAGCCAAAGACTGCCGGAACTGGAAAGTCCAAGCGCCTGCCGGTACGCAATCTTCCGCGCCTGCTGATCCTGCTGGCGGTAGTGCTGGTGATCGTGGTACTGACCACTATGGAGGACGGCAATCACTTCGCTTCCCTGCGGCGCTGGCTTATGTACGGAGACAGTGGTACCGGCCAAAATTATTATACCTATGTAGCTGACGGCAATAACCGTTATGCCATGCTGGGAGAGAATCTTCTGCTGGCCAATCAAAATGCCATTCAGCTCCTTCAGGATGATGGTACGATGCTGTATAATCTATCCGTCAGCATGACATCTCCCCAGATTTCTACCGGAGGGGGAATGGCAGTGGTGTGCGATATAGGCGGCAGCAGCTTGTATCTCCTCGATGAGAGCGGTGTGCGCAGGGAGATGGAGACCTCCGGCGGCCTGCGCTATTACTCTGCCCGGCTCAACAGTTCCGGCTGGCTGTCGGTGACTGAGGAAAAAAACGGCTATAAGGCGTCCGTTTCTGTATATAATAGCAGCGGTGAGCTGGTGTTCAGCTTCGATTCCTATGACAGCTATATCAGCGATGCCCTGGTGACAGAGGATTGCCGGTCTGTGGTGGCTGTGGGACTGAACGCACAGGATGGTGCTTTCGGCAGTACGCTGATGATCTACGATCTGTCGGAAGCTGTGCTGACGGCGTCCTGCCCCATCCGGGACGGCCTGCCCATGGATATCGCCTGTACAGGTGATGAGCTGCTGGCGCTGTGCGATACCCGGCTGGCCATGGCGGATCTGGAGGGAAATTTATTCCTGGACTACCCTTACGGCAGCCTCTATCTGCATGATTACGCCTTTGGCGGCAAGAATTTCTGTGCTCTGCTGCTGGGAAAATATCAGGCCGGCAATATTTGCGACCTGACGACCTTTGATCTGAAAGGGGAGGAGATCGCCTCGCTGGAGATCACAGAGGAAATCCTGGACATGTCAGCGGCAGGGGAGTACCTGGCGGTGCTCTACAGCGACAGTTTGGTGATCTACACCCGGGACCTCCAGGAGCATGCCCGCCTGGATGGGACGGATTACGCAGGGCATGTGATTATGAACAGCGACGGCACCGCAATGGTGATCGCTGGTACCGCCGCGTGGCGGTTCCTGCCGTAACTGGCGGGGAATACCCTCTTTCCCAGAGAAAGGAGATGGCCTTTTTTGTCTGTTCCTGCTATAATAACAGACGTTGTTGTGGCGGCTGTTATGGTGTTGTGTGTGTTATGGGGGGCGAAAAGAGGCCTGTTCAAAAGCCTGATGGGGCTGATCGTGCTGGTCCTGGCATTGGTAGTAGCAGCCAGGGCGGCAAATCTCATCACGGACACCTTGATCGAAAAGCGCATCCGACCGGCCACGAAGGCGGCCATCGAGGAACGTGTGGATGAGATAGTGGCAGAAAGTTCTGATGCGATCTCCCCGCTGGAGGAGATGGAGCAGGTGGTGGAAGCGATCCCCAGCCGTTTTATCCGGGAGAAAGCCCTGGAGCTGCTGGATACTCTGGGCCTGTCCGAAACAGAGGAGGCCGTGGAGACATCTGCCCGGGAGACGCTGATCGAACTGGGGTATCAGGTGGCAGATACGGTGATCGACACGGTAGTGCGATCGCTGCTGTACACGTTGTCCTATCTGGTGTGCTTCCTGCTGGGCAACCTGATTCTGCGGCTGCTGGCAAAACTGCTGAACGTGACCTTCAAGCTGCCGGGCCTCCACGGTCTCAATTCCTTTGGAGGCGGTGTGCTGGGTCTGGCGGAAGGATGGCTGCTCACCACCCTGGCTTTGTGGCTTTTGATGGCCTTTAGTGATTTTATGACTGAGGCGCTGATCCAGGAGACCTTCCTGGCCCGCTTCCTGTTTTCTCACTCATTTTTCTCTTCCCTGTAATGGAGGTAACTGACTATGCAACCAACCCTTTGCACAAGATGTAAAAAACGCGTGGCGGTAGTATACATTTCCAAGATCGAGAACGGCCAGACCGTCAATGAGGGCCTGTGCCTCAAATGCGCCAAGGATCTGGGATTGCCCCAGGTCAACGATATGATGCGCCGCATGGGCATCACCGACGAGGATCTGGATGCCATCTCCGATGAGATGATGCAGGCCTTTGGCGGTGCCGAGTCCATGGAGGGGCTGATCCCCCAGGACGACGAGGAGGACGACAGCGAGGACGGTAAGACCGCCACTTTCCCCTTCCTCAGCCGGTTGTTCGGCAACGGGGACACGCCTGCTCCCACCAGCGGTGAGAGCAGCGGCCGCAGCCACGAGGGCCGTGAGCGTAAGGCGGACAAGGCCCCCAAGCGCAAGTACCTGGACAGCTACTGCATCAACCTCACCGAGCGGGCCAGGGAAGGAAAGCTGGACGCCGTGGTAGGCCGTGAGCAGGAGATCGAGCGGGTGGTACAGATCCTCAACCGCCGGCAGAAGAACAACCCCTGCCTGATCGGTGAGCCTGGCGTGGGCAAGACCGCCATCGCCGAGGGCCTGGCCCAGCGGATCGCCAAGGGCGATGTGCCCTTCAAGCTGCGGGAGAAAGAAGTGTTTCTGCTGGATCTCACCGCCCTGGTGGCCGGTACCCAGTTCCGTGGCCAGTTTGAAAGCCGTATGAAGGGCCTTATCGAGGAGATCCGCAAGTGCGGCAATATCATCCTGGTGATCGACGAGGTCCACAATATCGTGGGGGCAGGTGACGCCGAGGGCAGCATGAACGCCGCCAATATTCTCAAGCCCGCCCTCAGCCGCGGAGAGATCCAAGTCATTGGCGCCACTACCTTTACCGAATATCGCAAGCACATTGAAAAGGACACCGCTCTGGAGCGTCGCTTCCAGCCGGTGACGGTGAATGAGCCTAACCTGCAGGATACCATGGAGATCCTCCGGGGCATTGCCCATTATTATGAGAGCTATCACGGCGTGAAGATCCCTGAGGGGATTCTGCGCCAGGCGGTGCTTCTCAGTGAGCGGTATATCACTGACCGCTTCCTCCCCGATAAGGCTATCGACCTCATTGACGAGGCCTGTTCCGACATGAACCTGAAGGACCCGGACATCAATCGCCGTCAGGAGGTTCTCCGGGAGATCCAGGATTGCAGCAAGGAGCGGGAGATGCTGGAGGGGGCGGAGGAGCCCAATTTTGAGCGCATGGCGGAGCTCAAGAGCAAGGAGATCCAGCTCCAGAGCGAGCTGGACCAGCTCACTGCCAAGGGTGAGCCTCAGCTCACCATGGACAATCTGGCCCGGGTCATCGAGCTGTGGACTAAGATCCCCGCCAGCAAGATCCGGGAGGAGGAGTTCAAGCGGCTCAGCGAGCTGGATCAGCGGCTGAAGAAAAAGATCATTGGTCAGGATCAGGCCATCGACGCTGTGGCCGCTGCCATCCGCCGCAACCGGGTGGGGATCTCTCCCAAGCACAAGCCTGTGAGCTTCATCTTTGTAGGTTCCACCGGCGTAGGTAAGACGGAGCTGGTCAAGCAGCTGGCCGACGACCTCTTCAACGCCCCGGAGAGTCTCATCCGCCTGGATATGTCCGAGTTCATGGAAAAGCACTCGGTCTCCCGGATCATCGGTTCTCCTCCGGGCTATGTGGGCTATGACGAGGCGGGCCAGCTGACGGAGAAGATCCGCCGCAAGCCCTATAGCGTCATCCTCTTCGATGAGATCGAGAAGGCCCATCCCGACGTTCTCAACGTGCTGCTCCAGATCCTGGACGACGGCCAGATTACTGATGCCCATGGCCGGAAGGTGAACTTTGAGAACACTGTCATCGTCATGACCTCCAATGCCGGCAGCGACCGGAAGGAGGGCTCCGTGGGCTTCAACAAGACGGTGAACGAGCAGGGGAAAGACCGGGCTATGAAGGCCCTGCAGCAGTTCCTGCGTCCGGAGTTTATCAACCGCGTGGACGAGATCGTCTACTTCAACAAGCTCACCGAGGAGAATTTCCTGCCCATTGCCCGACTGATGCTGGATGAGCTGAAAGGCAGCCTCAAGGAGAAGGGCCTCACCTTCACTTATGACGATGCACTGGTAAGCTACCTGGTGAAGAAATCCTACTCCGCCACCTATGGCGCCCGGAACCTCCGCCGCACCATCCAGAAAGAGGTGGAGGATGTGCTGGCCTCTGCCATTATCGACAGCTATGACCACCCCATCACCCAGATCGCCGCCACGGCGGAGGATGATAAGGTGGTCCTGCACACCCTGTAACGATATCGTTCCCACAGGAAAGCGAAACGGAGTTTCGCGCAAAAGTTTCTTTTGATGCTTTTCTTTTCAAAGAAAAGCATGTATACTGACAGGTGAAAGGAGGGGGACCATGCTGTTTCGTAAGGACATCGAGCCGCGGTGCGCCTACTGCGCCAAGGGCAATGTGATCAACGACCGGGAGGTGGCCTGCCCCAGGCGGGGTGTGGTGGCTGCGGAGTACCACTGTATGTGGTTCAAATACGATCCCTTCAAGCGGGAGCCCCCCCGCCCGGTGAAGCTGGAGACCTCCAAGCTGAAGGAGGAGGACTTCCGGATCTGAGAAAGGAGCGTGACCATGAGGACTGACATGCCCCGGACCGCCCGATTTATCGTGGTAGCCACGCAATACAAACCGTCTTTTTCTGACGGTTTGACGGACCCAATGCCCCGCAGTTCCATTTCGCCATTTATGCCGGACCGCGACCAGTTTACTCAGGTCCTGCTGCGGTTTGAGACGCCGCGGGAGGACTATCACCCGGACGACAATAACCTGCGCCTGACCTGCTCCCCGGAGCTCCATGCCGCCCTGAAAGATGGGATGCGGGGCGAGGGGACATGGCAGGGAGAGAGACTTCTTTCCTTTACGCCGGATGCCCCGCAGTAACCGTGTTTCAAAAAATACCCGCCGTGTTTTGGCCGCGGCGGGTATTTTTGCGGAAATCAGGGAGAAAATGTAAAATAGCCCTTGCCTTTTGCACCGGCATTTTATATAATAAAACTCGCCACTTTTTAGACAAAATTTCTAACAAACAAAGGAGTGTGAAACATGGCCGAGGAAAATAAGACCCCCCTTACCGAGGAGGCCGAGAGCAAAAACTTCATTCATCAGTTCATCGACGAGGACATCGCAGAGGGTGGTCAGTTCCAGGGCATGACCGTCCACACCCGTTTCCCGCCGGAGCCCAATGGCTACCTGCATATTGGCCACTGCAAGGCCCTGTGCATCGACTTCGGTACCGCCGAGAAGTATGGCGGACTGTGCAACCTCCGCATGGACGACACCAACCCCACCAAGGAGGATGTGGAGTATGTGGAGGCCATCAAGGAGGATATCCACTGGCTGGGCTTTGACTGGGGCGACCGCTTCTTCTATGCGTCCGACTACTTTGAGAAGATGTACGAGTGTGCGGTGTCCCTCATCAAGAAGGGCCTGGCCTATGTCTGCGAGCTGACCCCGGAGCAGATGAAGGAGATGCGGGGCGACGTGAACTGTCCCGCTCAGTGCCCCTACCGGGATCGTCCCGTGGAGGAGAGCCTGGACCTCTTTGCCCGGATGCGGGCAGGGGAGTTCCCTGATGGCGCTATGACCCTGCGGGCCAAGATCGACCCTGCCTCCGGCAACTTCAATATGCGTGACCCGGTGATCTACCGTATCAACCATATGCACCATCATCGTCAGGGTGACAAGTGGTGCATCTACCCCATGTACGACTTCGCCCATCCCATCGAGGACGCCCTGGAAGGGATTACCCACAGCCTCTGCTCCCTGGAGTTTGAGGCCCATCGTCCTCTGTATAACTGGGTGGTGGAGAACTGTGATCTGCCGGCCAAGCCCCGCCAGATCGAGTTTGCCCGCCTGGGTATCGACCACACGGTCATGAGCAAGCGCAAGCTCCGGGCTCTGGTGGAGGGCGGCAAGGTCTCCGGCTGGGATGATCCCCGGATGCCTACTCTCTGCGGTCTCCGCCGCCGGGGCTATACCCCTGCCTCCATCCGGAACTTCTGCGAGCGCATTGGTGTGGCCAAGGCTGCCAGCACCGTGGAGTACAGCTTCCTGGAGCACTGCCTCCGGGAGGATCTCAACGAGACCGCTCAGCGGGTTATGGCGGTGATCCGTCCGGTGAAGCTGGTCATCACCAACTATCCCGAGGGGCAGAGTGAGACCTTTGAGGTGGAGAACAACCCCAACCGGCCTGAGGATGGTATGCGCACCATCACCTTCTCCCGGGAATTGTATGTGGAGGAGGAGGACTTCCTGGAGGTGCCGGTTCCCAAGTACAAGCGTCTCTATCCTGACGGTCCTGAGTGCCGCCTGAAGGGCGCCTACCTCATTACCTGCACCGGCTGCAAAAAGAACGACGACGGCACCTTCGCTGAGATCTATGCTACCTACGATCCCGACAGCCGGGGCGGCAATCCTGCCGACGGCCGGAAGGTGAAGGGCGCTACCATCCACTGGGTGGACGCTGCTACCGCTGTGGAAGCGGAGTGCCGGCTGTACGACAATCTGTTCAGCGATGCTGCTCCCGATGCTGCCGACAAGAATTTCTTGGACTGCCTGAACCCCGATTCTCTGGAGGTAGTCACCGGCTGCAAGGTGGAGGCTGGGCTGAAGGATGCGGTGGCTCCTGCCAGCTTCCAGTTCATGCGGGTAGGTTACTTCTGCCTGGACAACAAGGATTCCCGGCCGGGCCATCTGGTGTTTAATCGCAGTGTCAGCCTGAAGGATAGCTTTAAAAAGTGATCGTTTTTGCGATTTGAGAAAACAGAACTGGGACGGAAGATTTCTTCCGTCCCAGTTTGTTTGTCAGATCAGTTCTGTGTGCAGAGCAAAGAAAGAAGGACAGCTCCCCCTCTTAGACTGCGGGGAGCTGTCCTTTTGCTATTTTGAAAATTTAACGATCCCGGTAGAGGGGGTACTTGATGGTGATCTCAGCCACCTTGGCGCGGGCTTCCTTTACACCAGCCTCGCGCTGGTTGACCAGCATGTCGATGCACTCGGCAATGGTCTCCATGTCCTCGGGCTGCAGGCCGCGGGCAGACACAGCAGCAGTGCCCAGACGGATGCCGTTGGGGTGGTTGGCACCGGCGGTATCGTAGGGGATGGAGTTCTTGTTGCAGGTGATGTTGGCGCTGTCCATCAGCTCCTCACACTCTTGACCGCTGATGCCCTTGCTGCGCAGATCCACCAGCATCAGGTGGTTGTCAGTACCACCGGAGACCAGATTGAAGCCGCGGGCCACCAGAGCCTTGGCCAGAGCCTGGCTGTTGGCCAGTACCAGTTTCTGATACTCAACAAAGGAGGGATCCAGAGCCTCCTTGAAGGCCACGGCCTTGGCAGCGATGATGTGCATCAGGGGGCCGCCCTGGACGCCGGGGAACACCCACTTGTTGAGCTTGTGCTCCTCAGCAAACTCCTTGGTGGAGAGGATCAGGCCGCCGCGGGGGCCACGCAGGGTCTTGTGAGTGGTGGAAGTAGCCACATCCACCCAGGGGAAGGGACTGGGATGGAGGCCAGCAGCTACCAGACCAGCGATGTGGGCGATATCGCTCATGAGGTAAGCGCCGCACTTGTCGGCGATCTCACGGAAGCGCTTAAAATCGATGATACGGGGATAAGCGGAGGCGCCGCAGATGATCAGCTTGGGCTTGTGCTCCATAGCCAGACGCTCCACCTCGTCGTAGTCAATGTAACCCTGCTCATTGACGCCGTAGCCGACGATGTTGAAGAGATGGCCGGAGAAGTTGACAGGGCTGCCGTGGGTCAGGTGACCGCCGTGGGCCAGCTTCATGCCCATCACGGTATCGCCGGGCTCGCACAGGGCCAGCTCCACGGCCATGTTGGCCTGGGCGCCGGAATGGGGCTGAACGTTGGCGTAGGTGCAGCCAAAGATCTTCTTGGCACGATCGATAGCGATGCTCTCCACCACGTCCACGTATTCACAGCCACCGTAATAACGGTTACCGGGATAACCTTCTGCGTACTTGTTGGTCAGGGGGTTGCCGGCAGCCAGCTGAACAGCGCGGCTGGTAAAGTTTTCTGAAGCAATGAGTTCGATATGGCTCTCCTGACGGTCTACCTCGGCCTGAATGGCACTGGCGACCTCAGGGTCTACATGGTTGATGACTTCCACTCCGTATGTCATTTCAATCGTCTCCTTTTTCTCGGCATAATTGCCGATTTTTTTCTATTATATCACACGATATTGTAAAATGCTTTATCAATTTTTGACAATTTAATAAAAAAATGTCGTTCGAATGCGGACAATATGGACAATTTGTACCAGGTGAACAGATTCTCCATGGCGAGGCTGAAAAATCCTTTTGTCTGAGAAAAGCAGAAAAAACAGAGAAGTTTTGTCATTGTATGTTTCAAAAATGTCAGACGGCCTGTGCTGGAGGATAAAACCAGTTGGCCGGGGACATACTTTGCCTGAGGCGGTGCGAGGAAAGCATCCTCGTAAGCCGCCATGAAAAGGCAAGGAGTTGGGTACATGCAGGGGAAAGTGGAAGTCAGCGGAGTAAACACGGCGCGGCTGAAGGTGCTCAACAATGAGCAGACCATGGAACTGCTGCGGCGGACCAAAGCAGGTGACAAAAAAGCGCGGGAGGAACTGATCAATGGTAACCTCCGGCTGGTACTGTCCGTGATCCAGAAGTTCAGCAGCCGGGGAGAGAACCCTGACGATCTGTTTCAGGTGGGATGTGTGGGGCTCATTAAGGCCATCGATGGTTTTGACCTCAGCCAGCCAGTCCGTTTTTCCACATATGGTGTGCCTATGATCATCGGGGAGATCCGACGCTATCTGAGAGACAACAGTGCTGTGCGGGTGAGCCGCAGTCTGCGGGATACTGCGTACCGGGTGATGCAGGCCCGGGAACGACTGATGGCCGGGAGCCAGCGGGAACCTACAGTGGAACAGCTGGCGGAAACGCTGGGCATATCCCGGGAGGAAGTCGTCTTTGCCATGGATGCGGTAACGGAGCCGGTAAGTCTTTTTGAGCCGCTGTACTCCGACAGCGGGGATACCGTGTGCGTTATGGATCAGGTACGGGACAAGAAAAATACGGATGAGCAGTGGTTGGAACAGATTGCCCTGAAGGATGCACTGGACCGCCTGGGGGAGCGGGAACGGCACATCCTGGCGCTGCGGTTTTATGAAGGAAAGACACAGATGGAGGTGTCGGCGGAAGTAGGGATTTCTCAGGCCCAGGTGAGCCGACTGGAGAAAAACGCTCTGCGCACCATTCGGAAAAATATCTGATATTTTTCTTTTTCGCATAGGACAATCCGCCCGGAGCATACCATCCCATAAGAGGGGGGATGGAGATGCAGTGCAGAATGGTGGAACTGCGGTACAAAGAGGTCATCAACATTTGTGACGGCTGCCGTTTGGGGTTTGTAGGCGACGTAGAGGTGCTGATCCCGGAGGGACGGGTAACAGCGCTGATCGTCCCGGGACCCTGCCGGTTTTTCGGCCTCTTTGGCAGGGGGGAGGAGTATTACATCCCCTGGGACTGCATCAAGCAGATCGGAGACGATATTATCCTCATCACCAAACCGGCGGAGCGCCGTCCGCCTTATCAGGACCGCCGACGGCGCAAACGGCTGTTCTGAGAGAGAAAAAGGGGTACAACACTGACAGAATCTAAAATTTTCTGATTTTTTCATCAAAAAGTCCTTGCGTTTTTCGGAAGGATATGGTACTATATTTCAGCATTACGCACGGACCTTGATGTCTGGTCGGTGCCGCCTGCGGCGGTTGGCCCGGCAGAGGAGAGGTTCGGAGGTAACGAACTAAATGATAATCGGAGGAAAAAATTACTATGGCAAGTGTCGTATCCATGAAGCAGCTGCTGGAAGCTGGCGTCCACTTCGGTCACCAGACCCGCCGGTGGAACCCCAAGATGGCTCCCTATATTTACACTGAGCGCAACGGGATCTACATCATCGACCTGCAGAAGACCGTCAAGAAGCTGGAGGAGGCTTACAACTTCGTCCGTCAGCTCAGCGAGAACGGCGAGTCCCTGCTGTTCGTAGGTACCAAGAAGCAGGCTCAGGAGGCCATCAAGGATGAGGCTCTGCGCTGCAACATGTTCTATGTCAACGCCCGCTGGCTGGGCGGTATGATGACCAACTTCAAGACCATGCGCACCCGTGTGGATCGTCTGACCCAGCTCAAGCGCATGCAGGAGGACGGCACCTTTGATATGCTGCCCAAGAAGGAAGTCATCAAGCACATGGGCGAGATCGAGAAGCTGGAGAAGTACCTGGGCGGCGTGAAGGAAATGAAGAAGCTGCCCGGCGCTCTGTTCATCGTGGACACCCGCAAGGAGCGCAACGCTATCGCTGAGGCTCACAAGCTGGGCATCCCCGTGGTGGCCATCGCTGATACCAACTGCGATCCCGATGAGATCGATTATCCCATCCCCGGCAACGACGACGCTATCCGCGCCATCAAGCTGATCGCCTCCATTATGGCCAACGCCATGATCGAGGGCCGTCAGGGCGAGCAGGTTGAGGAAGCCGCCGCTGAGGAGACCGCCGCCGAGTAAGGCAAATAGTGGAAACCCTATGGGGCGGGAGAGTCCCGCCCCATTTTCCTGTTTATCATATTATCATACTGGAGGATAAAAATTATGGCTTTTACCGCTGCTGATGTAAAGAACCTGCGCGAGATGACCGGCGTGGGCATGATGGACTGCAAGAAGGCCCTGGCCGCTTCCGACGGCGACATGGACAAGGCCATTGAGTACCTGCGTGAGAAGGGCCTGGCCGCTTCCGCCAAGAAGGCTGGCCGCATCGCTGCCGAGGGCATGGCTTACGCTACTGTCATTGACGGTGTGGGTGTTGTGGTCGAGGTCAACGCCGAGACCGACTTCGTGGGCAAGAACGAGAAGTTTGTGGACTTCGTCAAGGGTGTGGCTGCCACTGTTGCTGCCAACAAGCCCGCTGATCTGGATGCTCTGATGGAGTGCAAGTACAACGGCACCGATCTGACTGTTACCCAGCAGCAGCAGGAGATGGTCCTGGTCATCGGCGAGAACATCAAGGTTCGCCGTTTTGCCTTCTTCACCGAGGGCACTTCCGTGGCTTATGTCCACGCCGGCGGCAAGATCGGTGTGCTGGTGAACCTGGAGGTTTCCGGCGGTATCGATGCTACCGAGATCGGTAAGGATGTGGCTATGCAGATCGCCGCTCTGAATCCCCGTTTCTGGGACAAGACCCAGGTCACCCAGGATGTTCTGGATGAGGAGAAGAAGATCATGCTGGCTCAGATGGCCAATGATCCCAAGATGGCCAACAAGCCCGACAAGGTCAAGGAGAACATCGTCATCGGTAAGCTCAACAAGTTCTATGCTGAGAACTGCCTGCTGCAGCAGGAGTTTGTTAAGGACAACAGCATGACCGTAGAGAAGTATATCGAGTCCTCTGCCAAGGCTCTGGGCGGCACTGTTGCCTTCAAGAATGCTGTCCGCTTTGAGAAGGGCGAGGGCATTGAGAAGAAGCAGGACGACTTCGCTGCGGAGATCGCTTCCATGGTTGGCGGCAGCAAGTAAGCTTGTCTCATAATAGACGCAAATATGGATAATCAAAAGAGCCCGGGGAAAGAAATTTTCCCGGGCTCTTTTATATACGATAGCAAGAGCAAGTAAACTGAAGAGGAATTTTGATTTTTCAGAGGATAGTATGGCAGCAATAAGATGAATTTTTAGAGATAAAGAAAATAAAAACACGCTTCTACAGAAGCGTGTTTTTATTGCATCTCTATGCGAGATGGTGGAGATAAGCGGGATCGAACCGCTGACCTCTTGAATGCCATTCAAGCGCTCTCCCAGCTGAGCTATACCCCCATATTCACTTGCCGTGCCGCCGGACCGGCGACTCAACGTAGGATATTATACCCGCCTCTTCCACATTTGTCAAGCATTTTCTTTCTCTTTTTTTGGCCCCTGCTCCAGCGCGGCAGGGGCCGTTCTCTTTTTCTCACGGTTCGGGCCTGGCGGGCGCTCTCCAGCCCTTCCCCCAGATCTCCTGAATACGGATCCGGAACAGGGCGGTCTGTGAAAAACAGCCCCGGTTCTGTGCCCGGAACTCCTCCTCCGGCTCGGGACGGAACTTCTGGCTGAACACCCGCAGTCCCTCCCAGCGCGCCGCTTCCTCCAGCACCTCTTCCGCCGTTCCAAAGACCACCGCGCTCTCATACTCGGTGGTGTACTGCTCGGGGATCACCCGGGCATGGCCCACCGCCGTGACGCAGACCTGGGGACAGGCGCGCAGACAGTCGATCTTCTTGCCCTCTCTCGCACAGTGAAAATAGAGCCACTCCCCCGCCCGGGTCATGTTGACCGGTACGGCATATGGCGTTCCATCCGGTTGTGTCATAGAGAGGGTCATCCACTCCGTCTGATCCAAAATCCGGAGCGCCGCTTCCCGCTCCAATGCACGGTCTTTTCGCCGCATATCGTTTCCTCCCATCTTTTTCTTGTGTCTACTATATCTCATCCCGCATTGACTGTGTGAGTTATTGTTTTGGTGGAGATAAGCGGGATCGAACCGCTGACCTCTTGAATGCCATTCAAGCGCTCTCCCAGCTGAGCTATACCCCCATATAACCGGAAACCCTTGATTTTACTGAGTTTCCGGGGTTTTGATTAAATTGTCATTTCCTCGCGTTGAGGGGTCGTCACATGCGGTTGCTGGCGCTCCCAGCTGAGCTATACCCCCATATTTTGTCGTTCGCAGCTCACCGCCGGAACATACAAGACTATACCACGGGGATGTCCATTTGTCAACCTGTTTTTTTCAAAATTTGAAAAAAATGTAGAGAGCAGGGAAAGGGGCGGAGAGCGCCTGTCAAATAAAGGCGGTATAGGGGTGAAACCGACTATATGGATTCTAGGAAGTCTGTCAAATGAAAGGCAGCCCACGGGGCCCCTTGGGGAAGCTGGGAGAATGTTATTTGCTTTCCGGTACCGGGATGCCGGAAGGAAAGCCGGAAACTCCAAAGCGCCAGGGTCCCGCTGCCTCCGCCATATTTCCTGTCCCCCAAAAGAGGTGTTTTTCGGCTGGAGAACTGGACACGGATCTGATGGGTACGGCCGGTATGGAGCTCCACAAGGACCAATGCTTCTTGGTCCTGCTGGCCCAGCACCCGATAGGAAAGAGAGGCCTCCTTGACCCCGCCGCGCATCCGTTGGACCACAAACGTCTTATTCCTAGTTTTATCATGAAACAGCAGATCGGTATATGTACCCTGCGTTTCCTGCGGTTTGCCTTGGACAACACAGAGATACTGCTTTGTTATTTCATGCCGCTGGACGGCCGCAGAGAGGGCTGCAGCGGCTTTCTGCGTCTTACCATAGACTATGACGCCTCCAGCGTCCTTGTCCAGCCTGTGGATGGGATATATGTCACAATGGCACTGTTCACGGAGAAGGGCCGGAAGGCAGCTGCCAGGCCCATCCTGAGAGAGAAGTCCGGGGGACTTGATACACACCAGAAAGCTGTTGTCTTCGTATAAAACAGGTATCATAGGGGTACACCTACCATGATCGGATTATCAAATTGAGATTTCCATACGAATTTACCACAAAATACTTGCAATTACAACGGGAATACGATAAAATGGCCGATGGGTAAATTCATTCCAACAGGAGGATATATAATATGGCAACGATTACTGCCGGTGATTTTCGTAATGGCAAGACCTTTGAGATGGATGGCAAAGTGATGCAGGTCATCGAGTTCCAGCACGTTAAGCCCGGCAAGGGCGCGGCTTTCGTCCGCACCAAGATGAAGAATGTGGTTACCGGTGCTGTGACGGAGACGTCTTTCAACCCCACCGCTAAGTTTGAGGAAGCCTTCATCGAGCGCAAGGATATGGAATATAGCTACAACGACGGTGATCTCTACTACTTCATGGATCAGGAGACCTATGACATGATCCCCCTGAACAAGGATCTGCTGGGTGACGCCTTCCGTTTTGTCAAGGAGAATACGGTCTGCAAGATCCTGTCCTACAAGGGCAATGTGTTCGGTATTGAGTGCCCCAACTTTATGGATCTGGTGGTCACCGAGACAGAGCCTGGCTTTGCCGGCAACACTGCCACCAACGTGACCAAGCCCGCCGTTCTGGAGACCGGTGCTGAGATCAAGGTGCCTCTGTTCATTGATATCGGCGACAAGATCACCATCGATACCCGTACCGGCGAGTATCTGTCCCGCTGCAAGAACTGATATATTCGGCTGTCATAAGCTGAAAATACACCGTGTTGTGCGGTCAGGGGAGAGTCCCGGATAACAAGACACTTTGAAAGGAGAATAGCAATGGAAATTCTGGAAAAGGTCGCGTATATGAAAGGCTTGGCGGAAGGCCTTGGTCTTGATACCAAGTCTAAGGAGGGCAAGCTCCTTACCGTGATGATCGACATTTTGGATGATATCGCACTGGAACTGCAGGACATCTGCGAGGACCAGAGTGAGATGGAGGAGTGCCTGGACGCCGTCAGCGACGACCTCAGCGACGTGGAGACCTATCTCTATGAGATGGATGGCGAGTACGACGATGAGGACGAAGACGAGGACGAGGACGACGGTGATGAGGACGAGGAGGTCTACGAGACCACCTGCCCCAACTGTGAGGAAGAGATCTTCTTCGATGAAACGATCCTGGAGGACGGCTGCGTAGAGTGCCCCAACTGCGGCGAGAAGCTGGAGTTTGACCTGGACGGCGAAGGTGTCGAGGCAGAGGGAGAGGACGAGGAAGAGGAGTAATCCCTCTCTCCGGCACAGGGTGCAGATAAGCAATCAGCTTGGTTTGCATTGTGCTGTGACTCCTGAATGAAGATAAAAAGCCCCCGGCGCAGATCTCTGCGCCGGGGGCTTTTGTTGTCTGGTGGTTCAGTTGATTGGGAAAGACTGAGGGACAAGGCTGCGTTCAGACCAGCGACAGGAGAATGGCCTGGTGGATCTGATCAGCCATGGCAGCTGACTCTTTCAGCAGTGCTGCGCCCTTCTCCTGGTAAGAGCGGGCCTTTTCCTTGTCCTTCAGGCTGCCTACGTTGATGACAACATTCAGCCAGGCCCCGTGGGCACAAGCCCGGAAGGAATGGGCAGCGGTGCCCAGGTCACTGGCAGCGTTCTCGTTGTATTTGCCCAGCAGGGACTGAACCAGCTTTAATCCCTCTGCCGCCAGAGACATCACCTGGAGTGGCGTCTCCGTACACCGGATCAGACCGGCCTGAATGGCGGCAGAGCGGGCGGCTTTTTCCTCGGCGGTAGCTTTGGGCAGGGCAAAGGCCTGGCTCACCTGCAGGAAGGCCTCTGTATCGCCGTCCATGGCCGTCAGGAACTCCAGACGAAGGGCCTCCGCCTTATCCTGTACTTCCACAGCAAGGCTGTGGAAGGCGGCATACTGCTCCTTTCCCGCTGTGAGACGGCAGACCATAGCGGTGAGAGCGGCTCCCAGAGCGCCCTCCAGAGCGGCTGTGGAGCCGCCGCCGGGGGCTGGTGCATCAGATGCCAGCAGCTGGGTAAAATCCGTTACATTCATCTCGGCAAGTTTCATGTGGTTATCCTCTCTGCCCCCATACACTGGCCCTCCTTGGGAGGGCGGAGCGGGGCGTGGTTTATTCCATGCCTACCAGGTGGTATTCGATTACCTGCTTGCGGCAGTTGAAGTCCTCCAGCTTCAGGTAGTACTCTGCACAGTCCAGCAGGGCCTTGGCAGGCGTCAGGCCTACCAGCTCACTGCCGATAATGCGCACACCATAGCGGTCCGCCAGGGCCCGGATCATCTCAAAGACATAGTAGATGGGTGTCCCCTCATAGTTGACCAGATTCATGGATACCTGAGCGATATGGCGGTGCTCCAGCATGACGCCGATGGCTTTGCAGTAGCGGAAGCCGCCGCCGCTGGCCCGGATGGCTTTGGCAATCTTGTTGGCGATCTCCAGGTTGTCCGTGTCCAGATTCACATTGTAGGCGATCAGCGGCATACGGGCGCCGATAGCGGTAATGCCGGCGGTGGGATGGATCTTCCGCTCGCCATAATCCGGGGCCCACTCCGGCTGGAGGAGCTTCTCCGGCATACCCTCAAACTGCCCTCTGCGGACGTCCTCCAACTTCACCCGGGCGGGGGAGGCGGCGGAGTCCTCGTAGAGGAAGGAGGGCACACCCAGCTCCTCCCAGATGCGCTGGGCCACCCGCTTGCTCATGGCCACGCACTCCTCTACCGTCATGTCCGTGGTAGGGATAAAAGGGATCACGTCGGTAGCGCCCATCCGGGGATGCTGCCCCTGGTGCTTGGTCATATCGATGCGTTCCGTGGCCTTTTTGGCCAGCCGGAAGGCCACCTCCTCAATGGCGGCGGGGCTTCCTACCATGGTAAATACGCAGCGGTTGTGGTCCCCGTCGGTCTGGACGTCCAGCACGGCGCAGCCAGGGACGCTGCCGGCGGTATCCACCAGCTCCTGAAAGACCGCCGCGTCCCGCTGTTGGCTGACGCTGAAATTAGGGACACATTCCACAAGCTTACCCATATGATGTTCCTCCTGATCAATGAAAGAAGTTAAGATTTTCCGGAAACGATCTGTCCGCGCTTGATGACAGTGCGGGCCAGGTTGCTGCCCATGCGGTAACAGATGTAGTTGAGGTCATCGGCTTCCCAGATGACCAGATCCCCCTGTTTACCGGTTTCTACAGAACCGACGGTATCCGCCAGGCCAATGGCAGCGGCACCGTTGAGGGTAACGGCGGTGAGGACTTCCTCAGGGGTCAGCCGGTAGCGCAGGCACCCCAGATTCATCACCAGCTGCAGATTCAGGCAGGGGCAGGAGCCGGGATTAAAGTCGCTGGCCATGGCTATCGGCACACCGGCGGCCACCATGTCCCGGGCGGGGGCGAAAGCTGCGCCCAGGTAGAGGCTGGTGGCAGGCAGCAGACAAGCCACTGTGCCGCCTAAGGCCATGCTGGCGATCCCCTCGGTTGGGCAGACGATCAGATGCTCGGCGGAGATGGCGCCGATCTCTCCGGCTAGCTGGGAGCCGCCGATGGGATCGATCTCGTCTGCATGGATCTTGGGGATCAGGCCCCAGCGCTTCCCGGCCTCCAGGATGCGGCGGGACTCCTCAGCGGTGAATACCCCTGTCTCGCAGAATACGTCGCAGAATGTTGCCAGCTTCTCACTGGCCACAGCGGGGATCATCTCCTCACAGAGGAGGTCGATGTACGCCTCCCGGCTCTCTTTATACTCCTGAGGCAGGGCATGGGCCCCCATAAAGGTGGCGGCGATGTCCATGGGGTGGCTTGTCTGCAGGTCCCGGATGGCGCGCAGTTGTTTGAGCTCCTCCGCGGTCTCCAGCCCGTAGCCGCTTTTGGCCTCACAGGTGGTGGTGCCCAGGGCCAGCATCTCGTCCAGAGCCAGCCGGGCCTTTTCTGCCAGCTGAGTCTGCGTGCAGGAGCGGGTGGCAGTGACGGTGGAGAGGATACCGCCGCCCTGGGCCAGGATGTCCAGGTAGGGCACTCCCCGCAGTTTCAATGCCAGCTCATTCTGCCGCCAGCCGCCGAAAATCAGATGGGTGTGAGCGTCTACCAGGCCGGGGGTGACCAGACGTCCTCCGGCATCAATGGTCCGGGCACCGCGGGGGACCGGGGCATCACCAGTGCCTGTGCCGATGATGACGCCGTCCTCTACCGTCACCCAGGCACCGTGCAGGATCTGGATCTCCCCCTGGGCTGCGCCGCCCCGTGCCCTCTTTCCTATGGGGGTGGCCAGTGTCCCGATGTTTTTCACCAACAGATTGCTCATGAGAGACTCCTTTCTGGTGTCTATACTTTTCTTTTGAAAAAGAAAAGTACCAAAAGAAAACTTTTCGCGCAAAACTACGTTTTGCTTATCTTTTGGTTTTGATCTTACATAAACTGCGGCTATAGCGAAACGAAGTTTCGCGTAAAAGTTCTTTTTGGTTCTTTTTCTTTCAAGAAAAAGAATAGATTCCTCAGCCCTTCAGCGCCTTGGATACAACCTCGGGATCGGCAAGGTAGGGCAGGGTGATGTGATCCTGTCCCGCGTAGAGGCGGTTGTACTCTGCGGCGGTGGCAAGGGCGTTCTCGTTTCTGGCCCAGGCCCGGCGGGAGACGCCCACCATGGTATCCCAGGGCATGGCCATGCGGAGGATGGTATCCACCCGCTCAGAGCCGTCCAGCACCATGCCGAAGCCGCCGTTGATGGCCCGGCCTACGCCGGTGCCTCCGCCGTTGTGGAGGGCGATGAGGCTCATACCACGGGCGGCGTTGCCGGCGTAGCACTGGGTGGCCATGTCGGCCATAATGTTAGAGCCGTCCTTGATGTTGCTGGTCTCCCGGAAGGGAGAGTCGGTGCCGCCGGTGTCGTGGTGGTCACGGCCCAGCATCACGGGGCCGATCTCGCCATTGCGGACCATCTCATTGAACTTCAGGGCGATGTTCATGCGGCCCATGGCGTCCTGATAGAGGATACGGCACTGGGTGCCTACCACCAGCTTGTTCTTCTTGGCGTCCCGGACCCAGACATAGTTGTCGTAGTCCTGGTAGCGGCGGTTGTGGGCAAGAATGTACTCCGCTGCTGCTGCGTCGGTCTTGTCCAGGTCCTCGCTGTTCCGGCTCAGGCAGCACCAGCGGAAGGGGCCGTAGCCGAAGTCAAAGAGGCAGGGCCCCAGGATGTCCTCCACATAGGAGGGAAAGACGAAGCCGTCCAGGTCGTTTTCACCGTTTTTGCAGATGGCGGTGACCCCGGCGTCATAGACCGCCTTGAGGAAGCTGTTGCCGTAGTCGAAGAAATAGGTGCCCCGGTCGTGGAGCTTGCCGATCATCTCGTAGTGGTGGCGCAGGGACTTGTCCACCAGGACCCGGAATCCCTCGGGATCTTTGTCCAGCATCTCCGTACGCTGCTGGAAGGTGAGGCCCTGGGGGCAGTAGCCGCCGTCGTAGGGCACATGGCAGCTTGTCTGGTCACTGAGAAGGTCCACATGGATGTCGTGGTCATAGAGGTATTCCAGAAGGTCCACCACGTTGCCATGGTAGGCAATAGCGCAGGGCTCCTTGGCGGAGAGCTTTTCCTTTGCCATCGCCACGGCCTCGGGGAGACTGTCGGTGCGTGCGCTGACCCAGCCCTGGGTATAGCGGGTATCGATGCGGGAGTCGTCCACCTCGGCAATAATGGCCACCGCTCCGGCGATCTCCGCCGCCTTGCCCTGGGCACCGCTCATGCCGCCCAATCCTGCGGAGACGAACAGCCGCCCCGCCAGGTTCCCATCGGCAGGGATACCCAGCTTCAGCCGTCCGGCGTTGAGAAGGGTGTTGAAGGTGCCGTGAACGATGCCCTGAGGCCCGATGTACATCCAGCCGCCGGCGGTCATCTGGCCGTAGTTGGCCACACCCAGGGCAGCGGCCCGGTTGAAGTTCTTCTGGTCGTCAAAGTTTCCTACCATCAGGCCGTTGGTGATGATGCACCGGGGGGCCAGCTTATGGCTGTGGAAAAGACCCAGGGGATGGCCGGACATGACCACCAGGGTCTGCTCGTCGGTCATGACCTCCAGGTATTTTTTAATGAGACGGTACTGCATCCAGTTCTGGCACACCTGGCCGGTCTCGCCGTAGGTCACCAGCTCATAGGGGTAGAGGGCCACATCGAAGTCCAGGTTGTTGTCGATCATGACCTGGAAAGCTTTGGCTTCCACACAGTTGCCCTTATATTCGTCGATGGGCTTGCCGTACAGACGGCCTGCGGGCCGGAAGCGATAGCCGTAAATGCGGCCGTGCTCCTCCAGCTCCTTGGCAAATTCCTCCGCCATCTGCCGGTGGTGCTGGGGCGGGATATAACGCAGGGCGTTTTTGATGGCCAGCTCCTTATCCGCCTGGGACAGCGTGGATTCCCGGCGGGGCGCCCGGCGGTACTGGGGGTCAAATTCAGGGTAGGGGGGCAGTTCATCATCCAATTTGATGGTCATAGCAGAAGCAATGTATTCATCCATGGGCGTAACTCCTTTCCGAATCGTGTTGTAAGCAGGCAGTGAATGTAAGTTGACGTTTTTGTTGGCCGATGGTACAATGTGTGCAACAGTAATGGAGGATTTTCTCAATGAACCATGTGTCGCGTCATTCCAATGAGAATATGGAGGAGCTGTTTGAGGCGATACTGTCCCTGCGGGACATGGAGGAGTGCCGGGCTTTTTTTAGCGATCTGTGCACCATGCAGGAGCTGATGCTGCTGTCCCAGCGGCTGCAGGTGGCAAAGCTGCTTCTGGCGGGTGAGACCTATGAGAAGATCCGCAGCCAGGTCTCTGTCAGCAGTTCCACCATCACCCGGATCAGTACGGAGCTGCAATATGGCTCCGGCGGCTACCGGGCGGTGCTCAACCGGCTGGAGGCCGGGGAGGACGCAGCTGATCCATCCTCTGAAGCGAAATAAGGTACCCCATCCCCGGAGCGGTCCGCTCCGGGGATGTTTTTTGTTTTTTACTGGAAATCAGGTACCAGGGAGAAAGCCAGCTCCAACAGCTCGCCGCTGCGGACCATTTTCTCCACCTCCTGGATGTCCGGCCACAGTTCCCGGTCGATCTCCATGAAGGAGACCTTCTCCCGGACGTGTTGGAACACCGCCTCCCCCACAGGGGACAAGCCTTTTCCATAAAGTCCGGTCATCCGCCGGATATCAATGGCCTGGCAGGCGGTGAGGAGCTCAAAGGCCAGGACAGAGAGGGTGTTCTGCAGGATAGTACCGGCCTTTCGGGCGGCGGTGGTGCCCATGGAGACAAAGTCCTCCTGGTTGGCGGAGGAGGGGATGGAGTCCACACAGGCCGGATGGGCCAGGACCTTGTTCTCTGAGGCCATGGATGCCGCGGAGTACTGTACGATCATGAAGCCGCTGTTGATGCCGCCGTCAGTGGTGAGGAAGCGGGTGAGGCCGTTGGAGAGGGCGGCATTGACCATACGCTCGATGCGCCGCTCGGAGATGCTGGCGATCTCTGAGCAGGCAATACCCAGGAAATCGAAGGGCAGAGCCATAGGCTCCCCGTGGAAGTTGCCGCCGGAGATCACCGCCTCGTCCTCGCAGAACAGCAGAGGATTGTCAGTTACGGCATTGAGCTCGATGTCCACCTTGCTCTTGATAAAGGTCAGGGCGTCGCGGATAGCGCCGTGGACCTGAGGGATGCAGCGCAGGGCATAGGCATCCTGGACCCGGGCGCCCTGGCACCGCTCCAGAATCTCACAGCCGTCGGTGAGGAGCCGCAGGTTCTTTGCCACCTGGATCTGGCCGATGTGGCCCCGGGCGGTGTGCATGCGTTCCTGGAAGGCGTTGAGCTGCCCGGTCAGAGCTGTCAGGGTCAGGGAACTGATCAGGTCCGCCAGCTGGGCGGCCTGGATGGTATCATAGAGATGGAGGGCGCCTACGCTGGTCATGGCGCAGGTACCATTGGTGATGCCAAGGCCCTCCTTGCACACCAGAGTGTCCAGTACCGGTATGCCGGCTTGAGCCATGGCCTCGCCGCCAGGCAATTTTTTACCCTGGTACAGGGCTTCGCCTCTGCCCAGCAGCACAAGCCCCATATGGGAGAGGGGAGCAAGATCGCCGGAGGCTCCCAGAGAACCCTTTTGGGGGATGATGGGGGTCACGCCTTTGTTGAGCATGGCAATGAGCATCTCCACCAGGACAGGCCGTACGCCGCTGATGCCTACGCACAGGGCGTTGGCCCGCAGGAGCATCATACCCCGGACCTGTTCCTCGCTGTAAGGGTCGCCGGTGGCGGTACAGTGGCTGAGGATCAGGTTGGTGGAGAGCTGACTGCTCATCTCATCGGATACCGCCACAGTGGCGAAGTCACCGAAGCCTGTGGTGATGCCATAGGCGACCCGCTTCTCGGCGGCGATTTTTTCTGCCAGGGCCCGGGACCGCTCCATGGCATCCCGGGCTTCCGGGGCCAACGCGACACAGGCGCCGAAGCGTGCCACGGCAATAAATTCCTCAAAGGTGAGGCTGTGTCCATCCAGAACCACATGGGAAATTGATTTGGGGCTGTTCATAGGCATTTGCCCTCCGTTTCGTCCTTTGTTTGTAACTATTTTACAGGTAAATGGACGAAGAAACAATGGTTTAAGGGTAAAATTGACAACTGCTTTCCTGACCTAACCACCTGTAACAACAGTACAGCGGTGCACTATTTCGTCAGTGTATTAGCAAAATAAAGTGGGGGGAGAGCAATTAGAGCGAGCCGCTGTTCCGGATGATGATAAAAAGGCACCGCCTTCCCAAAAGGGGAAGACGGTGCGAAAAATATTTATTCTATGGGGGCAGACGATGGATCACCGGGGACCTGCCGCAGGGTCAGCTCCGCTTTGAACAGATCGCCGTCCACGCTCAGGGCAAAGGTGCCGCCCATCAGTTCCATCAGGCTCTTGGCGATGTTCAGACCAAGACCGCTGCCCTCGGTGTGGCGGGAGGTGTCGCCCCGGACGAACCGCTCCATCAGCTCATCGGCATTGACGTTGAGCTGGTCCCGGGAGATGTTCTTCATGGATACAACGACACGGTTATCCCTGGTACCCAGATCAATATATACCCGGGTACCTGCCAGAGCATATTTGCAGACGTTGCTCAGCAGGTTATCCAGCACCCGCCACAGAAGCCGTCCATCTGCCATAGCGTTGAGATTGCCCTCGTAAGTGGTCACTACCACCTCCAGCTTCCCGGCGGTGAGACGCTCGTCATAGTCTCCGATGGCCTGGTGGACGATCTCATTGACCAGGATCGGTGTCAGACGGACAGCTACGTTGCCGGTAGAGGCTTTGCTGGCCTCCACCAGATCCTCTGTCAGCTTTTTCAGCCGCTTGCTCTGCCGGTCCAGTACAGCCAGGTACTCCGTAGCTTTCTCAGGAAGCTCCTCTTTCTCCAGAAGGTCAACGTAGTTGACGATGGAGGTAAGGGGAGTTTTGATATCGTGGGAGACGTTGGTGATCAGCTCAGTTTTCAGCCGTTCGGACTTCATCCGCTGTTCCACGGCACGGGTCATGCCGGTACCGATGGCGTTGAGATTTTCCGCATGGACACGGATATCCCGGAACATCTTACGGGTGTCGATTTTTGCTTCCAGATCACCGGCGGCCAGAGAGGCGCCCATGTCCCGGATCTGCTGGAGCTGGCGGCACAGCCAGGCTGTCCCCATAACAATCGCCAGGTCAAAGACCAGGGCCAGCAGGAAAAACATACCGCCGTTGTAGCTTTCAAACATCACCAGTGTCAGAAAAGTCTGAACAATCAGGATGCCGCCCACCAGTACCACGGCCCGCCAGGCCACAGGGAGGATCTGAAAGAAATCTCCCAAAACGCGCCAGATCTTGCGGCAGCCGGAGAAAAGAAAGCGCAGCAGAAGGTAGCAAAGGGAGTTGCGCCACCATTTTCCCATTTTGAGTCGGGTAGAGACGGTCATCAGAGCGGCAAGGCAGATCAGCCAGCCCAGAAGAACGCAAAGGAACAATCCGCCCAAACGGCTGAGGATCTCTCCAATGTATGCGCTGCTGGAGCTGCTGATGAGGATTCCGTCCATCATGACCAGCGTAATGTAGAGCAGAAGGGTGTCGCCGCCGAAATACAGTTCCAGGGGAATACGGTCCTGCCAGGTGGGGACAATGCCCTCCACACCATACCGGTGCCCGGCGGCGCTGATCAGGAACAGAATGCACAGGACGGAGCCCAGCCCCATCAGGATACATAAAAAGGCGGAGATGCCGGAGATAGAATGGATCAGCCCATAAATCACACTGGTTATATAAAAGTTTCCGTAGGAAGGCAGATCCGTGTATAGGCGGCCTACCACTGTATAGTATCCGGCTGTTTCTACAGGTTCAGCAGCAATAAGATCTTCCTGGGTGGGTTCTCTGCTGTCTGCTGTATCAGAGGGAGGAGCGGCAGTGGTTTCTGATGTTAGGGTGGACTCCTTGCCGATAAAGGCGTTTTCCCGAGTCCCACCGGACGCCATCAACACGCCGGTCTCCTGATCGCCGTAATAGACCTCATAGGCGAAGCCGGCATACAGGACCTCCTGACGGTAGGTATACTCTGCGTGGGTAGAGCTGTCCGGCTCCGTTACCAAATAGAGGGCATTGTACATGGCGTCGTCCATCACGTCCCAGCACAGTGCGTCTTCAAAGTAGGAGGGAGCAGTACCAATCCCGTTCCATACGGCAATGGTGGCGGCATAGGCAAACACAGCCCCGGCGGCCAGGACTGTGGCCAGGACCAATGCAGCGGCTTTGGCGGCAAAGCGCCCCCTCAGATCATGCATCGTGATAAGCCTTCCAGTTGAGGATACTCCACAGTCCGACCGCCAGCAGGGACAGGATCGTTACTACCGCAAAAAATTTCTTCATTGTACAGCCTCCTTTGTTCAACGTTGTGGTTTCCTAGTTGTTGGGCTCCATTTTGTAGCCCAGACCCCAGACCACCTTGAGATATCTGGGTTCAGAGGGAGTGATCTCCAGCTTTTCGCGCAGATGGCGGATATGTACTGCCACCGCGCCCTCAGAGCCGAAGGCGGCCTCATTCCAAACCTGTTCATAGATCTGAGCGGAGGAGTATACCCGGCCGGGATGGCGCATCAGGAGCAGCAGGATGTTGTACTCAATGGGCGTCAGGCTTACCGGCTCGCCGTCCACGGTGACAGTTTTGGTGTCGTCATCCAGAATGATACCGCCGATGACCAGTTTGCTGGGCCGCTGCTCCATGCCGCCCAGGGAGGTGTACCGTC
Organism: uncultured Eubacteriales bacterium; assembly: GCA_900549475.1. Taxonomy (GTDB): domain Bacteria; phylum Bacillota; class Clostridia; order Oscillospirales; family Oscillospiraceae; genus Pelethomonas. The sequence continues at coordinate 36,484 of UROF01000016.1, forward strand.
TCAGCTGGGAACGTACCCGGGCCAGGACCTCGATGGGGTTGAAGGGCTTGGTGATATAGTCATCTGCGCCGATATTCAGCCCAAGGACCTTGTCCGTGTCCTCACTTTTGGCGGTGAGAAGGATAATGGGAATGTTATACTCCTCCCGCAGCTTGGCTGTGGCGGCAATGCCGTCCATTTCGGGCATCATGATATCCATCAGGATCAGATGGATATCGTGCTTGCGGACAATATCCAGGGCCTCCCGCCCGGTGTAAGCTTCATAAAGGGTATATCCCTCAGAGGAGAGATAGATTTTTAAAGCGGATACAATATCCCGCTCATCATCACAGATCAGAATGTTGGCCATATTGGGCATCTCCCACCTTTCCCTTGTATTCTAGCACATTCTGTATTAAGAAAAAAGAGGCCAGTTTTTTAAGGGGCGATTAAGATTTTGGTATTAAAGAATCTTTAAAAAATAGGCTCTTGCAATTTAAAATAATTTTGCTATGATGCTAAGCGGAATAAGCCCATTGTAATAAAAATGCGTATGCCTTGTGGTGTGTACAAGGTGAGGATGGGAGGACATCATGGATACTGTATTATTTATCTTGTCCCTGTCTCTGAAGATTTTTACGCTCTATTTTGCTGCGGTGGCGGTATTTGCGCTGAAGAGAAGGGCGAAATATCCAAGAGGGGAGCCTAAAACAAAATTCGCTGTCGTGGTGGCTGCCAGAAATGAGGAGGCCGTGATCGGGAACTTGGTCCACAGTGTTCTGTCTCAAGACTATCCGGCGGCGCTGCGGGACATCTATGTGGTTCCCAATAACTGCACAGACTTTACTGAGGCGGCGGCGGTGGCTGCCGGTGCGAAGATCATCCACTGCACAGGACCTGTCTCCAGTAAGGGGGATGCTCTGCACCAGGCCTTTGACCAGCTGCTGCCCATGGATTACGACGCGTTTGTGGTCTTTGATGCGGACAATGTGCTGGAGCAGGATTATCTCTCCCGGGTAAACGACGCCATTGCTGCTGGAGCGAAGATACTAAAAACCCGTACCAAAGCGGGTAATCCCACTGCCAGCGGCGTTGCCGGCTGCTACGGCCTGTACAACACCTGCTTTGATCTGATCTGGAACCGGCCGCGGGCAGCTTGCGGGTTATCTGCCCGGCTGGTAGGCAGCGGATTTGCTGTTTGCCGGGAGGTTTTGGAGGAATTGGGCGGATGGAACACCTCTACGATCACAGAGGATGCGGAATTTGCCGCTCAGTGTGCCCGGATCGGCCGCAGGATCTGGTGGGTACCAGACGCTGTGAACTATGACGAGGAACCCAACAGTTTCTACCTGTCACTGCGTCAGCGTAAACGTTGGTGCAGCGGTGTGATGCAGGTAGGTAAGCAGGAATTGGGCCGGTTGTGGTCTGCGGACTGCCCTAAGCCGTGGCTCCGCTGGGATATCAGCATGTACCTTCTTGCTCCCTTTTCTCAAGCGATTTCGGCCCTCCTTCTGCTGGGCGGTATCTTGTCCAGCCTGGCGGCGGGGGAGGAGGTCACAGCTTTGGTGACTGCCTGTACGCTGGGGCTCTACTATGTGGGCGGCATGGCCTTGAGCATCGTCCTTTGTTTGCTGGGGGGCTATGGACTCCAGGGGATGACCCGGACGATCCTGATCTTCCCGCTGTTTATGGCGTCCTGGCTGCCGCTGCAGGTCATTTCTCTGTTCAAGGATACCCGCCAGTGGCATGTTATTGCTCACAACGGGCAGAAATCGGTAGCCGGTTACAGGGCATAAAACCCATTGAAAATATAGCGGAGGGACGCATTAGCGTCCCTCCGTTTTTTGTGCGAGGATGGATGCTCTGGGGGATGACTTGTCAAATTCTCCTTTTTTTGGTATACTAAATATGCAATGCTATCCCAAGGAGAATTTCTATGCTCAATACCATTTTGTTTGATTTGGACGGAACGCTCCTCCCATTTGTGCAGGAGGAGTTTATTCGGGCGTATTTCAAAGCCCTGCTCAGCCGCCTTATCCCTATGGGGTATGACGGAGAAAAAGTGTCGGCGGCCCTGTGGAAGGGAACGATGGCCATGATCGGCAATGACGGCAGCCGTACGAACCGCCAAGTGTTCTGGGAGCTGTTTACCCAGGAGCTGGGGGTGCAGGCACTGGCTTTGGAGAGCAATCTGGAGGACTTTTATATCCACGAATTTGACGGCGTGCGATCGGTGCTGCGGCAGCAGGTGGACCGGCGGCCTGTGATCGATGCCCTGAAAGCAAAAGGATATGGTCTGGTCCTTGCCACCAACCCGGTATTTCCCGCCGTTGCGGTGGAGACGCGGCTGAAGTGGGCAGGCCTCTGCAGTGAGGACTTTGCATATATCACCACCTATGAAAACAGCCGCCACAGCAAACCCAACCCGGATTATTACCGGGACATCCTCACCCATATTGGCCGCCGGCCAGAGGAATGCCTGATGATCGGCAATAACCCAGTGGACGATATGGCCGCCCTTGCGGTGGGATTGGAGGGCTTCCTGGTGACAGACTATCTGGAAAACCCGAACAATACGCCGATTGACGCATATAAGAAGGGGACGTTCCAGGAGTTGGAGGCATGTCTGGCTGCGTTGCCTGCTGTAGAGGGATAATGCGTTACTGAAAATAAAAAAGAGGGCCGCTTCCTACGGGAAGCGGCCCTCTTTGACTGCGGAAAGGGGAATCAGTCCTCCAGCCCGGCGTAGCGCAGCTGGGTGAGGATCATCTCAACTGTGAGCTTTTCTGCCAGCAGCTCCTTAAACTGTACCGTCTTGCTTTTTCCGGCGGCACGGAGGGCTTCCAGCTCAGCGGGGATCTCCGCCTTCCGCTGGCGGATGTGCTGATGAAAAGCCTGGTATTTTTCCAATTCTGTCATTTCAAAAGCACCTCCAGACGCTGCAAAAAGGTGTCCACGTCCTCACGGGTGGAGTACCAGCCGGTGACCAGGCGGATGCCGGTAACGCCGTCCTGAGAGGGCTGCTGGATCTCAAAGGTGAAATCCTCCGCCAGACGCTCCACCACATGGTCAGGCAGAAGGGGAAATACCTGGTTGCTGGGGGAGGGGGAGAGGAGGGATACGCCCAGGGCCTGAAGGCCCCGGGTCAGCTCTCCGGCCAGGCCGTTGGCACGGGCGGACAGTTCCAGATAGAGGTTATCTTTCAGAAGGGCGGAGAACTGTACGCCCAGCAGCCAGCCCTTGGCGAGGATGGCGCCCTGCTGCTTCATGCAGTAGCGGAAGCAGGGCTGAAGGGCAGGGTTCGCAATTACCAGGGCCTCGCCGAAGAGAAGACCGTTCTTGGTGCCGCCGATGGTGAAAGCGTCACACACTGCTGCGTAGTCGGCAAAGCCTGCGTCAGAGCCAGGGGCAGTAATGGCGGAACCCAGCCGGGCGCCGTCGCAGTAGAGAAGGAGGTCCAGCTTGTCGCAGGCGGCGCGGAGGGCCCGCAGCTCGCCCAGACTGTATACGGTGCCGATCTCCGTGGTATTGGAGATGTAGGCCAGACGGGGCACCACCATATGCTCGCCGCTGTGGGCAGCGCATGCTGCCTCCAGGGCTGCCGGGGTCAGCTTGCCGTCATCGGTGGGACAGGCGATGACCTTGTGGCCGTTATGCTCAATGGAGCCGGTCTCATGGACGCAGATATGGCCGCTCTCAGCGGCGATGACCGCCTCATAGGGCCGCAGAAAAGCGCCTAAAGCCGTTTTGTTCACCTGGGTGCCCCCTACCAGGAAGTGGACGGCAGCTTCCGGTGCGGCACAGAGGGTGCGGATAGCTGCGGCGGCCGCCTCACAGTAGGGATCGCAGCCGTAGCCGGGGCAGCGCACATCGTTGGCCCGGGTGAGGGCTTCCAGTACCGCCGGGTGGGCTCCGGCGCTGTAGTCGTTGCGGAAATGGATCATGGTCGTTACCTCACGATTCCCGAAGTATTCCTCCGCAGTATACCACCGGGCGGAGGAAAAAACAACCGGGCCGGGGAGGAAAGGGAGGCTTTTTCCCGTTGACCCCGGGGCCCATCTGCGGTACAATGAAAACCGCGAAATTTGAGAGAGACAGGGTAATACTATGACACAGGAATTTGAAAAACGCTATAGAGACGCCCGTCGGGCAGTGATCGCCCGGCGCTATGCCCGGATGAATGCCCAGCAGCGTGAGGCGGTGCTGGCCACGGAAGGCCCGCTGCTGGTTCTGGCGGGAGCCGGCAGCGGCAAGACTACCGTGCTCATCAACCGGGTGGATAATCTTTTGACTTTTGGTCGGGGCAGCGACAGCGACGATGTGCCCCCTATGGCCACCGAGGAGGATCTCCGCTTCCTGGAGACCTTTCCCGCCCAGCCTTCCCCGGAGGATTGGCGCAGGGCACGGCAGCTGTGCGCTGTGGAGCCCGCTGCCCCCTGGTCGGTGATCGCCATCACCTTTACCAATAAAGCCGCCGGGGAACTGAAGGAGCGGCTGGAGCGGATGTGCGGCCCCGCCGCCAATGACATTTGGGCCGCCACCTTCCACAGCGCCTGTGTGCGGATTCTCCGCCGGGATATGGAGCGGCTGGGCGGTGGCTTCACCAACAGCTTTACCATCTACGACAGCGACGACAGCAAACGGGTCATCAAGGACATCGTCAAGGACATGGGCCTCAGCGACAAGGACTTCCAGCCCCGGTCCGTGCTCTCCATTATCAGCAACGCCAAGGATAAGGACCTCTCGCCGGAGGATTTTGCCCGGGAGGCCCGCACCGCCCACGACTGGCGGATGCCCCGGATCGCGGAGATCTACGCAGGTTATGACCGGCGGCTGCGGGAAGCCAACGCCCTGGATTTTGACGATATCATCCTCCACACCGTCCATCTTCTCCAGAAGGACGAGGAGGTGCGCGCCCACTATCAGCAGAAGTTCCGCTATGTCCTTATCGATGAGTACCAGGATACCAACCATCTCCAGTACCTGCTGGCCCAGCTGCTGGCGGGAGGACGGGAGAATATCTGTGTGGTAGGCGATGACGACCAGTCCATCTATCGCTTCCGTGGAGCCAATATCGAGAATATTCTCCACTTTGAGGAGCAGTATGCCCACTGCCGTACCATCCGCCTGGAGCAGAACTACCGCTCCACCCAGAACATCCTGGACGCCGCCAACGGCGTTATCCGCAACAACACCGGCCGGAAGGGCAAGACCCTCTGGACTGAGAGCGGTCCCGGGGACAAGGTGCTGGTGCAGACGGTGTTCAATGAGAGCGATGAGGCCAACTTCGTGGCGGGAAAGATCATGGAATCCTATGGTGCCGGGTCCAGCTGGAAGGACAGTGCTATCCTCTACCGGATGAACGCACAGTCCAACGCTTTGGAAATGGCACTCAAGCGTAACGGCGTGCCCTATCGGGTCTACGGCGGCATGAAGTTCTTTGACCGGGCGGAGGTGAAGGACATGCTGTCCTACCTCTGTGTCATCAATAACCCCGCCGACGATCTGCGGCTGCGGCGGATCATCAACGTCCCTGCCCGGGGCATTGGCGCTGCCACCATGGAGAAGGCGGCGGACCTGGCCCAGCGGGACGGGCGGAGTCTGTACCAGGTCATCTCCATGGCCGACAGCTATCCGGAGCTGAAGAGCGCTGCCGGAAAGCTGGGGGCTTTTGCTCTGATGATCGACGAGCTGCGCCAGGCGGAGGAGGATATGCCCCTGCCGGATTTCTATGACCTGGTGTGTGAAAAAACCAAGTACATCCACGCCCTGGAGGAAAAAAACGACATGGAGAGCCGGGGCCGTATTGAAAATGTCCAGGAGCTGCGTTCCAGTATTCTGGGATTCCTGGATACCGACCCGGAGAACAGCTCCCTGGCGGGCTTCCTGGACACGGTGGCCCTCTATACCGATATGGATGACACCGCAGAGGACGACAACTGCGTCTCCCTCATGACCATGCACAGCGCCAAGGGATTGGAGTTTCCGGATGTGTATGTGGTGGGTATGGAAGAGGGCATGTTCCCCAGCGGCCGGGCCGCAGGAGAGAGTGAGGAGATGGAGGAGGAGCGGCGGCTGTGCTATGTGGCCATGACCCGGGCCCGCCGTCATCTCACCCTGACTACCGCCCGCCAGCGGATGCTCTACGGCCGCACCACCAACAACATGCCCAGCCGCTTTCTGGAGGAGATCCCCTCAGAGACCCTGGAGTGGCAGGGCAAGCAGGAACCCCGGCCGGCGAGAAACGACTGGGACGAGGATGTGAGCTACGGCAGTTCCTTCACCGGCCACACCTTTGGACAGCAGGGAAGGGCGGAGGCCTCGGCGCCCCGGTCCTATCGCAGCACAGCCGCGCCCAGAAAGGACTATTCCGCTGCTGCCGGCTTTACCGCAGCGCCTTCCTCCAAAGGAGCGCCGCTGCTTCAGCTCCAGAAGGGAGACCGGATTCGTCATCGGACGTTTGGCGAGGGGCTGGTGCTGTCCCTGCGTCCCATGGGCAACGATGCTTTGGTAGAGGTGGCCTTCGACACAGCCGGTACCAAGAAGCTGATGCTTCGTACTGCCGGGGCACATATCACCAAACTGTAATTGTTTTTCTGATTCGAAATTTTTTTTGTAATACAGGGAACAATTCTATCAGATCTTCGTCTAATTGGCAGACCCGGGCAGCCGGGGAAACCAACTGAAAGAGGAGAATCCCTGATATGATGAAAAGAATGATGGCGGCCGTTCTGGCCCTGATGATGGTTTTTGCCCTTGTGGCCTGTGGTTCCGCCAACGGCGGTCAGGAGAGCGAGGCTCCGGACCTGCAGGCATACTACGATGACTTTATGGCGTCTTTGGGAGACAATGCTCCCATGATGATGGCCATTGAGGGCGACATGCTGGAGGCAGCTTACCCCGGCCTGAGCGATTACACCCTCAAGCAGAGCGTGATGCAGATGGCGGGCATCTCTGCCGTAGCCTTTGAGATGGCTCTGGTGGAGACCGAAACCGAGGAAGATGCTCAGGCGGTGGAGAAGATCTTTGAGGCCCGCGTGGACAGCCAGATCCAGGGCGGCGCCATGTATCCTGCCACCATTGAGGCCTGGGAGAACGCCAGCGTGCTGATGGATGGCAATGTGGTGGCACTGATCGTGGCTGGCGAGGATCAGACTGCTGCAGTGGATGCTTTCAACGCCTTGTTTGCATGATATCCCCCGGTTGGGGCTCCTTCGTGCCGCGGCGTATATTCGCCGCGGCACTCTTATGACTATAAAAATTTTTTGAGAGGAAAGGAGGCAGCCCATGGTTTTCTCCGGCCTGCCCTTTTTGTTCTTTTACCTGGTGGTAACGCTGCTGATCTACAAGCTGACCCCTCTGAAGCTGAGGAACCTGGTGCTGCTCATTGCCAGCCTGTTTTTCTATGGCTGGGGAGAGCCGGTATATATCGTCATCATGTTCCTTTCTATTGCTGTGGATTATACCCACGGCATGCTGGTGGAGCGCTGGCGGGAAAATGACCGGAAGGCCAGAATGGCTGTCGCCTCCTCTGTATTCCTTAACCTTTTGATCCTGGTGACGTTCAAATATTACGACTTCCTGGCCGGGAGCCTCAATTCCATCACCGGATGGAATATCCCCCTTCTGGGGGTGTCCATGCCCATCGGTATCTCTTTTTACACCTTCCAGACCATGAGCTATACCATCGATGTCTACCGGAAGGACGCCCCGGTGCAGCGTAATATTGTCACCTTCGGCACCTTCGTTACCCTTTTCCCGCAGTTGATCGCCGGTCCTATCATCCAGTACAAATCGGTAGCAGATCAGCTGCAGTGCCGCCGGGAGGATCTGGAGAAATTTGTTTCCGGTATCCAGCGCTTCTGTGTAGGCCTTGCCAAGAAGGTGCTGCTGGCCAATGCGGTAGGTAAGCTGTGGGATGTGTTCCTGGCGACAGATACGGCAGAACTGACGGTACTGGGGGGCTGGCTGGGCCTCATTGCCTACGCTTTCCAGATCTACTTCGACTTCTCCGGCTACTCCGACATGGCAATCGGCCTGGGACGGATGTTTGGCTTTGAGTTTATTGAGAACTTCAATTATCCCTATATCTCCCGTTCTGTAGTGGAGTTCTGGAAGCGCTGGCACATCTCCCTGACCAACTGGTTCCGGGAGTATGTCTACTTCCCCCTGGGGGGCAACCGGGTGAGCAAGCCCAAGTGGATTCGGAATATCCTTATCGTATGGCTTCTCACTGGTATCTGGCACGGAGCTGGATGGAATTTCCTCCTCTGGGGCCTCTATTATGCCCTGTTCATGCTGGCAGAGCGGCTGTTCCTGGGCAAGTGGCTGGACAAGCTGCCTGCCGTGGTGCGGCATATCTATGCCATGGCCGTGGTGTTGGTGGGCTGGGGCCTGTTTGCCATTGAGGACATGGGCCAGCTGGGCCATTACCTTATGGTGTGCTTTGGCGGCGGAGCGCTGGTGGATGCCTTCACCCTCTATCAGCTGTGGAGCTATTTGCCGCTGTTGGTGATCCTGACCTTTGCGGCCACGCCGGCAGGCAGGAAGCTGTATCTGCGGCTGCCGGAAAAGGTACAGTCTGTGCTGACGCCGGTGCTGGTGCTGCTGTCCCTGGTGCTGTGTACCGCCTCCCTGGTGGATGCCAGCTATAACCCGTTCCTTTATTTCCGATTCTAAGAGGAGGTATGCAGAATGAATAAGACCATGCAGCGTATTACAGCGGCAGTATTCTGCCTGTTTATCGGCGGACTGGGCCTGCTGCATATCCTGCTGCCGGACCGGGCCTTTTCCCCGGTGGAGAACCGCAATCTGGCACAATTTCCCACCTTCAGCTGGTCCGCTCTCAAGGACGGCTCCTACACTGCCGACATTGAGACTTATCTGGAAGATCAGTTTCCCTTCCGGGACCAGTGGATCGGCATAAAGACCGGCTATGAGTACCTTCTGGGTCGCCGGGAGTTCAATAACGTCTATCTCTGCGGCGACACCCTGATCTCCAAGGTTTACGATGACAGCCGGGCGGAAAAGAATCTGGAATATATCCAGCAGCTGGTGGAGAAAACCGATATCCCGGTGTATCTGGGGCTGATTCCCACTGCCGCTGAAATTTGGCGGGACAAGCTGCCCGAGGGCGCGCCCTCCTATGACCAGATCGCTTATATCGAAGCAGCCAAGGAAACCGGCGCCATTTATGTAGACATGCTGGGAGCTCTCTCCGCCCACAGCGACGAGGCGATCTACTACCGTACCGACCACCACTGGACCAGCCTGGGGGCCTATTATGGGTATACGGCCCTGATGGAGGCACTGGGAGTGGAGCCGGAGCCTCTGGGAGAGGGAGAGACGGTGTCTGAGGAGTTTAACGGTACGCTGTACTCCTCCTCTGGTGTGCACTGGCTCCAGCCGGACTCGATTGAGCGCTATATCTCCAGTGATGGCATCACTGTGGAGGACGTGTATAACGAAGAGACCCACGGCCTCTATGTGGACAGTTTCCTTCAGGAGAAGGATAAGTATTCCTCTTTTATGGGAGGCAACAACCCGCTGTATATCATCCGCAATCCCAATGCTGCCACCGATAAGACTCTGCTGGTGGTCCGGGACAGCTACAGCGACTCTCTGGCCCCCTTCCTTACCCAGTACTACAGTGAGATCCACCTGCTGGATCTGCGGTATTACCGCACGCCGGTGGCCGCCTATGCGGAAGGGAACAATATCGACGAAATTTTCGTCTGTTACAGCGTAGAGAACTTCATCCGGGATGCGGACGCGGTTTTCCTGGGTCAGTAATGGCTGCGGGTGAGGGACTAGAAAGATTTTGGAGGAACAAAACACATGAAAAAACTGATGGTACTTTTGTTGGCGCTGGCGATGCTGTTTACGGTTTCCGCCTGCAAGGGCAGCGGAAATAACAGCGGCAACAGTGAGAACGATCAAAATGAGATCAATCAGCCTGCGGATAATGGAACGAATGACGCTCAGGATGACGCGGAAAAGCCCGAGGTCCCGGACAATGAGGATGAGACCCAGGGCGAAGATGCTGAGGATAACTCCGAGAATGACGGCACAGAAGGCGACAAGACCGATGCCGACAGTGACAAGACGGATGCTGACAGCGATACGGACAAGACCGAAGAGGATAAGGAAAATGTCCGTGCCAGCCATACCGACGTCACGTTCAAGGCGGCTGGAAACTCCTTTACACTGAAGGTAAAGGGCATGGATGGCGAATACGGCGTGACGTATTCCTCTGCTGATCCCGCCATTGCCACTGTGAATGAGAAGGGCGTTGTTACTGCTGTGGCTCCTGGTACTACCACTGTTTCCATGCATGTGGAGGGTGAGAGCGGAAGCTATGATTTCAACTGCATCATCCGCTGCAACTGGAAGGCAGAGAATAACAGCGGCTCCGGCTCCAACGAGGATACCGGCAGCGCGGCTTCCGTAGATCTTTCCGCTTTCTACAGCGATATGACCAGCCAGTATGAGTTCCAGACACTGCAGGCCTTTACCGGCGATGTGCTGGAGAGCTACTATGCCGGCATGGGTGATATTTCTACCAAGCAGTGCCTGATCATGGGGACCATGATGACCATGAACAACGGTGAGTTCTGCCTGGTGGAAGTCAGCGACAGCAAGGATGTGGAGACCGTCAAGTCCATCTTCCAGTCCCGCATCGACTACATGGTGAACGGCGGTGCCTGGTATCCTGGCCCCACGGATATGTGGACCAACAACAGCCGGGTGGTCTCCAACGGCAACTATGTCATGATGGTCGTTCATGAAAGCTGCGATGATATCGTGGAGGCCTTCAACGCCCTGTTTGCGTGATAGAAGCTCCATACATAATAAAAGGTGACAAGCCCATTGGGCTTGTCACCTTTTTTGCTGCGGACAGCCTACTGCGCTGCCCGCTTTTTCTTCCGGAGGAGCAGCGTTACCACCAGACACAAGGGCAGGTACAGCAGGAAGGGGGAGAGCATATCCCAGATATGGAGGTGGGGTCCTGGCCAGAAGGCCCAGAAGATTCTTGTGACAGCGGAACAAGGGAAGAGGGAAACGAACCATACCGCCAGCTGCCAGAACAGCAGACGCTGCTTTCTGGCCTCCGGGTCACCCTGGTACCGGCGGAACATGGCCTCAAAGACGATGATGATGACAATGTGGGCAGTCATGCCCAGCAGAACGATCAGGTGGTTCTGGTAGACCAGCGCGCCCATCAGCTGCCAGAACAGTCCCATGGCCAGGATGCCCATCAGTACCATCATGCCGGTCTCCCGGTTCCGGGCTTTTTGCAGTTCTTCCTCCCGGCGCTTTACGGCTGGTATGTCCCCATCGCCGGTAAAGTCGTCGTGAAGCAGATAGTCGGTGGATACGCCGAAGATAGCGCTCAGCCGCACCACATTCTCCGTATCCGGCGCCGCGGCGCCGCTTTCCCACTTGCTGACAGCCTGACGGGAGATGGGGATCTCCTCCGCCAGCCTTTCCTGGCTCCAGCCCCGGTCTTTTCGCAGCTGCTGTAATTTTTCTCCAAAGGTCATGATTCGTTTGATTCCTCCTTGACTGGGATGGCCGTAGGATACCGTATTTCCCGGAAAATGTCCACCATCTCCGGCTTGCAAAGGGGCAACCAGAGCTGACATGGCCGGAAAATATACAAAAACTAGTTTTGATGTAAAGATTTGAAAAAGAATACGGGAGGGCAGTCTCTGCCCTCCCGTATGCGGGATAAAAGGATGTTACAGGATAAATCCGAAGATCACGTATAGGATCATGGATGCACCGGCAAAGCAGCAGATGTAGGGCATCTGGGTTTTGACGTGGTCGATGATGTTGCAGCCGGTGGTGGCGCAGGACATGATGGTGGTATCGGAGATGGGGGAGCCGTGGTCGCCGAAGATGGAGCCGCCGAACATGGCGCCGGCCACCAGGGGCACGCTCACGCCCATGTTGATGGCCATGGGCAGGGCGATGGTGGCCATGATGGCCATGGTGCCCATGGAGGTGCCGGTGGCGAAGGATAGCAGCATGGAGATGATGAAGGTCAACAGGGGCAGCAGAGCGGGTGTGAGCAGCTGCATGAAAATGGAGGAGAGGTAGTTACCGGTGTCCAACGCCTTTACCTGAGTGCCCATGGTGAGGCCAAAGAGCAGCACGCAGGCGATGGGCAGCATGGTGGCCATGCCCTTCATGAGCTCATTGGTGAGCTGCTCCAGGGTGAACAGCCGCTCCACCAAGCACATGACAGCGATCACCAACACGGAGATAATGCAGCCCCAGAGGAGAGCCTGCATACCATCGCCCTGGGTGGGATTGCCGTTGCCAGAGACCATCAGCACCGCCAGGATGGTGAGGATCATCACCAGAATGGGGATGAGCATGTTCTTGGCCCGGGGCTTTACGCCGCTGGAGGCCGCCTGGGCGGCGGGGTCCTCATCGGGAGCGCTGGCGGGATCGTCCAGCTGACCGGTGGTGTCTGCCCGGAGCTCCGCCTTCTTCATGGGACCGAAGTCAAGGGGCACTACAGCAGCCAGAAGGGCAAAGGCTACGGCGATGATGCAGTAGAAGTTCAGGGGGATGGAGTAGATCAAAGTCTGGATGGCGTTTGCCTCCTCCACACCGCCGGAGGTGAGGTAACCGGTCATAGAGGCCAGCCAGCCGCTGAGGGGGAAAAGGACGCACCAGGGGGTGGAAGTAGTATGTACCAGGAAAGCGGCCTTTTCATGGGATACCCGCATGCTGTCGTTGAGGGGACGGGACACAGAACCGGTGACCATGCAGCTGAGGGAGCCGGAGGTAAACACCACAATGCCCAGGAGCCAGGTAAAGAAGGCGGCGGCGCGCTTGGACTTAATGATGCCCCGCTTTTTTACCATGATGTCCACAAAGCCGGTAATACCACCGGAGCGCTCAATCATATAGATCAGGGCGCCGATGAGCAGCATAGACATGAGAACGATGGTGTTGCCGCTGCTGGAGAAGGTGTTCACCAGACCGTAGAAAGTGCCGTTGAGCCCGGAGAACAGATTAAAGCCCGAGAGAATAAAGGACGACAGGAACAGGCCGATGAGCAGAGAGACGAAAACATTCTTCAGCACAAGGGCCAATACGATGGTAACCAGGGGTGGGATAACGGATAAGAATCCATATTCCATATGATTTTTCCCTCCAACACGTTGATTGATAAATAATTATTTCCGAACGGACCGGCCCAGATCTCCCTCAATGATCCGGCAGTCCCTGGCGGCCAGATGGCCGCCGATCCAGACGTAGTCAATGCCCGTTCCGGGCAGGGTGGGGTTTTGGAAGGTGGCGAGATCCTCCACCTGATCCAGGGTGAAGACCACCACATCGGCATCGGCCCCCACATTCAGACGGCCTTTTCCAGCAAGGCCCAGCTTTCGGGCGGGCATGGCGGTCATGCGGTCAATGGCGTCGTAGAGAGACAGCTTTCCTGGCCGGACAAATTTGGCCAGCAGCCGCAGGAAGGAACCGGCGGCCCGGGGATGGCCCTGGCCGTAGTTCATGATACCGTCGCTGCCCAGCATCACATTGGGATGGCGGAAGGCCATGTCCACATCCTGATCCTGCATGACATAGCAGACGGTAATGCAGCCGGGATTGTCCCGGCGGACCTCGTCAAAGATCTCTTTCGTGCAGCGCTGTCCCTTGTATGTGCCTTCACACAGTTCCACTACGTCGTAGCCGCAGTGATAGCGCTCCATCCAGCCGGGGTCATAGGTGGCGGAGCCTAAGGTGGTGGAAAAGGCATAATAGGGATAGCAGTCACAGGACACCCGCAGGCCGTTCATGCGGTAGCAGTCCACCAGAGCCAGGAAATCCTCCATCTGGCCAAAACCTGCCATAGAGCCGATATGGGATACCTGGGTAGAAAGCCCCAGGGCTGCGCCCACGTCCAAAAATTCCCGGGCGGCGTCCAGCACTTCACCGGCGTCGCTGCGCATGTGGGCGGCGATCATCTTGTCCTGCTTCTGACACAGGGCGGCAGTCCGCTCCAGCTCCCGGCGGTCAATACCGGGCACATAACGAATGCCGTAGGAGATACCAAGGCACCCCCTGTCCAATGCCTGGGCCATGTCCCGTTCCATGGCGGATAACTCCGCTTCCGTCACCGGGGTGTATTTATCAGTGTGGCCCGCTTTTTCGCGGAAGTAGGCGTGGCCTGCCAGCATCCCTACGTTGACAGCGGCGCCGTCGCGGTCGATCAGGTCCAGGTAGTCGCCGGGATCATACTGATTGAGGCCGCATTGGCCGGCAATGGCGGTGGTAACGCCCATACGGAGCATACAGTTAAAAATAGCAGTATCCGGGGTTTTCACCAGTTTGCCGTCGGGGCCTACCGGGTCCTCATGCATATGGATATCGATAAAGCCGGGGGAGACGATCTTTCCTGTGGCATCCACCACCTGATCGGCTTCCGGCTCGCCGGAGGTCACCGCAGCGATCTTGCCGCCTTCCAGCAGTACGTTCAGCCGGGACTGGACGTGGTTGAAGGGGTCGATAACCAAGCCGTTTTTAATAAGAGTCTTCATGGTGTCGCGAGTCCTTTCCGCGCAGGTTCCGTTGGGAAGATGCGGTAGAATATTTATACATATTATACTAAAACCCCGCTGCCGTCAAGCACTGTTTTCCACAGAAAACAGGGGGGCAGGAGCTGCATAGGTGATGATATTTGCTGTATGCGAGCAGGCTGAATTGGCAGTGTTGACAAAAGGCGGCGTCCCCGGTGAGCAGCCGCTTGACCGGGGACGCTGATAGAATGGAACATTATTCGAAATCTGCAGGATAGAAAAGAGGTGGGATCACACACGCTCCAGCAGATGGACTTCCTTCCATTTTCCTCTGCGGTAGAAGAACAGGGACAGCAGTGCGCCCAGGAGCCAGCCAATGGGCCAGGCCCACCAAATGCCAAGATAGCCCATCACCAGAGGCAGGATATAGGCAAGGCCCACCCGCAGCACCAGGTCGGAGAAGGTGGTGGCCATAAATTCCTTGGCGGAGCCGGCGCCCTGAAGGATACCATCACAGCACTGCTTGACCGCTACAACAGCAATAAAGGGGGCGACGATGCGCAAATAGGTGACACCAGCCTGGATAATGTCAGTACTCTCTGCCGGGACGAAGATACACATGGCTGCTTCCGGGAAACCCAGGAAGAATATCAGGGCAGGGACAACAACGCACAGGCAGATCAGAATGCCGCTGCGCAGTCCCCGGCTGAGCCGGTCAAACTTGTTGGCTCCGATATTCTGTGCGGTGAAGCTGGCCACAGCGCTGCCCATAGCGGAGTTGACATATACGACCAGATAGATCAGCTTGGTAGCGGAGGAGAATCCGCCGATGATGCCGGGGACGGTGGCTTCATAGCTGTTTACCAGGCCCTGGACCAGCAGGTTTCCCACAGAGACAAAGCTCTTCTGCAGGATGCCGGGGATAGCCAGTGTGGAGATGGTCTGGAGCAGAGGGCGGGAAAAATACTCCCATTTTCCAGAGGGGATACGCTTGAGGCGGCCCAGCAGCACCAGAAAGGAAATAATGGCCGCTATGGCTTGACAGATCAGGGTAGCCAGAGCCAGCCCCGCCACACCCATATCTGTGGAGACCACGAAAACAATATCGAGGCCGATATTGGAGAGGGAGGATACCACCAGGAAAATCAGCGGGGTCATGGTATCTCCCAGCGCGGTAAAGATACCGGTACAGGTATTGTAAATGAAGATGAACAGCAGGCCGCAGGTATAGATCCGCAGGTATTGGGAGGTGGGATCCATAATATTGTCCGGGGTGTTGAGCAACCGCAGCAGAGGATTGCAGAAGATGAGGCTCAGGACTGTCAGCAGCAGAGCCAGTGCGGCAGTGGAGATCAGGGAAGTGCTGACAGCGGTTTTCATCCGCTCCATGCGCTTGGCACCGAAAAGCTGGGAAATGACAACGCTGCATCCGATGTTGATGCCCAGTGCTACGGCCATATAGATCATGGTCACAGGGTAGGATACGGAAACTGCCGACAGGGCATCGTCACCAATGAACTGTCCTGCCACCACATTGTCGGCCATGTTGTACAGCTGCTGGAACACGACACTGATCAGCGAGGGGATGGAAAACAGCGCCAATGCCCGGCCGGGATTCCCTTCTGTCAGATCTTTTACCATAGAAAACCCTCACTTTCTTTAAACCTTGAACAGTATAGACGCAGTAAAATGAAAAAGCAAGAGAAGATGTATTATTTTGGTAATATTTTTAAAAATATGGCTCAGATACAGAAAAATGTGATGGGAAGTAACATCTTTTTTCACCAGGGATCTCCTGTTGACAAGGGAGAATTGTGTGATATAATACGGAAAGAATCAGAAAAATGCCATGAGGAAACGAGTGTTGATGCGCAGCCAAAGCGAGCAGGGAAGCGGTGCGAGTCCTGCGGCAGAGCGATTGACACAGCCACTTCCGAGCGGACGGCGAGGAGCCGTACGGTTATGCCCCCGTTACCGGGCAGCTTGAGATATTCCCCTGTGGGAATAAATTAGGGTGGTACCGCGAATACCTTCGCCCCTATATGGTGGCGGAGGCTTTTATTTTTTTGCGGTGGATGGAGGATATTACATGAGAAGAACGATTTGCTCTGCGGTAGGGGTACTGCTGTCGGTGCTGCTGCTGGCAGGCTGTCAGGGGAAGGCTCTTCCGGCGGGGATGGATGAAGATGCTCTGCTGGAGGCAGGAAAAGATGTGATGCTCCAGGTCGTTCAGGGGGACTATGAGGCGGTGCTCTCAGCGTTCCGGTCCGATGTGCAGGAGACGTTGACGGTAGAGGATATCCAGAACCTGGCTTTGGCTCAGCTGGATGGCGCCGGTGTATATAAGCAGATCGAGAAATCCATGACTACCGGCCAATCCAGTGACGGAGAGAGCTACGGCGTGGCAGTGCTCTACTGCCAGTTTTCAGAGAAGGACGTACTGTTCCGCCTGGCTTTTGATTCGGATATGACCCTGATCGGCATGGATATCCAACAGCCGTAACCCATTGCTATTTTGGAGGAATTCCATTGAACAATGTACTTACCCGGCGGAGCGCAGCGGTAGTCCGCGTCCTGCGCCGCTGGTTTGACCGCAACTTTTCCCAAACAGAGCCTGCTCTCTGCCAGATGTCCCTGCTGGTGTCGGCGCTGATCGTAGGACTGGAACTCAATGCTACCTACTGGCCCGGCCCTCTTGGCGCTGCCTTGTTTGTGCTGGGAACACTGGTCATTATGGAGGCGGCACTGTGGCTGGCCCGGTGGTTCCTGCGAAAGGTACTGGGACATGGCTTGGGGTGGCTCATGAGTCTCCTCCTTCTATGCTATACGGTGGCCCGGACGGTGCGCCGCGGCGCGGGAGAGGGGTGGACCTGGCGGGTCTATCTCTTTTCCGCAGTGATCGTGGCGGCGCTGTGGCTGCTGACGGCTTCCCTGTGGAGTCTGCTGCGTCATCGCCGCTTTCGTCCTACGACAGTGCTGGCGTTTCTGGCCGGTGCCGCCGCTACCGGGATGCTGGGCGTGTTCCTTTTTACCGATGGATTTGATGATCACTATGTACAGCGTTATCTGGCGCTTATGAGCAGCCCGCCCTCCACGCTGGAAGCGTTGGAGCCTTCCCTTGGGCCGGGATCCTATGCGGTAGAGACAGTGGACTATGGCCCGGAGGAGGAACTGGAGGCTGGTACCATCAGCCTTACCCGCTATATGAGCCGGGATACTGACGAGCTTTCCGGCGCATATGTGGACAACTACATGGACTATAGTCTCAGCCAGGTGCCTCTTCGGGGCCGGGTGTGGTACCCTGCCGGAGAGAAAAACTGCCCGGTACTTTTTATCGCCCACGGGAATCATGAGATCACCACGGAGTCCTATCTGGGCTATGCCTACCTGGGAGAGTACCTGGCCTCTCACGGCTATGTGGTGGTGTCGGTGGATCAAAATGCCTGCAATATGCTCTCCGGTGAAAATGACGGCCGGGCGGTGCTTCTGCTGGAGAATATTGGCCTGCTCCTGGGTTACAATGAGGAGGAGGGCAATCCCCTGGAGGGGGTGCTGGACGCTGACAACATTGCCATTGCCGGCCACAGCCGCGGAGGAGAAATGGTGGCTACCGCCTATCTTTTCAACGGCTATGACAACTATCCGGAGAACGGCAACGTGGACTTCGACTATCATTACAACATCCGCTCCATCATCGCCATTGCGCCTACGGTGGATCAGTATAAACCTGCCGACCACAGCGTGGAGCTGGAAGATGTCAACTATCTGCTGCTCCATGGTGCCTGCGACCGGGATGTGACCAATTTCCAGGGAATGGCTCAGTATGAGCATATCTCCTATACCGGCCAGGGGGACTACCTGAAAACGGCCCTTTATATTGCCGGGGCCAACCACGGCCAGTTCAACAGCCTCTGGGGTTCCTACGATCAGCGGGGCCCATTCAGTTCTCTTTTGAATGTGGAGAGCCTTCTCAGTGAGGAGGATCAGCAGGAGATCGCCAAGATCTTCATCAAGGTGTTCCTGGATGTTACGCTGCTGGGCGACGACAGCTGCCGCAGCCTGCTGACAGACTGGGACAGTTGTGCCGGACAGCTTCCCGAAACAGTGTATGTCCAGTGCTATGAGACCTCCTCTTTCATCCCTATCGCGGACTTTGAGGAGGACTCTGACCTGACCACAGCTGCTATGCCGGGTGTAACGGCGGAAGCCAGCGGCGTAAGCCTCTGGACAGAGGAACAGATCAACATCGACGGTGAGACAGATCAGGGCACCCATGCTCTGCGGCTGCGCTGGGGCAGTCAGGGACAGTACACCCTGACGCTGCCGGAGCTGGATATGACCGGTTCTGCCCTGGTGTTTGACCTGTGCGATCTGGACAGCGGGGCGGTAGAGCGGGGCGACCTGGCTTTGCTGGATGGCACCGTTGTCCTCACCGATGCTGATGGCAACACCGCCTCCGCGCGGATCAGCGATTTTGCCGCTGTGTTTCCCATTCTGCCTGTCCGTATGGACAAGCTGGACTTTCTTTTTGACACCTGTACCTACAAAAAGGCATTTGCCACTGTGTCTATCCCGGTGGACGCCTTTGTCTCCGGAGAGGGAACAGCGATTGACAGCAGCCGGATCACTTCCATCACGCTGCAGTTGGACGGCGGCGGTGAGGCGGCTGTAGACAACATCGGCTTGGAGGCTGTCCATTCATCCCTTCAATCATCGTAAGCAATAAAAAATTGATATATTAAAAAGGAGAGAGACCCATGCACAAATCTTACGGCGTAAACGAACTGCGGGAGATGTTCCTGCGCTTTTTTGAGAGCAAAGGCCATTTGCGCCTGCCCAGCTTTTCTCTGATCCCTAAGAATGACCCGTCCCTGCTGCTGATCAACAGCGGCATGGCTCCTATGAAGCCCTTCTTTACCGGCGAAGTGGAGCCTCCCCGGACCCGGGTGTGCACCTGCCAGAAGTGTATCCGCACCGGCGACATTGAGAATATCGGCAAGACTGCCCGGCACGGCACCTACTTTGAGATGCTGGGCAACTTCTCCTTCGGCGATTACTTCAAGAAAGAGGCCATTGCCTGGGCCTGGGAGTTCCTGACCAGCCCGGAGTGGGTGGGCCTGGAGCCGGACCGGCTGTACCCCTCTGTGTTTGAGGGCAACGAGACCACCCCTGCTGACGACGAGGCTTTTGCCATTTGGCGGGATGAGATCGGGATTCCTGAGGACCGGATCTTCAAGTTCGGCAAGGAGGACAACTTCTGGGAGCACGGCTCCGGCCCCTGCGGCCCCTGCTCCG
>UROF01000017.1 GCA_900549475.1 uncultured Eubacteriales bacterium
CTGGAGCTGGATACGGTGGACGCCTTCCTCAGCCTTTTCCCGGCGGAGCAGGTGCGTTGGTACCCGGTGAGCCGCCTGGAACTGACGGCGGATACGCCTGCTCAGGTAGCGGTGCTGGCCATGCCGTAACGATTGCATACCAACATAAAAAGGTCTGGGACGGTAGCGTCTCAGACCTTTTTGCTGTTATTTGTGAGGCTGGATCATCAACCCAGGCTGATGCCCATACGGCGGGCGACCTCCAGCATACCGTGGCCCTCGGGGACCAGACGGCTTTTTCCGGCGATATCGGAGAGCTTGTTGGCCCAGACGTGGTTATTCTTCATAGCCACGGTGATGCCGTAGTTCTCATCCTCCACCATCTTGGCGGCATAGGAGCCAAACTGGGTGGCCAGAACCCGGTCATAGGGAGAGGGCGTGCCGCCCCGCTGCATGTGGCCGGGGACGCAGACACGGGTCTCAAAGCCGGTCATGGCCTCGATCTGTTTGGCAATGCGGTTGGTGGCGGTGGTGTAGCCTTCTTCAGCCCGCCTGGCAGCCCGCTCTTTTTTCTTCATCCGGGCTTCTTCCACGTCGTAGACGCCCTCAGCCACCGCCAGGATGGAGAAGGATTTTCCTTGCTTGGCCCGCTTCTCAATGGCGGCGCAGACATTTTCGATGGCATAAGGGATCTCGGGGATCAGGATGATGTCGGCACCGCCGGCAATACCGGCATAGAGGGTCAGCCAGCCGGCCTTGTTGCCCATCAGTTCCACCACCATGCAGCGGCTGTGGCTGCCGGCAGTGGTGTGGATGCGGTCGATGGCCTCGGTGGCGATATCCACAGCGGTGTGGAAACCGAAGGTCACATCAGTGCCGTAGATGTCGTTGTCAATGGTCTTGGGCAGGCCGATGATGTTGAGACCCTCCTCAGAGAGAAGGTTGGCAGTCTTGTGGGTGCCGTTGCCGCCCAGACACAGCAGGCAGTCCAGCTTCATCTCCTTGTAGTTCTTCTTCATGGCGTCCACTTTGTCCACTTCATCGTCGCCGACCACCCGCATGAGTTTGAAGGGGGTGCGCTTTGTGCCCAGAATGGTGCCGCCTACGGTAAGGATACCGGAGAACTCCTCCCGCTGCATGACTCGCCAGTCGCCGTTGATGAGGCCGTAATAGCCGTTGATGATACCGATGATCTCCAGGTCATCTCCCATGCGCTGATAGAGCGCTTTGGCCACACCGCGGATGGTGGCGTTAAGCCCCGGGCAGTCTCCGCCGGAGGTCAGGATACCGACGCGCTTTTTCATGTGCGATTCCCCCTTATAATATAGTGTGTGATTTCTTCTCTTTCAGGATACCTCCTGACAGAAAGGTTGTCAATGCTGTTTGTCCTTCCGCTGCCGCGAATAAAGATACGGCACAAGACATATACTGTGTCCGGAAGTGGGGAAAAACCACAAAGGAGGATGCAGATGGAAAACACATGCCGGAAGTGGCGGATCGGTGAATTCCTGTTTACCAGCGCTGCCGGAACGCTGCTTCATTTTCTTTATGAATGGAGCGGGAAAAATCCTGTTGTGGGAGCTTTTTCTGCCGTCAATGAATCCACATGGGAGCATATGAAGCTGCTGTTTGTGCCGCTGCTTCTGACAGCTTTGGTTTCCATGGTGTTTGGAGGCCGCTGTCAGGGATATTGGACAGCAAAGCTGGTAGGAGCTGTAGGAGGCCTTTTGCTTATCCCATTGCTTTATTACGGCTATACTGGGGCGCTGGGAATTTCCGTTATGTGGGTGGACATTGCTATTTTTTATGTGGCTGCGGCTGCTGCATTTTTGCTGGAGGGGCATCTGACAGAGTACCTGCCCATGCGCAACGGACCACTCCAGGCGGTGGCGGCAGCTCTGTTTGCCACATTGGCGGTGCTGTTTGTCTGGTATACGTTTGCGCCGCCCCATCTTCCCTTGTTCCAGGACCCGCTTACCATGACCTATGGGATTTGACAAATCGTGGAGATGCCACCGGCATCTCCACGATTTTCTTGCCATTGGGAGTACAATGGGATATATTTTTTATATAACAGCAGAAAATGAGAACTTATGAATTAGCTCATTCGTCTAACAGACAGAATGGAGCGGAAAGGATTTTTCGCGTGGCAAGAATTCAGGAAGAACAGCTGACCAGCTTTTTAGTGGAAAATCAGGCGCGGTTTTACCGTTTGGCTTACAGCTATCTGAAAAACAGGGAAGAGGCTCTGGATGCGGTACAGACCGCGGTCTGCAGGGCACTGGAGAAAATGGATAGCCTTCAGGAGCCGGATGCCCTGCGGGCCTGGTTTTACCGCATTTTAATAAATGTATGTACAGACGTTCTGCGGCGGCAAAAACGCGTCACCCTGCTGCCGCCGGAGGAATTGGACGAAGGGAGTTATGAGGACCCGCTGCCGGCGGATGAACTGCTGCAGCGGCGTGTAGAGGAGCTGCCTTTGGAATTGCAGACGGTGATCAAACTGCGCTTTTATGAGGAGCTATCCCTCAAAGAGATCAGCGAGGTCACCGGTTGGAATTTGAATACCGTAAAGACCCGTCTGTACACAGCTTTGAAAAAGCTGAGACTATCGCTGGAAGGAGAAGAAATATATGGATGAATTCAAAGACGCAAAGAAGGCGTATGAGGACATCCCGCTGCCTGAGGAATTAGGCGGACGGGTGTGGGCCGGTATATGCCAGGGGCGGGCGAATCGCCGTCGTGCCCGGAGGCGGCGCGTCCTGCGTACAGTGGGAACTTTTGCCGCCTGCTTTGTACTGCTGGTGGGCGGACTGAATCTGTTTCCCGGCTTTGCGTCAGCCGCAGCGGAGATCCCTGTGCTGGGCAGCTTTTTTCAGGTGCTCACAGTGCGGGATTATGACACGGTAAAGGATCAGATCAATTACCATGTGTCCGTACCGGAGATCCAGACAGAGGGAAATGACGATTTGGCACAGAAAGTGAATGCGGAGATTCAGGAGCGGGTCGATGCTCATCTGGAGGAGACGAAGCAGCTCTGGGAGGAATACCGGGAGGCCTATCTGGCGACCGGCGGTACAGAGGAAGAGTGGGAACAGCGCCAGATGGATGTGATCGTGGATTACGAGATCAAGAGCCAGACGGACACCACGGTTTCCTTTGTGGTCAACCTGTTCCAAGGGTCTTTTAATGCCTATAATAAGCTGTACTTCTATAATCTGGATCTGGCGGAGGATCGGGACATCACCCTGGAAGATCTGCTGGGTGAGGATTGGGTAGAGATCTGCAACGAGGCGATCCAGAAACAGATCGACGCCAGTGTGGATGAGGATGGTTTTACCTACTTCTTCTCGGCGGAGGACGGCGGCTTCACCACAGTAGATGAGAATACCTCGTTCTATATCAGTGAGGACGGTACTCCGGTGGTGGTGTTCCCCCAGTATGAGATCGCTGCCGGTGCCGCCGGTGCAGTGGAGTTCCGGATCGATAATTGAAGGCTAATGGCTGGCCATCTATCGTCAATTTTTGCGAAAGATCATTTATAGAAAAACGCCCTGCCGCCAACTGGCGGCAGGGCGTCATCTATTTTGTCAGGGAAAGACGGTCAATATCGGTGTGCAGTCCGCCAAATGACGGCCTGTTCCACCAAATAGCGGAATAGAGGACGAAAACGGGGATATGCCTCCACCAACCGCTCCGGGTGCCACTGGACAGCATAGATGTTTCTGACGTTGTCCTCAATGGCCTCCACCACACCGTCCTCAGCAAAGGCGGTAATGGAAAAACCGGGGGCCAGGACGTCCACGGCCTGGTGGTGATAGGTATTGACCATCAAAGGCTCGTTTCTCAGCAGGCGTTCCATCAGGGAACCGGGGACTAATCGGGCCTCATGAGTCCGAAGAGTATCCTTGTCCGATGTGTGGACGAGAGAACCGGGGCGTTGGGAGGGCAAGTCCTGAATAAGGGTGCCTCCAAAACACACGTTGATGATCTGCAGACCCCGGCAGATACCAAATACTGGAAGTCCAGCCTCTGCAGCCATGCGGACCAGGGCCAGATCCATGCGGTCTTTGTCTGCATAGGTGTAGACAACCTGGGGCACAGGAGACTGACCGTAGAAGGAGGGACAAATATCCTCTCCTCCAGGTACCAGGAGGCCGTCCAGCAGGGGAAGGTATTCACCGGCCCGGCTGGCATCCTCATCCACAGGAATGACCAGGGGGGTGGCCCCGGCGGCAATAAGGGCCTGAAGATAGGATGTGTTGACCATGTGCTTGTCGGGGGCAATCCGGGCGTCCTCGGCGGCTACCAGACCGATGACAGGTTTGCTCATTTTCCTATACCTCTTTTACACAGCATGGTACCCGGAGCCCATGGGGGCTGCCGGGAAAACGGGAGGCACGAAACTAGTGCGCTTCCCAAGTGGGAGCGGCAGGCCCCTTAGAAAATCTCCTTGATGCTCTCAGCGATCTGAGGAGCGGTGAGGCCGTACTCCTTGAGGACTTCCTTGGCCTTGCCGGACTGACCGAACTGATCCTGAATGCCGATCTTCTTGAACTGGCAGCAGATCTTGCCCATGAGGACATCGGCCACTGCATCGCCCAAGCCGCCGATGACACTGTGCTCCTCCACAGTGACTACGCGGCTGCACTTCTGCGCATAGTCCATGACGCACTGGGCATCAATGGGCTTGATGGTGTGGACGTTGATGACGGCCACGCTCTTGCCCTCGGCCTCCAGAAGCTTGGCAGCTTCCAGAGCGGCGCTGACCATCAGGCCAGTAGCAAATACTGCCACATCCGTGCCGTCCCGCATGACGTTGGCCTTGCCGATCTCGAAGGGATAATCCTCCTCAAAGACAGGGGAAGCCAGACGGGCCAGACGCAGATACACAGGGCCCTGCATCTCAGCGGCGGCAAATACGGCCTTACGGGTCTCGTTGGCATCGGCGGGGCAGATGACGGTCATGCCGGGGATGGCCCGCATCAGAGCCAGATCCTCGATGCACTGATGGCTGCCGCCGTCCTCGCCCACGGATACGCCGGCGTGGGTCATGGCCAGCTTTACATTGAGCTTGGGGTAGGCGATGGAGTTGCGGACCTGCTCATAAGCCCGGCCGGCGCCGAACATGGCGAAGGTGGAGCAGAAGGGGATCAGACCCATCGTGGACATACCGGCGGCCATGTCTACCATGTTGGCTTCCGCGATACCGGCGTTGAAATGGCGCTCGGGGAATGCGTTTTTGAAGGTAACGGTCATGGTGGCATGGGCCAGGTCGGCATCCAGCACCACTACCTTATCGTTGACGGCACCCAGCTCAGCCAGGGCCTCGCCGTAAGCGGCTCTCGTTGCTTTTTCACTCATTATCTCAGCCCTCCAATTCCTTCAAAGCCTGCTGGCGCTGCTCCTCATTGGGCGCCTTGCCGTGCCAGCCCACCTGGTTTTCCATGTAGCTGACGCCCTTGCCCTTGACGGTGTGGGCCAGGATAGCCTTGGGCTTGCCAGGCTCCGTGGGCTCGTTGAGAGCGGCCACAACGGCCTCGATATCGTTGCCGTCAGCCAGCTCGATGGTGTGGAAGCCAAAGGCTTTGAGCTTGGCGGCCATGTCGCCCAGGCTCATGACTTCGTCGTTGGTGCCGTCGATCTGCAGGCCATTGTTGTCGATGGCAACCGTCAGATTGTCCAGCTTATAGTGGTTGGCAGCCATAAAGGCCTCCCAGACCTGGCCCTCCTGGCACTCGCCATCGCCCAGGATGGTGAACACCTTGGTATCCTTGCCCAGGTATTTGGCACCCAGTGCCATACCCACAGCGATGGAGACGCCCTGGCCCAGAGAGCCGGTGGAAGCGTCCACGCCGGGGATCTTCTTCATATCGGGGTGACCCTGAAGAATGCCGTGGAGCTGGCGGAAGTTCTGGAACTCCGCCTTGTCAAAAAAGCCCAGCTCCGCCAGGACGCCGTAGTAGCAGGGAGCAGAGTGTCCCTTGCTCAGGACAAAACGGTCCCGGTTGGGGTCCTTGGGGTTCTTAGGATCAATACGCATCTGAGTGCAGAAAATAGCGCTCATCAGCTCGGTGGCGGACAGGGAACCGCCGGGGTGGCCGCTGCCGGCATTGGCCGTCATGTTAATAATATCGCGGCGAACTTCTGTGCAGAATTGTTTGAGTTCTGCTGTGTTCATGGTATTACCTCCCATCAGAATTTTGCCTGTCCATAGCATACTGCACTTTGTGCGGAAAGTCAATCAGCCAATGAAATTGAAAGCGCTTTGAATTTGCTTTTCTGAGGTTTTTATACCTGAAACCGTACAAATTGACAGCCCATTTCCCTCGTGCTATAATACAAATACTTGTGCCGCCATAGGGCGGAAGGAGGCATTTTATATGATCAAAGCGGTGGTATTTGACCTGGATGGTACCCTTCTGGATACCATTCCTGATATTGCCGGAGCACTGAACCGGGCACTGGCAGCCCAGGGCCTGCCCACTCACCCGGTGCGGGTATGTGAAGGCTTTGTAGGCGGCGGGATCCGGGAGGCAGTACATAAAGCGTCTCCGGAGGGAACTTCGGAGGAAGTCATTGAGGCCATCCTGGCCCGCTATAAGGATGATTACCGTTTCCATTGTACAGAGCAGACGGACTACTATCCAGGTGTCCAGGACATGCTCTCCCGACTCTCCGGGGCGGGGCTGGCGCTGGGCATCCTCAGTAATAAGACGGAGGCTACCGCGCAGGCGATTATCCAACACTTTTTCCCGGAGGTACCGTTCCGGTTCGTGCTGGGCCGGGCGGAGGGACGGCCCTTGAAGCCGGACCCCGGCGCTGCCGCACCGGTTCTGGCGCAGCTGAATCTGCCCCCGGAGGAGATCGCCTATGTTGGGGACAGCGGAACGGATATTACCTTTGCTCTGGCGGTAGGGATGCTGCCGGCAGCAGCACCTTGGGGTTATCGCAGCCGGCAGGAGCTGGCAGACCGGGGGGCAGTACTGCTGCCGGAGAATCCGGCGGAACTGACAGAGCAGCTCCTGACCCTGGCCAAAGGATAAGTCTATATGATCATGTATCACAAGGCCGCTGGGATACCAGCGGCCTTGCTGCTTTTCCAGTAAGTGAGAGGAATAACTGCTGCCGTAAAAAAGAACATCCGCTGCCGGATTACCGGCAGCGGATGTTTTTCATGTTACAGATGGAGCATCAGCCCAGACGGACCTCGGCGGCCTCCTCAGGGAGGAAGTAACCGGCCATATCATACTTGTTATAGCCGCTGTAGTCGCTGAGGGCCCGGCCCTGGAGGAAGTAGCTGCGGATAAACCGCTTGCCGTCCACACAGGTCCAGTTTTCCTGATCCCAGCTGAGATAGCCGTCCTCGTCGGTACGCTTCTCGTTGAAGATCAGATCTACCTGACGGTTGTGGTTAGCCACCAGGTCTACCAGCTGATCGGTGGTGAGATCCAGCTCCGTCTTGTTGACGGTATCGATGACTTTCATCTTGTATGCCTCCTTAACCGATGTAACCCGCGGCCTTCAGCAGCTCCACGGCCTTATCGTGGTTGGCGTCGCTCATCATCACCAGGGGGCCGGTGCAGCCCATGCCGGTCTCAGCGTAGATACCGGCTTTCCACAGTACCTTGGCGGCGTCTTCCAGGTCCATGACCTCAATACCGGGGATGCTGGCGGTGCAGGGCTCAGCAGGAGGTGCCTTGACCTCCTCCTCGTCGGCAGCGGCACCCTTGGCAGCGGCCTTGCGGTCTGCCAGGATCTTGCTCAGACCTGCCTTCTCGGCAGCGGCAAACTCCTTGGCGGCAACCTCAAACACCTTGCCCTTCACCAGCTGACCGGCAAACTCCAGGGCGTTGGCCACCAGAGGAGCACCGGAAGCACGGGACACGATCAGCACCAGCTTGTCGTAGCCGGGGCCGATGCCGGGGCCGTAGCCGTAACCGGTGGCCTCAAAGCTGCCGCCGGTGGTATAGGCGGAGAGCATCTTCACCAGAACGTTGCCGGTGAGGCTGTCGCAGATCAGAACGTCGGGGGTGCCCTTTAGAACGTCGTTGCCGCGGAGCACAGCGCCGCCGTCGGCGCGGGCGGAAGTGGCCCACTCAAACTCGTAACCGTTCTCCTTCAGCGTGTTGAGGGCCATCTCGGTCTGGCGGGCGCCGTCCACGTTCAGGATGCCAACGGTGGGATTCTCCACGCCGCAGGCCTTGGCGGTGATGATGCCGTAGACCGCGTTCTTGATCATGCCCTCGATGCGGTCGGCACTGGAGGTGCCGGTGGAGGTGGCGATGAACATCTCCTTACCGTAGGCGGGGGTGACCACACGGCCCACGGTGGATACGCCGATGGGGAAGGGGAAGTGCATGGTGACGGCGCCGTCCACCTCATGGGACTCCACCATCTGCTCCATCTTCTTGTGGCCCTCGTCCTCGTTGTCCACATGGACAGTGGTGACGCCCTCGGCCTCCAGGGTGCCGATGTAGTACACATCCACACCACGGGCGGCGGCCATACGGGCAGCCTTCATGGCGTTCTCCTCGCCATGCTCACTGCCCATGCCGGTGATGGCGATCTTCGGCCGGGGGCCGAAGGAGCCAGTCTCCAGGCCTTCTGCCATCTCCAGGAAGGCCTTGGCAATGGTTTTTTCCAAATTACTCATGATGGGCCTCCCGCTTACTCAGCCTGAGCCATCAGCGTGGCAGCAAAGTCACGCATGGCCTTGGCGATCATGCCCTTGACTTCTTCCTCGCTGACGCCGGCCTGGGTCTCCTCAGCGCCGGTGTTGGCCTGGATGACGAAGGACACGCCGTCGAACAGGTTGGTCATACGGCCCAGGAACAGGGAGCCCTTGCCGATGATCATGACGCGGTTGAGCTTACCAGCCATGATATCCTCACGGGCGAAACCGATGTAAGGCACGCCGGAGGGAATGTGGCCCTGGGTGGGAGCCCAGCCGGTGAGGCCGTGCTTGGCGGGGAAGGAGGCCAGATCAGCCTTCTGCAGCTCACCGCGCTTGACAGCCAGAGCGGCGATCATCTTGTAGTTGGCCAGAGGCACATCACCGGCGCCGGCGGGCTTGGTGATGTCGGGGTTCTGCATCTCGGGGGAGTACTTGTCGATATCGGTGATCTTCAGACCGTGCTTATCCAGGGGGTTGGTGACCAGGCTGGAGATAACGGCCTGAGGAGCGGAGCCGGTACCCACGGTGTGGCGGCCCAGCATATCCAGGTTGATCTCGGGGCTGACGCCGTCGTCCTGGGTGACTACCACGGCAAAGCCGCCGATCATGTCCTCCATGATGGGCAGGCCCTTCTTCACGTGGTCCTTGCCGTTCATGCCCAGCTTGGCGGTGCAGCCGCCGGCGGTGACGACAACGGTCTTGTAGGCGCCGGAAGCCACCAGGGCGGCAGCCTCGATCATGGCGTGGGCGGGAGCGGCACAGAAGCCGCGGGCATCGGAACCGGTGGCGTTGGGCAGACCGGCGATCTCAGCAGCGCTCTTGGCGAAGTTGCCGCCGCCGCGCTGGTTCATGTCGCCGCAGGCCTCCTCGGCGCAGTCCACCACGTATTCCACATCCTCCTTGGCAATGCCGGCGTTCTTCACGGCAGACAGAAGCGCCATGACAGAGCTGGCCTTGCTGACGATGTTCTCGTGCATCACGTGGGCGGACAGGTTCACATCGATGTCGTGAGCGCGGTTGACGCAGCCCACCAGCTCACCGTTGTGGTACAGACCCTCGGAGTGCTCCTCGTCCACCAGACGCTGGATCTCGGCGGCCTCGGTCTGCTCAGCGGGGATGCGGGCCATGATGGTCTCATCGATGATGGGGTTGGCAGCCAGGGCGGCCTTGTGGGCCTCCACGAAGCCCTTCTCCAGCTTGACAAGGCCGAACACGTCGCAGGCCTGCATCAGCAGAAGGAACTCCTCCTGGGGCATGATCTGGCCGAAGTGGCCGTAGCGGTCATTGACATCACAGACCTTGTCACACCAGGGCTGGGGCACGGCGGCCAGCTCATCGGGGGTCTTGTTGCCGATGTACACCTGGTTGGGCCAGTAGCTGAGGGCCTGGTCGAAGGTGCGGATGTGCTTGGGCAGCTCCTTGAGGTACTCGCCGTCGGGGTTCACGATCCGCTCGGTAGTCTGAGTGGTTCCGTTATGAAGAACCATATCGGGGGTGTGCACCAGAATATATCCGGCGCCTTTGATAACACTTTTCATACTGTCCACAGCCTTTCTTGTATTGTTTTTCCGGGGACCGCCCAAAGGACGGCCCGTCAATCGCTATAAATCGATGCAGCAGTTCTCCTGCTGCGGGGGATAAGTGCTTCCTTACCATATGGCGTGGCCCGCGGGCGGCAATTGCTCCTGCAGCCATTTATAGTGACAGAAAGACGGAAGGGCGGCGGCTTTAGCCGCCGCCCGATAGGCATGTCTTACACCCTTAGTACTTGCAGTACTGCTCCCGGATGCTGGTCATTTCGTTGATGATATCATCAACATCCAGCACCATCTCCATCATGCTGACTTGCTCGTCATAGACGGCGGGATCGAATTCTGCCTTGACTTCGGGCTCGCACACATGGTAAACCTTGAGTCCCAACGAGACTCCTGTCAACGGACCGGCATAAGTGGGATCGCCATTGGTCACCGTCTCGGCGGCCAGGCCGGAAGCCTCACCCTCAGCGGCACCCAGCAGAACGACAACGTTCTCGGGACCATACTGCTCGGCGAGTTCCTTAACCCGCTTCTGATTTTCCAGATCCATTGCACCAGCGGCTGTTCAGACGAAGCACTCCGTCGAGGAAAACACGACCTCAGCGCCGGCAGATTCCGCACAGGCCTCGATGGCCTGGCCGGGAATACCATCGCGGTCACCGATGATGATGACCTTTTTACCAGCCAAGATGCTCATGTCTCTTTCCTCCTTTGCAATAGATTTTTTATTATAGAAACCTTGCGGTATCTATCAGGGGTAGGGGGTACGCGCTTACACGTACTTCTTGATCATGGCCTCTACGTTCTCGGGAGTGGCGTCATCCTTGACACAGGAATCGATCATCTCACCGTTCTCATAGATGGCGATGACGGGCAGGCCCAGGATCTTCTGGCTGATGGCCAGACGGCGGGCCTTGGTGGTGTTCAGGGCGCAGAACTTGATCTTGTCGCCGTAGGTCTCGGCAAAAGCGTGAACGTGGGGCATCAGGGCAGCGCAGGGAACGCAGCCGTCACCGTAGAAATCTACCAGGACCTTGCCCTCGGCCTTCAGCACTTCGGCCTCAAAGGTGTTCTTATCCAGCTCGAGCATGGGAAACTCCTCCTTTGTGTTGTTGATAAGAATAGTATATCTTATCTCTTGTCAAGAATCAATCAAGAATCAGTGGTTGCTGACATAATGCTCAGCCTGCATGGCAGCGATAGCGCCGTCAGCGGCGGCGGTGACCACCTGGCGCAGGCTCTTGACACGGATGTCGCCGGCGGCAAACACACCGGGGATGCTGGTGTGCATGTTCTCGTCGGTCTTGATGTAGCCGTTCTCCATCTCCAGCATCCCATCAAAGAGCTGGGAGTTGGGGTTGTAGCCGATGAAGCCGAACAGACCGAAGAGGCCGTCGTCCTCGTCCGCGGTGATAGTAGTCAGCTCGCCGGTCTTGACATTCTTGACCGTCATGGAGTTGAGCAGCTCGTCGCCGTCCACCCGGACCACGACGGTGTCCCACATAAAGTGGAGCTTGGGGTTCTTGAAGGCTTTCTCCTGAATGGATTTGGCCGCCCGCAGCTCGTTCCGGCGGTGGATAATGGTCACCTTCCGGGCGAACTTGGTCAGGTACATGGCCTCCTCCACGGCGCTGTCGCCGCCGCCTACCACGTAGACCTCAAAGTCCTCGAAGAAGGCCGCGTCACAGGTGGCGCAGAAGGAGATGCCCTTGCCGGTGAACTTGCCTTCGTTCTCACAGCCGATGGGCTTGGGGAAGGCGCCGGTGGCAATGATGACGCTCTTGGCGAGATACTCGCCCTTGGCGCCTACCAGCTTTTTCACGTCGCCGGTCAGCTCCACGCTCTTGATCACGTCGGAGCAGCGCTCGGCGCCGAACTTCTTGGCCTGCTCGGTCATGCGGGCGATCAGGCTGGGGCCGCTCTCGCCCTCGACCATCTGGCCGGGGTAGTTTTCGATCTCGTCGGTAATGGCGATCTGTCCGCCGTCCTGGCCCTTCTCGATAATCAGGGTGCTCAGGCGGCTTCTGCCGGCGTAGAGCCCGGCGGTCAGACCCGCAGGGCCGGCGCCCAGAATGATAACATCATAAATCTTGCTCATAGTGGCTGTAAGCTCCTGTTCCTCAGAATGTCCGGTATGGGGTATCCATATCCGCAAATACAGTATAACCCCATACCGGTTATCTGGTCAATTAGGAGATCAGACCTCGAAAATGGTCTGGTCCTCGACCTCAGTGGTCAGAGCCTCCAGGGCACGCTCCACCAGCTTGCGGCGGAGAGCCTTCTCATCCTCAGGGGAGAGGGCGGGGTTGCCCAGGGGGTGGGGGATTGCAATGGTGGGAACGATTCTGTTGGCGCCCACCGTCATGGAGATAGGAGTGACCGTGCACATATGCACCACAGGGATACCGGCCCGCTCGATCTCTTTAACCATCGTTGCACCGCAACGCGTGCAGGTACCTCAGGTACTGGTCATGATAACGGCATGAACACCGGCCTGGAGCAGCTTCTGAGCATACTCGGCAGCAAAAGATTTGGCGTTGGCCACGGAGGTACCGTTACCAACAGTGGTATAGAAGTAGTCGTGGAGCTTACCGATCTTGCCCTCGCGCTCCAGATCCCGCATCACATCCACAGGCAGGACGCGGTTGGGGTTCTCATTGGCATAGACCGGATCGTAACCGCCGTGGGCGGTCTCGTACTTGTCGGAGGTCAGCGTCTCCACGCCGGCGATGCAGTACTCACCGTAGTGGGAGGCGGAGGAGGACTCGATGTGGTCGGGGTTGCCCTTGGGGACAATACCGCCGGAGGTGCACAGGGCGATGGTCGCCTTGCTCAGATCCTTGACGGCGGGGTTGGGGGCCACACGGTCGAAGGAGGGCATGGGATACTCGGTGGTGAAGGGCTTGCCGTTAAGCTTGGCCACCAGCATATCCACCGCGCGCTTGGCGCCCACTTCCTTCTCAAAGAAGTTCTTGCGGATGCCGTTGGGCATATAACCCTCTTCGCAGGAGGCACCGATCTTCTCGCCCTTCATCATCTTCAGGGCCAGCTTTGCCATGGCGGGAGCGGCCTTGCGCATGCCGGCAGCGCTGTTGGCGGTGGCGATCATCAGAACCTTGTTCTTCAGGTCGGCGCCGGGGTTCTCCTCGTACATACCGGTGAGGACGGGGATGCCCAGCTCATCCTGCACAGCGGCGCAGATGGTGGCGCAGGCGTAGCCGTAACGGCCGGCGTTGAAGGCGGGGCCGGCAATGAAGAAGTCGGGCTTCTCAGCCTTGACCCAGTCCAGGATCTGAGCCTTGGCGTCAGCCTCGTGCTCAGCGAAGTAGGAGTCGCCGCAGACGATGGTCTTGACGATCTCGGCCTCGCCCTTCCAGGCGTTGTTCAGAGCCATGCCGGGGCCCACAAAGCCATCCCGCAGCTCGGGAGCCACGTGAGCCATTTCCTCGCCGCCGATGTTGGCGAAGAACTGGTTGATATAATGTACAACTTTATAACTCATAATGAATGATCCTCCTTTCTCTCATTATCGGGCGCTGAGACGGTTGAAGCCCATCTCGTTGGTAGCGCCGGTAATAACCTGGAGCTCGGCCTCGATGGTGCCGTCGGGACGCAGGGAACCGGCATGGCCGCCGGCGATGACATCCACGTAATCCAGGGTGCCGATCACCTTGTCCAGCTTGGGCAGGATGATGACCTCGTTGGCGTTGCCGCCGGTGACCACGGCATCAGCCAGAGGATCGGCGTCAGCCAGGGACTGGGACTTACCATCCTGGCCGGCATACTCGTCGGTGATGATGGTGGTCTTGACGCCCTGGAGCTCGATCTTCTTGGTGTTCATGATCAGGTCGGTATCGGGGTTGCCGAAGCCTTCCTGAGACACGATAGCACCATCCAGATCCAGCAGCCGGCAGAGCTTGGCGGTCCAGTCGGAGGAGCGCTGCTTGTCAGCCAGGTACACGTTCTCGTTGGTGATGATGTTGCAGACGTAGTTGAGGGTCTTGCCGTGAGCGGCGAACATAGCCTTCACCACGGGGTTGTTCTGGTGATGATAGGTGGTGTTCTTGTCGCAGGCGGACACGCAGTTACCGCTGATGATGGCGCCATCCATGGTCTCGGTGGGGTTGAGGATGGTGGTCAGGCTGCGCTTGGCATCCACGCCGTAGACGTAGGTGTCGTGGAGCAGGCCCTGGCTCTGCAGCATGTGGACATAGGCCACACGGGGCAGGTCGGGATACTTCTCGATGCCTTCCTTGATGCCCAGGGTCTCAAACTCCTCGGTCTCGTCGGGGGTCACGTTCCGGCCGATCTCACCGATGAAGGTGGCGGCCCGCAGGCCGGCGATCCGGACAGCGTGCTCATACTCGTGCTTGTGATCCTGATAGCCCTCGGCAGGCTCGGCCACGACCACGAAGTTGTTGAGCTTGGAGAACGGAGTGTAGTCGGCGCCGGGACCGGTCATGTCGATGATGCCTTCCTGGAAGCCAACGATCTTGCCGGCGGTGACAACGGCCATGCCGCGCAGGACATGAGTCTTGCCGCTGCCGACGGTGTCAACCTTGGAGATGACGCCGGGGAACACACCGCCGGGGCCCTCTACCTTGACCCGGGGTTCGATCACGTCCTTGACGGGGGTGATACGGACGCTCTCGCCAGGCTTGGCAACGTCGAAGCTGAAGTCCTTGACCCAGGCCTTCACGTCGTCATCTTCGTACATGAATGCCTTGACAGCGTCCGGGTCGACAAACAGGGTGCTGTTTTCTACCTTGCATTCCTTTGAAAACTGGATGTCATTGATCTGGATATAGCCCAGTTCCAATTTCAAAGTGAACACCTCCTTCTTTCTTACTTTTTATTACTAAGACCTGCCACGGCGTCGAAACCGATGGCGCCGCAGAGCAGGGTATAGTCGATGAGCTGGAAGTCCTCCAGCACCTGCTGGGTATACTGCCGGGTGCAGGGGACAAACTTGTCGCACACGCCGATAGCGTTGCTGATGATCTCCGCCTGCTGGGAATCAAAGCCGTGGGGCTCCATGGAGACGATCACGGACTTATAGGGAGTTTCATTGGGCTTGACACTGCCGGAGAGAGGGTGGGTATACAGGGTATGGCCCACATAGACCTTGTCCCGGGCCATCACCAGAATTTCCCGGTAGCTCTTTTCCGGATGAAACGCTATGGTGTACAGCCCCCGGCCCTCCATACAGGAGACGACCAGCGGATTATTGGTCAGGATCAGGAAATCCCTGGGGTTGCCGATGGTACTCATGAACGGGGTGTCCTCCTCTGTGACGGCCTGCGCTGTCTCATAAGAGAAAAACAGAGCAAGGCGATATGAACTAAAAACTAATTCACTGCCTTGCTCTGTTACCTAACCTGAGAGATTCCCTGCCAAGGCAGGTTGCTCCTTCGGCGCTTTCGCTCTCCAGAGGGTTGTCAGTTTCCGGTCTGTTCGCCTGAGATCTTCACACCGGGATTGGCTGCCCCCGGCGCTTATTCCTTCGGCCCCGCCCATCAGCAGGTCTCCCGAAAACGTCATCCAACAATATTCATAATTCACAGGCTCGACAGCGACGCCAACCTGACACCATTATTTTATTGTAAACTGCCGCAAAGTACAAGGAAAAAAGCAGGAAGATTTTAAAATGCAATATATAATAATTATAGATAATATCTATAAATCGAAACAACCTCAACGGGGCTTCTCAGTCTCGGTCTTGCTCTTATCGCTGCAGGTATCGGAGACATAGTCATAGAAGGCCTGGGCGATGGGGGAGAGGATGTTGTTCTTGTGGCGCACCAGATAAAGTTTGCGCCGAAGGCTCACGTTGTCGAAATTGAAAGCCAGGATCTTTTTGAACTGGCAGTAGTCCTCAGAGGCGCTCTTGGAGATCACGGCAATGCCCAGTCCTTCGCTGACCATCTGCTTGATGCTCTCGGTGGAGCGTACCTCCACGGCGATGCGGATGTCCTTGGGATTGACCCCCATCTCCTTGAGGAAGTTTTCCGTCTCCAGCCGGGTGCCGCTGCCGGCCTCACGGCTGATAAAGGTCTCCTGGGTGATCTGCCGGGTGGGGAACCCGGTGGAGAGGTAGGCCTGGTAGTGGGGGGTATTGGGGGTGATGATCACCAGGCGGTCCTCCGCCAGTACCTGGTAGACGCACTTGGGCAGATTGATAATGGTGCCGGTAAAGCCGATCTCCACCTTCCGGGCGGAGACCTGCTCGGCTACCTCAGCGCTGTCCAGGATCTGCAGGCTGAAGCTGATGTCGGGATAGGTGGCCCGGAAGTTCTGAATGAGCTTTGGCAGATAGTACTGTCCGGGGATGGTGGACGCCGCCACCGATACGGTGCCCCGCATCTCCTTGGAGAAGGCCTTGATGGCCTGTACCGCGTTGGTCCTGAGACGCAGGATCTCCTTGGCGTACTCATAGAGGAGATTGCCCGCGTCGGAGGGATAGATCTCCTTGGTGGTGCGCACCAGGAGCTTGATGTTGAGCTTGCGCTCCAGGGATGCCACATGGGCGCTGATGGTGGGCTGGGTCAGATACAGAGCCTCCGCGGCCCGGGAAAAGCTGCCCTTCTCTACCACACAGGCAAAGGCTTCCAGTTCTTTGATGTCAATGTCCATACAGGGCCTCCTTCCAGACGGCGAGTCGCGGTACATATGAAAAATACCCGGCGGCGCGAGGATGACGCGCCGCCGGGTATGGCGGGAATATGTGGGAATCGAACCCACCTAAGAGGCTCTTCACCCCTATCACTGGTTTTGAAGACCAGGGGGCACACCAGCACCCTTCTACTCCCATATGCAGCGCGATTCTACCATATAATTTGTGATTGCGCAACTAAAATAATTGACTGATAGAATATATCTATAAATAGTATGCAATTTATCGAGGCGGACGGGCCGGGCTGTCAGAAGCCCAGGCCCAGCCGCCGGATATCTCCGTCTTTTTTCAGGATCTTGTTCTTGTCGTAATACTCCAGCACAGCCAGAGCGTATTTCCGGGAGGTGCCCAGGAGGTCACGGAATTCCGCCAGGGTCAGCTCCGGGTGTTCCGCCATAAAGGCCTTGGTTTTCTCACAGATGTCGTCATAGACCTGCCGGTGGATGCACAGCTGAGGAGTCAGCAGCACCAGCTCGCCGCCGGTGACCATGCTCTCCACCACCTGCTTGCAGTCGCCCTGCTCGTTGGGCGGGAAGGAGGCGTATACCTCGTCCAGGCCCGGCACCTCCAGCCCTGCTTTCCGGTAGATCTGCAGGAGCTTCTCCCGGATGTTGTTCTGCCGCTTGGTCAGGTGGACGGAGAAGTCCGCCAGGGCGTAGCGGTCGGATACCGCCTTGATCTTCCCTTCCTGCGCCATGGCAGCCAGGATGGCGTCGGCAATGGCCTGATCGGTGGCCTTGAACAGCTTCTGCCGCAGCTCCGCCACCTTCATGCCTGCGTGGAGGGGATTCTGCTTGTGGTATTGCTCCAGAAGGCCCCGGCAGTTGTCCCAGAGCTTGTCGAATACGGCGCCGGAGAGGTACCGTCCCGGCAGGGGTTCCAGGAGTTTGCCGCCCTGGCACAGGGCGTCCAGCTCCTCCTTCAGCTCCTCCGTTTCCCGGTTCAGCTGAGATGCCAGCTTCTCCAGGGTGGGCAGGCTGTGGCCGTGCTCCGCCACGGTCTGCATCAGCTTTTCGTCGCCGGAGCCGCCCTCCTTGATGGCCAGGATCTCCAGCACATGGGGATCGTTGCGCTTGTGGCGGCGGGGACAGTCGTCCAGCACCACGCCGCCGCCGATGGTCTCCAGGGGGGAGAAGAACCGGATCACGAACCGGTCGCCGGGCTTGGCGGCGATCTCCTCGGTCATCCGCAGCTGGGCGTAGCAGTTCTCGCCGGGCTGCAGGGCGTCACGGTCCAGCAGTACCACCTTGGCCAGCCGTACAGCAGAGCCGTGGTACAAATGGACCTGGGAGTTGTTGAGAATGGTGCGCTGAGAATTTTTCAGGTTCTGCAGCCGCACGTCCAGCATCAGAGAGACCTTGACGGAGCCGGGCTTGGCAATGGTGTCGCCACGGGTCAGATCCGCCTTGCGGATGCCCGCCAGGTTCACCGCTACCCGCTGTCCGGCAAAGGCGGTGTCCACATCCTTGCCGTGGACCTGGAGGTTGCGCACCCGGGCCTCTACTCCGGTGGGCAGTATCTCCGCCATGTCTCCCTCGGAGACGCTTCCTTCGATCAGGGTGCCGGTGACCACGGTACCGAAGCCGTCCACAGAGAACACCCGGTCGATGGGCAGGCGGAAGGGGGTACGGAGATTTTTCTCCGATGCCTTGTGTACCAGCTGTTTGAGGGCCTCCCGCAGCTCTGCGATACCCTGGCCGGTGTAAGCGGAGACGGTGAATACCGGCTTGCCCTCCAGGAAGGTGCCCTCCACCTGGGCGGCCACGTCATCCTTGACCATTTCCACCCACTCCGGGTCCACCATATCCGCCTTGGTGATGACCACCAGGCCGTCCTGGATACCCAGGAGAGAGAGAATGCCCAGGTGCTCCACCGTCTGGGGCATGAAGCCCTCGTCGGCGGCTACCACCAGCATGGCAAGGTCAATGCCTCCCGCGCCGGCCAGCATGTTTTTGATAAATTTTTCGTGGCCAGGCACGTCTACGATGCCTGCCTGAGTGCCATCGTCAAAATCCAGGTGGGCAAAACCCAGCTCGATGGTAATGCCCCGCTTCTTTTCCTCCACCAGCCGGTCAGTGTCGATGCCGGTGAGGGCTTTGACCAGCAGGGTCTTGCCGTGGTCCACATGACCGGCGGTGCCGATGATCACATGCTTCATTTTACTACCTCCCCGGCAGTCTGGGCGATATAGGGGAAGTCACGCTCCATCAGGGTGCGGACATCCAGGATATACTGTTCATGGGTAATGCGGCCGATGATGGGCAGCGGACGAAGCCGCAGCTTCTCCTCCAGCTGATCCACCGTCAGCCTGCCGGGGTCGATGGCTACCGCCCAGGCGTCCAGAAGCTGGGTGGGGACGGAGCCGCCGCCCACCTGGTCCTGGGTGGGTATCACCTGGGCGCCCACGCCCTGCTCCTGGAGCATGGCGCAGAGGACGCCGGCTTTCTCCCGCAGCTGGTGGCTCTTGGCACCCAGCATGGCCAGCACCGGGATCTCCCGGCAGGCCAGCTCCTCGTCGGTATAGGCGTAGAGGGTCTCCCGCAGGGCGGCAATGGTCATCTTGTCCACCCGCATGGCCCGGGCCAGAGGGTGGCGTTTGAGCTGGCGGATATACTCCGCCTTGCCCAGGATGATGCCCGCCTGGGGGCCGCCCAGCAGCTTGTCGCCGCTGAAGGAGATGATGTCCACCCCTGCTTTTACGCTCTGCTGGACGGTGGGCTCATCGTGGATGCCGAACTGCTCCAGATCCACCAGGGAGCCGCTGCCCAGGTCCTCAATAACAGGCAGGCCCTTTTCGCGGCCCAGGGCCACCAGCTCATCCAGGGGGACAGACTGGGAGAATCCCATGATCTTGAAGTTGCTGGTATGTACTTTCAGAAGCGCTTTTGTCTCCGGGCCGATGGCGTTTTCATAGTCCCTGAGATGGGTCTTGTTGGTGGCGCCCACCTCCCGGAGGGTGCAGCCGCACTGGACCATGATCTCCGGGATACGGAAGGAACCGCCGATCTCCACCAGCTCCCCACGGGAGGTGATGACCTCGCCCCCCTTGCCCAGGGCGCTGAGGATCAGCAGCACAGCGGCGGCGTTGTTGTTGACCACCATGGCGGCCTCCGCCCCGGTGACCTGACAGACCAGAGTCTCGATATGGTCGTGACGGGAGCCCCGCTGGCCCTTGGCCAGATCGTATTCCAGCGTGGAATATCCCCTGGCCACGGCGGTCACCGCGTCGGTGGCCCGCTGGCTCAGGCAGGCACGGCCCAGATTGGTGTGGAGCACCACGCCGGTGCCGTTGATCACCGGCCGCAGACTGGGCAGGGCGTCCTCCCTGGCCCGGCGGCAGATGGCCGCACACAGGGCGTCCGTCCCCGGAAGTTCATGGACCTCTCCTGCCAGGATAGCCTGGCGCAGCTGGTCCAGCTCCGCCCGGACGGCGCTGCGTACTGCCGCTGTGGGCAGATCCTCCCGCAGATCTGAAATGACCTCCTGCTGCATCAGCTCGTCCACCTTGGGGATCCCCCGCAGCATCTCTTGTCGCTCCATGCCTCACACTCCCATTATTTACGATGATGATTATCCTTAGTGTATCCGCATTTGCTATAAATGTCCAGATTATATTGAAAAAATATATAAGTAATTCGGAGGAGTTTTTTTCCCGCCGAAGAAGAAAACCAGTCGAATAAGCGGCGAACGGAGAAAAATATTTTTTGCCCATAGGGAAAATATATAGAAAAAAATTATAGATCAAATTTTGACCGCGGTGACCCCACCGGAAAGGGAGTCTGCGGATACATTTTGCTGCCTTTTTCTTGCTATTTTTTCCGGGATGTGGTACAATAATTTGCATTTTGATGACAGGAGGGTTTCCCATGTAAAGTGGAGGGGACGATCACAGGTACAAACGAGACGGAATATGTTTTGGAGGGAATCCTTTTGTCAAATTTAGAAGCAGAAATCAAGCGGCGGCGGACCTTTGCCATCATCTCTCACCCCGACGCCGGTAAAACCACTCTGACGGAGAAATTCTTGCTCTACGGCGGGGCCATTGCCCAGGCCGGTGAGGTCAAGGGCAAACGGGCCCGGGCCGCCACCTCGGACTGGATGGAGATCGAGCGCCAGAGAGGTATCTCCGTCACCTCCTCGGTGATGCAGTTCCAGCACGACGGCTACTGCGTCAACATCCTGGACACCCCTGGCCACCAGGACTTCTCCGAGGACACCTATCGTACCCTCATGGCTGCCGACAGCGCCGTGATGGTCATTGACGCGGCCAAAGGCGTGGAGCCTCAGACCCGTAAGCTCTTCAAGGTCTGCGCCATGCGCAACATCCCCATCTTCACCTTCATCAACAAGATGGACCGGGAGACCCGGGACCCTCTGGAGCTGTGCGAGGAGGTGGAGAAGGAGCTGGGTATCGACACCTATGCGGTGAACTGGCCCATCGGCTGCGGCAAGGAGTTCAAGGGAGTCTATGACCGGCAGAAGGCCCGGATCCTGCTCTTTACCGGCGAGGGCCGCGGCAAGAAGGCCGCCTCCACCGAGGTGCGGCTGGATGATCCTGCCCTGAAGGACATGATCGGCGAGGAGCGCTGGCGGACCCTCCGTGACGAGGTGGAGCTGCTGGGCGCCGGCCGGGAGTATGACCTGGAGGCCATCCGGGCGGGAAAGCTGAGCCCGGTGTTCTTCGGCTCCGCTCTTACCAACTTCGGCGTAGAGCCCTTCCTGGAGCACTTCCTGGAGATGACTACCCCGCCCCTCAGCCGGATGTCCGACTGTGGGGAGATCAACGCCTTCTCCCCGGATTTTTCTGCCTTTGTCTTTAAGATCCAGGCCAACATGAACAAGGCCCATCGGGACCGTATTGCTTTCATGCGGGTATGCTCCGGCCGCTTTGAGCGGGACGCGGAGGTCTACCACATGCAGTCCGGCAAAAAGCTGCGTCTCAGCCAGCCCCAGCAGATGCTGGCCGCTGAGCGGGAGATTATCGACGAGGCCTACGCCGGGGATATCATCGGCGTGTTTGACCCGGGCATTTTCTCTATCGGCGATACGGTGACGGTGCCCTCCAAGAAGTTCCGCTTCATGGGTATCCCCACGTTTGAGCCGGAGCATTTCATGCGGGTGAGCCCTGTGGACACCATGAAGCGCAAGCAGTTTATTAAAGGTACCGAACAGATCGCCCAGGAGGGCGCCATTCAGATCTTCAAGCTGCCCTACGCCGGCATGGAGGAGGTCATCGTTGGCGTGGTGGGCACCCTGCAGTTCGACGTATTCGAGTACCGGATGAAGAGCGAGTACGGCGTGAACCTCCGGATGGCGGGCCTGCCCTACGACCACCTGCGGCGGATCAGCGCCTGCCTTGGTGATCCCAAGGATCTGACCCTCTGCGCCGACGCGGTGCTGCTGGAGGACTTCAAGGGCCGCAGCCTCATTGCCTACAGCGGGGAGTGGCCGGTGGGCTACCTCCTCAAGCACAATCCCGGTCTGGAACTGGCCGAGTCCATGTCGGAATAACAGTTGTTTGTACAATATAGATAAAAGAGCAGCGCCCCGGGGGATATCCCCCGGGGCGCTGTGTGTTTCTGAGAACCCGCCGCCCTACGCCTCCAGCTCAGGGCAGGCGGCTTTACGGCACCTATCCAGCAGCCGCGCCTTTAAGAGCTCATAGCGCAGGCGCTTCTCCTCCTTAGCGAAGTGGACCGATCGCTCCTGCCGGGGGTTGTCCCGGTAGCGCAGGACCTCCCCGGCAAACTGCTCGCTGGTCAGGTCAAAGACACAGCCATCCACCACGTTGTAGCAGTGGTAGTTGCCGCCGGGCAGGGGAATGCCCCGGACCTCCCCGCCGAAGATATCCTGGGCCAGAAAGGCGGTGATGGAGCACTGGCCGCAGGTCCGGTTTTCCTCCGACCATTTCCCCCGCAGCCGGGGGGCGCAGGTCTCCACACACCAGACACCGTCGGAGAGCCGGTCGTAGAGGTCCCGGGGGGTGCGGATGCCCGGATAATCCTCCGTGTGGGCGGGGACCGTCGCCTGCTCCCAGCCATAAAATTGCCACGTTCCCATTGTATTCCTCCTGTTCTGAAAAGGCACGCCGACCGGCGGCTCACTCTTCAAAGTAAAATAACTCCTCAAATTTCCGGTCCAGGGCAATGCACAGCACTAGGGCCAGCTTTGCGGTGGGATTGAACTGCCCCGTCTCAATAGAGCTGATGGTGTTCCGGGATACGCCCACCAGCTCCGCCAGCTGGGCCTGGGACAGCCCCTTTTCTCCCCGGGCCTCCCTCAGCCGGTTTTTCAGCACCAGCTTGTCATCCATGGCGGCCTCCTCTCTCAGAACAACCCCAGGCTGCGATCGAGAAACAGGACCAGATAGATGGCCGCCGCCAGGAAGAACAGAACGATGAAAAGGATCACCGTCGGGGTCCGGATCTTCTGGGCGAACTGGTAGGCAAAGTTGGAAAAGCAGGTGGTACTCACCAGAAGGCCCATGGCATACTGGGCTGTGTCGTCCAGATGGGCAAACCGGGAAAGTACCACCCACAGAAGGACCAGAATGGAAATGGAGAAATTGGCCCCCTTCAGGCCGATGTACTGGGTGCGCTCGTCGGCGCCGCCGTTCTCCTTCCGGCACCGGGCCAAAATTTCTTCCTTGTTCATGATATACCTCCATATAGAACTTGAATGCCAAGTTTACTTGGTGTCCTTATCTTAGCACTGCCAAGAAAACTTGTCAACACATTTTGCCAAGTTTTCTTGGAATTGATACCGCCGCCATTTTCTGCCGCCTGGATGACTGTGCACGTCACTGCACATACTAGCCGTTGAGGTGAATGACGATGAAAAAACAGCTGGTCCGATATGGAGCCTTTTTCCTGGCGGTTTTGCTTTTAACGGCCTGCGGCGGAGGAAACAACGCGGTCTCTGCCGGGGGAGGCGCGGAGATCCCGGAGGAGATCCTGGGGGAACTGGATCAGGAGACGCTGCAGGAGCTGGTGGAGGAGCCCAAATATGTGGCCCTCACCTTTGACGACGGTCCCCGGCGGGATACCACCAGCCTTCTTCTGGACGGCCTCCTGGAGCGGGGGGTACCCGCCACTTTTTTTGTGATCGGGCAGCAGATCACCGGCAATGAGGATTTGCTGGAGCGGATGAAGGCGGAGGGCCATCAGATCGGTAACCACACCTATTCCCATACCCGGCTGCTGACAGCGGATACGGACAAAGTGGTGGAGGAGATCCAGAAGACAGAGGTGCTGCTGACAGAACTGCTGGGGGAGGACGACTACTGGCTGCGCCCGCCCTACGGCGCCATCGGCAAGACCCGGGCGGCCCTGGTCAAGACGCCTATGATCTACTGGACGGTGGACCCGGAGGACTGGAAGGTGCTGGATGCCGCCAAAGTGACGGAGCATGTGGTGAGCCATGTGGAGCCATGGGGCATCGTGCTGCTCCACGACTTCTATCCCACCAGTGTGAAAGCGGCGCTGGAGATCATCGACAGGCTTCAGGCGGAGGGATATACCTTTGTCACAGTGGAGGAGCTGTTCCGTATCCGGGGAGTGGAGGCAAAGGCAGGTTGCCTCTATGCCTCACCGGACAAGCTGCGGACCCTGGGTTGAACAGCGGTTGAAAAACTGCCCCGCTCCTTCAACAGAGACTCCATTGTTTTGACTGACGCCGGTGTGGTACTATGACAGTGGGCCCTGACATACGGCGGGATACGCGT
Organism: uncultured Eubacteriales bacterium; assembly: GCA_900549475.1. Taxonomy (GTDB): domain Bacteria; phylum Bacillota; class Clostridia; order Oscillospirales; family Oscillospiraceae; genus Pelethomonas. The sequence goes on from UROF01000017.1 coordinate 24,588, forward strand.
TCACCGCCGGAGGAAAGGAGCAGACTGCCATGAATGAGAGTATGGGAAAACGGATTCAGAAGCTGAGAAGGCAGCGGGGACTGACCCAAGAGCAGGCCGCCGCTGCTCTGGGCGTTACCGCCGCGGCGGTATCCAAGTGGGAGACCGATGCTGCCTGCCCGGATGTGGCCATCTTGGCCCCTTTGGCCCGGCTGCTGAAGGTGACGGCAGACGACCTGCTGGATTTCCGGCCCGCTCTGACGCCGGAGGAGATCCCGCCTCTGCTGGCGGAGAGCCGGCGGCTCTTTGAGGAGAAGCGTGCCGGTGAGGCCCGGGAAGCCGTCCTGGCTCTTCTGCAGGAATACCCTGGGGACCTGAACCTTTGCTTTACAGCGGCCAGCCTTCTTGCGGGCTATCTGGCTTCCGCGGGAGATGCGAGGGAGACCAGGGAGCAGGGACGCCAGGCGGCAGAGCTCCTGGAGAAATGCCGGGAAAGCGATCAGCAGGAGCTGCGGGACGCCTCCTGCTTTATGCTGGCCAACCTCTATAACATGCTGGAGGACCCGGACCGGGCTCTGGCAGCGATGGAAGAATTGCCCCAGTCGGAGCTGAACACCCGGCTGGTCCGGGCCAATATCCTGCTGGGAAAGGGCGAGACCGCAGCTGCTGAGCGGGAGCAGCAGCTGGGCCTCTACAGCGCCGGAAGGGACGTGTGCCTCCACCTGATGGGTCTTGCGGCCATCGCGGACCGGGATGGGGAGCCGGAGCAGGGCCTTGCCCTGCTGGACAAAGCTTTGGCGGTGGAAGATCTGCTGAAGATGGGGCAGGTAAGCGGCATGGAGAGCAGCATCCGCCTTATGCGGGCCGGCAAGTTGTGCACCCTGGGGAGGCTGGAGGAGGCGCAGCGGGAGGCGGAGCGGTATGTGGACACGGCTCTCCGCATGACGAACCTGGCGGGAGGTCCTGTCCGGCAGGAAACAGGACTGTACAGCCGCATAGAGGTACGAACTTCCGCCATCTCCCGGAAATTTCTGCTTGCCACTATCCGCCGGACGCTTGTGGAGGACCAGGACTTTCAGCCGCTGCGGGGCACGCCAGCCTGGGCCGCCATGCTGGAGAGGTTGGAGGGGGCCGGTGAAGAATAAAAAACCAGGACCGCCGCCCCAATGGGCGGCGGTCCTGGTTTTTGCGGCGGATGATCAGGGCAGGATGTTCAGGATCAAGGTGAGGATGATGAACACTGCGCCGATCCACTTGGTAGCCTTGGCCAGCTTGGCGTCAAAGGTCTTGGCCTTGCCCTTGGCCATAAAGGTGTCGGCCACACCGCCGATGGCGCCGGAGAGACCAGCGCTCTTGCCGGACTGGAACAGCACGGCCAGGATTACGGCCAGACCGCACAGCACCAGCAGGATGGTCACAATAATGGTGAGAACTTCCATGAGAATTACCTCCAGATCGTTGATGGAAGTGCGCCAAAGCGCACGAAGTTCATATTCGCAGGTATTTATGATACCATAAGCCTGTCCTGATTGCAAGAGGAAATCCGGGAGAATTTACAGCGGTTTTTGCAGGGGAAGCCCTCTGCTGAAAATAAAAAAGTAAAATAAGAGAACGGATGTTGCATTTCCCGCCGGGTTATGTTAAGATACAAAAAAGAAACCGGAGTTGTACAGAACCGCTGAGCCGGTTCGCAGACCACAGGAGGAGCCGCTATGCCGAAAAAGACCCAGATGACGGACAGGATATATGAATACCTCCAGGAGGTGATCCCCCGGCAGGGATATGCCCCCTCCGTGCGGGAGATCTGTGAGGCAGTGGGGCTCAAATCCCCCTCCACCGTCCACTTCCACCTCAAACGGCTCCAGGAACGGGGTCTCATTGAGAAAGGGGACTGCAAGGGGCGGGCCATCGTCCTCACCAGCGGACAGGAGCGGGGCCGTATTCCCGTGGTGGGCACGGTAGCCGCCGGTTCCCCCATCTTGGCCCAGGAGTGCATCGAGGATTATCTGACCTTCGACTGCGGGGGCCGGGAAGAGGAGTGCTTTGCCCTGCGGGTCCGTGGGGAGTCCATGCTCAAAGCGGGAATCCTGCCCGGCGATCTGGTGGTGGTCCGCCGCCAGCAGACGGCGGAGAACGGGGAGATCGTGGTGGCTCTTCTGGGAGAGGAAGCCACGGTGAAACGTCTGTCCCGGAAGAACGGGCAGATCTGGCTCCTGCCGGAGAACGATGCTTATCAGCCTATTGATGGTACTGATGCCCAGATCCTGGGTAAGGTCACTGCTGTAGTGCGCCAGTATTGATGACAGCGGCGCCCGTTTCAGCCTGCGCCATATTTAATAGAAAAAGAAACCCCGCCGGGTCAGACCGATGTTTGACCCGGCGGGGTTTTGTTTTGTAGCAAGGTTTTATCCCGCGGTTACTGTTCCAGATGAATGGTCCAGTCCTCCAATCCATAGAAAACAGAGGAGAGAGTGGGGGTTGCACCGCTGACTACCCCTTCGTGGGTCAGAAGGGTGTCCTGCTGAAAACAGATGGGGGCGATGGGCCAGGTGCCCAGAAGGTGGGAGCAGAGCTGGCGGGCGGCGGCTGTGCGGTCGGTGGCACTGGCAAAGGACTGGAGCAGTGTGTCGGTAACAGTATTGGTGTAGCCGCCGTAGTTCAGACTGCCGCCGGTCCCGAACAGGTCGGTCATGTTCCAGTCGGCGGTCATACGGACTTCTCCGTAATAGAGGTCAAAATCCCCGGCAGCCAGTGCCGCCAGATATTCCTCCCAGGGCAGGGCCTTGACGGTGATCTTCCAGTCCAGCAGAGACAGGTTTTCCGCAATAAATTCGGCGCAGGCCAGCCGGAAACTGTTGCCTTCGTTGACCAGGAGCGTCAGGTTCTGCACCTGGCCGGTATTGGCTCCGGCGGCGGCCAGGTCATTGAACGTCTCCTCATAGCTGTATGTGGGACACAGGTCCTCCGGATACAGGGAGGACAGCGGGGAGATGGGGAAGGACGCGGCCAGAGCATTGCCGGAGAGAAGGGCGCTGGTCACCATATCCCGCTGGATGCCGCGGCTGAAAGCGGCGCGGGCCTCTGCGGAGGCGAAAACGCCTTCCCGGGTGTTGAAGCCGATAAACTGGAAATTACAGGTGGGAACAGGGGTGCTGGCAGCCGGGCCGCTGGCGGATACCAGATCGCTGGTGGGGTCTGCCCGGAGCAGTTCGATGCGGTGGGAAGAGAAGAGATACATGGCGGTATCCTTGTCCTTGGCGTGGACAAGGGAGATGGTTTCCACCGGCAGGGATTTCTGCTGCCACCAGCTGGGATTTGCCACCAGGGAGTCGCTCTCACTGCCGGTGACAAAGACGTACGGACCTGTTCCCAGGGGAACCGACTGCCCGGAGGTATTTCGCTTAACCACGGGGATGTCCAGCAGGGCAGGGAAGCCCCGGTTGGGTGTGGTGAGGGTAATGGTCACCGTTCCGGCACTGTTGCTGGAGGTGATGGAGGACACCTGCCGCAGGCGGTAGCCATAGCGCTCAGAGGCTGCGGCCCGGCGCAGGGTATCCGCCGCGTCGGCGGCGGTGAGGTCGGAGCCATCACTGAAGGTGACGCCCTGGCGGATGGTCAGGGTGAGAACGAGGCCGCTGTCATCCCAGCTCCAGCTTTCGCACAGCAGAGGGACCGGCTCCATGTTCTCATCCAGCTGTACCAGGGGTTCATACAGGAGGGAGGCCACATCCTGCTGAATCCCCTCGCCGCAGGTGATGGGGTCCAGCGTATGGCCCTTGTAGTAGGCCATGGAAAAAACAGAGGGGTAGTTGGTCTCCTCCTCGGCAGAGGAGGTCTCCTCGGAGGTGGATTGGCTCTGCTGGTATTCCTCCCAGCTGATGCCGGGCCCCTCCTCATAGTTGCTGCTGCAGCCGGACAATACCAGCAATATGGCCAGCAGCAGGGGAAGGATACGTTTCATGGGATTCATCCCTCCTCTCTCAGGGGCGCAAACCGATCAGCGCTCCCTGCACGCCGCGACGCTCGCCCATCTTCCGGTGGCTCCAGTAGAGGTCGGTGCGGCAGGCGGTGCACAGGGGACAGATGTCGATATGTTCCGGCAGAACACCGGCATCCCGCAGCCGCCAGGCATTGATGCCTTTGAGATCCACTGTCCACTTTTGTCCCAGGGGGGAGATATATTCTGTCACAGCGGTGCCGAAGGCGGCGGTCATGGCGTTGGGTACGTCATCGTGGGTCTCAAAGCAGCACTGGCCGATCCCCGCTCCAATGGCCACGCGGATATCCTCCGGGTGGGCACCGAAAAGCCGCCCCATCTCCGCCACTGTCTTGGCGGGCAGATCCAGAGCGGTGCCCCGCCAGCCTGCGTGGACCGCGCCGATGGAGCGTGTCACAGGGTCGTGGAGCAGGAGAATGATGCAGTCTGCAGAAAACACCATCAGATCCAGTCCCGGCTCGTTGGTCACCAAGGCATCCGCCGTGTAGTCGGTGGGATGGGTGAGGCCTTTGCCCCGGTCAGCCGCCGTCACATGACGGACGGTGTCCTGATGGACCTGGACGGAGAGGACCAGATCCTCCCGGTCTGCGCCCAGGGCGACGCAGAAGCGGCGGAAATTTTCCCGGACATGGTCCATACTGTCCGGCTCCTGGCCACTGCCCCGGAAGTTCAGGGAGGCGTGGAAACCTTCGCTGACACCGCCCAGCCGGGTAGAAAAGCCGTGGACGATCTGGGAGTGGTCCAAAACAGAGGCGGTATGGAAGATCACGCCTCCGGCGTCATGCTGGATAAATGCCATAGTTCGTTCTCCTTACAGTTGGGTGGAGGGAAAAAGGGGCTTTTCCCGGAGGATGCCCACATAGGCCCCGTCTATACATTCCCCGGCAGGATGGTATCCCAGGGCTTCATAGTAGCGGCTGAGGGTGTCGTTGACTTTCTGTGAGTCCAGGCGGAGGAAAGTCTTTCCGTTTTGCCGGGCAACGTCCTCAGCATAGGCCAGCATCCTTTTCCCCAGGCCGGGGCAGTGAGGAGCGGTGGCCAGATGGTGGACATAGTAGGCCTTGCCGTCGTCTCCGTTGGGCCACCGGGGATCCCGGAAGAGAAGGACCATAACGCCGGTGAGAGCGCCGTCTGTCCAGGCGACAAACGTCTGTTCCTCCCGAATCATCCGCTGGAAATGGGCGGGCGGGTAGCAGGTGAGGTAGCCGGTCTTGTTCCACTGGTAGAGGCCCTTCTCATCCATCCAGTCGATGCGCCGCTGAAGCAGGGCCATGATGGCGGGGACATCCTCCTCTCTGGCGGGGCGGATGCTCTCCTGAAAAAAAGTCTCCGCCCCCAGGACATACCATCGGGCGGATTTTTCACAGGGGGCTCCCAGAAAGGGCTGCTCCAGGGGAGAAAACCCCAGCTTTTCCAGCAGAGGAAGGGAGCGCAGCGTGTCGGCCGTCTGAGCCGCCAGCAGGGAAGCGCCCTCCCGCCGGAAAAGGTGATTCGTCAGAGCGCTGAGGGCTTCGAAGGCGTAGCCCTGCCGCCAAAAGGCGGGGTGAAACGCCCAGCCCAGTTCCCAGATCCCCTGCGGGGACAGCGGACAGCAGAGGAGGTAACCGATGACTTTTCCGGTTTCCCGCAGCACCGCGGCCCGGGCGCCGGGCGGCTGCCGCTCCACGCAGAAGGAGCGCAGAAAGTTCCGGGTCTCCGTCTCCGTCATCGGAGTGAAATGTTCCGTAACCCGGGGATCGGAGAGGATCTCCCAGAGGTCCGGAAAGTCTCCGGGAGTGAAGTCCCGGATCAGAAGCCGGGGAGTATCAAGGCGCATGGCTAAGCCTCCTGGTATTTCATCTCGTGCGCATAGATGTGCTGGAGAGCGCTTTTTCGACTCCGGTCGGTATCAATCTGTGAAAGAAAGGGAGGCCGCCGCGGCCGGCGGCCTCCCAGTAATGAATGTGATTATCGACCGCAGCACTGCTTATACTTCTTGCCGCTGCCGCAGGGACAGGGATCGTTCCGGCCCACTTTCTGGACCCGGCGGGGCTGCTTCTTCACGGTGCCGTCGCCCCGGCCCTCGGTGATGCCGGTGGCTACCCGCTCCCGCTTGATCTCCTCGTTGCTCTTGAGCCGCACGGAGTACAGACGGCGGACGGTCTCCTCCTGGATAGCCGCTATCATCTCATCAAACATATGCATGCTCTCGCGCTGATAGGCCTGTACGGGATCATTCTGGGCATAGGCCTGGAGACGGATGGCCTGGCGCAGATCCTGCATGGCGTCGATGTGATCCATCCAGTACTCGTCTACCACCCGCAGCATGATCACCCGCTCCAGCTCCCGCATGACGGGGGAGGTGATCTCCTTCTCCTTGGCGGCATAGACCTCCAGGGCCTTGTCGGTGAACTTCTGGATAAAGTCGTCGGCGCTGGTGTGAGCCACCTCGTCGGCGTCAAACTTGAAGGCGTACTTGGGGAAGAAGGTACCCTCCAGGGTGGACATCATGGCCCGGTAGCTGTCGCTGTCCAGATGCTTCTGGCCGGCAAACGCAGCGGTGACATTGTGGGTGATGATGGTGGAGATCATGCCGGCGATCAGCTCGTGGATGTCCCGGCCGTCCAGGACCTCCTTGCGCTGGCCGTAGATCAGCTCACGCTGCTTGTTCATCACGTCGTCGTACTCCAGGGTGCTCTTACGGGCCTGGAAGTTCCGGGACTCCACGCTGGTCTGGGCGTTCTCAATGGACTTGGTGAGCATCTTGTTCTCGATGGGCATATCCTCGTCGATGTCCAGCTTGTCCATGAGATTGGTGATCCGGTCGCCGCCGAACAGCCGCATCAGATCGTCGTCCAGGGAGAGATAGAACCTGGTTTCGCCGGGATCGCCCTGTCGGCCGGCACGGCCGCGGAGCTGGTTATCAATACGGCGGGAGTCGTGACGCTCAGTGCCGATGATGAAGAGGCCGCCGGCAGCACGGACGGCGTCAGCCTCGCCGGCGATCTCGTCCTTGTGCTTCTGAAGGCTCTCGGCAAACATCTTCCGGGCATCCAGGATCTCCTGGTTGTCAGTATCGGCGTAACCGGTGGCTTCAGCGATCAGTTCATCGGAGAGGCCTGCCTTCTTCAGATCGTTTTTGGCCATGTACTCGGCGTTGCCGCCCAGCATGATATCGGTACCACGACCGGCCATGTTGGTGGCCACGGTGACAGCCCCCAGCTTGCCGGCCTGGGCTACGATCTCCGCTTCACGCTCGTGGTTCTTGGCGTTCAGAAGGTTGTGCTTGATGCCCTCTTTCTGGAGGAGCTTGCTGAGGTGCTCGTTCTTCTCAATGGATACGGTACCCACCAGGACCGGCTGGCCCTTGGCGTGGCACTCCTTGATCTGCTGGATCACGGCCCGGTACTTGGCGGCCTCCGTCTTATAGACCACGTCGGAATCATCCTTACGGGCCAGAGGACGGTTGGTGGGGATCTCGATGATATCCAGCTTGTAAATGGTACCGAATTCCTCCTCTTCGGTGAGGGCGGTACCGGTCATACCGGAGAGCTTGTTGTACAGACGGAAGTAGTTCTGGAAGGTGATGGTGGCCAGGGTCTTGCTCTCCCGCTCCACCTTTACCCGCTCCTTGGCCTCGATAGCCTGATGGAGACCGTCGCTGTAGCGCCGGCCAAACATGAGACGGCCGGTGAACTCGTCCACGATGACTACCTGACCGTCTTTGATGACATAGTCGATGTCCTTCTTCATCACACCGTGGGCCTTGATAGCCTGGTTGATGTGGTGGGCCAGGGTAGAGTTCTCCGGATCGGAGAGATTGTCTACATGGAAGAACTCCTCCGCCTTCTTCACGCCCCGGGCGGTGAGGGTGGCGGTACGGGCCTTCTCGTCCACAATATAGTCGGCGTCGATGTCGGTATCCTCTTCCGCCTTCTCATCGGTCTCCTTGATGACCAGCTTCTTCAAAGGCCGGACGAACATCTCCGCCATGTCGTACATCTGAGTGGACTTTTCGCCCATACCGGAGATGATGAGGGGCGTCCGGGCTTCATCGATGAGGATGGAGTCCACCTCGTCCACGATGGCAAAATTGTGGCCCCGCTGGACCAGCTCGGTGGAATAAAGGGCCATGTTGTCCCGCAGGTAGTCAAAGCCCATCTCGTTGTTGGTGCCGTAGGTGATGTCGGCGGCATAGGCCTTCTGCCGGGCGGCCTTGTCCATGTCGTGGATGATCAGGCCCACGCTGAGTCCCAGGAAGCGGTAGACCTTGCCCATCCACTCACTGTCGCGCTTGGCCAGGTAGTCGTTGACAGTGACGATATGGACGCCAAGACCCGTAAGGGCGTTGAGGTAGGCGGGAAGGGTGGCCACCAGGGTCTTGCCTTCACCGGTCTTCATCTCGGCGATACGGCCCTGGTGCAGCACCACGCCGCCCACCAGCTGTACCCGGTAGGGCCGAAGGCCCAGTACCCGCACGCTTGCCTCACGCACAGCGGCAAAGGCCTCAGGCAGAATGTCATCCAATGTCTCGCCCTGTGCCAGACGCTCCTTGAACTCCGCGGTCTTGGCGGTGAGCTGCTGGTCGGTAAGGGCCTTATATTCCGGCTCCAGAGCCTCGATCTTGTCCACGATGGGATAGATCTGTTTGAGCTCCCGGTCGCTGTAGCTGCCAAAAATCTTTGTTATCAAACCCATTATCGAAACACTCCTCTTTCGTGAGAGTAAAAATCCACACACAAATACAGCGTACAGTATACCACACCAAAATCGGTTTGAAAAGGGGAAAAAGGGGGGAAGTGCCGGAAAAAGGGGGGCTTTCTCTGGTCAAAGCGACGGCGGGAGAAGGAACTGGCAGGGGAAAAGGCGATTGTATTTTTGGGGAAAAGGCGGTATACTGTATCCTGATATGTTATGCGCCTGACCCGGCAGAGGAGGAAACGACAGTGAAACTTATGGTCATCGACGGCAACAGCATCATCAACCGCTCTTTTTATGGCGTGCGGCCCCTGACCACCCGGGAGGGCCTGCCCACCAATGCGGTCTATGGCTTTGTCACCACGCTGCTCAAGCTCTTGGATGAAGAAAAGCCCCAGGCTCTCTGCGTCACCTTTGACCGCCGGGAGCCCACCTTCCGGCATCTCTCCTATGAGGGCTACAAGGCCCAGCGCAAGGGCATGCCGGAGGAGCTGGCGGCCCAGATGCCCCTCCTCAAGGAACTGCTGGACGCCATGGATATCCCCCGCTACGAGCTGGCCGGCTACGAGGCCGACGACCTCATCGGCACCATCTCCCGGAAATGCGAGGCGGCGGGATGGGACTGCGTGGCGGTCACCGGAGACAAGGACAGTCTCCAGCTCATCACCGACCACACCATGGTGAAGTTGGTGTCCACCCGCATGGGTCAGACCACCACCAAGGATATGACACCGGCGGCCTTCACCGCCGATTACGGTTTTGCTCCCATCCACATGGTGGACCTGAAGGCCCTGATGGGGGACGCCAGCGACAATATTCCCGGCGTTCCCGGCGTGGGGGAAAAGACCGCTATGGCCCTGGTGCAGAAGTACGAAAGCGTGGCGGCCATCTACGCCGCCCTTCCGGATATCGATGCCAAGCCCGGGGTCATCAAGAAGCTCCAGGCGGGGGAGGAATCCGCCCGGATGAGCTACCAGCTGGCTACCATTGTTACCGACGCGCCCCTGGACTTTGTCCCGGAGGACAATCTCCGCCGCAGCCCCAAGGGAGAGTTGAGGGACGTCCTTCTGCGGCTGGAATTCACCAAGCTTATGGATAAGCTCCTGCCTGCGGCCCCGGTGGAGGAGGAGCCGGTGGAATTTACCGGCACCTGCGAGAGTGAGGTAGTGGACACCTGGGAGCGGGCGGAGGAGCTGCTGACCCTCTGGCGCAAGCAGGCGGAGCCGGTAGCCTGCCTGATGCTGCCGGATCTGGGTGGTCTGTGTGTGGAGTGGGGGACCGAGACGGCTGGCAAGGCAGCGGTATTTCTCCCCAGCCGCCTGGAGCGCTACAACGACTTTTTGCGGCAGTTCTTTGCCGCTGATATCCAAAAGGTCTCCCACGAGGTGAAGGACCTGACCAGGACGCTCCTGGCGGAGGGCCTGCCGGCGGATGGCATCGTCTTTGATACCGCTCTCGCGGGGTACCTCCTGGACGCCACCGCAGGCCACTACGACCTGGAGCGGCTGGCCATGAGCTGGCTCCACACCGCCGTGCCCAAGGCAGAGGCCTACCTCTCCCCGGAGGCTTTCACCCCCATGGGGGAGGACCCCCAGGCTCTGGGGGCCTTCCTGAGCCATGCCGCCCTGGTGGCGGCCCTGCACCGGGCCATGGTCCCCAAGCTCACGGAGCTGGAGATGGACTACCTCTTCCAGGAGGTGGAGATGCCCCTGTGCCGGGTTCTGGCGGAGATGGAGCTTGCCGGATTCCGGGTGGATGCCCGGGCTCTCCAGGCCTTCGGCCAGGTGCTGGACGAGGCCATTGCCCAGCTGGAGGAGAAGATCTACTCCTACGCCGGACCCTTCAATATCAACTCTCCCAAACAGCTGGGGGAGGTCCTCTTTGAGCGCCTGGGCCTGCCCGCCCAGAAAAAGACCAAGACCGGATGGTCCACCAATGCCGATGTGCTGGAGAAGCTGCGCTTCCAGCACCCCATCGTGGATGAGGTCCTCTCCTACCGGCAGTATACCAAGCTGAAAAGCACCTACGTGGAGGGGCTTCTCAAGGTCATCTCCCCCGACGGCCGGGTCCGCACCAGCTTCCAGATGACCGTCACTGCCACGGGGCGGCTGAGCTCCACGGAGCCCAACCTCCAGAACATCCCCACCCGGACGGAGCTGGGCAGTGAGCTGCGGCGGATGTTTGCCGCCGGGGAGGGCATGGTGCTGGTGGACGCGGACTACAGTCAGATCGAGCTGCGGCTCCTGGCTCATATCTCCGGCGACCAGGCCATGCAGGAGGCCTTCCTCTCCGGGGAGGACTTCCACACCGTCACCGCCGCCCATGTGTTCGGCGTGGCCCTGGCGGACGTGACGCCTGCCATGCGCCGGGCTGCCAAGGCGGTGAACTTCGGCATCGTCTACGGCATCTCCGCATTCTCCCTCAGCCAGGACCTGGGGGTGACGGTGGCGGAGGCCAAGGCGTATATGGAGGCCTACTTTGCCCGGTTCCCCGGGGTGAAGCACTATATGGAGTCCGTGGTGGAGAAGGCAAAGGCCGAGGGCTTCGTGGAGACCCTCTGGCATCGCCGCCGGGCTCTGCCGGAGATCAAGGCCTCCAACTTCAATACCCGCTCCTTCGGCGAGCGGGTGGCGCTGAACATGCCCATCCAGGGCACCGCCGCCGACATCATCAAGCTGGCCATGGTCCGGGTACACCGGCGGCTGAAAGGGGAAAACCTTGCCGCCCGGCTCATCATGCAGGTCCACGACGAACTGATCGTGGAGTGCCCGGAGAGCGAGGCGGAGCATGTAAAAGCCCTTCTCACGGAGGAGATGGAGGGGGCGGCGGCGCTGTCTGTGCCGCTTACCGCCGAGGCCAACAGCGGGAAAAACTGGCTGGAGTGCCATTGAGACAGATCACCCGGCGGGAGGCGGTTTGGCGCGCCCCGGGCCGGGTGGAGGAGGACCTATGAATTATCAACTGATCCCTATGACCAGCGAGCACCTGGACCAGGTGGCGGAGATCGAGCGGCTGTGCTTTTCGGACCCCTGGTCCCGGCGGATGCTCTCGGAGCACCTGGAAAACGAGTGCGCCGCCACCATCGTGGCCCAGGGGACGGACGGTACTGTCCTGGGCTATGCGGGACTTCTGGTGGTGCTGGACGAGGGCTATATCACCAACGTGGCTGTAAGGCCGGAGTACCGCCGCCAGGGCATTGCCTCGGAGCTGCTGGAGGTGTTCCGCCGCTTCGGGGAAGGAAACCACATGGCCTTTCTCACCCTGGAGGTCCGCGCCTCCAATACCGCCGCCCGGGCCCTCTATCAGAAGCACGGCTACGCCGAGGTGGGCTGCCGGAAAAATTACTACGAGCATCCCAAGGAGGATGCCATCATCATGACATTGGAGTTTGCAAAAAATGGAACTGAGACTGCTGACGGCCAGTGAGCTGGCCATCGCTTACGATACTGACCTGCGGGAGGCGTTCCCGCCCTCTGAGCTCAAGCCTCTCTCCGCCATGGAGAATCTGAGGAGCCGGGGCCTCTATGATCCCCTGTGCCTCTTTGACGACGACGGCAGCGCCATGGGCTATATCCTTCTCTGGAAGCATCTGGACGGGCGCTACCTGCTCATCGACTACCTCTGTGTCCCTGCCCGCCGGCGCAACGGCGGTATCGGGGCCAAGCTCATCCGCATGGCCATCGACCGCTATCCGGTGGGTACCGTGTTCATCGGCGAGTCCGAGGCGCCTACCGGCGACCCGGCCCGGGATGAGATGATCCTTCGCCGGCTGGGATTTTACGACCGCTGCGGCGCCCTTACCCTGGGCTATGACTGTGCCCTGTTCGGTGTCCACTTCAAGACTATCTGCTGGGCGGAGCCCATGCCGCCGGAGGCGGAGATCCTCCGCAAGCACCAGGAGATCTATCTCAATCAGTTTGGACGGGAGCGCTACGACCGCTATATTCAGCTGCCCCTGCAGCCTGGCGAGGCTGTTCGCCCGGTGACCGACTGGACGGAGGCTTGAGATGCGGCAGATCCTGCTGGGTACCACAAACCCCGCCAAGGCGGACTACTTTACCCGCATCCTGGAGGGATACGACGTGTCCTTCCTGACCCTGAGGGACCTGGATATCCGGAACATCCCAGACGAGGCGGGCAGCAGTCCTCTGGAGAATGCCCGGGCCAAGGCGGCCTGCTACGGCCAATTCTGGGACTATGTGCTCACCCAGGATGCCGCTTTGTACATCCGGGAGCTGGCTCTGGACGATCCCCGGCAGCCGGGACTCACCGTCCGCCGCCGGAGCGACGGCCATGTGATGACCGACGAGGAGGCCATCGCCCACTACGCAGGCCTTGCCCATGAGCTGGGAGGCCGGATGACCTGCTGGTACCAGGAGGGCTACGCTGTGGCCAACCATGGCAAGGTCACCGGCTTTATGGACGACGGGCCCATCAACGACATTTACCGCTTCTACATGGTGGATAAGCCCTACCCCAGCTATATGCCGGGGTGGCCTCTGGACAGCCTCTCTGTCTGGCCCGCTACGGGCAAGTACTTCGTGGAGGACCGGGAGCGTTACCTCTCCGAGGTGGATCAGATGCTGGCCAAAGATTTTGCCGAGGCCCGGCGGCGTTTCCTGGTGGAGAGCCTGGAACTGACAAAGCGGTAACTCTACGGAACGTCGGTTGTGCTGCCTCTACCGCCGTAGTAGGATAGGCGGGCAGGGCGATGCCCTGGATATTAACAGCAACGAGGGAGGCGGCAGCACATGGACAGTGAGAGAATTGGCGGCGTTATTCTCCGCCTGCGGCGGGAACGGGGCCTGACCCAGCGGCAGCTGGCGGAGCGGCTCCATGTCACCGACAAGGCGGTGAGCAAGTGGGAGCGGGGCCAGGGATGCCCCGATGTGTCCCTGCTGACAGCTCTGTCCCAGGCCCTGGGAGCGGATCTGACGGCGCTGCTCAGCGGCCAGCTGCCTTCCGAGGAAGCATCGGGAGGAAATATGAAACGAGCGAAATACTATGTCTGCCCCGTCTGCGGCGCTATCACCATGACCACCGGCCAGAGCACAGTCAGCTGCTGCGGCAGGAGCCTGGAGGCACTGGTGCCTCAAAAGGCGGCGGAGGCGGACAAGCTGACGGTAGAGCGGATCGAGGATGAGTGGTACATTACCTCCAGCCATCCCATGACCAAAGAGCACCACATTGCATTCCTGGCCTTTGCCGCCGGGGACCGGGTCCAGATGATCCGCCAGTATCCGGAGTGGGATCTGTCGGTGCGGATCCCTGCCCGGGGACACGGGATGCTGTTGTGGTACTGCACCCAACACGGCCTGTTCAGCCAGCTGCTGTAAGGCCTGTGACACTTACCGAAGAAGGAGCGTATTGTTATGCTGATCCTGGCTTTTGAATCCTCCTGCGACGAGACCGCTGCGGCGGTAGTCCGTGACGGACGGCAGGTCCTCAGCGACGCCATACTGTCCCAGGCGGACATGCACGCCATTTACGGCGGCGTAGTGCCGGAGATCGCCTCCCGCAAGCACGTGGAGGCCATCGCGGGCCTGGCGGAGAAAGCCCTGGCTGACGCCGGGGTGACAAAATCAGATATCGACGCTGTGGCGGTGACCTACGGCCCCGGCCTCATCGGGGCCCTGCTGGTGGCGGTGAACTTTGCCAAGGCAGCGGCCTATGCCCTGGGGAAACCTCTGATCCCGGTGCACCATCTCCGGGGCCACATTGCCGCCAACTACATCGCTTTCCCGGAGCTGGAGCCACCTTTCCTGGCTCTGTGCATCTCCGGGGGCAACTCCATGCTGGTGGATGTCCGGGACTATACCGATATGGAGATCCTGGGGGCCACTCGGGACGACGCGGCGGGGGAGTGCTTTGACAAGATCGCCCGGGTGCTGGGGCTGCCCTACCCCGGCGGTAGACCTATGGAGCTGCTGGCGGAGGGGGGCGACGATACCCGCTACCCGCTGCCTCGGGCCAAGATTGCGGACAATGACCTGGATATGTCCTTCTCCGGTCTCAAGACGGCGGCGGTGAACCTGGTCCACAACGCCCAGCAGAAGGGGGAGGAACTGGACCGCTCCAGTCTGGCGGCATCGGTGGCTGCGGCCATCAGTGAGGAGCTGGTGCCCCGGGCCATGGAGGCCGCCCGGCGCTGTGGCCGGACCACTCTGGTGGCCGCCGGAGGCGTGGCCGCCAACAAGCGCATCCGGGGAGATCTGGAGCGAGCTTGCCGGGAGAATGGCCTGAAACTGTATCTGCCGCCCCTGTCTCTGTGCGGTGATAACGGCGCTATGATCGGAAGTCAGGCATATTATGAGTATTTGGCGGGAAATCTGGCGGATATGAGCCTGAATGCATACGCAAATCTTGAAATATGACAATGCGGGAAGAGCCGGACAAATCTGTCCGGCTCTTCCTTTTGTAAATGGCTCTGTGGCACTTTTGCAGGGAGGTGCGGGAATGCCATCGGAAAAACGGGGGAAATTGTGAATAGATGCATAAAAAGGTGTTATGTAAATAAAAAGCGGGAATAAACTGTGGGATGGAGGCTGGTTACACAAATTTACAAAAAATGGAAAATATCTCTGTAAGCATTGAAAATACTGGTTAAATTCGATGTGGAAAACTATGTGGATAATGTGTATAACTTGCTGTAGAGAAAAATTATCTGGAATTTTATGTGAACTTGTCGAAGAGGACGTCAAGTGAAAAAACAGAGGAAAACTGTCGAAGATTTTATATTGTATTTACAAAATTGTCGAAGGCCATCGGAAAAAAACAGGGTGTTTTTTTGGCAGATTTTGAAAAATGTGCGGATGAGGAATGCACCTCTGGACAGAAAATCTGCAAGGAAGGCTGCAAAAATACAATGAGTTATCAGCAAAACGGGTGAATCGCGGGGATAGAAATAGATGCTTGACGGTCATCAAAAAGTATGCTATATTTAAACTGTTGTGTAGTTGTGTAAAACGGAATAGTTGCTGGAATAGCTCAGTCGGTAGAGCAGCTGATTCGTAATCAGCAGGTCGCGTGTTCGAGTCACGTTTCCAGCTCCAAAAAGAAGGACATCCTTCCGGATGTCCTTCTTTTTGGGTTCCGGCGGCTGAAAGCCGCCTTCCCCCTATTTGATCAAAATACGCGGGCGAAGGAAATTCGCCCTGTGCCGAGGTTTTGCCTGCGGCAAAACGCTCGTACGGCGCAAAGGCACCGCCCCGCGTGCGGGGCCCCGGGCCAAATCTGTCCTCAAAAGGTTTATCCGTTTCAAAAAGAGAGACACGATTTTATATCGTGTCTCTCTTTTGCGTGTTCCAATTGTTTTGCCATTTGCTGGGATCAGAAGTCGGATCGCCTTAGTAGATCAGTCGTACCTGGCCGATGAGGGGAACTTCACGTTCCACGCCGCAGATGGCATTGATGATGCCGATGAACCAGCACAGGGCGCAGAACAATCCGCAAATCCACCCTATAACAGGGATCCAGGAGAAGATAGTGGCTGCCAGCCAGATCACCAGGGACTGGTTCAGATGGAAGCGGGAGGCGGTCCTGTCCCCCATGATAAAGGCGATGATCAGTCCCACCCAGGTGAGATACGCCACAATATCGGTAGTACGTTTGTTCATAGTTGTTTTGCTGCCTCCGTTAAATTTTGCGAAGCGTGATGTCGCCGCTGACACTGGAGAGCCGGAACGTGCTGCTGCCGCCGTCCCCATAGGTGACGTTGCCGCACTTTCCGCCGTCGCTCTCGTCCAGGGGGAAGTCAGAGTAGAGATCGCCGCTGACTGTGCTGAACTGGAGGGTAAAGCCGCCCTCATCGGGGAGCCGGGCTTCGCAGTCGCCGGACTTGGAGGACAGATCCATGCTCTCCGGCAGCACACCGGTCTTTAGCAGCACATCGCCGCTGGCGCTGGAGCAGCGAATCTCCCGGACGCTGCCGGAGATCTCCGCGTCACCGCTGATGGTGCATGCCCGCAGAGTGCCAATGGTACCAGTCAGGGTGATGTCGCCGCTGACGGTGTCGATCTGTGCGTCGCCAGTAAAGCCGTCACAGTCCAGATCGCCGCTGGCGGACTTGAAGCTCAGACGGCGGCAGGCGGCACAGCCGCAGGTAAGATCACCGCTGGTGGTTTTGATAATGAGCTGATCTGCCTCCAGACCGTCGTCAATACGAATGTCGCCGTTGACAGAGGTCACCTGCAGGAAGGTCCACAGGCGCCGGGGCAGGTACAGCTTCACGTCAGCGGAAGCAAGGCCCCGGGTGAAGAAGAAGGAGGCAGAAGCGGTCTTGCCCTGGCGGATGGAGAGAATACCCTTTTCAGACAGCCGCAGCTCCAGCTGGTCGGTGTCGCCGTCCAGGGTCAGATCCGCCTGGGGATCGTCCAGCAGATGGATGGCCACATCTCCGTTGTAGAGCTTGATATCCACACCCTTGAGATCCTGAGAGGGGAAAACGGTACCGGATACCGGCTGGCTCTGGCCCCGCTCACAGTAGAAGCCCCGCTCCTTGGTGTAGCCGGCGGAGACGACCCAGTCCCGGCTGCCCTCCTTGCGGGCCTCCTCCTCGTGATCCTCGCCGTCGGGATGCTCACCGTGGTCGTCGTCGTTATCGTTGAAGTGGACATGGATGCTGCCGTCAAAGCCGTTGGGGTATTTCTCCTTCAGCTTCTCCGCTACATCCCGGAAGATGACCTTGGCCTGGTCCACAGCCTCCTTGGTCTGAGAGATGGTCTCCCGGACCACCTCCTCCGCACCCCGGAGAAACTCGTTGAAGTAGTCCCGGCCCTGGCTGCCCTCCTGATGGGGCAGCTCCCCGTCGGGACCCAGGCCCTGGAGATAGGCCAGCAGCTCATCTACGTCACCCAGATCCTCCAGAGCACTGGCATAGGCCGCCTCCTCCGTCATACCGGAGGCCACAAGGTCCAGATAACGCTGGTACAGGTTCTCACTGAGTTCCTCGATCAGATCCGTCTTGGCATTGGAATCCTCGGCGGCGGCCAGACGGGTAGTCACCGCGATGATGAATTTCGTTTTCATGCGATCCATGATTTATTCCTCCTCAATGGTGATGAGGGCGTCCAGCAGCGCCCTGGTGTTCTGCCATTCCCGGCAGTTTTCCGCCCACTGCCGCCGTCCCTCGTCGGTGATGGCGTAGTAGCGGCGCCGTGCGCCGGGGCCATCCTCCCCCCAGTAGGAGGTGATGAGCCCGCTCTGCTCCAGACGGCGGAAGGCGGTGTACAAAGTGGCCTCCTTGAAGCCGTACTGTCCGTTGGTCCGCTGCTGAATAGTTTTGTTGATCTCATATCCGTAATTGTCCCCCCGCATCAGCTGGGTCAGGATGATGGTATCCGTGTGGCCCCGCAGGGTATCCGATGAAATGGACAAGCCAAGCACTCCTTTCCATGGGCCGTGGGGAACGGCCCGGTCCTGTGATGGTCACATCCTACCACGATATACTTCGCCTGTCAATATATATCTTTAGAGAAAGTATTAAGAATCGGTAAACATTTGATAAAGAAGGGCCGCCCCGGAATAGCCGGGACGGCCCTTTCACATACATATTGACCCGCAAAACATGGTTTCGCGGCAAAAAGTTTTCCTTTTGGTGCTTTTCTTTGTTCACAAAGAAAAGTATACACGCCATATCACCACCGCCAGTACCAGCTGGAGCAGGAGGATCAGAGGCATCCCCCAGACGAAGTACCAGTGCCGGGTCTTGTGGTGGAAAAGCCGCATCCCCAGGATAGCGCCCACGCTGCCGCCCAGAATAGCGGACAGGAACAGAGCCTTTTCTGAGATCCGCCTTGCGCCATCTTTTTTAGAGCGGCGTTTGTCAGACCACATCATCAGGAGAGCGATCAGGTTGACGATCACCAGATAGGCCGCAATGAGAGATACGGGGGAGCCCACCACAGTAAAGCCCCAGGTGTTGACGGCCTCCGGGAGGAAGGTATCCATATCAGGCCAGCTTGCTCAGCTCCGCTGCGGTCTTGGCGGCTACACGGGCATTGTTGAACACCAGCTGGATGTTGCTGTCCAGGCTGTCGCCGCCGGTGATGTCCTTGATCCGGGCCAGCAGGAAGGGGGTGGTAGCCTTGCCGTGGATGCCCTGGGCCTTGCACTCCGCCACCGCCTTGTCAATGGCGGCGTTGATGACATCGGCATCCATGGAGTACTCCTCGGGAATGGGGTTGGTCACCAGCATACCGCCCTTGAGGCCCATTTCCCGCTGGGCGTGGAAGGCGGCCGCCAGCTCTGCCGGGGTGTCCAGACGGTAGTCCACACCAAAACCGGACTTCCGGGTATAGAAGGCGGGCAGCTCGTCGGTGCCGTAGCCGATAACAGGTACGCCCTTGGTCTCCAGGTACTCCAGAGTCAGCCCCAGATCCAGAATGGACTTGGCGCCGGCACAGATGACCATCACAGGGGTCTGGCCCAGCTCCTCCAGGTCGGCGGAGATATCCATAGTGGTCTCAGCGCCGCGATGGACGCCGCCAATGCCGCCGGTGGCAAATACAGAGATGCCCGCCATGTGGGCAATCATCATCGTGGTGGTGACGGTGCAGGCGCCGTCCTGGCCCTTGGCGATGAGGACCGGCAGGTCCCGGCGGCTGGCCTTGGCGATCTCCGGGCCTTTCTTGCCGAAGTATTCGATCTCCTCCGGGGTGAGGCCGGCCTTCAGACGGCCGCCGATGATGGCGATGGTGGCGGGGACAGCGCCGTTGTCCCGGACGATCTTCTCTACGGCGAGAGCAGTTTCCACGTTCTGGGGATAGGGCATGCCGTGGGAAATGATGGTGGACTCCAGAGCTACAACAGGCTTACCCTCCGCCAGGGCAGCAGCTACCTCGGGGGCGATATCAAGATACTTGTTCATGGTGTTCCTCCTATATTATATAGTAAAGTGAATGGTTCTTCTAAAATGATTTGTTGTATTTAAAAGGCTGTTTGCCTCTGCCGAAGATTTTCCACGCTCATGGCGGGGTTGATGGTCTCCTCACTCTCCATAGCGATGGCGGAGGCAGCGAGGCCCGCCCGGGCGGTATCCTCCAGATCAGTCCCTTCCAGGTAGGCCCAGGCAATGGCTGCCATGAAAGCGTCGCCGCAGCCGGTGGTGTTTACCATGTTGCCCGGCAGGCAGGGAATATGGCAGCTGCCGTTGTGGTCGGCGGCAAAGACGCCGTCGCCTCCCAGGCTGATAAACACCCGCCGTAGGCCGGTATTCAGCAGAGTGTCGGCGCAGCGCCGGAGGCTGTCCTCGTCGGTGATGGCCACACCGCTGAGCAGCTCCGCCTCGATCCGGTTGGGCTTGAGGGTGTGAAGCTTTCCCAGCACGCCCCGGAGCTTCTCCGCCTTGGCGGTGGATACCGGATCGGCAAAGAGAGGCACTCTGGCGTTCTCAGCCAACCACCGGATGGACTCCTCGGGAATGTTGGTGTCCAGAATAATGAGCTGGGCGCTGTGGAGCAAACTGGCCCGGGCAGAGAGAAATGCTGGGGTCACATAGCGGTAGATGTCCATATCACTGAGGGCCAGCTCCATATCCCCTTCCGGCCCGGAGATAAAGAGATAGGTGGAGGTGGCTCCGCCGGGGACCTGCAGGGCGTGGCTGATGTCGATGCCCAGCTCTCCGCAGGAGGCCGCCAGTTTCTGGGCGGATACGTCGTCGCCGAAGGCGGTAAGGAGCTTTACCTCCGTGCCCAGCAGGCACAGGTTGTGGGCAATGTTCCGCCCTACGCCTCCCAGGCTCATGCGGACCTGGCCCGGGTTGGAGTCATGGGGCACCAGGGGGGCGTAGGCCCGGCCTCCAATGTCCATATTTACCCCGCCAACCACCACCGCGTAGGGGGCGGTACGGACGATGTAGCCCTTGCCGGCAATGTGGCCCTTTTTCATGAGATTGGAAATGTGGACCGCAGCCGAGGAACGGGTGATCCCCGCCTTGTCCGCCAGTTCCTGCTGGGAGATCATGGGGTTCTCCTCGATCCACCGGAGGATCTGGCGTTCTCTTTGGGTCATGGCCGTCACTCCTAAATAAAAGTTTATAAAATAAGCTTACGCTTATATTATGGCTATGGAGAAGAGAAATGTCAAGAGGAAATGGTGCATGATCCAAAATTTTGGCGGAAATGCCGGGCAGGAGAGGGCAAGGGTGCGTGGGAAACTACTTGTAAAATGCCGGGCAGGGAGGTATAATACACCTATTCTGGATTATTGCACCCTAATACTATTGAAAATGTAGGTGAAGACATATGGAAAGGATCAAAATCGCGGCCATCTACGCCGACAGCCAGCAGCTGAGCGGCCAGACGGTGACAGTGTGCGGCTGGGCCCGCACCATTCGGGACATGAAGACCTTTGGGTTCATCGAGCTCAACGACGGTTCCTGCTTTAAGAACCTCCAGGTGGTGATGGACGCCAATGTGCTGGATAATTATAAGGAGATCGCCGGACAGAACGTGGGCGCGGCCCTGATCGTCACCGGTACTCTGGTGCTGACCCCTGAGGCCAAGCAGCCTCTGGAAGTGAAGGCAGCTACCATTACGGTGGAAGGCACTTCCACCCCCGATTATCCCCTTCAGAAGAAGCGCCACAGTGTGGAGTATCTGCGGACCATCGCCCATCTGCGGCCCCGCACCAACCTGTTCTCCGCAGTGTTCCGGGTGCGCAGCGTGGCGGCCCATGCGATCCACACCTTCTTCCAGGACCGTGGCTTTGTCTACGTCCATACCCCCATCATCACCGCCAGCGACTGTGAGGGCGCCGGTGAGATGTTCCAGGTGACCACTATGGATCTGGACAATATCCCCAAGACCGAGGACGGTGCTGTGGACTTCAGCCAGGACTTCTTCGGCAAGCACGCCAACCTCACGGTGTCCGGCCAGCTCAACGCCGAGAACTTCGCCATGGCTTTCGGCGATGTGTATACCTTCGGCCCCACTTTCCGGGCGGAGAACTCCAACACCCAGCGCCACGCCGCTGAGTTCTGGATGATCGAGCCGGAGATGGCCTTCTGTGACCTGAAGGGCGACATGGATGTGGCGGAGGCCATGATCAAGCACATCATCCGTACCGTCATGGAGAAGTGCCCCCAGGAGATGGCCTTCTTCAACTCCTTTGTGGATAAGGGCCTCATTGAGCGGCTGGAGCATGTGGCCTCCTCCGACTTCGGCCGGGTGAGCTACACCGAGGCTGTGGAGATCCTCAAGAAGAACAACGATAAGTACGACTACAAGGTGGACTGGGGCTGCGACCTCCAGACGGAGCATGAGCGCTACCTCACCGAGCAGGTGTTCAAGAAGCCTGTGTTCGTCACCGACTACCCCAAGGAGATCAAGGCCTTCTATATGCGCCTCAACGACGACGGCAAGACCGTGGCCGCTGCCGACTGCCTGGTGCCCGGCATCGGCGAGATCATCGGCGGCAGCCAGCGTGAGGAGCGGCTGGATGTGCTGGAGAACCGGATCAAGGAGCTGGGCATGAAGCCCGAGGACTACTGGTGGTACTGCGATCTGCGGCGCTACGGCTCCTGCCGCCATGCGGGCTTCGGCCTGGGCTTTGAGCGGATGGTCATGTACCTCACCGGCGTGAGCAACATCCGTGACGTACTGCCCCATCCCCGTACCGTGGGCAACGCGGACTTCTAAGAGGCAACAACAGAGGAACAACAGAAGATGAAAAAGCCTTTTGTGACAAAAGAGCAGCTGGAGGATATTGTCAAGCAGTACCCCACCCCCTTCCACCTCTATGATGAGAAGGGGATGCGGGAAAATGCCCGGCGGGTCAACGCCGCCTTTTCCTGGAATCCCGGCTTCAAGGAGTATTTTGCGGTAAAAGCCACGCCCACCCCGGCCCTGCTGAAGATTTTGCGGCAGGAGGGCTGCGGGGCGGACTGCTCCAGCCTCACTGAGCTGATGATGGCGGAGAAGTGCGGCTTCCGGGGCCATGAGATCATGTTCTCATCCAACAATACCCTGGCGGAGGAGTTCCAGCTGGCGGATCAGCTGGGTGCCATTATCAACCTGGATGATCTTACCCACGTGGACTTCCTGGAGGAGTCCCTTGGGGGCCGGGTACCGGAGACAGTGCTCTGCCGCTATAACCCCGGCGGTGTGTTCACCCTGGGGGAGAGCAAGGAGGGCTTCCAGGTGATGGATACCCCCGGCGACGCCAAGTACGGTATGACCCGGGAACAGCTGGCGGAGGCCTTCCGGAAGCTGAAGGCCAAGAGTGTCAAGTATTTTGGCATCCACTCCTTCCTGGCATCCAATACCATTTCCAATGAGTACTATCCCACCCTGGCGGGCATCCTGTTCCAGCTGGCAGTGGAACTGAAGCAGGAAACGGGCTGCCATATCCGGTATATCAACCTCTCCGGCGGCATCGGCATCCCCTACCGGCCGGAGCAGACGGAAAATGATATTGCCGTCATCGGCGAGGGCGTGCGGCGGAAGTTCGAGGAGATCCTGGTGCCCGCCGGTATGGGCGATGTGCAGCTGTGCAGCGAGCTGGGCCGGTTCATGATGGGCCCCTACGGCTGCCTGGTGACCCGGGCTATCCACGAGAAGCACATCTATAAAGAATATATCGGGGTAGATGCCTGTGCGGCAGATCTGATGCGGCCCGCCATTTACGGGGCCTACCATCACATCACCGTCATGGGTAAGGAAAACGCCCCCTGCGATCACAAGTACGACGTCACCGGTTCCCTCTGCGAGAACTGCGACAAGTTCGCTGTGGACCGGATGCTGCCGAAGATCGATATGGGGGATCTGCTGGTGATCCATGACACCGGCGCCCACGGTCACTCCATGGGCTATAACTACAACGGCAAGCTCCGCTCGGCGGAGCTGCTGCTCCGGGAGGACGGCTCTGTGACGCTGATCCGCCGGGCAGAGACGCCGGAGGATTATTTCGCCACCGTGGTGTGGTGAGCGTATACGACAACACAGGCGGAGGCCATTTGGCCTCCGCCTGTGTTGTTCCATGAAGGGGAACAGCTTGTGCCGGTGGGGATGTGCCTGCCCCATGGGACGGTGCAGATATCTGGCAGAAGAAGAGAGCTACTCCGCCTGATTTTTGTGGGCTTCTCCCCATACGCACAGCTGGTCCAGGATCACCATAAGAGACTGCCCTTTTTCGGACAGGCTGTACTCCACTTTAGGTGGGATCTGCGGATATTCTTTGCGGATGATCAGGCCATCTTTCTCCAGCTCTTTCAAAGAGCTGCTGAGGGTCTTGTGAGAAATGGATTTGATGTATCGCTTTAATTCATTGTATCGGACCACCTTGAATTCCATCAGGCAGTAGAGAATGACCATCTTATATTTCCCACTGATCAGAGATAGGGTGTAACTAAAGCCCGTATCCTCAAAGTTTGCGGTGGCAATATAATCTTTGAACATAATGTTACGCTCTCCTCTGAGATAGTATCTAACAAAAATGTGCGTACTTTATTTAAGTTATATGTGCTGCTATTATAATAGCATAATCTTGGGAGGTGTACAACGTATGAGCAAAAAAATTTGCATTTTGAATGGCAGTCCCCGCCTGAATGGCAACACAAAAGAACTGATAAAGCATTTTGTGAAAGGCGCGGAAGAGGCAGGGCACCAGGTGACCTGCTTTGATTTGCAGAAAATGAATATCCATGGCTGTCTGGGCTGCTGTAAAGGCGGAAAAGATGCGGCCAGTCCGTGTGTTCAGAAGGACGATATGGCGCAGATCTACCCTGTATATGAGGCGGCTGATGTGGTGGTTTTGGCCTCTCCCATGTACTACTGGGGCATCAGCGGACAGTTGAAGTGTGCCTTTGACCGCCTTTTTGCAGTAGCGGAATTGACGCCTGACTATCAGAATCCTAAGAAAGATTGTATTTTGCTGATGGCAGCTGAAGGCGATACGGAGAGCAATTTTGCGCCTGTCCGGGCGTTTTATGAGGGCCTTACGACCCACCTGGGCTGGAACAACCTTGGTATTGTGTATGCCGGCGGCAATATGGATGCCGGTGAGATTCTGAACAAGCCGGATCAGCTGAGAGAAGCAGAACGTTTGGGAGCATCTATCGTTTAAGAAACGGTGCATCTCAGCCGTCCATGGCGGCAGACGGTCAGAAGGAGCGGTGTCATCAGGGCGCCGTGGGACATTTCCTTTGTTTCCCCGGCAGATGAGAAAGAGGCGGCAGCACTTTGTGCTGCCGCCTCTTTCCGTAATTCTTCAATATTCCGTGCTCCTCGCAGACGGCTGAAAATGCCTGCGTATCCGTGAGAAGCGGCATGACAGCGGAGCCTGTACCGCCGTTCCGTCCTGCATACCGCACGGCAGAACGGAGATGGAATCACGCTTCGCCACGGAGCCGGAGGTCAATACCGTGGCTGGTCATATATTTGTAAACAAAGGGGGGCACCAGGTGGGCCCAGGGCTGGCCGGCGCGAATCAGGTCCCGGACCTCGGTGCCGCTGGTGAGCCGCTGGGCGTCGGTGCGCTGCCACATGACCTCCACATCGCAGCCCAGACCCTCCAGCATCGCCTTCTTTTCCAGACTCCACTGGTCATAGAGGGTCATGTAGAACTTGGCATCCCTGGGCACATAGTTGAACAGCAGCTCCGGGCAGTTGACGGGGAAGGGTACGATATCGAATTCCTCCCGTGATACGCCGCTTTCCAGCAGAGAACCCCGGATCATCTCATAGCGCTCAAAATAGGTCAGAGGGTTAGCTTCTGCCAGAGAGCGGTGGGGGCTGGCGCTGCTGAAACGGGTGACGGTGGCGTCAGGGTTGGAGATGCCGACAATAAGCCGCTGGCACCGGGCCTTCCCAGCCAGAAGATATTCCATGTGTCCCAGGTGAAGCATCTGGAAGCGTCCATGGATGACGCCGATAGGAGCCGGCATGAAGAGAACCTCCTTGTCATTTGTGGCGGCGAAAGTTGCCCCTGGAGAATACAGAGTGGCCGACTGCCCCCAGCACCAAATCGAAGTCCAGCACAGCGGGTTCGATTTGGAAAGGAGGAGCAGCGGCGTGAGCGCGCTCTGACTTTTACAAAAAAGTCGGAGCAAGCGATACAAAGCTTGCTCTGATGTGGAGCAATATAACGTGATAGGAATTTTGATTTCCATGCCTGTCCTCAGCACCAAATCGAAGCCCAGCACAGCGGGTTCGATTTGGGAAGGAGGAGCAGCGGCGTGAGCGCGCTCTGACTTTTACAAAAAAGTCGGAGCAAGCGATACAAAGCTTGCTC
>UROF01000018.1 GCA_900549475.1 uncultured Eubacteriales bacterium
TACATCGGCTTCCCAAGCCGAGGAGGCGGGTTCGATTCCCGTACCCTGCTCCAAACAAAAAGGCACGCTGTAAAGCGTGTCTTTTTGTTTGGGAGCCACAGGCTCATTTCAAGGCTCGCCGGAAGTGAATTCCGCCTGCGCCAAGGTTTTTGCCTCAGGCGAAAACACTTGTACGGCGCAAACGCGCCGCCCCACCGTGCGGGGCCCCAAGGCCTGCCGGCATCTATATGTTTCGATGTTTCCAAAAAGAGAGACACGACCATCGGTCGTGTCTCTCTTTTTGAAGTTCCGGCGGTCTATGTCCGCCGTCGTCCTTCCTTATTTTACATAGCTGGTGTACAGCGCCACATGGTCATTCATGCACAGGCTGCTGCTGCCCGCCTTTCCTGTCACGCAGATATACAGGTTCCCGTCCGGGTCCTCTCCGCAGCTGGCCGCGCAGCTGCCCGACTCATTCACATAGCCGGTCTTGCCGCCCAGCACCGTCACACTGCCGCTGTCCTTATCCTCGATCCGGCGCATGAACCAGTTGGAGAGCACCATGCCCTCGGGGTGCTTGTTGGAGGGGTCCGTATAGTAGACCTTGGTGGAAATGACCTCCCGGCACAGGGGGTCATCCATAGCCGCTTTAAGGATCATGGCCATATCGTACACGGTACAGTAGTGGTTTTCATCGTAAAGGCCTACGCAGTTGGTGAAATGGGCGGTATCAGACAGGCCAAGCTCCTCCAGCTTTTCATTCATCAGCTCCACAAAAGCTTCCTGGGAACCGGCGATGTAGTTGGCAAGACCCAGGGCCGCATCGGCACCGGAGGGCAGGATCGTTCCATAAAACAGATCCTTTACCGTGACCTCCTCATCCAGCAGGAATCCCACTACACTGCAATCATTGACGAAGCAGTAGTCGGTGATAGACAGGTCAATGGTCACCGTATCCTGGAGATCCGCCTGACTTTTCAGATGCTCGGAGGCCACCAGAACCGTCAGCACCTTGGTCATGGAAGCGGGGTTAATGGTAGCCTCCGACTCCTTTTCCGCCAGGATCTTCTGGTTTTCCACATCAATGAGGACCGCATATTCGCTGTTGATCTCTGTTCCCAGCTTGACAGTATCCGGGCCGCTCGCAGCGGTGTAGATCACAGGCTGGGGCTCGGGCAGCGGATCTATCTCCGGGTGAGGCAGCATGGCCTCCACCGTCATGGGCGTGTCAGCGGTATCCTCCTGGACGTCTCTGGCCTGGGCGTCACTGCCGCCGTCCCCCATGCGTCCCCAGATCAAAAGCCCTGAAACGACCACCAGCGCAAGACATGCCACCGGCAGGACCCGGCGCAGAAGCCTGCGCCGACGGGCCCGCTCTCTGGCCCTTCTGGCCGCTATGCGCTGGGCTCTCCGACGGGCCCGTTCCTCATCAGTCGTGGTAAAAGGATGCTGCTTGTCCATCTGTTCTCTCCTGTGGTATCTCTAATTGATCGTCTTCCTTTTTCTATCAGTCTGCCTGCCCGCAGTCTAAAAATTTTCGACAAAAATTATGGAAATTCAGGTGCCGCTCCTCCGGGGGCACCCCTTCCGGCATAACAAAGTTGAATTCCCGCAGCAGCGGAAATCCCTCGATATCCATCTCTGTCAGCACGCCCTCTGCCAGCTCATGTTCCACCGCCGGGCGATAGAGGAACGTGATCCCTTCGCCGCCGGCCACCAGGGACTTGATGGTGGTAAAGCTGCTGATCTGGCTCACATGGGAGAAGCTGCCCACTCCGTAGGAAAACTGCTGGAGCATCTTCTCCAGGATCTCCCGGGTACCGGAGCCCGGCTCCCGGATAATGAGCCGCTGGGCCAGCAGTTCCTCCAGCTCCAGGTGCCGCCCCGCCAGCGGGGAATCCGATGCGCAGACGCCCAGGAACTGCTCCTTCCGCAGCAGCCGGTGGGCATAGGCCCCCTTGTCAAAAAAGCCCTCCAGATAGGCAAAATCCAACAGCCCTGCATGGAGCCGTCCCAGCAGAGCCCGGGTGTTATCCACGTAGAGGTCGATATCCGTATCCTGGTCCTCCCGGAGATAGGCTTCCACCACCGGCGGCAAAACATACTCCCCGATGGTCTTGGTGGCCCCTACCCGCAAAATTTTCCGGCCCGGAGGCGCGGCCATCTGCCGCTCCGCCTGCCGGATCATGCTCCGGATACGGCGGACCTGACGGTACAGCTCCTCCCCCTTCTCTGTCAGATGCAACCGCTTACTGCGATAGACGAAGAGGTCTGTCCCATAGTGCCGCTCCAGGTGCTGGATATGCTGGGTGACGGTGGGCTGGGAGAGGTGCAGATTCTCCGCTGTCCGGGAGTAGTTGAGGGTCTCGCACAGATCCAGAAATGTGTCATAGCGAAAATCCAGCACCGTGCTTCCCCCTTTTGTCCCTCTCGCAGGCCATACCTAGGAGTAGTATAGTCTATTTTTGTCCTCCACGCAAGGAAAACTTCCTCGGTTGAGACAAACCCATCAGCAAAACCAATGGATGTATTGGTATTTATTTATTGAAAGGGCATCCAAGGAGCGATATAATGAATACAAGCCATAAGATCACTATTTGAGGAGGACGGACCATATGAATCTGCTGGTCATCGGCGGTGTTGCCGCCGGAACAAAGGCCGCGGCCAAGTATAAGCGACTGGACCGCGCCGCCCATGTCACCGTTCTGAGCAAATCCCAGGACATCTCCTACGCCGGCTGCGGCCTGCCCTACTATGTAGGCGGCATGATCGAGAGCCGGGAGGAACTGATCGTCAACACCCCCGCCAAGTACAGCGCCCTCACCGGCGTAGAGGTCCTCACCGGCCGTGAGGTCACCTCTCTTGATCCCCAGGCCCGTACCGCCGTGGCCAAAAACCTTGCCACCGGTGAGGAGGAGACCTACTCCTACGACGCCTGCGTCATCGCTGTGGGCGCCTCCCCTGTGGCTCCGCCGGTGCCCGGCGTGAACCTGCCCGGCGTATTCACCGTCCGCACCCCTGACGATGCCCAGAACATCCGCGCCTTTGTGGACAGCCATCAGGCACACCGGGCCGTGGTAGTGGGCGGCGGCTTCATCGGCCTGGAGATGGCCGAAAACCTGAAGGACAAGGGTCTCTCTGTTACCGTGGTGGACCTGGCTCCCCAGCTGCTGCCCAACATCTTTGATCCCGAGATGGCCCTGTACCTCCGCCGCCACCTGCAGAAGCAGGGCGTCCAGGTGCTGACCTCCGTGATGGTGGAGGGCCTGGAGGGCGGCGCAGCCGTCACCGGCGTCAAGACCGGGGCAGGCCTCCTGCCCGCCGACGTGGTGATCCTCTCCGCCGGCATCCGTCCCAACACCGCCTTCCTCAATGATATCGGCCTCGACATGGTGAAGGGCACTATCCTCACCGACGACCAGGGCCGCACCAACCTGCCCGGCATCTACGCCGCCGGCGACTGCGCCATGGTCCATAACCGCATCACCGGAAAGCCGGCCTGGTCCCCCATGGGCTCCACCGCCAACTACATGGGCCGTACCCTGGCCCAGGCCCTGGCAGGCCGTGACGCCCACCATCCCGGCGTGCTGGGTACCGGTGTGGCCAAGCTGCCCGGCATCAACTGCGCCCGCACCGGCCTCACCGAGGCCCAGGCCGTGGCCGAGGGCTACGACGTCATTACCGCCGTGGCCGCTACCGACGACAAGGCCCACTACTATGAGGATGCCTCCTTCTTTATCACCAAGCTCATTGCCGACAAGGCCTCCCGCCGTCTGCTGGGCGCTCAGATCATCGGCCCCGGCGCTGTGGACAAGATGGCAGACGTAGCCGTTACCGCCATTGCCATGAAGGCCACTCTCTCCGACCTCGACAACCTGGACCTCAGCTACGCGCCCCCCTTCTCCACCGCCATCCACCCCTTCGTCCAGGCGGTCCATGTCCTGGAGAACAAGCTGGACGGTCTGCTCCAGTCCATGACCCCCGCCGAGTACCTGGCAGGCAAAGCCAGGGGTTTCCGGGTCATTGACGTGTCCCCCAAGCCCTCTGTTCCCGGCGCGCTGTTCGTGGAGCTGGGCAAGGTGGTGGATTCCATTCCCGGCGTGGAGAAGGACGAGGCCTGCCTCCTGGTATGCGCCAAGGGCAAGCGCAGCTATTTCCTCCAGAACCGGCTGCGCGCAGGCGGCTACACCAACGTGTGGGCGCTGGAGGGCGGCCTTACGGTCAACGACGTCCATGTGCCCCGGGCTACTGCCGCTCTGCCCGCCGAGGAGATCGCCCGGGTGAAGGCCCTGGGCTGCCTGTGGGACAAGCGCAGCCAGGATATCTTCAACGTCCGTGTCATCACCGTCAACGGCAAGATTACCTCCGACCAGCACATCGCCGTGGCGGAGGCCGCCCGGAAGTTCGGCTCCGGCGAGGTCACCATGACCACCCGTCTGACTCTGGAGATCCAGGGTGTCCCCTACGACAACATCGAGCCTCTGCGGGACTACCTGGCACAGTACGGTCTCCAGACCGGCGGTACCGGCTCCAAGGTCCGGCCTGTGGTGTCCTGCAAGGGTACCACCTGCCAGTATGGCCTCATCGACACCTTCGCCCTCTCCGAGAAGATCCATGAGCTCTACTACGTGGGCTACCACGAGGTGAAGCTGCCCCACAAGTTCAAGATCGCCGTGGGCGGCTGCCCCAACAACTGCGTCAAGCCCGACCTCAACGACCTGGGTATCGTGGGCCAGCGGGTTCCTGTGGTGGAAGGGGACAAGTGCAAGGGCTGCAAGGTCTGCCAGATCGAAAAAGTCTGTCCCATCCACGTGGCGCAGATGGTGGACGGCAAGATCCAGATCGACCCCTCCGCCTGCAACCACTGCGGCCGCTGCGCCGGCAAGTGCCCCTTCCATGTCACCGACCAGTACATGGACGGTTACCGCGTCTATCTGGGCGGCCGCTGGGGCAAGAACGTGGCCCACGGTAAGCCCCTCAGCCGCATCTTTACCTCTGAGGAGGAAGTCCTCAGCCTGGTGGAGAAAGCCATCCTCCTCTTCCGTGAGCAGGGCATCACCGGCGAGCGTTTCTCTGATACCATTGCCCGGCTGGGCTTTGAGAATGTGGAGCGTCAGCTCCTCAGCGACGACCTGCTCAGCCGCAAGAGCGAAAACCTCAGCGCCCAGAAGCACTTGAAGGGCGGCGCCACATGCTGACGCGCCATGTTCTTGCCCTGCTTCTTGCCCTGCTGTGCCTGGGAGCCGCCGGCTGCGCCGGCGCTCCTCAGGACAGCAACGCCAATGCCCCGGCGGACAGCAACGCCGGAGCCAATGACACCGATGATACCGCCGGAACCTCTGGCGACGCCCAGGCGGAGGCCGTCTTTCCCTACACCTTCACCGACAGCACCGGCGCCGAGGTTACTCTGACCGCCCCGCCGGAGCGGGTAGCGGTACTGTTCTCCTCCTTCGGGGAGATCTGGACCGACGCCGGCGGCGACATCGCCGTCACCGTAGGTGAATGCGTGGAGCGGGGCTTTGCCGCAGAGGGGACTTCTCTGGTAGACGACGGCGCGGGAAAGTCCATTGATATGGAGCTTCTTCTCTCCTATGAGCCGGACTTTGTCATCGGCTCCGCCGACATCGAGGCCCAGGCTGAGGCCTGCCGCACCCTCCAGGAGGCGGGCGTACCTGCCGCCGCCTTCCAGGTGGAGACCATCGACCAGTATCTGGACATGCTGAAGATCTGCACCGACATCACCGGAAATACCCAGGCCTGGGAGACCTGCGGCGTTGCGGTGAAGGAGCAGGCCGACGCTGTGCTGGCGGCAGTAGAGGAGTATCTTGCCGGCGGCGCGGAGACCCAGAACATCCTCTTCATCCGGGCCGGCAGCCAGTACTCCTCCACCAAGGCCAAAACCGCAAAAGACAACTTTGTCTGCGTGATGCTGGGTGAACTGGGAGCCTACAACATTGCCGACAATGCCCCGGTACTGTTGGACGGGCTCTCCCTGGAGGAGGTCCTCATGGAGGACCCGGACTACATCTTCCTTACCGCCATGGGCAGCCAGGAGGCCTCTGAGGCCTACATCGACGACCTCTTTGCCCAGGACGGCTGGCGGCAGCTCACCGCAGTGGCGGAGGGGAACTACCAGTTCCTGCCCCGGGAGATGTTCCACTTCAAGCCCAACGCCCGTTGGGGAGAGGCCTACGCCTACCTGGCGCAGCTGCTCTACCCTGATTTGACACTCTCATGACCGCTGCTGTAAAAAACACCCGCAGATTTCTGATTTTCGCTGTTCTGACGGCGGCGGCACTGGCCGCCGTTCTCGGCCTGCTCTTTGGCAGCGCCTGGCTGGACTTCGGGCAGGTCTGGAATGGACTCTGGGGCGGCGACGCAAACGCCACCGAATCCCTGATCCTCCATACGGTCCGTCTGCCCCGGGTGGCGGCTGGCCTGCTGGCGGGAGCGGGACTGGCCCTGTCCGGAGCGCTCCTCCAGGCCGCCACCGGCAACGCCCTGGCTGGCCCCAGCATCATCGGCGTCAACGCCGGAGCGGGCTTTGCCATGATACTGTGTCTGTGCTTTTTCCCTATGTCCTACCAGACACTGCCTCTGGCTGCCTTTCTGGGAGCCTTCGCCTGCACTATGCTCATCGTCCTCATTGCCGGAAAAGTGGGCGGCTCCAAAGTGACCATCGTCCTGGCAGGCGTGGCCATCTCCTCCCTTCTCAACGCCGGCATCTCTTTCCTCAAGCTTCTTTTCCCGGACCACGCCGTCTCCTACAACTACTTTGCCATCGGCGGCGTGGACGGCGTCACCTTCCCGGCCCTGGCAGCCCCCGCCCTAATTACCCTGGCCGCTTTTCTGGCGGCATGGGTCATGGCGGGACGGCTGAACCTCCTCTGCCTGGGAGACGCCATTGCCTCCAGTCTGGGCGTGCGGGTAAAGCTGCTGCGGATGGCCGCCCTGATTCTGGCAAGTCTCCTGGCCGGGGCAGCAGTATCCTTTGCGGGACTGCTGGGTTTCGTGGGGCTGATGGTGCCCCATATGGCCCGGCGGCTGTTGGGCAGTGACCTGAGACTTCTGCTCCCCGCCTGCGCCCTGCTGGGCGGTACCCTGGTGACCCTGGCGGATCTGCTGGGGCGGGTGGTCTTTGCTCCCTCCCAGATCCCCGCCGGCATCATCACCGCCTTTATCGGCGTCCCCTTCTTCTTTATCCTGCTGATGCAGAGGAGGAACCGGCTATGACCGTCACTTTTACCCATGTATCCGCCCGCTACGGCCGCCGGACCATCCTGGAGGACGTATCCTTTACGGCCGAGAGCGGCGGCGTTACCGCTCTCATCGGCCGCAACGGCGCGGGAAAATCCACCCTCCTCAGCTGCCTCACCGGCGGCAAGAAGGACTACGGCGGCACCATCGCCCTGGATGGCACAGACATCCGCTCCCTCAGCACTGCTCGGAGAGCCCGGCTCTGTGCCTGTCTCCCCCAGATCCTGCCCCGGCCCCATGTGACGATACGGGAGCTGGCGGCCTTTGGCCGGGCTCCCTACGCCCCTCTGGGCCACCTGTCCCCGGCGGATCACGCCGCGGCGGAGGCGGCGGTGGAGGCGGTGGGCCTCTCTTCCATGTCCGATGCCTTCGTGGATCTCCTCTCCGGCGGCGAGCGGAAAAAGGCGTTTTTCGCCATGACCCTGGCCCAGGACGCCCCGCTGATTCTGCTGGACGAGCCTACTGCCCATCTGGACACGGTATCCCGGTTCGAGTTTCTGGACCTGGTGATGTCCCTGCGGGGCAAGCTGGGCAAGACCTTCCTGGTGGTCATGCATGAGCTGCCGGAGGTGCTGCGCTGCGCTGACCGGATCGTAGTGCTGGACGGCGGACATCTGGTGTATAACGGCGACGCCGCCGGATGTCTGGCGGAGAACATCCCCCAGCACTACTTCCGAATCCATCTCTCCGGCTCAGCGGAGGACGGTTACGCTGTCCGTCCCCTGTCCCCCTCCGAAAAACAAATCTGATCTGCCTGTCAGAAAAACACACGCCCGCTGTGGGATCATCCACAGCGGGCGTGTATGTTTCTTTTTCCGGAAGGACGGGCTATACCGCCGGATCAGGGCGCCGCCTGCAGGACATAGGTCACAGCTCCCTGGTCATTGACAGCAGTATTCGAATCGCCGGCAACGGTCCCGGCAGTCGTCTCCTTAGAAGGCAGTTCCTCAGTAAAGCTCTCGCCGTTCTCTTCCAGCAGCGCTTTCACCTGGGCAAACTGTTCCTCAGTCAGGGTATAACTGGCACCGGACTGCCAGCTCTGGCCCAGCGTTTCCTCCACCCACGTCACAGCCACCTGGCTGTCAGTGGTCAGCAGCACTGTCTGAGGAGTGGAATACATGGAGGGGAATATTTTTCCTCCCGCATCCCCATTGTCAGCAGGCGGCTCTACAGCCTGCCCCACGGAAGGCATATCATCCGACCGGGGCATATCATCTGCCGGCGGAGCGATCTGCTGCTCAGACTCCAAGGGGGCATCATTGCTCTCCTCCTGGGGATCACTGTTCAGCGCGGTATCCGTTGTGTCGGTGGCATCGCTGCCGGTATCCGGCACGGTGTCGCCGCTTACCTCCCCGTTCACGGCAGGCGTATCCTCCGGGGTGTCTGCCGCCGTATCCTCGTCAGGAAGTCCCCGGACATCGGCAGTCGCCACATCCGCTGCCACATTTCCGGTATCCGGCTGTCCGCCGAAGGCCCAGAAACCAGCAAAGACCACCACCGCACAGCAGGCTGCCATAGCGGCAAACCGCCGCCAGTAGGGGAAGGCCACTACTTTTTTCTCCGGCTGCTCCGGCACAGGCATCTGCCGGGGCTCCTGACGTACCTGCTCCATCACCTTGGCGGTAAAGTCCGCCGGGGCCTGGGCTTCCATGCCCTGCAGCACGTCATGAATGGCGATCTGATCGTCAAAATAGGCCTGACAGTCCGGGCACTCCGCCATATGGGCCATCAGCTCCTCCCGGTCGCCGTCCTCCAGGGCCCCATCGATAAAGGCACTGATCAGCGCCTCATACTCTTCACATGTTCTCACGAAAGGCCCTCCTTTCCCACTGTTACTTTTGTTACTTTAGGTTAGACGGCAAGTAGCCGGATAAGTTCCCATTTTCCAATAAAATTTTGCGTAAAGCTGTTCGGGCCCGGGATATCCTGGATTTTACCGTTCCCAGATCCACCTCCAGCACGTCGGCGATCTCTTCATAGCTCAGTCCCTGGATCTCACGCAGTACCAACACCTGCCGGTGCCCCTCGCTGAGCTGCTGCAGGCCTGCCGCCACGGCAGTACGCACCTCCGTCCGCTCCGCGGCATCCTGGGGCCCGGGACCGGTGTCCACCGCGTCCAGCCCCAGATCCTCGTCGTCCAGGGACATGTCTCCCCGCTCCTTCTTCTGCCGCCGGAGGTAATCGATGGCAGCATTGGAGGTGAGGCGGTAGAGCCAGGTGGCGAAATTGGCCTCTCCCCGGAAGGAGGGCAGTCCCCGCCAGGCGGCCAGAAACGCCTCCTGGGCAATATCGCTGGCCTCCTCGCTGCTGCCGCACATGCGAAGGGCCAGATGGTATATTTTGTTTTCGTACGTCCGCACCAGCCGCTCAAAGGCCTCCGTGTCCCCGCCTGCCGCGGCTCGGACCAGCTCCTGTTCAGTCATGCAGATCCCTCTTGATCCCTTCCGTCACACGATACACGTCCGCCAGGGTCTCCATGCGGACGATCTGTTCCCGATAGTAGGCGGCGTGGGGCACCCCCTTGAGGTACCAGGCGTAATGCCGCCGGGCGGTGAGCACCGCCACCTTTTCGCAGTTATACTGGGCCGCCAGCTCGATCTGCCTCACAGCAGTGTCGCACCGCTGGGCCAGAGGAGGCCGCGCCGGAATAGGCTTCCCCGCCAGGGCGGCGGCAGCCTGCTGGAACAGCCAAGGGTTCCCAAAGCATCCCCGGCCGATCATGGCCATATCCGCCCCGGTCTGCCGCAGGATCCGCACCGCATCCTCCGGAGCAAACACATCCCCGTTGGCGATCACTGGAATCGATACCGCTTCCTTCACTTCCCGGATGGTGGACCAGTCCGCCACCCCGCCATACATCTGCACCCGGGTGCGGCCATGGATAGCCACGGCAGAGACTCCCACCTGTTCCATAAGCCGGGACATCTCCACAGCGTTGATGCTGCCCTTGTCCCAGCCCCGGCGCATTTTCACCGTCACCGGAACGGGGCTGGCCTTTACCACCGCCTCAGCGATGCGGGCAGCCTTCTCCGGGTCCTTCATCAGGGCGGAGCCGTCGCCGTTGGACACCACCTTGCCCACGGGACAGCCCATATTGATGTCGATGATATCCGCGCCGCTGGCCTCCGCGGCGATCTGGGCCGCCTCCGCCATGCAGGATACGTCGCTGCCGAAGATCTGGGCGGCAAAGGGGCCCTCCCCTGGGAAAGGCATCAGGAGCTGACGGCTCTTTTTGTCCTGATAGCACAGGGCCTTGGCGCTGACCAGCTCCGTATAGGTAAGTCCGGCTCCCAGCTCACTGCAGATCTGCCGGTAGGCCGCGTCGGTAACGCCGGCCATGGGAGCCAGGGCCAGCTGGGACGCGATATGCACATTTCCGATATCCACGGCCGTCTCACCTTCCGATCCTTTCCCAATCTTGTCAATCTTAGTGATTATATCATATTCCCCTCTGCCTGGCAACCGCTGAACTTAGGCGGAAGATGACAAAAAATACCGGCGGGCAGCATCTCGCTGTCCGCCGGTAAGGGGTCCGGTTCCCGGTAAAGAAGCCGGACATGTTCCGCTGTACGCAGATTATTCAGCCACGATGGCATCCACGGGGCAGTTGGCAGCGCAGGCGCCGCAGTCCACGCAGGTGTCGGCATCGATCACATACTGGGTATCGCCCTGGGAAATGGCCTCAACGGGGCAATTCTCAGCGCAGGTACCGCAGCTGACGCAGGCATCGGTAATCTTGTGAGCCATGAATATATCCTCCCTATAGATTGGTACCTACATTGTAGCATGAACTTTTGAAATTGCAAGGGCAAAATCCGGCACCAGAGCCAGAAATGTGTAAAACCTCTGTTAAAGGGAATACTCCATGGGACAGCAAACACGCAGAGGAGATGGCGATATGCACGACAATCAATTCACTCCCGGAGCCCGCAGTGCCCTGCGGCTGGCCAGGGAGTCCGCCGGGGAGTTGGGACACAGCTACATCGGCAGCGAACACCTGCTGCTGGGCATCCTTCTGGAGGAGGGTCCCGCCCGGGGCTGCCTCCAGGAACAGGATGTCACACCGGAAAAGATCCGCCTGGCGCTGCGGGAACTGGTGGGCGTAGGGTTCCCCGGCCTGGCCCCTGCCCAGGGCCTTACACCCAGAGCCCGGCGGATCATTCAGAGTGCCGCCGGGGAATCCGCCCGACGGGGCGGCGGCCGGATCGGCACAGAGCATCTGCTGCTGGGTATCCTCCGGGAGAGCGGCGCCACCGCCATTCAGGCGCTGCGGGCCTCCGGGGCTGACCCTGGAAAACTCCAGGCTGCGCTGGTCCGCCGCATGGGCGGCGGATTGGGCGGGCAAAAAGAGGTGCTGCCCCGGCCGCCTGTGCTCCGGGAGGAGGCCCCCCGGTCCCGTATCCTGGAGCAGTTTACCCGCAGCCTCAGCGCCTTGGCCCGGGAGGGCCGGCTGGACCCGGTGCTGGGCCGGGAAAAGGAGATCGCCCGGACCATCCGTATCCTCAGCCGCCGGACCAAGAACAACCCTGTTCTGATTGGGGAACCGGGCGTGGGCAAGACGGCAGTGGTGGAGGGTCTGGCCCAGCGGATCGCCGCCGGGGATGTACCGGGGGAACTGATGGGCCTCAATATCCTCTCCATTGACCTTGCCTCCATGCTGGCGGGCACCAAGTACCGGGGAGAGTTTGAGGAGCGCATCCGCAATGCCCTCCAGGAGATCCAGCGGATGGGCAATGTGCTTCTCTTTATCGACGAGCTTCACAACATCGTGGGGGCCGGCAGCGCCGAAGGGGCGGTGGACGCTGCCAACCTTCTCAAACCGGCCCTCAGCCGTTCAGAGATCCGGGTCATCGGCGCCACCACGCTGGACGAGTACCGCCGCCACATTGAAAAAGATGCCGCCCTGGAACGGCGGTTCCAGCCGGTGACGGTGGAGGAACCCTCACCTGAGACGGCGGTGGCCATTCTGGAGGGACTGCGGGAGAAATATGAGACACATCACGGCCTCAACATCACCAGCGACGCCATCCGCTCCGCTGTGGAACTGAGCCGGCGGTATCTGCCGGAGCGTTTTCTGCCCGACAAAGCCATCGACCTGATGGACGAGGCCTGCAGCCGGGTGCGGCTGGACCGGGAAAGTCCGGAGCCTGCCCTGCGGCTGCTGGAGGAGCGGCTGGCCGGAGCCCGGCGGGATAAGGAATCCGCCGTGGCCCGGCAGGATTTTGAGCAGGCGGCCACCTTCCGCGACGCGGAGGAGGACTTTGCCCGCCAGCTGCGGGAGGAGCGCTCCCTCCTCAATCAGGCCAGGGACTCTGTGACAGAGGAGGATATTGCCGCCGTGGCCTCAGAGTGGACCGGCATCCCCGTCAGCCGCATCACGGAGAGCGAATCCCAGCGTCTCCTCCATCTGGAGGAGGTCCTCAGCCGCCGGGTGGTGGGCCAGCAGGAGGCGGTCAGCTGCCTGGCCAGGGCCATTCGCCGCAGCCGGGTGGGCCTCAAGGAGCCGGGCCGCCCCGTGGGGACTTTTCTTCTTCTGGGCCCCACCGGTGTGGGTAAGACAGAGGTGTGCAAGAGCCTTGCCCAGGCGGTGTTCGGCCAGGAGGAGGCCCTCATCCGCTTTGATATGTCGGAATATGCCGAGGGCCACACTGCCAGCCGCCTGGTGGGGGCCCCTCCCGGCTATGTGGGCCACGACGACGGCGGCCAGCTGACGGAAAAGATCCGCCGCCGTCCCTACTCCCTGGTACTCTTCGACGAGATCGAGAAGGCCCACCAGGAGGTGTGGAACCTGCTGCTGCAGATCATGGAGGACGGCTGTCTCACCGACAGCCACGGACGGAAGGTAGATTTCCGCAACACCATCATCGCCATGACCAGCAATGTGGGCGCCCGGCAGATCACCGGCGGCAAAGGCCCTCTGGGCTTTGCCGGGGGCGGGGATGAGACATGCAACGTACGGCGGGCCGTGGAGGAGGAGCTCAAACATACCTTCCGGCCGGAATTTCTCAACCGCGTGGATGAGACGGTGATCTTCCGTCAGCTCACCGAGGAGGATCTCCGGGAGATCGCCCGACGGATGCTGGCCGACACCGGAAAACGGATGGAGGCGCTGGGTCTTTGCTTCCAGGCAGAGGAGGAGGCCATCTGCCTGCTGGCCCGGGAGGGGTTGGACAAAGCCTACGGCGCCCGGCCGCTCCGCCGCCTGATCCGCAGCAAGGTGGAGGACCCCGCCGCCGAAGCGCTGCTCTCCGGCCAATTCCATTCCGGTGACAGCCTGGTGCTGACCGTTCGGGAAAATAACCTTGCTATTGCGCCTCTGGTACGGTAGAATAAGGGCAGAATGGCAAGTATGTCCATTCTGCGTGTGGTTGTGCCCGGTTTCGGACCGGAGATCGATATTAAAAAAAGGAGACTAAGTAATTATGGGATTTTCCGGTACTGATGCCGGCGGCTTCCAGTGGGAAGGCTGGAGCAGCGGCGCTCCCTCCCAGCGGCCCTCTCATCAAAAGAAACCCAGAAAGCCGATCGGCGGGCCTGTGACACGGGTCCTCATCAATGTGATCGTTACCCTGGTAGTGGGGTTCCTTTACTTCTATTTTGAGCTGCCCGCCCTGAATCCCCAGGCCCCTGACTTCTACGCTTTTGTCCTGCTGCTGTGCGTGGTCTACTG
This sequence comes from uncultured Eubacteriales bacterium, assembly GCA_900549475.1. Lineage (GTDB taxonomy): Bacteria > Bacillota > Clostridia > Oscillospirales > Oscillospiraceae > Pelethomonas. The sequence continues at coordinate 13,907 of UROF01000018.1, forward strand.
TGTCTGCGCCGTGTTTACCTCCGGCTTCCAAGGCCAGGGCGCCAAGCACTACTTTAAATTTGTGAAAAAGCAGTGCGCCATCCCCGCCATCCTGGCGGTGGCGCTCATTGTGGTAGCGCTTGTGGGCACTCTGGTGGGAAGCGTTATCTTCCGGGCCAGCGCCTATGCCTCCCTGCTGCCTCCGGAGGCCGGTGACTTTGCAGCGGACGTGGATGAGATCTCTTTTGACCAGATCCCTATGCTGGACAAAGACTCCGCCGAACGGCTGGGTGACCGGAAGCTGGGCGAACTGAACGACATGGTCAGCCAGTTTGAGGTCAACGACGACTACACCCAGATCAACTATAAGGGCCGCCCGGTGCGCATCGCCACCCTGCGCTACGCCGACCTTGTCAAGTGGTTCACCAACCGCTCCGACGGCCTGCCCGCTTATATCATCATCGACATGGTGACCCAGAACGTGGAGCTGGTCCGTCTGGAGGACGGGATCAAGTACACCACCGCTGAGCACTTCGGCCGTAACCTCTATCGTCATCTGCGCTTCAACTACCCCACCTACATGTTTGCCGAGCCGGTGATGGAGGTCAACGAGGAGGGCGTTCCCTACTGGGTCTGCGCCCGGGTGGTCAAGACCATCGGCCTCTTCGGCGGTACGGATGTAAAGGGCGGTGTGCTGGTCAACGCCATCACCGGCGAGAGCCAGTACTACGACACCGCAGATATCCCTTCCTGGGTGGATAATCTCTACAACGCCGAGCTGATCATGCAGCAGTATGACTACTACGGCATGTACCACAACGGCTTCATCAACTCCCTCTTTGGCCAGCGGGACGTCACTGTCACCACCGAGGGCTACAACTACATCGCCATTGACGACGATGTGTATGTCTACACCGGCGTCACCTCTGTGGGCGGTGATCAGTCCAACGTAGGCTTCCTTCTGTCCAATCAGCGGACCAAGGAGACCAAATACTACGCCTGTGCCGGCGCTACGGAGTACTCCGCCATGGACAGCGCCAACGGCGAGCTGCAGAATCTCCGTTACACCGCCACCTTCCCCCTGCTCCTCAACACCGGCGGACAGCCCACCTACTTCATGGCTATGAAGGATGCTGCCCAGCTGGTGAAGAAGTACGCCATGGTCAACGTGCAGCAGTACAACATCGTAGCCACCGGTGATACGGTGGCGGAGTGTGAGCAGAACTACCTGGCCATGCTGGCGGAAAACGGCATCATTGAGGATGACGCCACCCTCTCCGGCACAGAGACGGTGGAGGGCACCATTGCCGATATCCGCTCCGCTGTCCAGGAGGGCAACAGCGTCTACTATATCCAGCTGATCGGCAACGAGACCTACTACTCCATCGCTGCCGCCGATGCGCCTCTGGCCGTGATCCTCAGCAACGGCGACCAGGTGACCATCAACTACCATCCCGGCGAGGGGCCCATCCTCTCTGCCATTGATGTGACGCTGCGGTAGGCACTCTCCTGCCGCTCGCGGTGATCCTGTTTTTCCGGGGAGGCGGCCAAAAAACCGCCTCCCCACCTTTTTCTGCCGCCTTTTCCCAAAAAAATGTCCCCTTTTACGGAAAATCCTCTGTGTCCCCCCTTTACAGCTCCGTATCTTCTGTGGCATAATATAATATTAGACTGGAATTTAACTGGAATGGAGAATCCATATGCCGATCATTGAATATGACACTTATAAACAGAAGCTCAGCGCCCTGGGTCCCCAGCTGACCGAGCTGGCGGCGGCCCTGGATCTGGAGGGGGCCCGCCGGGAGGTGGAGGAGCTGGAGGAGAAAACCAGCGACGCCAACTTCTGGAACGATCTGGAGGCCTCCCAGAAGGTGCTGCGCCGGACCAAGCAGCTGAAAAACAAGCTGGAACACCACGCCAAGCTGGTCAGCCAGTGGGAGGACCTCACCACCCTGGTGGAGATGGCCATGGAGGAGGACGACGGCTCCCTGCTTCCGGAAATAGAGGAGGGCTACGCCAAGCTGGAGTCCGCTCTGGAGGAGGCCAAGCTCTCCACCCTGCTCACCGGCGAGTATGACGCCAGCAACGCCATCCTTACCCTTCACGCCGGCGCCGGCGGCACCGAGGCCCAGGACTGGTGCCAGATGCTCTACCGGATGTACACCCGCTGGGCCGAGCGCCATGATTTCGTCTGCAAGACTCTGGACTACGAGGACGGCGACGAGGCAGGCCTCAAGTCCGCCACCATCGCCATCGAGGGTGAGAACGCCTACGGCTTCCTCAAGAGCGAGAACGGTGTTCACCGTCTGGTCCGCATCTCCCCCTTTGACGCCAATGCCCGTCGGCAGACCTCCTTCTCCGCTGTTGAGGTGATGCCGGAGATCGAGGACGACAACAGCGTGGAGATCCGGCCCGAGGACATCGAGATGCAGGTGTTCCGCTCCTCCGGCGCCGGCGGCCAGCACGTCAACAAGACCTCCTCCGCTGTGCGTCTCATTCACAAGCCCACCGGCGTGGTGGTCTCCTCTCAGCAGGAGCGCAGCCAGGTCCAGAACCGTGAAAACTGCATGAAGATGCTGCGTGCCAAGCTCATGGAGATGAAAGCCCAGCAGCATGCGGAGAAAATCTCCGATATCAAGGGCGTGCAGATGAAGATCGAGTGGGGCAGCCAGATCCGCTCCTATGTGTTCATGCCCTACACTCTGGCCAAGGACACCCGCACCGGCTACGAAAACGGCAACATCACCGCCGTGATGGACGGCGATATCGACGGCTTCATCAACGCCTACCTCACCGCCAGCGCTACTGGCGAACTGAAAAAGTAAGGCGGCGAGGCTGCCGTTTTCACCGCCGCTGATGCGGCGTACAAGCGTTTTGCCCCTAGGCAAAACCTTGGCGCAAGGGCGGATTTACTCCGCCCGCGCAGGTTTAATTCACGGGGTCCCCGGCGGCTGGCACAGCCGTTGGGGCAAACGGCAACATCACCGCCGTGATGGACGGTGATATCGACGGCTTCATCAACGCCTACCTCACCGCCAGCGCTACCGGCGAACTGAAAAAGTAAGTACAAAAAGAGCCTCCAGGCCAAATGGCCCGGAGGCTCTTTCATTTTTATCGTGACTGCTCGCCCCCAGCGGCGCGCAGTTTCTTTGCTCGGTGATCAAAATAACCGCAGGGCATGAGGCGCGCAGCCTCTCCTAAAAAACACAGGGTCCGGGGCAAAAGCCCTGCAAAGGGGAGCGGCCTACCGTCCGTCCCCTTTATGATAGACGGGAATCCCGCAGACAACCTCCACCACCGTCTCCGCCCGGGCGGCGAGAGCCTGGTTCAGCCGCCCCAGCCCTCGGACATACCGGTCCATATCTCCGGTCCACTCCGCCCCGTCGGAGAAGATTTCGTTGGTCACCACCACCAGCAGAGCCGCCCGCTCCAAAATGGCGTCGATTCCGGCGAGGATCGTCTCCTCCGCCTTTTCTCCCGCACCGGCGGGGCTCCAGATCTCGTTGGAGAGAAGGTTCCCCAAATCCTCCAGCAGCACACAGTCGCCTGTTTCCACCGCCGCGCCGCCGATATCCACCGGCTGTTCCACCGTGACAAAGGACTTCCCCGCCATCGCGCCGTGGCGCTGCCGCATCTCCCGGTGCCGGGCAATGCGTCGGAGGGATTCCCCATCCCGCTGATCCATGGTGGCCAGGTACACCGGCCGTCCCTCCCCCAGGGAGAGCAGCGTCCGCTCCGCAAAGGCGGATTTCCCGCTGCCGCTGCCGCCGGTAACCAGGATCAACCGCCCCCTCACAGAGGCTTATAGGCTTCGATGCCGATCCCGTCGAAGGAGGGCATATCGAAGTACACACGCAAGGCCATGTCAATGAGCGGCATAGCGGATACCGCACCGGTACCCTCCCCCAGGGCCATTCCCAGCCGCAGCAGCGGCGGAAGGCCCAGGGCCTCCATCACATATCCCGCCCCCGGCTCCGCGGAGAGGTGGGAGGGGATCAACGCATCCCGGGCAGCAGGGCACAGCCGCACCGCCACCAGAGCCGCCACTGTGGAGATATATCCATCCATGATGGCGGGGACCCGGTACCGGGCGCAGCCCAGGTAGAAGCCGGTCATGGCGGCGATATCAAAGCCGCCCACCTTGCTGAGAACATCCACCGGATCGGCGGGATCGGGCTTATGGAGGGCAATGGCCTTGTCGATAACGGCAATTTTCTTCTGAAGGCCCTCATTGCTGAGGCCAGCGCCCTTACCGGTCATCTCCACCGCCGGACGGCCCAGCAGAGCCGCCGCCACAGCACTGGTGGTGGTGGTGTTGCCGATGCCCATCTCTCCGGCCGCCAGGAGGGTATAGCCCTGGTCCCGGAGCTGACGGGCCACATCCATACCTGCCAGCAGTACCGACAGGGCCTCCTGTCGTGTCATGGCGGGTTCATGGGCCAGGTTCTTTGTGCCCCGGGCCACCTTGATGCACTGCATTCCCGGCACTTCCACCAGCATCCCCGCATCTACCGGGATCACATCCGCTCCGGTGACCCGCCCCATGCAGCAGACACTGGAGTCCCCGGTGAGCATATTTTTCGCCACCACGGCGGTAACGCTGCTGTCTGTCTGGGTGACGCCCTCGGCCACCACACCATTATCGGCGCAGAAAGTTGCCACGCACTTGCGGTACTCCCGGCGCAGAGGCGCCACCGCCGCCATCCGGGCCACCACGCCCTCCAGCTGTCCCAGGCCGTGGAGCGGCTTGGCCACCGCGTCCCAGTGGCGCAGCGCCTTCTCCTCCTCCGTCTTGTCCCCAGGCCGGATATCCGCCAGGGCTGCGCGCAGCTCCTCTTCCAATACCGTCAGATCTTTCATTCCATTCCGCCTCGCCATTTCTGTAGTCTCTCCCGGCCCGGCAGGGCCGCATTTTCCTCTACTATACCCCTCCGGGGCCAATTTTGCAACCACGGGACCAGCAGCAAACGGTGAAAGGGCCGATGGAAACATTCCACCGGCCCTTTTTGTTATGTCCAAATCATGTGCCTGCAGGCGTATTCTGTCCCTCTGCCCAGATCTCCGCTGCCCCCATGATCCCTGCCAGCATCCCGGCGGCCCGGACCAACTCCTCCTCGGTCAGCGGCGTGGGTTCCTCCCCCTGGTAGTCGTAGCGCTCCTCCTGGAGCACCTTCCCCGCCGCCAGATCCACCGTAAAGACGCGGCCGGGGCCATCCACCGTGCCTCCGCTATTCAGAGGGCTGTTCTCGGTGAGGTGCACCTCCAGCTGCTCCCGGCTTTCGCCGGTCCAGCGGGCGGTGCCCTCCATGGCCTTACCCCGGAAGCTGTCCCCCAGGAAGTAGGGACTCGCAATGTACAGCCAGCCCTCCGGATCGGCCTCACTGGGGAGGTGCCACTCCAGGCAGGCGGCGTCATACCCCAGGACGGAGCACACACCGTTTATGAGGGAATAGGCCACGCTCCCGTCCGTATCGGCTACGCCCTCCAGCCGGCGGCTGAGGGTCAGATTTCCCGCCTCGTCCCAGACGTAGCGGTCCTCCTGGATCGTCTCGCCGTCTCTGTAGGCGGAGATCACTTCTTCGGTTTCCGGGTCCGTATCCACATTCCGCAGACAGAAGGCGTACTGGAACTGTTCCGTATCCGGGTCGAAGAGCCAGAAATACTCGTACCAATACCCGCTGGCCCTGTCCAGCCAGGCCTGGAGGCCAATGTCCAGATAACCGTCGAAGTTCACGTCCAGGAGCCTCAGGCCGCCGTCGAAGTCGTGGTACCCGTCCTCGTTTTCCACATAGCTGCTGGCATCGGTGAAGTAGTCCCGGCTGTCCTCTCCCCACTGGGCCGCGATGGCGTCCCGGGTGAAGAAGAGCGTCCCGCCGCCGCCGTCCCAGACCACCTGGACGCTGGACACCCCGCCGCAGTCGTTGCCCTGCCAGCCTGTGAGGTAGAGGGTGCCGGTGTTGCCCCCGCCAAAGTCCACCTCCGTGCGGTAGAGGGCGTGCTCCTGCCGGCCCGTGGGCTGGGTGGATCCGCCCTCCCAGACCTCCCCGCAGACCATCCAGAAGGCGGCGGTGGCGTTCCAGCTCTCCACCGGGTAGACGATGTGGCACAGCAGGAGGTAGAGCGTGTCACCCCCGCTGTCACAGCGGACCAGGAGGCTCTCATCGCAGTCGCCGTCCGCCGGCTGGGCGAACTCCCGCACCTGGGTCAGGGGACCGGGGGCCACACCCAGCTCCTCCAGGTAGGTCACGGCGCAGGAGTCCCAGGACATGGCCCAGGTGTTGTGGCCCTCCAGTATGTCAAGGATAAAGGGAGTCGTCATCTCCGGCCACCCACCCAGCTTGTAGGTCAGCTCCATACCCAGATGGATCTTGCAATAGATGTACTCCTCCCAGGTGAAGCCGTCGTCCCGCCACAGGGCGTAGGCCCAGGTCTGCTCCTCCAGGGTGATGTTCCCCGCCTCATCCACACTGACGATGAGCACCGGGGAGCCCATGGAGGCGGCCTCCGTCAGCCAGCCATTTTCCAGATCCATGCCACCTGCCAGCATCACCTTGCTCAGATCCTCCGGCAGCAGGCGGTAACCCACACTCCAGACGGAGTAGTTGGTGCCGTCAATACCGAAGCTGGCAGAGCACCAGAGGTCACTGATATACCGGTCCACAAACGTGGGGCCGTTGTCGCCCTGGCTCTCATACTCCTTCACCTGGTCGTTCATCAGCTGCCAGGCCATGGTCTCCACAGCGGTGTAGAGAGGGGTCGTATAGCTCTGGATCTTCCCGTCCACGATCGCAAGAATTCTCTCAGTGGTCTCCGAGGAGCCCTCGGGGGGCTGGATAGTCAGCGTAATGGTGTTCCCCCGGCGGGTGCCGCCGGTGACAGTGCAGCCCACATAGTTGGTGTCCCCGTGGGCCAGGTAGTAGCTGTCATACTCCGGGAGGTAGGTCCACATACTGCCGAAGCCTCCGGCAATATCGGCAAGTCCCAGCCCCGTATTTTCCCGCAGGAAGTCGTCGGCAGCCTGGGTAGTAATGGCCACGATGGGACAGTCCGGATCACCGCCCATGGCCTCCATCACCGCCGCGCGCTCCTCCTCCGTCATCTCGTGGTTCACCCCGGCGCCGTTGTAGAATACCCCGCTCACCGACAGGCGGGACGCATCGGAGTACATGGCGGAGACAAAGCCGTTATAGATCGGGTCGCTGAGCTTTTCCTGCCACTGGGCCAACTCCTCCTCACTGAGGGGCTCCTCTGCCGCGGCAGCCACACCTACGGTGCAGCCCACCGCAGCCACCAGCAGCAGGGTAGCAGCCAGAGCAGCACCGCCCCAGCGCCGCTTGCCGCTGCCCAGAATGTTCCGGAACCGCTCTTTCATTACTTCCGCCCCGCCGTAGAAATGGGTGGAGAGGGCAGCCCGGGCCAGGCCCTTCTGACGGTGGAGACTGGAGAGCAGGGTCTCACTGTAGGCACGGCGATCTCCGCTGTCCCGTCCTGCCATCACCGCATCGTCGCAGGTCAGCTCGATATCTGCCTCCGCCTGCCGGGCCAGTATCCACACCAGCGGGTTGAACCAGTGGATCACCTGGGCCAGGAGCAGCAGCAGCTTATACCACAGATCCCGGCGGCGGATATGTGTCAGTTCATGGCGGAGGATAAAGTCCAGTTCCTGCCCGCCGTAGTCCTCCCGGGGCAGCAGCAGCCGGGGCCGGAGCAGGCCCACCGCCATAGGGGAGTCCACAACGGAACACACCGCCAGCGGGACCCGCCGCCGGACGCCCATTTCTTCCCGAATTTTGTCACAGAGCCCCTGCGTCTCCGCCGACGCAGGACGGCTCCAGCGGCGGGTTTTGCGGGCAAAAGCCCAGCTGCCCGCCAAGCGCCACAGCAGTAGTGCCGCCGCACCGCTCAGCCACAGTACTGCCAGCACCGTATCCAGCGGCAGCAGTTTCGTCTCCTGTCCGACGGTCTCCGGCTGTTCCTGGGTCTGGGGAGCACTGAAAGCAGGACCCATTGTCTGGAAGCCCCCCTCCAGCTCCTCCTGGGAGGCCAGGGACATACCGCTCTCTCCCACCACGATGGTGGTCTGAGGCACCTGCACCACCACCGGCGGCTCTATGGCCGGGGCCTTCTCCGGCAGCAGGTCGCCCCAGGGCACCGGGGAGAGCACCAGGGCTGCTGCCAGGGCCAGCCACACCCAGTACCGCCACTTTGCACGGTAACGCCGGTCCAGAGGGCCCTTCAGCACCATCAGCAGCAGGGTAGCCCCACCCGCCAACAGGCTCCACTTCATGACACGCAGCAGAAGCTCCATTTTACTTCACCTCCAGCTCATCCAGATAGGCCCGCAGATCCTCCAGCTCCTTCTTTCCAATTTTTCCGCCATCCACCAGGGAGGCCACCAGAGACCGGCAGCTGCTGCCGTAGAGGCGGTCCAACAGGCCGCGGCCCTCGGCGGCTTTGTAAGCCTCCTCATCGATCAAAGCCTGATACTGGTTACTCCTCCCCTGCTTTTCACAGCTCAGGAATCCTTTATCTACCAGGCGGTTCAGGCTGGTGATCACCGCCGGCAGGGCCCAGTCCCGGCTGCCCCTGAGCTTCTCATGTACATAGGAGGAGCTCACCGGACCCTCTGCTTCCCACACCGCCAGCATGATCTCCAGCTCCGCGTCGCCCAGCCGCTTTATCTTTTTCTCCATGGTGTACCTCCTTATTATACAACTGTATATCTTCGGTCTTATTATACGGCTGTATAATATATATGTCAAGTTACAGACCGGTAACACCCAAGAAGGCAAAAAAAGTACCCGGCTCATAAGAGCCGGGTACTTTTTTGCTTGGTATCAAACCTTACTGGGCATTGTCCATGACGCCGCAGACGATCTTGGCCATCTCGTCGCGGAGCAGGGTGCTGTTGGGGTTGTAGCGGTTCTTTCCGCTGGAGGAATCGCCGCCCACGATGCCGGCGTTGTACAGAGCGTACACATAGCCGTTAGTGGTATCGGTAGGACCAACGATACCGGCGTCGATGCGGCTGGCGGGGCTCAGCTTCAGAGCCTTGGCAGCCAGCTCAGCCATCTCCAGACGGGTGATGCTGGAATCCAGGTCGATGTTGTTGCTGCTGACCAGGTTGTTCCGGTAAGCGTAGCTGAGGTAGTTGGCAGCCCAGTTGGCGCCGGTGCCCTCAGCCTGCTTGGGATAACCCGCAGCCAGGAGGACCATCTTCAGGGCCTCGCCCCACTTGACCTGCTGCTTGGCACCGTAAGTGGTGGGGGTGATACCGCCCACAACACCGGAGGCAGCCAGCTCGGTGACATAGGGATAGCTCCAGTCAGTGGAGGGAACATCGGTGAAGTTCTTGGCAACCACATAGACCTTGATGTTGCCGCTGATCTGAGCGCCGGTGGTGGTGTAGCCGGTATAAGGGATGGTCACCACACCGGTGTAGCCGGCCAGAGGCACATAGGTCACACTGTTGACGCTGGCTCCGCTGGTGGAGGAGTAGTAATAGAAGCGATCGCTGGTGGTAACAGCGGTGCCCTTGCCGTTGCTGTAGTTCTTGTACAGAGTACCGGAGGTGGGCCGTCCGAAGGTGATATACTGGGCGGACAGCAGGCCGGTATTCATGTTGAAGAAGTCGCTGGCGCTGAAGGTAACACCGGAGCTGTTGGTGTGATACTTGATGGGTGCCTTGGCGGTGGCATTAAAGACGATCTCACCCATGTACACAGGCGTACCGCCGTTGGTGCTGAACGCCACATAGCGGATGGTCTCAGTCTGGTTGGTGGTACCGGGGATATAGGTCACACCATTGATGCCGTAAGAACTGGTAATGCCGCTGGAGAACACCATGGTACCGATGTTGGCAGCGGTGAGCTTGGTGCCGTTGCCGCCGAAGATACCGTTCTTATAGTTGTAGTACAGAGAACCGTAGGTGGGGACATCCAGGAACTGGATATACATGGTGGGGTTGCTCTGGATGCTGCCGGTAGCAGTCTGATATACCTTCTGGAAGTCAGCAGGATTCAGAGTGACACCGGTGGTGCCGGAAGCCTGGTAAGTCACATCCTGGACCTCGCCGTTGGTGACGCAGATATACATGGTACCGGAGGCGCTGGTCAGGGTGGAGTTATAGTTGTTGCTGGTGCCGTAGGCAGTAAAGGGAACCACCAGGGTGCCGGTGCGATAGTTACCGATGCTGCTGCTGGGAGCAAAGTAGACGCTGCTCAGAGCATTCTGGTTAAAGGAGGGAGAGTAGTAGAACTGCTGGTTGCCCACAGTGTACTTCTGAGCACCGTTGGTGTAGTACATCTGGCCCACAGTGCCGGAGATATTGCCGAAGGTCACATAGCGCAGAGTGCCCACGCTGCTGACATTCTTGGTCCAGAAGCTTGCGAAATCCTGAGGATTGACCTGGACGGTCTGACCCACAGTGGCGGAGTAGAGAATGTCGATGCCGGTGCTGCCCTTCTCCACGGTGATCCGCAGGGTGCCGTTGTAGGCGTTGCCGTTGGTATCATAAGCGGTGAAGCTGAAGGTAGCCACACCGGTGGAGGTGGCGCTGGGGGTAAAGGTCACAGCACTAAGCGTGTTATAATAAGAAGCGCTGGAGTAGCTGTAACGGGTATTGACGCTGGCGTTCAGATTGCCGTAAGCGGAGGTCACGTTGGAGAAGACAACGTAGCTCAAAGTCCGCTGGGGGAAGCTGGTGCCGGCCACCGCGCTGGCGATCTGATTGACCACAGAGGTGGTGGTCTTCTGGTTGGTGCTGCCCAGAGTGAAGTTCTTCTCAGAGGTAGTCACGGTGGCAGAAGCGGTAATGTCCATGCCCACGGTGACTTCGCAGGAGGCGCTGCCCACAAAGGTGTTGCCATTGTACACCGTAGCGGTCACAGTAGTCTTGCCTGCGGTCTTGGGATACAGGGTAACAGTACCCTTGTTGTACCAGTAGTTGCTGTCAGAAATGTCAACAATGCCCAGGGGGCTGCTGGTCCAGGTTACCGTATATCCGGTGGGGATAGTGGTGAGGCCGTCCACAAGCACCGTCAGGTTCTTGGGATCAGCACCCAGCTGCAGCTTGGTATCGGAAAGGGTGACACGACCATTGTTGACGGTGACGGTGCAGGAGGCTTCCCCGATTTTGTTAAGGCCGTCATACACCACAGCCTTCACCGTGGTGGTTCCGGAGCTCTTGGGGGTTACGGTAGCGGTATCCGCACTCCACTTGGTAACAGTAGCAATAGATGTGTTTCCACTTGTCCAGTCCACAGAATAGTTGCTGGGTAGAGTGAGGCCGTTAACATACACCGTCAATGACTTGGGAGAAGTGGTCAGCCGCAGGGTGGTCTCAGAGAGAGTGACCTTGCCGCCGTTAACGGTAACGGTGCAGGAAGCGCTGCCCACCAGATTCCCGGTGACATCATACACCTTGGCCGTCACAATCGTGGTGCCGTTGCTCTTGGGAGTAACGGTCGTGGTTCCGCTGAAGCTGTTGGAAACCGTAGCGACATCTTCCCGGCTGCTCTCCCAGCGAGCGCTGTAGTTGCTGGGCAGATACCCGTTATTGACATACACCGTCAAATCCTGGGGAGAGGTAGTCAGATCCAGGGCGGTCCTGGAAAGTGATACATTGCCGCCGTTGACGGTGACCGTGCAGGTGAGGGTGTCTGTAAAGCTCTGATTATAATTTACAGTTCCCTGCACGTAAGCGGTAATGGTGGCCTTGCCGCTGGAAACCGCCGTGACCGTGGCGCTGGTGCTATTCCACCAATCGTCGGACACGCTAGCAACACTAGGGTTGCTGCTGGTCCAGCTCACGCTGGTGATTCTGGCACCGTAAAGGCTGATGGGAGTGACCCTCAGGTCTCTCCCAGCATCGCCTACATTCATGTTCAGGCTGCTGCTAGAAATCTGCACATAATTGCCGGTAGCGCCGCCGGTAACATAGACATCCCAGCTGGCAGTCTCCTTGGACGACTGATACGGGAAATTGCTGACCATAACCGTAACAGAGACTGTCGCCCGGGTTCCCGCAGGCGCATTGGGATCAACATAAATCGTCCCGGTGGGGCTGACTAAAGGAGAGTCGTCGGGGAACCACCCGCTGCCTGGGTTGTCCGGCAGATTGCCCTGGGTAATGCCACCTTCACTGGCACCATAAACTTGCACATACGGACTGTCAGTGTACCAATAGGCATCCCAATAAGCAATTGTTTTAATATTATCTGCCGTCACGGATTTGCTGCTGCCCGGGGCCATGGTCAGCGAGGTCCCGCCCCATGCCATCATGCCCGTAGGGATCATGCTGCACACGAGGACCAAAGCCAGGACAACTGACATGAGCCTGCGTTTCATGTTTTTCATTTTTCTTCCTTCCCTTCTTGTTGTGTTTGGAGAAATCGGCCGGAATACCGGCACTGTCCACTCATGTTACTTACTCTATCATAGCATTGTGAAAAGAACGTGTCGGAGATGTATCAAAGATGCATCATTTTTTAAGGTTCCCTTAAGCTTCTTTAAGGGTTCCTTTTCCTTCCTCTTATAGGACGTTTTTTCCCGCGCAAAAGTTCCCTTCGCCTCTCTCTTTTCTCACCCCTCCTGTCTCACGCTGAAGCGGTACTCCGTGGTATAATCATACCGCTTCCCCGGCCGCAGGAGGATATCCCCCCACTCCGGATGGTTGGGACTGTCGGGGAAAAACTGGGTCTCCAGACATACCGCCTGACGGGCCCCATAGGGCACGCCGGTCTTTGTCTGGTCGTCCGTCTCCAGGAAGTTGGCGGCATAGAGCTGTACGCCTGGTTTTTCTGTCCAGGTTTCCATGACGATACCGCTGTGCTCTCCGGTGAGCCTGGCCGCCAGACGCAGCCCCTGGGCAGGATCCAGCACAAAGTTGTGGTCATAGCCGCCGGTATTGCGCAGCTGCACGCAGTCCGCGCCGATATCCCGGCCCACCGGCTTCTCAATGGTAAAGTCAAAGGGCGTCTGCGCCACATTCTCCGCCATGCACAGGGGGATGCTGTCCTCCCAAACAGGCGTATAGTGGTGGGCCGCCAGCCACAGCCGGTGCCCCATAGCGTCGCCGCCGCCGTTGAGGTTGAAGTAGCTGTGATTGGTGATATTGCAGTAGGTAGTCTTGTCGCTCTCCGCCTCATAGCGCAGGCGCAGAGCATTTTCCGTTAAGGTATAGGTGGCTTTCAGCGTAAGTTCGCCGGGAAAACCGCCTTCGCCATCGGCTGCGGTATAAGTAAGCGTTACCTGACTGTCCCCGGTGATCTCTGCGGAAAACACCCGGTAGCTGAATCCTTTCACGCCGCCGTGGAGCTGCTTGGTCCCCTCACTGGGCTCCAGCGCTACCCGCTTCCCATCGATGAGGCAGGATGCACCGGCAATGCGGTTGGCATAGCGGCCTACCAGGGCGCCGATGTAGCCGCCATTGTGTTCATAGCCAGCCACACTCCGGTAGCCCAGCACCACATCCACCGGCTTTCCATTCTGGTCCGGTACCCGCAGAGCTGCTACCGCGGCGCCGAAGGTGATGATCTCTGCCTCCATGTTGCCGCAGGTCAGGATGTACTTGTCCACCGGTTGTCCGCCGCTGGTGGCGCCAAAAGGCACTTTTTTTACTGCCATCCTTTTCCCTCCTTCTTTTATATCGAATCCAGTATAACCCGCCCTGTCCGGAAAAACAAGGTGGAAATCATCGTTTTCCTGTGCTACACTAATAATTACCATGCCCGGAAAATACATGCCGGGCCTTCTGATGCAAGAAGAAAGGGAGGAACGACCCTATGATGAGCAAAACACCGGCCCAGTGGCGGCAGGAGCTGCCTGTGGTGGGCCAGCTGATGGACCTTGCAGAGACCTTCTGGATCAACCCGGGTCTGCGGTCCGGGACCGCCGCTCTGTCAGACTGTCCTCTTACTGCTGAGGACGTGGCGGATGCAGAGGCGCGGCTGCGCCGTTTTGCGCCCTATCTGGCCGCTGTGTTCCCCGACACCGCCCCCACCGGCGGCATTATTGAATCCCCGCTGACTCCTATCCCCGCCATGCAGAAACATCTGGGAGACTTCCCGGGGCAGCTGCTCCTCAAGCAGGACAGCCACCTGCCTATTTCCGGATCTATCAAAGCACGGGGCGGCATCTATGAGATCCTCCATCTGGCGGAGGATATTGCCGTCAGAGAGGGGATGCTGTCCCTGAGCGATGACTACTCTGTGCTGGCAAAGCCGGAGTTCCGGGCCCTCTTCGGCAAGTACGCCGTGGCAGTGGGCTCCACCGGAAACCTGGGCCTTTCCATCGGCATCATGAGCGCCCAGCTGGGCTTCAAAGTCACCGTCCATATGTCCGCCGACGCCCGCCAGTGGAAGAAAGACATGCTCCGCAGCAAGGGCGTCACCGTGGTGGAGTACGCCGACGACTACAGCAAGGCAGTGGCGGAAGGCCGCCGTCAGGCGGAGGCGGACCCCATGTGCCACTTTGTGGACGATGAGAACTCCCGCACTCTGTTCCTGGGGTACGCTGTGGCGGCAGGCCGGGTAGCAGGCCAGCTGAAGGACAAGGGCATCACCGTGGATGGAGACCACCCCCTCTTTGTCTATCTGCCCTGCGGTGTGGGCGGCGGCCCCGGCGGCGTGGCTTTCGGCCTGAAGCTCCTTTACGGCGATAATGTCCACTGCTTCTTTGCTGAGCCCACCCACGCCCCCTGCATGACGCTGGGCCTGGTCACCGGCCTCCATGATGAAATCTGCGTCCAGGACTTTGGCATCGACAACCACACCGCCGCCGACGGTCTGGCGGTGGGCCGCCCCTCCCGGTTTGTGGGGCGGGCGGTAGCTCCCCTGCTCTCCGGCGCATACACCGTTACCGATGAGCGGCTGTATCGGCTCCTCAAGGATATGGCGGACACGGAGAACATCCGCCTGGAGCCCAGCGCTTTGGCGGGCGTGCCGGGCATGGGCCATCTTTGCAGCGAGGAGGGTGCGGCCTACGTCCGCTCTCATGGTCTCAATATGGCCAATGCCACCCATATTGCCTGGGCCACCGGCGGCAGCATGGTACCCCCCGACATCTGGCAGGACTACTATAATAAAGGCGCGGCCCTGTAAGAGGGCCGCCTCCCCGGCGGAGGCCTGTCGCTGGGGCTTACCCAGTCCCGGACCCTGGAATGCGTCCCAACGGGGGCTCCACCCCCGCACCCCGGGTTACTTTGCCCTCGGCGAAAAAGTGACCAAAACGCCGCCGGGGACTCCCCGGACCCCGATTGGCCCAATCGAACACCTGCAAAGGAGAACTGCGCAGCCACTGAATCAGCGAATCCTTCGGGCATCTGATCTCTGCCGGGTTGCTCGTCCGGCTTCGGCTGTCGCCCTTTTGAAGGGATAGATGCAGCTAAGTTCTATGGCGAACTGCATGCGCCTATGGGGAACGCTTCGGTTTTTGCAGGCAAAAAAAGAAATGTCCCTCGACTCGAGTGCCGTCAGGCGAAGTCCGTAACTCCCTGCACCGATTACGAGGAGCCAGCGGCCTGGCAGTATTTCAGTGGCTGCCCGGTATCAGTCTCGTAGTGACCGATTAGGCAAACAACGGGGGTCTGGCAAGGTGAATTGGCCGAAGGCCAAGAGAAGGTGGCCTGGGCCAGGTCTCCCCAGCGGTTTTTCCGCCCACTTTTGGGCGTCCAAAAGTGGGCCCGCCGGAGGCAAACAGACTGAAGGGCAGAAAAATTTTTAATAAACGGCAAAAAGACCTTCCGGCAATAAGCCGGAAGGTCTTTTATTTAATGTAGCGGTTATGCCGTTTCGATGGAAGCCGCCTTCTGGAGGTTCAGCTTCTTCACCGCGTCCTCCCGCATCTTGTACTTGAGGATCTTACCCGCGGCGTTCATGGGGAAGGCATCCACAAAGTCCACATACCGGGGCACCTTGTGCTTGGCCATGTGGTCAAGAACGTACTGCTTCATCTCCTGCTCCGTCATGGTCTCGCCCTCCTTGAGGATGACGCAGGCCATGATCTCCTCGCCGTACTGCTCGTCGGGCACGCCGATGACCTGTACGTCGCTGACCTTGGGATGGGTGTAGATGAAGTCCTCGATCTCCTTGGGGTAGATGTTCTCGCCGCCACGGATGATCATGTCCTTGATACGGCCGGTGATCTTGAAGTTGCCGTTCTCATCCCGGCGGGCCAGGTCACCGGTGTGGAGCCAGCCCTCCTTGTCAATGGCGGCGGCGGTGGCGCCGGGCATCTTGTAGTAGCCCTTCATGATATTGTAGCCCCGGGCCACGAACTCGCCGTCCACGTTGTCCGGCAGGTCCTCACCGGTCTCCGGGTCCACGATCTTGCACTCGATCTCCGGCAGAGGCCGTCCCACGGTGTTCACCCGGACCTCCAGGGAATCGTCGGTGGAGGACATGGTACAGCCGGGAGCCGCCTCGGTCTGGCCGTAGACGATGGTGATCTCGCTCATGTGCATCTTGTTCACCACGTCCTGCATAACGGCAATGGGACAGGGGGAGCCGGCCATGATGCCGGTGCGCATGTAGGAGAAGTCGGTCTTGGGGAAGTCCTCATGCTCCAGCATGGCGATGAACATGGTGGGCACGCCGTGGAAGGCGGTGATGCGCTCGTTGTTGATGCAGGCCAGAGCCGGCTTGGGGGAGAAATAGGGCAAGGGCAGAATGGTGGCGCCGTGGGTCATGGAGGCGGTCATAGCCAGCACCATGCCGAAGCAGTGGAACATAGGCACCTGGATCATCATGCGGTCGGCGGTGGAGAGGTCCATCCGGTCGCCGATGCACTTGCCGTTGTTGACGATGTTGTGGTGGGTGAGCATAACGCCCTTGGGGAAGCCGGTGGTGCCGGAGGTATACTGCATGTTGGCCACGTCGTAGGGGCTCACGGCGGCGGCCCGGCGGCGGACCTCCTCCATGGGAGTACGGGGAGCCAACGCCATAGCCTCCTCCCAGGTCATGCAGCCCTTCTGCCGGTAGCCCACCGTGACAATGTTCCGGAGGAAGGGCAGGCGCTTGCAGTGGAGGGGCTTGCCCGCCTCGGCAGTCTCCAGCTCAGGGCACAGTTCTTCAATGATCTTGGCATAGGGGCTGTCCCGGTAGCTCTCGATCATCACCAGGGTGTGGGTATCGCTCTGGCGCAGGAGGTACTCCGCCTCGTGGATCTTATAGGCGGTATTCACCGTCACCAGCACCGCGCCGATCTTGGTAGTGGCCCAGAAGGTGAGGTACCACTGGGGCACATTGGTGGCCCACACCGCCACCTTGTCCCCGGCCTTCACTCCCATGGCAATGAGGGCCCGGGCCACCTGGTCCACATCGTCCCGGAACTGGGAATAGGTACGGGTATAGTCCAGGGTGGTGTACTTGATGGCGTACTGGTCGGGGAACTCCTCCACCATGGCGTCCAGCACCTGGGAGAAGGTCTTTTCAATGAGGGTCTCCTTCTTCCAGATAAACTTGCCGGTACCGGCGTTGTTGGAGTAGAGGTGCTTCTTCTGGCGGCGGGGGTTGCCGAAGCGGCCCATGTACACCGCGTAGTGGGTGAGGATCATCTCCAGATCCTCCAGGCCGGAGATCCATGCCGGCTCCCAGTGGAGGGAGACGAAACCGTCGTAGTTCACGGAGCGCAGGGCGTTCATTACATCCTGCATGGGGAGCTTGCCCTCTCCCATGAGCTCGTGGGAGATATAGGGAGTGCCCTCCTCCGGCGTACCGTCGCTGAGGCGGACATGGCGGACATAGGCTCCCAGGTTGGTGATGGTCTTTTCCGCCGTCTCCCCGGCCATGAACCAGGTGTCGAACACACTCCAGCAGGCGGCCAGATGGTCGCTGGCAAAGTGGTTGAGCACATCCCGGAGCTTGGTGGTATCAGCAAAGGCCCCGGCGGTCTTGATAAGGATCACCACACCGCTCTCCTCTGCCGCCGCCACCCAGGGGGCCAGGGCGGCAATGGCGGTATCCGTATCGGTACAGGCGGTGGCTACGGCCACATAGGGTACCAGCAGATCACCGGCGGAACGGATGGCCTCGGCGATCTCCCCGGCGGCATCCTCCCCGGCAAAGTCGCAGGTGGTGCCGATGCAAGGCACCGTCAGGCCCTGCTCCGCCAGACGGCGGTGGGCGGCCACTGCCAGCTCCGGATTGATGGGGCTCATCTTCTTTTGCATGATAGGATTCTTTACGCTGTCGATCTCCAGGCCCTGGAGCCGGGTATCAACGGCAGCGGCACACAGCTGGGACCAGTCCCGGTCCTTCCAGCCGCGGATGGTATAGGAAAGCTTCATGGTCCCTTATGCCTCCTCGTAGACGATCTTGTTCAGGGCGCTGATATAGGCCCGGATGCTGGCGCCGATGACGTCGGTAGAAATTCCGTTGCCGGAGTAGAGCTTGCCGTCGGAACGGAGCTTCACCAGGGCGGAGCCCATGGCCTCCCGACCCTCGGTAACGGCCTGGATCTGGAAGTCATCCAGCTCGTAGTGGTGGCCGATGATCTGCTCGATGGCCAGGAAGGCAGCGTCGATGGGACCGTCGCCCATGCACACGCCTGCCAGACGCTTGCCGTCCTTCTCCAGGGTGATGTTAGCCATGGCACCGATGGTGCCGCCGGCGGTGACCACATAGTCGGCGATACGGTAGGTGGCGGGCACCTGGAGGGCGGCGGAGGCGATGATGGCCTCCAGCTCCCGGCTGCCCACGAAGTGCTTCTTCTCGGCGATGCGCTGGAAAGCCTCAAACACCTTGGCATTGTCCTCCTCAGAGAGGTCATAGCCCATGGCGCGGATCACCTTCACCATCTGGTCGATGTCATCTCCGGCTGTGAGGCACAGAGAGGCGTCGCCCTCCACTACGCCGCTGTCAAAGGGAGAACCGCTGCTCTTCTCTGTCTGGAGCAGCCACTGCAGCTGTCCGGCAGCCCGGCCCAGCTCTGTGGTACGCAGGCCGCAGCGCAGGCCCTTGGCATCCCCCTTCACCTCCATGTAGGCGGCAAAGTCCTGGGTCATAGGCACGCCCATGGGGCTGGTGGCGGTCTTGACGGTCACGGCCCCGGCATCGATAGCGGCAGCGGCACAGGCCACGGCCATGTGCATGCCGTCGCTGAGCTCCACGCCCAGCTCCACCTTCTCCAGGGCGGGCACATTTTCCACGGCGGAGCGGACAAAGGCCTCGCACTCAAAGGGGGTCATGACTCCGGCGGAGTCGCACAGGGTAATGGCGGCGGCGCCGCTCTCGGCGGCAGCGGCGAGGACCTGGTAGAGGAAGGCGGTCTCGGCGCGGGTGGCGTCCACCACAGAGACCTCCACCTGCTCGGTGAAGTACCGGGCCTTGGCCACCAGAGCCTTTACCATCTCCAGCATGGCAGGGGCCTTCTTGTGGCACTGGTACTCCATCTGTACCGGGGACACCGGCACCATGATGTGCAGCCGGGGACGGCGGGCGCCCTTTACGCTCTCCCAGGCGGCCTCCACGCTCTCCTCCGTGAGGCCGGTGGCGGCAGACAGGATGGAGGAAGTCACCACGGAGGCAATGGTCTTGTTGCTCAGCACATCCGCCTTCTCATCCCGGATAGCGGGCAGCTCGATAACGTCCAGGCGCAGGCGGTCCAGGGTACGGGCGATCTCCACCCGTTCCTTAAAGCTCAGGGACCGTGTGCGGACACATTCCCGCAGGGTAATATCGGAAATCTTGACATTTTTCATGGTGAAACAACTCCTTTTCTCATGTGGCCGCCTGACAGCCTCAGCGGCGAATAAAAAAACGTCCCGGGAGCAGAAATTCTGCTCCCGGGACGATAAATACAAACATTTACCGCGGTACCACCCGGCTTCACGCTTTGTGCGTACGCTCTCTCAGGCTCCAACAAGCCCGTGCCATGGTAACGGCGGCATCCCCGTGACGCCCTACTCGATCGCTCTTTGGGGCCCCCTGCTCCGGCGCCAGCCGCCCTGCCGCCACTTCCCGGCTCGCACCACCCGCCGGTTCTCTGAAAGCTGGCTCTGCAGGACATAACGCCATCCACGCATTTGCTTGTTTACTTGCCTGTAATGATAACACACAAAAAAAGAATCTGTCAATATGGATATTTCGCCCCATATTTCTTTGTATATCCGCCTTACTTTTAGTTATAATGTCATAAATTTTAACAGCATCTTGACAACAGCAAATAATATGGTATTCTCTTTTTAAGAATGATTCCTAATTTCCAGGAGGAGACAAGATGACCAGACAGCGGGCCCTTATCGCAAGGATCCTACGGACCGCCGGCCGGCATCTCACTGCGGAGGAGATCTTTCAACTGGCCCGTCAGTCCATGCCCTCCATCGCCGTGGGCACCGTCTACCGGAACCTGCGGCTCATGTCGGAGGACGGAGAACTGCGGCGGATCGAAGCCGCCGGCGGACCTGTCCGCTACGACGCCAACCTCTCCCCCCACGGCCATCTGGTCTGCCGGATCTGCGGCAGGCTGGACGATGTGGCTGTCCCCTGCCTCTCCTCTTACCTCAGCCGCTGCACCGGAGAGGCCTCCCCCTACTATGACCTGAGCGTGGACTGGACCTGTCCCGCCTGCCGGGCCCGGCCCGGAGGGGACGCGGAATCTCTTTCTGTTGACCCGCTGCATAAAAGCAGCCAACCATAAACTGTGAAATACATGATGAAAACGGAGGAATTTCTTATGGATCTCAAGGGAACCAAGACCGAAGCCAATCTGCAGGCCGCCTTTGCCGGCGAGAGCCAGGCCCGCAACAAGTACACCTACTACGCCTCCAAGGCCAAGAAGGACGGCTACAACCAGATCGCCGCCATCTTCGAGGAGACTGCTGCCAACGAGAAGGAGCATGCCAAGCTCTGGTTCAAGCTCCTCCACGGTGGGATCGGTGATACCATGGACAACCTGGCCGATGCTGCCGCCGGTGAGAACTATGAGTGGACCGACATGTACGCCACCTTCGCCAAGGAGGCCCGTGAGGAGGGCTTTGACCACATCGCCGCTCTCTTCGAGGGTGTAGCCGCCATCGAGAAGGAGCACGAGGAGCGCTACCGCAAGCTGCTGGGCAACATCGAGAAGGGTATCGTATTCTCCCGTGACGGCGACATGGTCTGGCAGTGCAGCAACTGCGGCCATATCCACATCGGCAAGGAAGCCCCTGAGGTGTGCCCTGTGTGCGCTCACCCCAAGGCCTACTTCCAGCTGAAGGCTGAGAACTATTAATTTTATCTATGGCACAGGCGGCCGGGGCTGACCCCGGCCGCCCTTTCAGGAGACGAATCATGCTGGAAAAAGAGCTGTTTTATGCCGCCTTGGGCACCGGTTTCACCTGCCTTGCCACGGTTCTGGGCGCGGCCACCGTATTTTTCTTCCGTCGGGACCTGTCCGCGGCGGTACAGCGGGTGTTCCTGGGATTTGCCGCCGGCGTAATGATCGCTGCCAGCGTGTGGTCCCTGCTGATCCCCGCCATGGAAATGGCAGAGGAGCAGGGCGGCAATGTGCTGCTCTCCGTGGGCGGCGGCTTTCTGCTGGGAGGCGCGTTTCTCCTGGCCCTGGACAGCCTGATGCCCCACCTCCACCCCGGCAGCGACCAGCCGGAAGGCTTGCCTGCCAAAATGCGCCGGACTACTATGGTAGTGCTGGCAGTGACGCTCCACAACATTCCGGAAGGGATGGCGGTGGGCCTGAGCTTTGCCATCGCCGCCCAGGAGGGCGGCGCCCTGGCGGGCGCTATCGCTCTGGCCCTGGGCATGGCCCTGCAGAATTTCCCCGAAGGGGCTGCCGTTTCTCTGCCTCTGCGGTCCCAAGGAGCTTCCCGGGGCCGTTCCTTCCTCTGCGGCGCCGCCTCCGGCGTGGTGGAACCCATCTTCGGCCTCATCACCGTGCTGGCCGCCGGGTCCGTTACTCCGGCTATGCCGTGGATCTTGTCCTTTGCCGCCGGCGCCATGATCTATGTGGTGGTGGAGGAGCTGATTCCGGAAGCCCATCTGGGCGAGCACTCCCACACTGGGACCATCAGTGTCATGGCCGGTTTTCTGGTGATGATGCTGCTGGATGTCATGCTGGGCTGATAGACAGCACAGCAAGGTACAAAATACTAAAAGATAAAAGGATATGGGAAAATGAGCTTCTTTGAACCGATTTCCGGTGCAGACTTTGGTCACAAGCTGGACCTG
The DNA here is from genome assembly GCA_900549475.1 of uncultured Eubacteriales bacterium. Lineage (GTDB taxonomy): Bacteria > Bacillota > Clostridia > Oscillospirales > Oscillospiraceae > Pelethomonas. The sequence continues at coordinate 36,049 of UROF01000018.1, forward strand.
GCCCGGGCCGTTGAAGGCGCCCGGATCATTGATGTGCGCAGCGCGGTGGAATATGCCGAAGGTCATATCCCCGGTGCCGTCAACATCCCCCTCAACCAGATTCCTCTGCTGGACGCCCCCAAGGACGCCCCCATTTACCTCTACTGCCGCAGCGGCGCCCGCAGCGCCCGGGGCTGCAAGGCTCTGGAAAAGCTGGGCTTTACCAACGTCAGCAATCTGGGCGGTATCCTGGATTACAAGGGCCCGGTGGAGACCTGATCTGCCCGGTAAAAATTGACACTATCCTGATTTTCGGGTATACTATAGAAAGCCCGGCGTCGTATGTGGCGGCGCCGGGCTTTCTTTTTCTTCTCAATTCTTGTGTGAAATCAGGAGGTCTTATGTGGTTTGACAACGCTGTGATCTACCAGATCTATCCCCTGGGCCTGTGCGGCGCCCCCCGGGACAACGACGGTGTCCCCGCCCACCGTATCCTGCAGCTTCTGGACTGGGTGGACCATATTCGGAAAACCGGAGCGGACACGGTGCTCCTCAACCCCGTTTTTGAGAGTGACCGCCACGGCTACGACACCCGGGACTACTGTAAGGTGGACTGCCGTCTGGGTACCAACGAGGATCTGAAAACCGTATGCGACGCCTTCCATAAAGCCGGCCTGCGGGTAATGCTGGACGGCGTGTTCAACCATGTGGGACGGGGATTTCACGCTTTTGAGGATGTACGTCAGAAGAAGTGGGACAGCCCCTACAAGGACTGGTTCCGCCTGAGCTTTGACGGCAACTCCAACTATAACGACGGCTTCTGGTACGAGGGCTGGGAGGGCCACTACGAGCTGGTGAAGCTGAACCTCCAGAACCCCGCCGTAGTCCAGCACCAGTTCGACGCCATCCGCTCCTGGGTGGAACAGTTTGACATCGACGGCCTGCGGCTGGACGTGGCCTACTGCCTCAGCGAGGACTACCTGCGGCAGCTGCGTTCCTTCACCAACGGCCTCAAGCCGGACTTTGTCCTCATGGGTGAGACTCTCCACGGGGACTACAACCGCTGGATGAACGACCAGATGTGCCACAGCGTCACCAACTATGAGTGCTACAAAGGACTCTGGTCCAGCTTCAACTCCATGAATCTCTTTGAGATCGGCCACAGTCTCCAGCGGCAGTTTGGCCCGGAGCAGTGGACCCTCTACCGGGGCAAGCACCTCCTCAGCTTCCTGGACAACCACGATGTGACCCGCATCGCCAGTATGCTGAACGATCCAAAGCACCTGGTCCCCGCCTATGGTATCCTCTTCGGCATGCCGGGGGTCCCCGCTCTCTACTACGGCAGCGAGTGGGGCATCCAGGGCCGGAAGGACCAGGGGGACGACGCCCTGCGCCCCGCCCTGGAGAAGCCGGAGTGGAATGATCTCACTGACCATATCGCCGCCCTGGCCAAAGCCCGGAAGGAAAGCCCCGCCCTCTGCAGCGGCAGCTACCGCAATGTGGTCCTCACCAACCGGCAGATCATCTTCGAGCGCTGCTGGGAAAATGAGCGGGTGCTGGTGGCCGTGAATGCTGACAGCGTGCCCTACACCGCCCACTTCGACGCCCGGGCGGGACGGGCCACAGACCTCATCACCGGCAAGCCCCACGACTTCGGCGGCGGCAGCGAGCTGCCTCCCTACAGCGTGGCCTTCTGGCGGACAGAGTAATCACCCGCCGTCCTTCGCAGGCACAGATACCAGAGATATCATGAAAAAGCCTGCCCGATCATAGGATCGGGCAGGCTTTTCTGTTGATCATCAGTTGTCCTCTTCCGCCTCATCTGAAAGGCAGGGCTGGGCTTTTGCTGCGGCCATCCGCTCCTCCAGGAACTGCCGGACCTCCGCCGGGTCCCCCTGAGTGCAATGTCCTTTGGGGATCACCACCCGCTGGCCCGGCCGGGTCAGATACCAGCCGTGGTCGTCCTCCTCTACCTGCTCAAAGTCAGCGTAGGCATGGAACAAGGTCTTGCCGTACTTCACCAGCTCTGTCTCCACACCGTCATCCAGCAGGGAGATGTGCCGGGGGCCATCGGCCTGATACCGGCGATAGCTGGCCAGCGTCTGCCGCAGAACCAGCCGGGGCATCAGCAGATCAAAGGCCAGGAACAGCAGCGCCACGATCAGAAATCCCATGGACAATTCGCCTGTGGTAGCCCACAGCCAGCCCAGTGATAAAAATCCCACCGCCGGCAGTATGGTCAGCAGCCGGGTGGCCCGCTTTACCTTGGGATAGACATCCCAAGTCTCCCGGAGATAGTCCTCATTGACATCCATCTCCATCTTGAAATAAATCGTTTTTTCCTCCATACTTCTCCCTCCTGTCGGCAGATGCCGGTCAATCCTCCTGGGCCATCATTTCCATGGTCAGATCCAGATATTCCCCGTTGCGCCAGATCCGCACCGGGACCAGATCCCCCACCTGCAGCTCGCGGCGTATGGCCAGGATCTCCGAGGTGCTCTTTACCTCCTGTCCCGCAAAAGACACGATGTAATCGCCCACCAGGATCCCAGCCTTGTCGCCGCTGAGACCCGGCGTCACCTCTACGATCTCCAGGCCCTGCTCACCGTCAGGCAGCGTCTCCGGGATCAGGCTGATGCTCAGGCCCAGCACCGGCTGGGGCTGGATCTCACCGTACTGGATCATCTCATTCACCCACCGCACCGCAAGGCTGGTGGGAATAGCAAAACCAAGGCCCTCAATGGTGTCCTCGCCGCTCATCATCTTGATGGTGTTGATGCCTACCACCTGGCCGTACTGGTTGATAAGAGGGCCACCGGAGTTGCCGCTGTTGAGGGCGGCATTGGTCTGGATCAGGGTCATGGTGACCCCTTCCACGTCCACATCCCGGTCGATGGCGGACACCAGGCCGTCGGTGAGGGTGTTGCGCAGCTCCAGGCCCAGAGGATTGCCGATAGCATAGACCCGGTCCCCTACCTTCAGATCATCGGATACGCCGAACTCTGCTACCGGCAGATCAACAGCGTCGATTTTCAGCACTGCCAGGTCGTTGTCCTCGTCGTAGCCCACCAGTCTGGCGGGATACTCCGTATCCACGCCATAGCTGTCCGTGACCCACACCGCGCAGGCACTGCAGCCGGAGATCACATGGTAGTTGGTAATGATATAACCGTCCTCACTGAAGATCACCCCGGTGCCCACACTGTAGGAGGTGTTCTGCTCCCCCAGCACCGTTACGACAGAGGGGTTCACTTTCTCATAGATCTCCCCGGCGGTCAGAGGCTCCTCCCCGTGCTCCTCGTTCAGCACCAGACGCACTTCTCCGCCGGTGGGATAACGGGCAATGGTGGTCTCCGCCGTGGAGGTATCTCCCCGATCCCAGTAGTAATCGTCCTCATAGGGAGGAAAGGTTCCTTCCCAGTAGTCGGTAACAGGATCTTCCCTGAAAAATTCCAGGTACCATATGCCAATGCCCAGGCAGACCAGGAGCACAAAGATACTGCTCACAATGATGACCCGTCTCTTTTTGCGGCGGGGCTTTTTCTTTCCCGTCTGTGCCTGGGAAAAACATTCCGCAAGCTCTGTCTGCATCCGCTCCGGCAGCGGCCGCTCATAGCGCAGCTCCACCGGTTCTCCACCGGCCCAGGGCCGGTACGTGAGCGTCACACCGTTTTCGTCCTGTCGGCGCTCAAATTCCATTGCCATGCTCTCTCTCCATTTTCGCTCAAGTCTTGGTCATGCGGTTCTCCTCTGCCAGCTGTACCGTGAAGGCAAAGGTGGTCACACCATTTTCACTGGTGGCAGTGATGGTCTCCCGATGCTGCTCCAATATGGTCCGGACGATATACAGGCCCAGGCCCACGCCATCCTTATCCTCACTGCGGGATTTATCCGTTTTATGGAACCGCTCGAACAGCAAAGGCAGTTCCTCCGGCGGGATGGTCTCGCCGGTATTGCGCACTGTCACCACCGCCTTGTTCTCCCGGCGCTCCAGTCCCAGGAACAGGGTGCTGCCCGGAGCGGCAAATTTGGCGGCGTTTTCCAGCAGATTATATACCACCTGGGTAAGAAGGTCGTTATCCCCCAGGACCCGCACCGGCTCGTCGGGGATCTCCACATCCACATCCAGACCCCGGTCGGTGATCTTCTTTTCCATAGACACCAATACCCGGCGCATGGATTCCGACAGGTCAAAGGGCTTTTTCTGCTTGATCAGATCCAGGCTCTGCAGCTGGGACACATCCAGCATCCGCCGCACCAGACGGCTCAGCCGCCGGCTCTCATCGGAGATAATGCGCAGATACTGCTTCTCCTCCTCAGGGGAGATGACGCCGTCCAAAATGCCGTCGGCATAGCCGGCGATGGTGGTCATGGGGGTTTTGAGTTCGTGGGAGATATTGGCGATAAACTCCCGTCGCTGCTGCTCAGTTTTCTGCAGGGAATCCGCCATGGCATTGAAGGACTTGGTCAGCTCTCCGATCTCATCCTCCCGCCCCGTGTCGTGGACCCGGGCGTCAAAATTGCCCTGGGCAAACTTCCGGGCGGCGATGGCCATATCGTTGATCGGCTTGGTCTGCTGCATGGTAGTCGTCGCCGTGGCCACAAAACCGATCAGCAGAACCGTGATGGCCGTCATACCGAATATGCCCAGGAAAGCCCGCCACATCTCCGTCATGGCGGTGGGCTCCATAATCGCCAGTACCGGCCCGGCCAGCACCGTACCGTCGATCCCCTCCTGACCGGGGATGGCCACTACAAACCGCGGCTTGTCATACAGCCCCAGGTCACTGCTGCCGGCATAGGTCTCTCCCTTGGCCAGCTTCTCTCCCATGGCCGCCGGCAGCGTCAGTTCCTTACCTGCCAGCTGATCGTCTATGCTGATAAAGCCGCTGCGGCTGGGGATCCAGATGAGAAAGTCGATATCCGACATCTCCTGGGCTGTGCGCACCAGTTCGATGAGCTTCTCGTTGAGGGATTTCAGTGCCTCCTGATAGTCGTAAGGTGTGGCCGCCTGGGCGCTGGTGATCTCTTCCCGGACATATTCCTCCGCTTTTTCCGCGATCACCTTTGCTTTGTCCTCCAGCTTGCTGCGGTTTTCCGACATGATATAGCTGTAGGTCAGCGCAAAAAACGACGTGCCCAGCAGTACCAGCGTCAGCACCACCATGCCGGCGGTGACGGTAAACTGCCGCCAATATATTCCTTTGAACCGTTTCATGGCGGTCTCCCCTTTCCTGACGCCGTCCTCCCCCACTAACAGGATGGACAGGCGGAACGCCATTGCGATACGGCCCGCTCTGCGGGCCGTGGAAACTGTCTCCTACTTTGTGCCTCCCGACGCCTTAGGCGTCAGCTCAAACTTGTAGCCTACGCCCCACACTGTCTTCAGTGCCCACTGATCGGAGACATTTATCCCACCGGCCTATGCCCGGCGGGTACCCTGTGTTTTTCTTCCTCGGGCGAACTGAATCCGCCCTGCGGCAGGGTTTCCGCCGTATGTGGAAACACCTGGACGGGCCGTTGGCCCGGGCCCGCTCTGCGGGCCGTGGAAACTGTCTCCTACTTCGCGCCTCCCGACGCCTTGGGCGTCAGCTCAAACTTGTAGCCTACGCCCCACACTGTCTTCAGCGCCCACTGATTGGAGACATTTATCCCACCGGCCTATGCCCGGCGGGTACCCTGTGTTTTTCTTCCTCGGGCGAACTGAATCCGCCCTGCGGCAGGGTTTCCGCCGTATGTGGAAACACCTGGACGGGCCGTTGGCCCGGGCCCGCTCTGCGGGCCGTGGAAACTGTCTCCTACTTCGCGCCTCCCGACGCCTTGGGCGTCAGCTCAAACTTGTAGCCTACGCCCCACACTGTCTTCAGCGCCCACTGGTCGGAGACATTTTCCACCTTCTCCCGCAGGCGCTTGATATGGACATCCACGGTACGGCTGTCGCCGAAATAATCAAATCCCCATACCTCGTCCAGCAGCTGGTTGCGGGTATACACCCGGTTGGGGGTGGATGCCAGATGGTACAAAAGCTCCAGCTCCTTGGGCGGCGTGTCGATCTTCTTCCCGTCCACCGTCAGCTCGTAGGAGTCCAGGTTGATCTCCAGCTTGTCGAATACCAGCTTCTTCTTGGTATCCTCGGGGATCTCCGTGCGGCGCAGAACCGCATTGATGCGGGCAATGAGCTCCTTCATTTCAAAGGGCTTGACGATATAGTCGTCAGCACCCATCTCCAGGCCCTGGATACGGTCAAATACCTCGCTCTTGGCGGTGATCATAATGATCGGGGTCCGGCTGGTCTCACGGATCTTGCTGCATACCGCCCAGCCATCCATTACCGGCAGCATGATATCCAGCAGGACCATGTCAGGCTGCATGGTACGGAAGGTCTCCACCGCCGCACCGCCGTCAAAGGCTGCCTGGACCTCAAAGCCCTCTTTCTCCAGGTACATCCGGATCAGGTCGGAAATATTCCGGTCATCCTCCACCACTAAAATCTTTCTCGCCATACACACGCCTCCTTATCCCCCGCGGGTCTCTTTCCATCACTCCGCAGGCGAAAACCAAAATAATCTTACCACTTTATCTGTTATTATATCGCGGGATAAGGGAATTGCTTGAATTTTTTGTAAATTAGGCCGACGGACGCCACCCGCACACCAGGCACTGGCGTTCCTCCAGGCCCTCCAGCAGCGTATCCAGGCCGCCCCGGCAATTCCCGTCACTGCCCAGATGGATCGTCAGATCCCGCCGGTACCGCTCCACGGTGCTCAGCAGGCTCCTGGCCCGGCTGGCTGTGGACAGTCCTGTCTCCCGGCGGTCCAGGTCGGCAGTGATCTCCATGCACCCCAGTTCATCCAGCAGGCCAGCAGCGTCCACCGTTCCCTCGTACCACACCAGATCCAGCCAGCTGCAGGCAGCCTGCCACAACAGTTCCCGGCCGAGGACCACCTGTTCCTCCAGTGCCTCCTCCGTCTCACCGGAGGCCAGCAGGGCCACGCTGTGTCCTCCCGCCACCAGGGCGCGCAGCAGATCGCCGTCTGCCATCTGCTCCGTCGTGAGAAGGAAGGTGCCCTGGGCGTCACTGCCCAGAATATCCAGCACCGCCAGGGTATCCTCCCTGGATCGGCACTCCACCAGCAGGTGGATCCTCTGTCCCGTATACTGCGGGTACACCGGAGGTTCCGTAATTTCTGTGGTCGGTTCCTCCTCCATAGCCTTTTCATAGGCATTGTACCGCCGGAGCATGTCATTGTAGGCGGCATCAATAAAATCCCGGTCGGACAGGACCGAACTGCTGCTGCGTACCCGGATCAGAGGGGCGATCCCCGTCTGACCCTCGGTGCTGATGCTCCAGTTCAATCCAAAAAAGCCGCACACCGTACCCATAGGCAGAAAAATATAGCCGTTTTTCTCAATGGCATGGGCCTGATAGGTGTTCCCGTTTTTGTCATAGGTGGTCTGTTTGGCCAGGTCAAAACGCAGATCTGTCCGCGGCGTATACAACATCGCCAGCTTTGTACTGCTGTTATATACATAGGTGACGCCCAGATCCGTGCCATCGAAGAGATTACTGCACACATACAGGGCCCCGCCGGAATAGAAAGGCATGGTCTCACTGTTGAGATCCATCAGTTTTTCATTGGCGGCGGTAAAATACACACCATCCTGCACTGCCCGGCCCTTTTCCGGGACCAGTGCCAGCACCAGGATCAGGGCCAGCAGCCATGTCCCTGCCCGCCGCAGCCGTTTTCCCAACATCTCCGCCGCCTCCTTCCCATAGACCGCTTTCTGCATGATAGTTTATTCTAGCACAAAGCTGACGGCCGTACAACGAAAAGTTCATCTTCGCCCAAATGTGCTATCGCGTTTTGGAAAAGGATATGATATAATTCTTTCAATACGCCCGCCGGGTGGCGGGGCATTGTTTAGGCCGGCTCTGCCGGCAGGAGGGAGAACGCATGGCAGCCACAAAAAGCAGAGAGAGCGGCGCTCCTCAATTTGCCGCTGATACCTCCCGGCGCACGCTGGGACAATGGGGCAAGGCCCTGGCGACACTGCTGCTGGGACTGACAGTAGCCCATCTGGGGGTGACGCTGTTTCTCCTCTCAGAGTTGGGCAGCGATCCTTTCACCGTGATGATCCAAGGCCTGGCCAGGACGGCAGGCTTCACCGTGGGCACCATCCACGTGATCATACTGTGCCTTCTCATGGCAGTCATGGCGCTGACTACCAAGGGGTATGTAAAGCCCGGTACGGTGGTATGCGCTTTTCTGGGCGGACCAATCATCGATCTCTTTACCTGGCTGCTGGGCCGCTGGATCTCCGCAGACTCTCCCATGTTGGTGCGGTGCCTGAGTATGGTGGCGGGCTGTGTGATCCTGGCAGCAGGTATGTCTCTGGTCATCAACAGCAACGCCGGCACAGGCCCCAATGATCTGGTGGCTATCATTCTCTCCGACAAGCTGGGCCGGTTCCAGTTCCGCTGGGTCCGTATGGGCTGTGACATCTTCTTCCTCATCGTGGGCTTCCTGCTGGGAGGTACCGTAGGGGCCGGTACTCTGGTCGCTGCCCTGCTTACCGGTCCAGTGGTCCAGTTCTGGCTGCCGCGGACCGCACCGGTCACCCGGTGGATCGATGGTCCTTCCCAATAGCCCTCCTCCCACTGTTTTTGATTTATCGATTTTTATTTTATATATTAACTGAAAGGAAGGAACTCAACCATGTCTCTGCATCAGGAGCGGCTGGCTAAGGTCTGCCGCAAAATGGAGGAGGCCGGCCTGAGCCAGCTCCTCGTTACCGACCATTTGAGCATTTACTACCTCATCGGCATCGACGTAGTGCCTTTTGAACGGTTCTGGTGCCTTTTGGTCAAAACTGATGGTACCCACACGCTCTTTGCCAACCGGCTCTTTGCCTTGGGTGAGACCGGTTGGCCCACCGTCACCCTAACGGATACCGACGATGTGGCCGCCGCGGTGGCCCCCTACATTGCTCCAGGAGATCTGGGGGTAGACAAAAACATGGCCGCAAGGTTCCTGCTGCCCATCCTCTCCGCCTGCCCCGGGACCCATGCGGTACTGGGTTCAGCCTGCGTGGACAGTGTCCGCGCCCGGAAGGATGAAGCGGAAAAAGGCCTGATGCGCCGGGCCTCGGAGATCAACGACCAGTGCATGGAAAAGCTGGCGGCCTATATCCACGACGGTGTCACCGAGCGGGAATGCGCCGCCTATCTGGATAGCTGCTTTGCATCCTATGGCTGCGAGGGACTTGCCTTCGACTCCATCATCTCCTTCGGCGCCAACGCCGCCGATCCCCATCATGCCCCCGACAACACCGTTGTCAAAGAGGGCGACTGCATCGTCATCGACATCGGCTGCAAGAAGGACCATTACTGTGCCGATATGACCCGGACCTACTTCTGGAAAAAGGCTGATCCCCGCTACATTGCCATCCATGATCTGGTCCGGGAGGCCAACGAAAAGGCCATGGCTCTGGTACGGCCCGGTGTACGGCTGTGCGACGTGGATGCCGCCGCCCGGGATCACATTGCGGCAGCAGGCTACGGCGAATATTTCACCCACCGTCTGGGCCACTTCATCGGCATGGAGGACCATGAGCAGGGGGACGTCAGCGCTGTGAACCCTGCCCCCGCCGAGGAAGGTATGGTGTTTTCCATTGAGCCGGGCGTGTATCTTCCCGGTGAATTTGGTGTCCGGGTGGAGGACCTGGTGATCGTCACGGCGGACGGGTGCGAGAGCCTCAACCATGTGGACAAGCAGTGGAAGATCCTGGGGATCTGACCATGCGGCAAATGGCCCAATGGCCCCCAAGTGAAACAAAAGAAGGGCACGACGCAAGTCGTGTCCTTCTTTTTGGCAACTGATGTAAAATTTGAAAACCCACCTCAGTTCTGCACCCGAAGCCAAATCGCAACCCAGCGCAAGCGGTTGCGATTGGGAAAGGAGGAGCCGTCCCGGCCTGGCCTCACACCGTCTGGAATCATCACGGGATAAGGACTATGGTCTCAGTTCCATGTAGACTGCGTCATACCCCTCTTCCTGCTGGGCAACATGAGCAGGCGGTTCCTTCACAACAAACCCCAAGCGCTGATACAGCGCAACCGCTTTTACATTCTGTGGGTCAGGATCGACCCAAACCGTTTTGGCTCCATTGGCAAAAGCTTCCTTGATGGCATGCTTCAGGCCGGCTGTACCAATCCCTTTGCCTCTCGCAAAGGAGAACAGCTTAATATCAAGAGCTGCGCTGTAATGATGGTCCACATCAATGGAATAAAAGGACTCTCCGCAGTAAACACCATCGTCAAACAGCGAATAGTGGTTTCGGAGCGGTTTGCCCTGCTCAATCCAGGAAAGCCATTTCTTCATATTTTCATCTGTTTCGTGTAAGCCTTCCGGAAACCCAACAAACTTCATGACATCCCCATCAGCCCAAAGCTTTTGCACATCGTTCAGGTCTCTGGACGTTGTTTCCCTGATCGAAATCATGGCAATGATACCTCCTCTATGTCCTTCAGTTTTAGGTCTGCACCCAAACCCGAATCAAAGCCCAGCGCAGCGGGTCCGATTTGGATAGGAGGCGCAAGTGGTTGCGGATGACGTTTTTTGTGCATGAGCATAAAAAAGCGTGGTCGCAAAGCGAACTTTGCGACCACATGAACTATCGCAACAGTATAGATGCACGGCTATCAGGTCTGCACCTAAAACCAAATCGAAGCCCAGCGCAGCGGGTTCGATTTGGAAAGGAGGAGCAGCAAAATGAGCGCGCTCTGACTTTTGAAAAAAAGTCGGAGCAAGCGATATGACGCTTGCTCCGACGTGGTGACCCGTCGGGGATTCGAACCCCGGACCCACTGCTTAAAAGGCAGTTGCTC
>UROF01000019.1 GCA_900549475.1 uncultured Eubacteriales bacterium
ATAGCCACCAGAGGCCGCTTGGGGTTGGCCAGGGCGCCGCCCATGATCTCCAGCTCCTTCTCGATCAGGAAGCCGCTGACGGCGGGCAGGTAGGCAGCCACACCGGCGGTGGAGGCGTGAGCCCGGTGCACAGCACCGAAAGCGTCGGACACATAGATCTCAGCCATATCAGCCATGGCCTTGGCCAGCTCGGGATCGTTCTTGGTCTCGCCCTTCTCAAAGCGGGTGTTCTCCAGCAGCATGATCTGGCCGCTTTGGAGCGCGGCAGCCTTAGCCTTGGCATCCTCGCCCACCACATCGGCAGCCATGATCACATCCTTGCCCAGCAGCTCGCTCAGGCGCTTGGCAACAGGAGCCAGGGACAGGGCCTTCAGAGACTTCTCCCACTTCTCCTTGGTGAGGGAGGCGGGGTCCTTGCCCTTCTCGGTCTGCTTTTTCACCCATTTCTCAAAGTTGGGCTCCGGCTTGCCCAGGTGGGAGCAGGCGATGACCGCAGCGCCCTGATCCAGCAGGTACTGGATGGTGGGCAGAGCGGCGCGGATGCGCTTATCATCGGTGATAGCACCGGTAGCCTTGTCCTGGGGAACATTGAAGTCACAGCGCAGAAGGACCTTCTTGCCCTTCACGTCGATGTCCTTGACGGTCTTTTTGTTGTAGTTCATGTCCAATGACACTCCTTTCTCATATATAGAGGTATGGTTAACAGGGTATAACGAACGGCAGCTGGTGGGTACCTACCGGCTCATCTCGCCGGTCCCCGTCAATCCGGGGAAGCCATTTTGCCGCAGTGCCTCATAGGTCAGAACAGCCACACTGTTGGCCAGATTCAAGCTCCTGGCCTCGTCCACCATAGGCAGACGGATGCACCGCTCCCGGTGGGCCTCCCGGAAATCCAGGGGCAGCCCTGCCGTCTCCTTTCCGAAGAACAGCCAGCAGTCCGGGGAAAAATGAGCACAGCTGTAGTCCTGAGGGGCTTTGGTAGTGGCCAGCCACAGATCCGCGCCTGCCTCAGGAAACTCCCGAAAGAGGGCATCCAGATCCTTATGGACGGACACCTCCACCAAGTGCCAGTAGTCCAGTCCCGCCCGGCGCACGGCCTTCTCTGAGATGTCGAATCCCAAAGGCTCCACCAGATGCAGACGGCTGCCGGTAGCAGCACAGGTGCGGGCAATATTGCCGCAGTTTTGCGGGATCTCCGGTTCTACCAGAACGATGTGCAGCATAGCTCCTCCCAAAAAGCGCGGTGAGGCGGGGCGCTGCCCATCCTGCGCGTTCAAATTTTAACAGCGTACATTGTAAAACAAATTGTTTCCGAATTCAAGCATAAATAGATGAATTCTTCTAAGAATTTTACAAAATCCCGGTACTATTGGAAGGTACCGACAGGAAACCACAAATTTTGGTCTACATAAGGGTTTCCGCCTTGTGCAAAAAACCCCTAACAAAAGCAAAGTGGGTTATTTGTGCAAAATATGGAGTCGGTTTTTGAAAAATCCCCTTGCATAACAGCTTTTGTCTGATATAATGAAACCTGAGTACTACGATCAGGGAAGAGGGGATATCCGATGAAATGTGTCGTGATCTTTATGACGGATGATGTCGCTCAGACCTACGATGGCAAGCCGCTGATGCTACAGGAAGCGTTGTTTTGTCCCGTATTGAATTGGTGTATGCGGGCATGGACGGAGAAAGGCATCAAGCGGTTTTTTGTTGTCTGTGCACCGGAGTTTCACGAAGAGGTGACCGCCTGCTTCCCGGAAGGCGTGGTGGCCGCTGTGGGTACTGTGGAGGACTATCAGCGGGACATCAGTGAATTTGCCAAGGGCTGCTGGATCGATGAGATCCACGAGGCCATGCTGCCGGTGGGCAGCATGATGCTCTCCTTCCGCACAGTGCCGGAGCTGATCCGTCTGCAGCAGGCGGTCAAGGAGGACATCGTAGCCTACCACCAGAACACTGGCGTCAACGTACTGGACCCGGATCACACCTACATTGATCCCCGGGTGTCCATCGGCGCGGGAACCATGCTTCTGCCCGGTACCATCCTCCGGGGCAACACCATCATCGGCGACAACTGCCAGATCGGTCCCAATGCCCTGCTGGAGGACTGCGTGGTGGGCGACGGCAGCGTGGTCAACGCCTCTCAGGTATATGAGAGCACCCTGGGCCGGGATGTCCATGTGGGACCCTATGCCCATGTGCGTCCCAAGTGCCAGATCGGCGACGGGTGCAAGGTTGGCGCTTTCGTAGAGGTGAAGAACGCCGTGTTCGGCGAGGGCACCAAGATGTCCCACCTCACCTACGTGGGCGACGCCGATGTGGGCAGCCGGGTGAACTTCGGCTGCGGTACCATTACCTCCAACTACGACGGGTTCCGCAAGCACCGCACGGTCATCGGTGATGATGTATTCGTGGGCTGCAACACCAACCTGGTGCCGCCTGTGTCTGTCGGCGATCGGGCTTATATCGCCGCCGGCACCACGGTGACCAAGGACGTGGAACCGGACAGCCTGGCCATCGGCCGGGTGCGGCAGGAGGTCAAGCCCGGCTGGGCCAAGACCCGCCGTGAACTTTTTGGGAAGAAGTAATCAGACGATACATAACATAATAAGCAAAGAGGAAAACAAAGGCTCTTCACGCTGCAGGCGTCAACAACGAATCTACAACGAGGAAGAAAGAGGGAGTTGGAAATGATTTCACACAGCAAAGATATGAAGGTGTTCAGCGGCAATTCCAATACCGGTCTTGCAAAGGACATCTGTAAGCTGATCGGCATCCAGCTGGGCAATGCGGAGATCGGCCATTTTGCAGACGGCGAGGTGTTCGCCTCCATTTATGAGTCCGTCCGCGGTTCCGATGTATTTCTGGTCCAGTCCACCAGCCGTCCCGTCAACGACAACCTGATGGAGCTGCTGATCATGATCGATGCCATGAAGCGGGCGTCCGCCGGCCGCATCACCGCTGTCATCCCCTATTTTGGCTATGCCCGTCAGGACCGCAAGACCAAGGCCCGTGACCCCATCTCCGCCAAGCTGGTAGCCAATATGCTTACCGCCGCCGGCGCTGACCGTGTCCTCACCATGGACCTTCACGCCGCTCAGATCCAGGGCTTTTTCGACATCCCTGTGGATAACCTTCTGGGCAATCCGGTATTTGTGGACTATTATGCCAAGAAGTTCGGCGAAAAATGCGACGATATGGTCGTCGTGTCCCCCGATGTGGGCTCTGTGGCCCGGGCTCGCGCCTTTGCTCAGAAGCTCCATATGAACCTGGCCATCGTGGATAAGCGCCGTCAGAAGGCCAACCAGTGCGAAGTCATGAACGTCATCGGTGACGTGGAGGGTAAGGACTGCATCCTCTTCGACGACATGGTGGATACCGCCGGTTCCCTGTGCAACGCCGCCAAGGCCGTTGTGGAAGTGGGCGGCGCCCGGAACGTGTACGCCTGCGCCTCCCACGCTGTGCTCTCCGGCCCGGCTGTGGATCGCATCAACGACAGCGTCATCACCGAGCTGGCTTTCCTGGACACCATTGCCCCTATCGACAGCTCTCTCTGCAGCAAGATCAAGTACCTCACCGTAGCCCCCATGTTTGCTGAGGCTATTGAGCGTATTTATCAGGAGATCTCCGTATCCAAGCTCTGGGTTTGATCCGGGGCCGGCACGGAAACAATTACACAGGCGGCGGGGACGGGAATTTTTCCGCCCCCGCCTTTTCACGGGACACAGGCCCCTGCCCATTGCACCGCAGACCGCGGGCCTGTGCTGGAAGGAGCGAATAACATGTTTGGAAAAGGGAGCGGCGGCTTTCAGTGGCTGCTGGTATGCCTGGGCAATCCCGGCAAGCAGTATGAGAACACCCGGCACAACATTGGTTTTCTGGCAGCAGATGAACTGGGCCGTCGGGAGGGCATCAAGATCAACAAGCTGCGCTACCGGGCCCTCACCGGTGAGATCCGAGTAGGCAGTCAGCGGGTGCTGGTCATTAAGCCCCAGACCTATATGAACCTCAGCGGCGAGGCAGTAAAGCTGGCAGGAGGCTTTTACAAGATCCCGCCGGATCATGTGCTGGTGATCTCCGACGATGTAGCGCTGCCGCTGGGCAAGCTCCGCATCCGCGCTGGCGGCAGCGCCGGCGGCCATAACGGCCTGAAAAATATCATTGCCCATCTGGGGACAGATCAGTTTCCCCGGATTCGCGTGGGAGTAGGCGCCCCCCAGCACCCGGAGCACGAGATGGTGGACTGGGTTATCGGCGGCTTCTCCCCGGCGGAGCGAAAGGTAGTGGATGAGGCTGTGGGCCGTGCGGTGGACGCAGCCCTGTGCGTAATCGAGAAAGGTGTACAGGAAGCCCAGAACCGGTTCAACTGAGGCCTGGCCCACGCCGATCAAGCAAAATAGGATGCCCCTCCGCTTCCATGGAAGCGGAGGGGCATTTATCAGCACATCTCAGGGGCAGATGGGCCGAATACTTTCAGTTTTGTCAGCAGGGCCAGCAGAGGAAGTCCCAATATGTAGCACACCGCCAGCTCACCCAGCGCTACGGTTGCCGCATTGAACAGGAACGTACCGGAAAAGGCGGCGGTAAAGCCCACCTCCTGGTAGCTGATGAGGCCGCCTACCAGGATGCCGTTACAGATCACCGGCGGCAGGGGTGCCAGCCACTTACTTTTGCACCGGGCTGTGAGAAGTCCTGCCAGCAAAGTGGCCATAGAGCCGAAGATCAGGTCCGGGAGCCCGTAGGGGCTGAGGATGTTGGAGATGATGCAGCCCACAAACAAGCCCCAGGTGGCCAGGGGATTCAGGAAGGGCAGCACCGTCAGGGCTTCTGAGAAACGGCATTGGATGGGCCCGTAGGTGAGGCCGAATATGTTGCCGAAGTAGCTCAGAGCGACATAGATGCCTCCGATCAGGGCGGCGGTTGTGATTTGGCGTGTACTGAATTTCTGCATGTGAATATACCTCCATTTTTTGTTTAGAGAACGGTCTTGCCCCGGTTCGCCAAACCGTGACAGCCGAACGAACGCAGGCGCTCCCATCAGGAAACGCCTGCGCTTGGACTGGATGTGGAAACCAGTCGGGAGGATTATATCACGCGCCGGACACGCTGTAAATGGCGGAAATCAAAATTTTCTGCTGACAAGCGGCGGCGGTTGTGCTATACTGAAAAACACTAAGGTTTTTTTATTGAAATAATCAATAAATTCGTCCTCGCTCCGAAAGGGGAACAGAGGCAGACAGGAGGAATCAATTATGGCGGATGTATTGGTAAACGCAGTCGGTGAGCAGTGCCCCATCCCGGTGGTAAAGGCTACCCAGGCCCTGCGGGCCATGACAGAGCCCGGCACCCTGGAGGTACTGGTGGATAATGAGATCGCGGTACAGAACCTGACCAGAATGGGAGCTTCCCAGGGCTACGCCGTGCAGGCGGAGCAGCGTGAGGAGAATCTCTATTCCGTGAAGGTGCTGGTCAACAAGCTGCCGGAGAAGGATGCGGCGCCCCAGCCGGAGTGCATCGTGGATGCCGGCGGCGGCCTGGTGGCAGCAGTGAGCTCTGATGTGATGGGCCAGGGCAGTGATGAGCTGGGCGCCACGCTGATGAAGGGCTTCCTCTTTGCCCTCAGCCAGCTGCCCCAGCTGCCCAAGACCGTCCTGTTCTACAACGGCGGCGCCAAGCTGACGGTGGAAGGCTCTGTCAGTCTGGAGGATATCAGGAATCTGGAGTCCCAGGGCGTGGAGATCATGACCTGCGGCACCTGCCTGAACTACTATGGCCTGGCGGACAAGCTGGCTGTAGGCAGCGTCACCAACATGTACAGCATTGTGGAGAAGCTTGCCGGCGCCTCCCGGATCATCCGGCCGTGAGCGTACAGCAGCGGGAAAAGACGCTGTGGCTGGTGGCTACCTTCCCCACTACCACGGCAGCTATCACTATGGAACGGCTATGCGGACAGTTGGGTCTGCCGGGACGTCTGATCCCGGTGCCGCGCTCGATTTCCGCCAGCTGCGGCATGGCCTGGCGGGCGCCGGAAGACGCAAGAGGCGCGCTGGAGGACATGGTAAAGGAGCACGCCCTGCCGGTGGAGGGCTGGTATTACGTCATGCTGTAGGGCTGCGGCCTTTGCTGTAAAGGTCCCCTTCCCTTTTGCGCTTTCTTTCTTAGGAAAAGCAAATCCGGAATACAAAAAGAAAATCCGGGCCGGAGGAAATTCCTCCGGCCCGGATTGTTTTGCTTTTGCTTACAGCAGGCTCTTCTCGGTTTCCTTATTGAACATGTGGACCACATTGCCGCCAAAGGTGACATGGATCTTGGAGCCGTAGCCGAAGGAGGTCTTCTGCTCGGTGCTCAGATCGATGGTGGGCAGGATGACGATGGCATCCTTGCCGGCGATATTGACGTGCATGTGGATGGTGCTGCCCATCAGCTCGGTAACGTCCACAGTAGCGGCGATACCGCTCTTCTCGCCGTCGGGGCAGAGAACGATGTGGTCAGGACGGATACCCAGGATGATATCCTGAGGAGCAGTGTTCTTGGCCTTCAGGGCCGCCTGCTTGTCCTCGGGCAGGTCGATGCGGGTACCGTAGACAGTGACGAAGTACTTCTCGCCGTCCTTGTCCAGGCGGGCATCAAAGAAGTTCATCTGGGGAGTGCCGATGAAGCCGGCCACAAACAGGTTGGCGGGGCTGTCAAAGACCTCCTGGGGAGTACCGATCTGCTGGATGAAGCCGTCACGCATGATGACAATACGATCGCCCAGGGTCATAGCCTCGGTCTGGTCGTGGGTAACGTAAATAAAGGTGGTGTTGATCTTCTGGCGCAGCTTGATGATCTCAGCGCGCATCTGGTTACGGAGCTTGGCGTCCAGGTTACTCAGAGGCTCGTCCATCAGGAACACCTTGGGCTCACGGACGATGGCGCGGCCGATAGCCACACGCTGACGCTGGCCGCCGGACAGGGCCTTGGGCTTGCGGTTGAGGTACTGGGTGATGTCCAGGATCTCAGCGGCCTCCTTGACCTTGCGGTCGATCTCCTCCTTGGGCACCTTCTTGAGCTTCAGGGAGAAGGCCATGTTCTCATACACGGTCATGTGGGGATACAGGGCGTAGCTCTGGAAGACCATGGCGATATCACGGTCCTTGGGGGCCACGTCGTTGACCAGCTTGCCGTCGATGTACAGCTCGCCCTCGGAGATCTCCTCCAGGCCGGCCACCATGCGCAGGGTGGTGGACTTACCGCAGCCGGAGGGACCGACCAGAACGATGAACTCCTGGTCCTTGATGTCCAGATTGAACTCCTGGACCGCTACGACGCCCTTGTCAGTGATCTGAAGGTTGACCTTCTTCTCCTCGACGGGGGTCTCGCCCTTCTTGGCCTTCTTGACCTTCTTCTGGTCGCCGCTGTGGGGGTAGATCTTCTTGACGTTCTTCAGGGTAACAGTTGCCATGTTCCGGACGTTAGTGGGAATGCCTCCGCAAAGCCCACCTCGGAGAAGCGGAGCGAAACCGCAGCTCCTTTGTGACAGGTCTCCACACTGCCACACCGCACGTCCACGCGGGATCTCATCCTTTCTTGTCAGTCTGTCGGGCCATTTTGTGGAGTGGCCGGACAGCTCATGATTTGAAAGCCTGGGCATGGGGACACAGGCTAACCTAAGCATACCGAATCCCCGGCAGAAAGTCAATAAAGCAAAAAATTTTCGGCACTTTAGCAATGAATCGAAATTTTTTCTGTACAATTTGCCGGAGAAATTTGGCCCTTCTTCTTTGGTGCAAAAGAGACAAGAATCGCAGGAATCTTTTGGGCCGGACTGTGCATCCTCCCTTGACATCCCGAAATGGCTATATTAAAATGTAGGCATGATGGAGGGGCTGTGCGCGAGCCTTCAATGTCCTGTATTATCGTGCGATATTTGAAAGAAATGAGGAATCTGCCATGAAATTTTCCAGCAAAGTGAAAAAATGCGGCCTGTCTCCCATGCGGAAGTTCCATCCCTATGCCGTCGCCGCTGAAGCTGCCGGCAAGAAGATCTATCACCTGAACATTGGACAGCCGGACATTGAAACACCCCCCCAGTATTTCCAGGCCATCCGTGAGTTCCATCAGCCCGTCC
Source organism: uncultured Eubacteriales bacterium (assembly GCA_900549475.1). GTDB lineage: Bacteria > Bacillota > Clostridia > Oscillospirales > Oscillospiraceae > Pelethomonas. Next base: position 8,111 of record UROF01000019.1, read on the forward strand.
TGGAGTATGCTCCCTCTCCCGGACTCCCTGTTCTGATCAAGGCCATCCAGAAGTACTATGACAAGCTGGATATGCACTTTGAGGAGAACGAGATCCTCATCACCACCGGCGGCAGCGAGGCCCTCCAGATCACCCTCAACTGCATCCTGGACAACGGCGATGAGATCCTGATCCCCGAGCCGTTCTATCCCAACTACAACACCATGGTCAACACCTGCGGTGCTAAGATCCACCCCATCCCCACCTCTCCTGAGGAGGGCTATCACTACGCCGACCGTGCCAAGATCGAAGCGGAGATCAACGAGCACACCCGTGCCATTATGTGCACCAACCCCGGCAACCCCACCGGCGCTGTGCTGACGCCGGAGGAGATGCGTCTGATGGTGGATATCGCCAAGGATCACGACCTGTTTATCATCGGCGACGAGGCGTATCGTGAGTTCGTCTATGCCGGTGAGCCTCTCCAGTCCCTGGGCGAGTTTGCCGACGCCGCTGACAACGTCATCGTCATCGACACTGTGTCCAAGCGCTTCTCCGCCTGCGGCGCCCGGATCGGCTGCATCCTCAGCCGCAACAAGGAGCTGATGGGCGAGGCTATGAAGTACTGCCAGGCACGTCTGTCCGTAGCTACCCTGGATCAGATCGCCTCCGCCGCCCTCTACGATGTGGGCCCCGAGTACTTTGCCGCTGTCCGCGAGGAGTACAAGCGCCGCCGCGATACCGTGGTCGCCAAGCTCAAGGAGATCCCCGGCGTCATCTGCAAGTGCCCCAAGGGCGCCTTCTACCTGATGGCCGCTCTGCCGGTGGACGACGCCGACGCCTTCCAGAAGTGGCTGCTCACCGACTTCGATGACAACGGCGACACCGTGATGTTCGCCCCCGGCGGTCCCTTCTATGCCACTCCCGGCAAGGGCGTCAACGAAGTACGTATCGCTTACGTCCTCAAGCAGCAGGATCTGGAGCGTGCTATGGATCTGCTGGCCAAGGGCATCGAGGCCTATAACAACCGGGCCAAGTAAGCGTTTCTTCCCCCGTCTGTGTACCGGCCCACAAAGCCGGTGAGATATTCGGTACCGGGCAGTTTGCCGCCTCATCGGCCGGTGAACTGCCCGGTATTTTTATAGGCCCCTGTTCCGGTGCGGCATCCCTCTGTCCCCTGGAGGCGGCGGCAGAAAGGCGGCAGGTCCGTCCTGTTTTCAGTTTTATTTAAGGTAGATGCAGTATCATAGCATCGGGAGGGATATGAGGTGATGCGATTTGAAGATCCTGATCATTGAAGACGAAAAGCTGCTGGCGGACTCCCTCTGTGAGCTGCTGCGGAAAAAAGGCTTTTCTGTTGAGGCGGTATATGATGGAGAGGCAGGTGCCCAGTACGCGGAGCTGGGCGTCTACGATCTGCTGATCCTGGATGTGATGATGCCGAAGATGGACGGCTATGCGGTAGCCAGAAAAGTCCGCTCTCTCCGGCTTGGCACCCCTATCCTGATGCTGACGGCAAAATCGGAGCTGGAGGACCGCATCACCGGGCTCAACGCCGGAGCGGACTACTATCTCACCAAGCCCTTTGATACCCGGGAACTGCTGGCCTGCGTCAACGCCCTGCTGCGCCGGCAAGTTCCCCAGGTGGATGAACTCACCTTAGGGAATACCTCCCTGGACCTGGCTTCCGCTACGCTGGTATGCGGAGCAAACCGGGTTCGTCTGTCCGCCAAGGAATTTGACATCATGCGCTTTCTTCTCCAATCCGGCGGCCGCAACCTCTCCAAAGAGGTGATCCTGGCCCGGGTGTGGGGATATGATTCCGATGCCGTGGAAAACCACGTGGAGGTCTATGTAGGGTTCCTTCGGAAGAAACTGTCCAGCATCGGCTCCAATGTCCATATCGAAACCATACGGAGACTTGGCTACCACCTGGAGGTAAAGGAAGATGATACGAAAGCTGCGTTTTAAATTCGTCCTCATCAACATGTCCATCGTCACTCTGATGCTGGCCACTATCCTGGGACTGGTCTTTTATTTCACCCGTGCCAATCTGGAGTCGGAGAGCATCAATATGATGCAGGGCATTGCCGCCCAGCCCTTCCAGCTGGGTATCCCCAGTGAGCAGGGGGAGGATGTCCGCCTTCCCTTTTTTACCATCCAGCTGGGCCCACGAGGGGAGCTGGCGGCCACCGGAGGCGGATATTATGATCTGTCTGACGGGGAATTTCTCCGCAGTCTGATCGAAACGGCATATTCCTCCCCCAAAAAACTGGGAGTGATCGAGGAATACCATCTCCGCTACTACCGCTCAGACAACCTCATATCCCCCTGTCTGGTCTTTGCGGATATGTCCAGCGAGATGGCTACCCTGAGTAACCTCATGCAGACCTGCATCCTGATCGGCTGTCTGGGTTTCCTTCTGTTTTTGGGAATCAGTATTCTGCTGTCCAAATGGGCCGTACGGCCTGTGGAGCTGGCGTGGCAGCAGCAGCGCCAGTTTGTGGCAGACGCCTCACACGAACTGAAAACGCCCCTGACGGTGATCATGACCAGTGCTGAATTAGCCCAAAGCCCTGATTATGACGAGGAGTACCGGGAGCGGTTTTTGTCCAGCATCCTCACCATGTCCCGTCAGATGCGGGGCCTGATCGAGCAGATGCTCCAGCTGGCCCGGGCCGACCAGGCCGATCCCAGAGAGCATTTTTCTTCGGTGGATCTCAGCAAGGTGGCGTCAGAAGCCCTGCTCCCCTTTGAACCTATTTTTTTCGAAGCTGGCCTCACCCTCACGTCAGACCTCTCCCCTGCTGTCCAGGTCACCGGGAGCGAGCCTCAGCTGCGGCAGGTCCTGAAGATCCTTCTGGACAACGCCCGAAAGTATTCCCAGGAGGTAGGCGCCACCCAGGTATGCCTCAAGCGCCGCGGGAAAAGCCACTGTCTTTTGACCGTAGCCAACCAGGGCGAGCCCATTTCGCCGGAAGCTCTGGCCAACCTTTTCAAACGTTTTTATCGGGCAGATCCGGCCAGAAGCCGCAATGGGAGCTATGGTCTGGGACTGGCTATTGCAGAATCCATTGTAAACCGTCATCGGGGCAAGATCTGGGCCGAGAGCCAAAACGGGATCAATACCTTTTATGTGGAGCTGCCCTGCTCCTGAATTTTGTTCTGCCGACGCAGAGAGGCGTATGGACACATACGCCTCTCTGCTTTTTTGTTTTCTCCCCCCAGATTTCAGCGTAGTTTCAGTATATCTGACTATAATGACCTCGACGCCGGAACCATCCGGCTCTGCCAACCATGCAGCAAGGAGGTCAACCATGATAACAGTGGAGCACTTAACCAAATGTTATGGTGACTTCATGGCGGTCAACGATCTCTCCTTCTCCATCGAGGAGGGACATGTCTACGGTTTCCTGGGGCCCAACGGCGCGGGAAAATCTACCACCATGAACATCATGACCGGCTGTCTTTCCGCTACCGCAGGCCATGTGCGGATCGACGACTATGATATTTTTGAGGACCCGGGCAAAGCCAAGCGACTGATCGGCTACCTGCCTGAGCAGCCCCCTCTCTACATGAACGAAACGCCCGTGGAATATCTCCGCTTTGTGGGAGAGGCCAAGGGTCTTCGAGGTGCTGAACTGGAGGCACAGATCCGGGAGGTCATCGAGCAGACGAAGATCGGCGATGTGAAAAACCGCTGCATCTCCGCTCTCTCCAAAGGCTACCGCCAGCGCGTAGGCATCGCCCAGGCTCTGCTGGGAAATCCCCAGGTCATTATCCTCGACGAGCCCACCGTAGGACTGGACCCCATCCAGATCATTGAGATCCGGGATCTGATCCGTCAGCTGGGCCAGACCCACACGGTGATCTTCAGCTCCCACATCCTGTCCGAAGTTCAAACCATCTGTGACAAGATCCTCATCATCGCAAAAGGAAAGCTAGTAGCTTTCGGCGACCCCGAGAGTCTTGAAAAGCAGCTGCTCTCCTCCAGCGAGATCAACCTCACCGCTGAAGCGGAAGCTGCGGAAATTCAGGAGATCACATCGTTGATTCCTGAGATCACTGAAGTGACGGTGAAGAACCAGGAGCCCGCCTGCACCACCGTCTGCATCAAAACCGAGGCAGACGATATCCACAGTGTATCCCGCAAGCTGTTCTTTGCCTTTGCCAAGCGGGAAAAGGCCCTGCTGGAGATGACCCTGAAGAAGGCCAATCTGGAGGATATCTTCCTGGAGCTGACAGACACCAGTTCTGCAGAGGAGCCCTCCGACGGGCAGGATCTTCCTCAGGAGGAAAGGGAGGATGATACGCCATGATTGCCGTATGGAAGCATGAATTGAAAAACTATTTTCACTCTCTCACCGCCTATGTGTTTGGTGCGTTCCTCCTGGCGTTCACCGGGATCGGAGCCATGCTCTACAACATCCAGGCGGCAGTGAGCAACTTTGAGTATGTGCTCAGTTTCGGCAGCCTTGTTTTCGTTGTCATCGTGCCGGTATTGACCATGCGGGTAATCGCCGAGGAGCGCCGGCAAAAAACGGATCAGCTCCTGTACTCCCTCCCCATCACCACCACCCAGGTGATCGCCGGCAAATACCTGGCCCTGCTGGTGGTATACCTGATCCCTCTGTGCGTCATCTCTCTCTACCCCCTGGTCTTTGCCCAGTTCGGTGAGGTATGCCTGCTGACCGCCTACGGATCGATCTTCGCCTTCTTTGTCCTGGGCGCTGCTCTGATCGCTCTGGGCGTGTTCATCTCCTCTCTGACGGACAATCAGGGTCTTGCCGCCGGTATCGGTGTTGCCGTGATCCTGCTGAACTACTACAGCGTGAGCCTGTCTGAGTATGTTTCCGCCACCGCCGCAGGTTCCGCCATTGCTCTGGCGGTCATTGCCCTGCTGCTGGGCGTCGTGATCCGGTACCTGACCCGCAACGGCAATCTGGCCTACTGGGTCAGCTTTATCCTGATCTTCGGCATCACAGCGCTGTACGTCCTGGACAGCACGATGTTTGAGGGCCTGCTGCCCAACATTATGGAAAAGCTCTCCCTGTTTGAGCGGTTCAACGTCTTTGTCAACGGTATTTTCGACATGACCGCCATCGTCTTTTATATCACAGTGATCGCCTTCTTCCTGTTCTTATCGGTGCAGTCACTGGAGAAACGGAGGTATAACTGATGAAGCTTCCGAAATTTCAGAGCCCGAAGCAACAGGGGCCCAAAAACCACATTGCTTTCCGGGGCGGCGCCTATTCCCTGACCATCACTGCCATCGTACTGGCCCTGATGATCGTGGTGAATATTTTTGCCTCGGCACTGCCCACCACCTTTACCCAGTACGATATCAGCGTCTCCCAGCTGTACTCCATTACCAGCAACACCAAAGTGGTGGTAAACAATCTGGAGGATGACGTCACCATCTACTGGATCGTCCAGGCGGATGAAGAGGATGCGGTGATCGAAAATCTGCTGGACAAATACGACACGCTTTCCGACCACATCGAGGTGGTCAAAAAGAATCCGGATGTCTATCCCACCTTTACCCAGCAGTACACCGATGAGACCGTGGAAAACAACAGTCTGGTGGTAGAGTGCGGTGATCGTTACCGCTACATCCCCTACGATGACATCTACCTCTATGAAACGGATATGTACTCCTACTCCTACAACGCCTCATTTGACGGCGAGGGTGCCATCACCTCCGCTATCGACTATGTGGTCAATGAGGACCAGCCCCAGGTCTATGTTCTGGAGGGCCATGGAGAAGCGGAGCTCCCCTCCACCTTCAGCGATCAGGTGGCAAAGGAAAACATTGAGCTTACCACCTTCTCCCTGCTGAACTCCAACTCCATCCCGGAGGATGCCGACTGCGTCCTGATCTATGGCCCCTCCACCGATATTTCCGTGGAGGAAAAGGAGATGCTGGCAGACTACGCCGCCTCCGGCGGCAAACTGCTGGTGATGGCAGGTCCCACAGAGGAGGATTCCCTGGAGAATCTGTACAGCCTGATCGCCGACTACGGCGTAGAGGTCCAGGACGGTATCGTGGTGGAGGGTGACAGAGAGCACTACGCCTTCCAGTCTCCTTTTATCCTGATGCCGGATATGGCCAGCAGCGATATCACCGACTCTCTGATGGAAGAATACTACTATCCCATCATGCCCATTTCCCAGGGCCTTGTTGTGTCAGACGACACCGCCGGTGCCACTGTGACCGAGATCCTCACCACCTCTGTCGCCTCCTTCAGCAAGCTCGACGGATATGCCATGGAGACCTACGAAAAGGAGGAGGGCGATATTGACGGTCCCTTTGCTCTGGCAGTCTCCATTGAATGCAGCAGCGGCGGACAGATCATCTGGTTCTCTTCCTCCAGTTTCCTGGACAACGTCTACAACGCCTATTCCTCCGGCGCCAATGTTAACCTGGGAATGAACGCCCTTTCCTCCATGATCGGTGAAAGTGAAGCCATGGCCATCCGCAGCAAATCCCTGAACTACAATTATCTGACCATCAGCGATTCCACTTCCTCCCTCCTGAAGGTGATGATGATCGGGGTATTCCCCCTGGCGTACCTTGGCATCGGCATTGGCATCGTACTGAGAAGAAGGAGGCTGCAAAGTGAAACGGTATAAACGGATCTATATTCTGCTGGGGGTCCTGGTAGCCGCCTGCATCGTGACCTTTGGCGTCAGCAAATACGAGGAGCACAAGGAGCTTATCCGCACCAGCGATGAGATCGTCCTGGAACTGTCCAGCGACTCCGTCCAGGCACTCTCCTGGACCTATGAATCCCAGTCCCTGGCCTTCCACAAAGATGAGCAGTGGCTGTACGATGAGGACGAAGCGTTCCCTGTGGATCAGGAGAAGATCGACGAGCTTCTGTCCACTTTCGAGGCCTTCGGCGTCTCCTTTATCATTGAGGACGTAGAGGACTATGGACAGTACGGGCTGGATGACCCCGTGTGCACCATTGAGCTGACCACCGAGGATCAGACCTATGAGATCCTCCTGGGAGATTACAGCACCATGGACTCCCAGCGCTATGTCTCTATCGGTGACGGCAATGTGTATCTGGTGCAGAACGACCCGCTGGACGACTTCAGCATCGTCCTCAGCGACATGATCGACAATGATGACGTCCCCACTTTTGACGAGGTGACACAGATCCAGTTCTCCGGAACAGAGGATTACCAGATCACCTATGAGGAGGACAGCAGCAGCACGTACCGTGAGGAGGATGTCTACTTCACCCAGCAGGATGGCGACGATGTTCCTCTGGACACCAGTAAGGTTGACAGTTATCTGCAGACTATCCACAATCTGGACCTGAGCAATTATACCACCTATAATGCCACCGATGAGGAGATCGCTGCCTGCGGACTGGATGACCCCCAGCTGACCATCACTGTAGACTACAGCACAGAGGACGAGGATGGAAATATGCTCTCTGATACCTTTGTCCTTCACGTCAGCCGTGACCCGGAGGAACTGGCCGAAGCGGAAGCTGCCGCTCAAGAGGATACGGAAAGCGAAGAATCGGCAGACACCAGCGAGGAGGAAGAGATCACCGCTTATGCCAGAGTAGGCGACTCTCCCATCCTCTACCAGATCACCGCCGATGAATACAACAAGCTGATGGCTGCCGCTTACGATGACCTGCGGCACAGCGAAGTCCTCCCGGCCGATACGGAGGATATCAGCCAGATCGATATCACGCTGGACGGCGAAACGTACACCATCACCTCTCTGACCGATGGAGAGAGCCGCAGCTACTACTATCAGGAGGAACTGACCGACCTGACAGATTTCCAGAGCGCTCTGGAAGCTCTCACCGCAGATACCTTCACCCAGGAATCTCCCTCTCAGAAGGAGGAGATCAGTCTGAAGCTGCAGCTGGATCAGGAGGGTGAGCCCTCGGTCCAGATCGACCTGTACCGCTATGACGGAAGCTACTGTCTGGCTGTGGTGGACGGAGAGCCTGTGTCCCTGGTGGCACGCAGCAGCGTCATCGACCTGGTGGAGGCAGTCAATGCCATCGTACTGAACTGACTGTCCCCAAACGAAGATGCTTTTATATATAGATCTTCCCTAATGCAAAACGGGGGAAGGGAGCTGCGCAGCTCCCTTCCCCCGTTTTGCCGGATATCGGGCGCGGGATACGCCTCTCCTTACCGTAGTATCGAATTGCTCTATATCGGCATCTCATCTCATTATATCTGTCTATTTGATATTTTTAACTATTTCTGTTATGATAACATGTCGTGCAGAAATCAAAATATATTATATAAATAGAAAAATATGATACATCAATCTGACATTCTCTCCATTGCGGGGATCACAAAAAGTTTCGGCCACATCCAGGCTCTGCGGGGGGTCTCTCTGGAAGTCAAGCCCGGCGCTATCACCGCCATCGTAGGCGACAACGGTTCCGGCAAATCCACCCTCATCAAAATACTGTCCGGCAATATCAGGCCTGACAGCGGCAGTATCCGCATCGGCGGCGCAGACTACCGCAGCCTTTCCATCCGCAAGGCCATGGATCTGGGCATCCGCACCGTGTACCAGGATCTGGCTCTGGACAACTTCAAAAACAGTGTGGAGAACATCTTCCTGGGCAGCGAACTGATGCGGGGACCTTTTCTGGACAAAAAGGCCATGATGGCGGAAGCCCGGCGGCTTCTCCAGGACATCCATGTGGAGATCCCGGATCTCACCGAACCGGTACGCAGCCTCTCCGGCGGCCAGCGCCAGGGTGTGGCCATTGCCCGTGCCCTCCGGCGCCCCGGCAGGCTTCTGCTGCTGGACGAGCCTACCGCAGCTATGGGCATCCAGGAGAGCCACAGCACCATGAATATGCTCTCCGGCCTCCGTTCCCGTGGTATGACCCAGCTGATCATCAGCCACAACCTCCACCAGGTCTTTGCTATGGCGGACTATATCTACGTCATGCGCTCCGGCACCATCATTGCGGGAGTTGCTACCCGGGACACCTCGGTCGACGCCCTCCAGGACTTGATCCTGCAGCGGGAAAGTGAGGCGGAATCCCCATGAAAAGTTGGAAAAAATGGTGCGCCAGACAGTCTGCCCCCCTGCTGCTGATTGCTGTGTGTCTGGTCATGATGGTCATTCTGTCCATCGAGACCCAGTCCTTTTTCTCCCTGAAAAATGTAGTCAACATTCTGGAGGCCAACTCCTACCGGCTGATTCTGGCCTGTGGAATGATGTGCGTGATCTCCTCGGGGGCCATCGATCTCTCCATTGGCTCCATCCTCTCCTTCAGCGCCATCTGCATGGCGTCAGTGCTGCAGGCAGGCGCTCCCTCTTGGGCCGGGATCCTGTTGGCTCTGGCCGCTGGGACCGCCATGGGAGCCATCAACGGCGCCCTGGTCCACATCACCCGCATCAATGCCTTCATCATCACCCTGGCCACCTCATTTATGTACCGCGGCCTGTCCCTTATTGTCACCCAGGGCATCCCCATCACCAAGCTGCCCCAGGATTTCCGGGATTTCGGCTGCGGAGATATCTTTGGCATGGAATCCGGTGTCACCATGGCCTTTGTGGTGATCCTGCTTCTGATCCCCCTGTTCTACCGCATGCGCTGGGGACACTATGTCACCGCCCTGGGCGGCAATCCTGAGGCACTCAAGCGCAGCGGCGTGGCCACAGGGCGCTACCGAGTGTCCGCCTTTGCCCTCATGGGCCTTCTCTCCGCCCTGGCGGGCATCATCATCACCGCCCGGCTCAACTCCGCTGAGGCCAACGCCGGGCTGAACATGGAGATGGACGCGATCTGTGCCGTCATTATGGGGGGCACCGCTCTCCACGGCGGCAGCGGCAGCCTCTTGGGCACGGTGATCGCCGTGTTTCTCCTGGGCCTGATCCGCAACGGTCTGACCATCATGAGCGTCTCCTCCTACTACCAGCAGTTCATTACCGGTGCCATTCTGCTGTGCGCCGTGGTGGTGGCGGAGCTGCGGGAGCGCAGGAGCCGCATCAGCTGATCTACTTCCGGCATAAAGGATTTCCTTTATACATATACCTACACACCAAATACAAGCAATTGGAGGATGAAACGATGAAAAAATGGATCTCTCTGCTGCTTGCCCTGGCTATGATGCTGAGCATCGCGGCCTGCGGCAGCAACAACAGTACCAACAATGGCGCTGCCAACAACAGCACCGAGAACACCGCCGGCAATGATACCGCCGACAACACCACCAACGACACCGCTGATGATACCCAGGATACCGGCAGCGAGCTCTCTGCCACCGTTCAGCAGCTGTACGCCGAGTTTGACGCCGCTATGGAGGAGCAGATCGGTCCCATGCCCGAGAGCTTTGGCGACATCAAGGTTGGCGCCGTGGTCATCTCCCTGACCAACCAGTTCTGGGTCAACATGAAGGACTTCTATGAGGCCGCCGGCGAGGAGCTGGGCATTCCCATCGACGTCCAGACCGGCACCACCGAGGGCGACACCGCCTCCCAGCTGGACGTCCTCATGACCATGGCCGACATGGACTATGACGTGATCATTGTCTCCCCCATCGACGGCACCAACCTGATCCCCGGCATTGTCAAGTGCAATGAAAACGGCGTGAAGGTCATCAACCTGGGCCCCGGCGTGGATACCGAAGCTCTGGCTGAGGCTGGCGGCCATCTGGACGCCACCATCACCGTAGCCTTCACCGAGCAGGGTGAGACCGTAGCCAACGACATGATCTCCCGTCTGCCTGACGGCGGTCAGGTGGCCATCATTGCCGGTCTTGCCGGCGCGGGCCAGAGCGAGGGCCGTACCTCCGGCGCCAAGGAAGTCTTTGAGGCTACCGAGGGCATCGAGCTGGTGGCTGTGCAGAACTGCGACTGGGACGCTACCCTGGCCTATGATGCCACCAAGGCTCTGATCACTGAGTATCCCGACCTGAAGGGTATTTTCTGCTGCAACGACACCATGGCTCTGGCCGCTGTGGAGGCCCTGGCCGCCGAGGGTAAGGAAGACGTTCTGGTCTACGGCGTGGACTTCACCGACGACGCCCGTGCCGCCATTATGGAGGGCACCATGACCGGCTCCATGTCCTACTCCAGCCAGCGCTACACCAAGGCCGCCCTGCAGATGGCTGTCATGCTCAACGAGGGTGAGACCTTTGACAGCAGCATCTACCTGCCCCTGACCCTTGTCACCGTGGACAACGTCAACGACCTGGAAGGCTGGCAGTGAGAAAGTTTCTGGTTGAATCTGCCCTTTTGACCCATGGTCTGGTTTCCGTCTCCCAGGAGGAGCTCCGCTCCCTCTGGCCGACGGAGATCGACTGCATCACCTGGGTGGATCAGGGCCAGGTCATTATTGGCTCTATGGAGCAGTTCCTCCCCTTCCGTCAGCGGGCAGCGGAACTGTGCCGGATCAGCTGGGAGGACTTGCCTGGCGCCCTGGAAAAGGGTGTATCCGGGGCCCTCACCGCCTCCGGTACCATGGCTGTCTGTCAGCAGATGGGGCTGCCTCTGGCAGTGACCTGCGGCATGGGCGGCATCGGCGATATCAAAGGGGAGGAGCTGTGCCCGGATCTGCCTGCTCTGCGGGACATCCCTGTGGCGCTGATCTCCACCTCCCCTAAGGATATGCTGGACATCCCGGCCACCATCTCCTGGCTCACCGGAGCCGGGGTGCGGGTGCTGGGTATCGACACTGACCGGTGTACCGGCTACATTTTCCCCAGTGCCGACGTACCCCTGTCCGGGAGACTCGACAAGGAGACACTTCCGGCAGATTGCCGTCAGCTGCTGCTCCTCAATCCCATTCCAGAGAAGGAACGGGTGCAGGATCTGTCTCTGCTGGCCCAGGGCATCGCCGCCGGAAAGCAGGCCGAGGCGGAGGGACGGTACTACCATCCAGCGGCCAACGCCGCCTTTGATCGCCTTACCGGAGGACTTTCCTCCCGGCTCCAGCTCAGATCCATCATTGCCAACGCCCTGATGGCCCAAAAGCTTACCAATGCATAGCAAAACACCATAAAACACATAAAGCCATGTACCACAAGAGATTCTTGTGGTACATGGCTTTTAATATTACCTTCCATGCTTTGCAGCAAAAATCAAACAGGAAGATTGACCGTGATCACCAGGCTGTTTCCATCCGCACTTTCCGCCCGGATCTTTCCCTTATGTGCCAGCACAATACTTCTTGCGATGGACAATCCCAATCCGTAGCCGCCGGTCTGGCTGTTTCGGGACTGATCCGTACGGTAGAACCGGTCAAACAGATGGGGCAGCTTGTCCCGGTCCAGCAGCTGCGCAGCCGTATTGGATACGGTCAAGGCGATACTTCTCCCCTGCTTTTCCAGCTTTACCGCCAGCCGTCCCCCGGCAGGAGAGTATTTTAAGGCGTTATCCAGCAGGATGGAGACCAATTGCCGGATAGCCTTTTCATCTCCGGTACAGGACAGCATGGGTTGGATTGTCACCGACAACTCTTTGCCCTGACTTTGAGCCGGGGCTGCAAAGGACTGGACCATTTCCTCCACCACATCGGAGAGGGGAAACTCAATGAGCTGCAGTCTGGGCTGCTCCTCCTCCATGCGGGAGAGATAGATCAGGTCGTTGGTCAGGCCTGTCAGGCGCTGTGCCTGGCGGCGTATATCGGCAAGCCATTGGTTCTCTCCGCACTCCATCTCTGCCAGATCCGCATCGGCACTGATGATGGTCATGGGCGTTTTCAATTCATGACCGGCATCGGTAATGAACTGCTTTTGCTTTTCATAGCTCTCTGCCATGGGACGCACAATGCGGCTGGATAGAATAAGCAGCAGAACCAGCACCGCTCCCAACCCTACCAAAGACAGCGCTACACTGGCAAACAAAGTGGCGCGGAAGGAGGAGAGACTGCGGCCGCAGTCCAAAAAAATGACCTGACTGTCCCCATCCTCCTGGCTGATCAAATAGCGGTAATTGCCCCAGAATCCAGAGCTTCTGCCGGAATCCACCACACTCTGGGCATACGCGGCAGCATCCTCCGCATCCACCGCCGCGATCTGGCCGGTATCAATCTCCAGCACTTGACCATCCTCGCTGAGAAGGACAGAAAAGAAGCGGGATTCATAGGGTGTCTCCGGGGACATGCCCCGTTGTCCAAAGGGGTCACGCTTTATCCCCGGGTCCCCGGGCGGCTCCTGCTGAAGGCCGCCCTGCGGTTTGGGGAAAGTCCCGTCGTTGGCCGCCAGAAGAGCCAGGACGGTGTCAGCATCCGAGACCACCTTCTGGTAGCTCATCAGATTCACGCCCCCCAGGATAACCAGCAGCACAATGGCCAGGGAGAGCATACAGGCAGCGATCAGCTTGCGGCGAAGGCGTTTGATCATGTCCGCTCCTCCAAGGAGTAACCCACATTGCGGGTGGCCTTGATCTGAATATTGGCCTGAAGCGCGGAGAGCTTTTTCCGCAGGTAGGAGATATACACCCACACCACATTCAGCTCCACATCGCTGTCATAGCCCCCGATTCGCTCCAGAAACCGCTCTGTCGGGATCAGCTGCCGGGGATTGCGCAGCAGCAGCTCCATCATCTGATACTCTCTGTTGGCCAGGCGGAAACTGCCGGCAGATGAGGACAACTCAAAGGTGGTCTGATCCAGCGTGATGTTGCCGAAGGTAAGGCGGCTGGTGACCTGCCCGCCAGTCTGGCTGCGGGTCATTGCCCGGATACGGGCCATGAGCTCTGCTGTGGAAAAGGGCTTGGTCAGATAGTCGTTGGCCCCGGTGTCCAGGCCAGTCACCTTATCCTCCACCTCCGACTTGGCAGTGAGCAGCAGAACCGGGACGGGGTTTCCCTGCTCCCGCAGCCGCCGCAGCACCTCCAGGCCGTCCATTTTGGGCATCATAATATCCAAAATCACCCCGTCATAATTTCCCGCCTCCAGGTAGGCCAGAGCTTCTTCCCCATCATACACCGCGTCGGCAGAGTAATTACTCTTTTCCAGCAGAGCCACCACAGCCCGAGACAAGGAGCGCTCGTCCTCCGCCAGCAAAATTCGCATCGTATCACCTTCTCTGTTCAGTAGTGAAATCAGCATAGCGCCGCCGCCTTAACTCTAATTAAAAGAATATCACCCGCAGCATAAAATGTCAGCCGAAAAAGTTTCTCATTTTTAACTTCAGTTATGGTTTGGTTTTTACACTGGCATTACCATCCGACAGCAAGGAGGCCAACCGCCGTGAAAAACCAAATGATCTTTCAGCGCTATGAGTTCAAATATTTGATGACCTGCCGCCAGCAGCAAGCTATCCTTCAGGCTATGGAGGACCATATGGAGCCCGACGACTACAGCCACAGCTCCATCCGCAATCTCTATCTGGACACCCCCGATTTCCGTCTGATCCGCCGGAGCCTGGAAAAGCCGGTCTACAAGGAGAAAGTGCGGATCCGCAGCTATGGCCGGGCAGAGGCATCCGCCTCGGTATTTGTGGAGCTGAAAAAGAAATACCGCTCCGTCGTATATAAACGCCGTATCTCCCTGCCCCAGGACCAGGCCCTGGCCTGCGTAGCCGGGCAGGCGCCTTGGCCGGAGAGCCAGATCGGCAATGAGTTATCCTATACCACCGCCTTTTACCAAGGACTTGCCCCGGCGGTATTTCTCTCCTACGAGCGGGATGCTTTCCACGGCAGAGAGGACAGTTCCTTCCGTGTGACGTTTGACCGGGATATCCAGTACCGCCGGCAAGAGCTTACCCTATCCTCCGATCCCTGGGGCATCTCCCTTCTCCCGCCGGGCCAGATCCTTATGGAGCTGAAAGCCATTGGCTCTATCCCCCTGTGGATGGTACGTACCTTGTCTGAATGTGGGATCTTCCAGACTTCTTTCTCAAAATATGGTACAGCCTACCAGGATATCTATCTTACCCATACGAAAGGGGAACAGAAATATGCTTGATACAATTTTCAGCGGGGTATTTGAAACCTCATTGGCTACCATTTCCCCCAGTGATTTTCTATTGTGTGTGGGCGTATCCCTGGTGCTGGGCCTGATCCTGTGCGCCATGACCCTGTGGCATTCCCACTTCAGCAGGAGCCTGTTGGTAGCCCTGGCGATCCTGCCTGCTGTGGTGTGCGTGGTCATTCTGATGGTCAACGGCAATGTGGGCACCGGTGTAGCGGTAGCGGGGGCCTTCAACCTGGTACGTTTCCGTTCTGCCCCCGGCTCCGCCCGGGAAATCGGCGCTCTTTTTATCGCCATGGGAACCGGACTGATCACCGGCATGGGCTATCTGGGCTACGGCGCACTGTTCACCTTGATTCTTGGTGCCGCCATGATGCTATTTACCGCTCTGAGCCAGCAAACCGGCAACACACCCCAGCGCACACTGCACATCACCATCCCTGAAAATCTGGACTATACAGGAGTATTTGACCCGGTGCTGACCCAATATGCCCGCCAGTATACGCTCACACAGGTAAAAACCACTAATATGGGCAGCCTTTTCAAACTGACATATGACCTGACACTGAAGGACCCCACCCAGGAAAAACCCTTTATCGATCAGCTCCGCCTGCGTAACGGAAACCTGGAGATCGCCCTGGGTCATCCTGACACTGGGGCTACCGCCCTGTAAAGGAGGAATCATGCCATGAAGCGCGTACCACACGCCATTTTTCTGTACCTGCTGTGTGCCCTGCTGACTCTCAGCAGCTGCGGTACCCAAACCGCCGAAGAGGACACTTCACAGGCCACAGGAACCGATTACACGACACAGGAAACCGCAGCCACTACCTCTGCCGCCATTGATCCCACCAGTCTTTTCAGTGACCGGGACCTGGAAGGCACTTATGAGGAAAGCACCGCTATCTCCATACAGCTCACCAGCGACTCCGCTGTCTGTGACAGCGGCTCTGTCTCCATCAGCGGCTCACAGATCACCATCACAGACGAAGGCGTCTACCTTCTCTCCGGTACGCTTACTGACGGCCAGATCGTCGTGGACGCCGGTGATACGGACAAAGTACAGATCGTCCTCTGCGGCGCAGACATCACCAGTGCCACCTCCGCCGCCATTTACGCCCTGGCGGCAGATAAGGTATTTATTACCCTGGCGGACGGGACAGAGAACCATCTGTCCAATGGCGGCGAGTATATAGCCATCGACGAAAATAACATCGACGCTGTGATCTTTTCCAAAACCGACCTCACCCTCAACGGCACAGGAAGCCTCACCATCCAGGCCCAGGCCGGTCACGGTGTGGTATCCAAGGACGAACTGGTCGTTACCCAGGGCAGCTATACCATTACCGCCGCCAGCCATGGCCTGACCGGTAAGGACAGCATCGCTATTGCCGGAGGCAGTTTCCATATCACCTCAGGCAAAGACGGCATCCACGCAGAAAACAGAGATGATACTTCTATGGGGTTTCTCTATATAGCAGACGGAACCTTTACGATCGCCGCTCAGGGTGACGCTGTCAGCGCCAGCGGAGCGCTGCTGATCGATGGCGGTACCTTTGATCTGACTACCGGAGAGGGCAGTGCCAGTGTTACTATGTCCAGCGACAGCTCCTTCGGACAGATGGGCGGTGTGCCCACCGAGATCTCCGCCGCAGAAGAAGATACGATCAGCCAGAAAGGTATCAAGGCGGAAGGCAGCTTCACCATCAGCGGCGGCAGCTATACCATGGACACGGTAGATGACGGCATCCACGCCGGTGGAGATCTGCTCATTACTGCCGGGGAATTCGTTCTCAGCAGCGGAGACGATGCCATTCACTGTGACAGTGCCCTTACCATTCAAAGCGGTCAGTTTACCATCTCCTACTGTTATGAAGGCATCGAAGGGCTGTCCATTACGATCGGCGGCGGTACCTTTACCATCACCTCCCAGGATGATGGACTCAACGCCGCCGGCGGGGCGGACAGCTCCGGCTTTGGCGGCCGCGGTCAGGATCAATTTGCCGCCAGTTCTGACAGTTTCATCACCATCAACGGGGGTACCTTTACCATCGTCTCCTCCGGGGACTGCGTGGACTCCAACGGCGCCCTCACCATCAACGGCGGCACGCTGGACCTTACCTGCAACGGCAGCGGCAACACTGCTCTGGATACTGACGGAACCTATGCCTATAACGGCGGTACCGTTACCACCAACGACGGCTCGGAAAATAATCCTGGACAGATGGGCGGCGGTGGTCGCGGCGGCATGGCAGGCGGCGATCGGCCCGACGACATGACGGGAGGCGGGGGCCGCGGCCCCTTCCAGGAGGGAAGTGAACCCCCTGACCTGCAGCAGCCTCCGGCTTAGCAGCCCGGCAGCAGCCTTCCATGCGATTTTCTAATGCAGTTTTTCCAAAAAACTCTCCAGAATTTTCGTTTAAAACTTCCTTTGAAATGTTTTCTCCCATCTAGTATAATGATCATACAACGTGTGGCATGAATGCGTAATTCCAGTTGCGTATATGCCACACGTTATTTTTTTGAAAGCGAGGTCAATCCATGAAGCGGGTAAAGGCAGCATGTCTCTGTCAGACATTGCACTTTATGTTGAAGGAGGATATGGCGCACGATTACGCGGTATCCTCAGTAAAACAAGAGGTGGAACAGTACAAGAAAAACCTTGAGCGCAACCGCACACGATATAAGATCGTGGAGCAGCGCGAGCAGCCGGATGGCTCCATCGTGGTAAAAGTGATCAAGCAGTACAATTCCTCCCCTGTCGGCGACTATTTCGACGAAATACATTGATAAAAAAGCGCGTAGCCTATGGCATAAATCCAGCGACATGAGGCTACGCGCTTATTTTGGGCAAAAGAAGGGTATATACGCTATGGAACATTCCAATCAGTTTTTAGGAACAGCGCCTGTGGGAAAGCTGATGAAACAATACGCCGTCCCCTGCATCATCTCCCTTTTGGTAGGCGCACTTTACAACATTGTCGATCAGATTTTTATTGCCAATGCCAGTTATCTGGGTTCCTATGGAAATGCCGCCAATACGGTAGTCTTTCCTTTGACCGTGGTAGCATTGGCTATCGCAGTAATGGTAGGAGACGGCTGCTGCGCCTTTGTCAGCATCAGCCTGGGAAGAGGAGACGACGATTGCGCAAAACACAGTGTTGGGAACGCCATCCTCATGAGCGTAACCAGCAGTCTCCTTCTGACCGTCATCTATCTGCTCTTTCAGGTGCAGATCATTGCCATGTTTGGCGGGACAGTGAACGAGGAGACCTTCCACTACTCTCAGGAGTATTTCTTCTATATCACCTTGGGCATCCCTTTTTACATGTTCGGACAGGCGATGAATCCTGTCATCCGTGCCGATGGCAGCCCCGCCTTTGCAATGGTATCCACACTTTCCGGAGCCATAGCCAACATCATCCTTGACCCCATTTTTATTTTTATTTTCCAATGGGGCATGATGGGGGCGGCGATTGCCACGGTGATTGGCCAGATCATCACGGCGATTCTCTCTGTCTGGTATATTTTCCATATGAAAACCATCAAGCCTGCCAAGAAACATTTTCATCTGAACAGCAGGATCTGTGGGAGAACGCTGCTCTTAGGCATCACCAGCTTCCTGTCTCAGATCTCTCTTGTAGCAGCTATGGCGGCTATCAATAATATGCTGCGCCAATATGGGGCCGCGGACCCGATCTTCGGACAGGAGCAGTATGCCCAAATCCCTATGGCAGTGGTGGGCATTGTCATGAAATTCTTTCAGATCATCATCTCCATCGTCGTGGGCATGGCGGCGGGATGCATCCCTATCGTGGGATTCAATATGGGGGCAGAAAAGCGTCTGCGCGTCAAGGAGCTGTTTACAAAGCTGCTGATTGCGGAAGCAGCGGTAGGCATCGCAGGATGTATCCTTGCTGAAATCTTCCCCCGTCAGCTTATCTCAATTTTTGGCGCCGCCCATGAAAGCACCTATTATACCAGCTTTGCCATCAAAGCTTTTCGCGTTTACCTGTGCCTCATCATCCTGGCCTGCGTCAACAAAGCGTGCTTCATCTTTCTGCAGGCTATGGGAAAGGCGGTGGAATCCACCGCCCTGTCCATGATCCGCGAAGTAGTATTTGGTGTAGGATTCGCTCTGCTGCTCCCCATCTTTTTTGGTTTGGATGGCGTGCTGCTCTCCATGCCTGTGTCCGATCTTCTGACCTTTCTCGTCGCCTTGTTCCTCATCCGCCGTACTTACGCAGAGCTGAATAAAGCCAGGGACAGTCTCTGATGCAAAGATGGTTCTACGGAGGCTCCGGCTTGCTGTTTCACACGGTATTTCCGTCTGTACCCTGCCCGCCGACAAAAGCCTCCAGCGCATCCGCCGCTGCCGTCATCTCCTGGGTGTCTTTGTGTTTGAGCGCGCGCTTTGCCGTTTTGACCGCCTCATCAAGCTGCTTTCGCCGCTCTTTGTCCATATGCTTGCGGGCTTCTTCACTGTGGTACAGCAGGCTTTCCAGGCGATCCCTCACCTGTGCTTCCGACCTGGTTTTGGCGTCCTCTGCCGCATATTGCTGCGCCTCACGCACCGCCCGGTCGATCTCCTCCCGGCTCATGTTGCTGGAGCCCTGAATGGTGATCTCCTGCCGTTTTCCGGTATCCTTGTCCATGGCAGAAACGTTGACGATACCGTTGGTGTCAATGGTAAAAGTGACCTCGATCTGAGGCACCCCGCGAGGTGCCCGGCGAATCCCGTTGAGCCTGAATTTTCCAAGACTTTTATTCTGCCGGGCCATGGGGCGCTCACCTTGCAGCACATTGATCTCTACCGAGGATTGAAAGCTGGCCGCTGTGGTAAAGATCTGGCTCTTTGTAATGGGGATAGAGGTGTTCCGCTCAATGAGGCGGGTGCAGACACCGCCCACCGTTTCAATTCCCAGTGAAAGCGGCGTAACGTCCAGGAGCAGCAGGCCCTTCACGGTGCCTGCCAAAACACCGCCCTGAAGGCACGCCCCCATGGCCACACATTCATCCGGATTGATGCCTTTGAAGGGTTCTTTCCCCATAAAGGTTCTGACTGCCTCCTGGACAGCGGGGATACGGCTGGAGCCGCCCACCATCAGCACCTTGCTGATCTGTGAGGCAGACAGGCCGGAATCGGAAAGGGCTGCCCTGACCGGCTCCATGGTCTGCTCCACCAGATGTCCGGTCAGCTCGTTGAATTTCGCACGACTGAGGACAAAGAGGAGATGTTTGGGGCCATCCTTCCCGGTGGCGATATAGGGGAGGTTAATTTCTGTCGTAATGGCGCTGGATAGTTCGATCTTCGCCTTTTCCGCCGCTTCCCGGATACGCTGCATAGCGCGGATATCCCTCGACAGATCGATCCTGTTCTCACGTTTAAACTCCCTGACCAGCCAGCTGCAGATGCACTGGTCAAAGTCATCCCCGCCCAAGCGGTTATTGCCGGAGGTGGCCAGCACTTCAATCACACCGCCGTTGATATCCAGAATGGAAACATCAAAGGTACCGCCGCCCAGATCATAAACCATGATCTTCTGGGGTTCTTCCTTGTCAACCCCGTAGGCCAGGGCGGCAGAAGTAGGCTCATTGATGATACGCTGAACATTCAGTCCGGCAATGGTCCCGGCATCCTTTGTGGCCTGGCGCTGGGCATCTGTAAAATAGGCCGGAACGGTAATGACTGCCTCCGTGACGCTCTCTCCCAAATAGCTCTCCGCGTCTGCCTTCAGCTGCTGCAGAATCATGGCGGAGATCTGCTCTGGTGAATAGCTTTTCCCGTCGATGTTTATTCTCTTGGCCGTCCCCATGTCTCTTTTGATGGAACTGATGGTGCGGTCAGGATTTGTGACGGCCTGCCGTTTGGCGGATTCCCCCACGAGCCGCTCCCCTGTCTTGGTAAAAGCCACGACAGACGGCGTGGTTCTGCCTCCCTGGGCGTTGGGAATGATCACCCGTTCATTTCCTTCAAAGACGGCGACACAGGAGTTCGTCGTACCAAGGTCAATACCAATTATTTTTGACATATATATTCTCCTTCATCGTTCAGTTATCGTTGCTGTCTGCGTAATCGCCGAACCAGGGCGGCACCTGCTGCCCCCAATAACCGGCAAAGGGGTAGGTTTGTTCGGATGAATCCTCATCCGTCTCCTGCCGCTGCTGCGGATCTTCCTCATCCGGGTCAGTTTCTTCATACCCCGGCGGATATGCCCCGGGATAATTTTGATACCGCTCGCTGTAATACTCCTCAAACTGTTCGATCTGGTTTTGGAGCTGGTCCTGCTGCTGCGGCCGCATAGACCGTGTCAGAAAGCTCGACACCAGATTGATGGCGATAAAGCCAACAAGGATATAGATAAAAATCGGCCGGCGGTGGGGCGTGTTTTCCGTCCAGCGGCCTGTCCAGCCAAAGGGATCAAAATCTTCCCCATAGGACTGCCCGGAGCCGTCATATCCTCCGTAGGAACCACCACTGCCGGAGCTGTGCTGCTCACCATATCCATAGGCGGAGTTTGTCTGACCAGGATTCTTGATCTGCTCATAGGCCGCATTGATCTCATTCATCTTACGGGCCGCTTCCGGATCACCGGGATTGAGATCCGGGTGATACTTTTTCGCCAAGCGCCTGTACGCCCGCTTGATCTCCTCCTCAGACGCATCTTTCGAAACTCCCAGTACGCTGTAAGGATCATTCATCCCACTTCACCCCTCATCATGTTTTCTTCTCAAAGCACTCCCCGCAGTTGCGGCATGTAATGCTGATCCTGCCCTTCCCTTTCGGTACGCGCAGCTGCTGCCGGCATTTGGGACAGCGGTAAAATTTATGGGTCTTACGCTGCTGGAAACGCAGTTTTCGGAAATCCCGCCATGAGAGGTACTTCTCATTCTGCCTCTGGCACTTTTCAACATTGCGGGAAAACGCCCGTATATACACATAGCACAGCAGCACCAGCGCCATGCTATACAGGAACGTGATATCCAGCACCATACTGAGTATCATAATGATGGCAGCGCACCACAGCAGGGCTCTGCCCAGATCATCCATTCCGTTGCGCCCGGAGAAAAATGCGGCAAATTTATGCTTCATGATGAATTGCACTCCTGTCATAAACAAAGTTTCTGCCAGGAATTATAGAGGTAAAAGATTAAATTTCTGTCACCGAATATCAACTTCTGGTCAAGTTTCGCCGGTTTTTCAATGAATTTACAAATTGTTTATTTCTGCCTTCCCAATAGATGATACCCTTTACCTGTCAGTTCACAGGAGAAGGAAAGATAGGTGGTATCAGAATGTTTCGGATTTTGGTCGTGGAAGATGATAAAGGCATACGCGCCCTCATGGAGGACGCGCTGGCAGACGCAGGGTATGAGCCGCTCCAGGCCCGCAATGGACTGGAAGCGCTGGATATTCTGGAAGCAAAGCATGTGGATCTGATCATACTCGACGTTATGATGCCTAAGATGGATGGATATGAACTGTTAAAGCAGATCCGTGAAACCGGCATGGATATGCCGGTTTTGATGGTAACAGCCAAGCAGACCCTGGCGGACAAGAAAAAAGCTTTCTGTTAGGCGCGGATGACTACATGGTGAAGCCCTTCGAAGAGGAAGAAATGCTTCTGCGGGTCTCGGCACTGCTGCGGCGGGCCAAGATCCTGACGGAGCGGAAACTGACAGTGGGGAATACCGAGCTCATCTACGACTCCCTGACCGTGATCTCAAACGGCACCGCACTGGTGCTGCCGAAAAAAGAGTTTCTTCTGCTTTACAAGCTTCTCTCCTTTAACAACAAGACCTTCACCCGGCGGCAGTTGATGGATGAGATCTGGGATTTGGACACAGAGAGCGATGAGCACACCGTGAATGTCCACATCAACAAGCTGCGGGACAGATTCCTGGACAACCATGATTTCGAGATCATCACTGTCCGGGGGCTGGGATACAAGGCGGTGAAGCTATGATAAAGCGAATGCTCCACTCCTCACGGGGCATCTTTGTCACCTGTGTGGTGATCACAAACATCCTGTCCGGTTTCATTGCGGCATTCATCTGGCTGAACTTGTCCGACTATGTTCCTATCAACAAACTGCAGGACTCCCCCCTGCTGCCGATGCTGATCTCCACCCTGGTAGCGATCCCGATTTCCTCTGTCATCAGCAAGCGCTCTGCAAAGCCGCTGCAGGATATGATGAAGGCTACCAAGTCCATCTCCAAAGGAGATTACTCTGTGCGGGTCGAAGAATCTGGTGAAGGCGATATCTACGAACTTCTTCACAGCTTTAATCAGATGACCGCCGAATTGGGCAGCACCGAGATGATGCGCAACGACTTTATCAACACCTTTTCCCATGAGTTCAAAACGCCGATCGTATCCATCCGCGGCTTTGCCAAACGCCTCAGAAATGAAAATCTATCTCCGGAAAAGCAAAAAAGGTACCTGGAATACATTGCGGAAGAATCGGAGCGGCTGTCCGATCTGGCCAGCAGCGTTCTTTTGATCGCCCGGTATGAAAATCAAAAGCTGGTGACAGAGCAGGCAGAATATGATCTGGATGAGCAGATCCGCGGCTGTGTACTGCGGATGGAGGCCCTATGGAGCGCAAAAAATCTCACCTTTGAAATGGATCTTCCCCAACTGCCCTATCTCAACAACGTGGAAATGATGGAGCACGTCTGGATGAACCTTATCAGCAACGCCATCAAATTCAGTCACGAGGGCGGGCGCATATTTATTTCTTCCACCCGGCAGCCAGATACCATAGCCATAACCATCCGGGATGAAGGCATTGGCATCAGTCCATCTGAAATCGGTCACATCTTTGATAAGTTTTACCAGGTGGATACCGCCCACTCCTCCGCGGGGAACGGACTTGGCCTGCCTCTGGTATATCGCATCGTACAGTTAAGCGGCGGAGAGATCCATGTAAAAAGCGAAGTCGGCAAGGGGACTGAATTTACCGTCACCCTTCCCGCACGGCATGCCGATCCATCCGACAGACATCTCTCCTGACAGAGCAGTTCTCTCTGCCCTGCCAGGATCGAGAAGCACGGGACACAATCCTCCGCTCCACATATACCCCATAGAACAGGAAAGCCCAAAAGATAGAAAGCGCACCGGGCAGGAAGCTAAAATTTCCTGCCCGGTGCGCTTGATCCTTCTCCGTTCTGTTTTCACAGAGAATTCTCCCTCCGGCTTGCATCCGAGCCACGTTTCTATCTGTCCTCCAGGCTCAGAAAATCAATATAAATTCTTCCCCATCTCCCTTAGAAACATTTAAGAGGATGGCAAAATGTTCAAAAGCTCTTTTTATGCCTTGCTCCCTACTTTTTCTGTTTTCTCCCGGAAAAGGGGCCACCGGATTAACGGCGGTCCCTTTCCCTTTATGGTATCATTCTATGTTATGCCTGGTGCTTGATCAGGCCAAACGCCTTGGACAGTTCCATCACCAATACAGGGATCAACGTAAGTCCGAATCCCATCAGATAGGTTTTTCCCGGCAGTACGGTAAGACCAAAGGGAATACGCAGCGGTGTAAACAGTACCAGAGCCACCAGAAGAAGGGATACCAGCGCCGCCCAATTCAGTTTATGGTTGGAGAAAGGCCCGATTTGAAACAGGGAATGTTCTGAGCGCATGTTGTAGGCCTGTACCACCTGAGAAACCGACAGCACCAGGAAAGCCATGGTCTGGCCACCAGCCAGGGTTCCCACAGCCTTTTCCCCTACCACAAAAGCAATCAGAGACAGCACCGCAAACATAATTCCCTGGAGGACCACACGGAGGCCCAACCCATGGGCGAAAATTCCTTCCTCCCTGGACCGCGGCTTTTTCTCCATGACATCTGCTTCCACAGCCTCCATGCCCAAGGAAATGGCAGGCAGACTGTCCGTGACCAGATTGATCCACAGCAGCTGCATGGAGAGCAGAGGCGTCTTGTGCCAGAGCAGCATGGCCGTAAATACGGTGATCACTTCACCGATATTGGTACCCAACAGGAACCCTACCACCTTCCGAATGTTGGCGTAGATGCCCCTGCCCTCCCGGACAGCATCCACAATGGTGGAAAAATTATCATCCGTCAAGGTCATGTCTGCCGCGCCCTTGGCTACATCTGTGCCGGTGATACCCATGGCACAGCCAATATCCGCCGCCTTGAGAGCGGGCGCATCGTTGACGCCATCACCGGTCATAGACACTACCTGGCCCTTGCGCTGCCAGGCCTTCACAATACGGATCTTATTTTCCGGAGAGACCCGGGCATAGACGGAGATCCGCTCAACCTGGCTGTCAAGCTCCGCGTCTGTCATAGCATCCAGCTCCGCGCCTGTAATGGCCCTATCCCCCGGCTGCATGATGCCCAGATCCTTGGCGATGGCCGCAGCCGTCACCACGTGGTCTCCAGTGATCATCACCGGTTTGATTCCAGCCCGGCGGCACACATCTACCGCCTTTTTTGCCTCTGGCCGAGGCGGATCGATCATACCTACCAGGCCCATCAGCGTCAGGCCGCACTCCAGTTCCTCCGAAGTGGGATGCTGGGGAACTGTATCAATTTCTTTCCAGGCAACGGCAAGCACCCGCAGGGCGTCGGAGCTCATCTGTTCCACGGTGTCCCGGGCTTTCTCCAGATCTCCCGCCACGCAGCGGGGCACCATCATGTCAAAAGCCCCCTTGACGATCACCACATATTTCCCATCGATCTGATTGATCGTCGTCATCAGCTTCCTGTCGGAGTCAAAGGGAAGTTCCGCTAAGCGGGGATAACGGCGGTTCAGGTCATCTTTGGGCATGCCGTTTCTGTGGGCGGCAAGGACTATCGCCGTCTCCGTGGGGTCGCCGATATGCTGCACCTCATCCCCCTGGAAAGTCACGGTACCATCGCAGCAGAGGCTGGCATACTGCAGCAGGCGCCGCACGGGATCAGAATTCCGGGTGCTGATATCCTCCAGACCATTCTGGCCATCCACATAGGCCTTTACCAGGGTCATACGATTTTGTGTCAATGTGCCGGTCTTGTCCGAGCAAATAACAGAGGCGCTTCCCAAGGTTTCCACCGCAGGGAGACGGCGGATCAGAGCGTTCTTTTTGACCATCCGTTGGACACCAATGGAGAGAACGATGGTAACGATGGCGGGCAGTCCCTCAGGAATGGCAGACACTGCCAGGGACACAGCGGTCATGAAGATCTCCAGAGCAGGGATGCCGTTGGCCAGGCCCACTACAAAAATAATGGCACAGGCTGCCAGCGCCAGAATCCCCAGGTACTTGCCCAGCTGGGCCAGCTTCTGCTGCAGAGGCGTCTGGCTGTCACTCTCACCGTCTAACAGGTTGGCGATTTTACCCATCTCTGTATCCATTCCGGTGGCGGTCACCACCGCCAGAGCGGTACCGTAAGTGACAGAGCACCCAGAGAACACCATATTGCTTCTGTCTCCCAGCGGAGCTTTTTCTTCCACCGCAGCTTCTGCATCCTTTTCCGAGGGGACAGATTCACCCGTCAGGGCAGACTCCTCACACTTCAGGCTGACACTTCTCAGCAGCCTTCCATCCGCCGGTATAAAGTCTCCGGCCTCCAGACGGATAATATCGCCCGGCACCAGCTGTGATGCGTCGATCACAGACTCCTTCCCATCGCGGATAACTCTCGCATGAGGCGCTGAGAGATTTTTCAGCGCTTCCAATGCTTTTTCCGCTTTGCTCTCCTGCATGACGCCCATAATGGCATTGAGAACGACGATCAGCAATATCAAAAGAGGCTCAAAAAATTCCTTGGGCTCTCCCTCCACACAGGCAATAATAAAAGAAATCAACGCAGCACCAAGCAAGATCAGGATCATAACATCCTTGAACTGCGCCAGAAAGCGCTGAACATTTGTCTTTTTCTTCTTTTCCTTTAATTTATTTTCTCCCACGGATGCCAGTCTCTCCTGTACCTGCTCTGAGCGCAGGCCCCGGGAAGAATCCGAGTTCAGTGTTTGTACCGCTTCGGATGCGGGAAGTTGATGGTATGTCAAGTTTATGTCCTCCTTATCACGTATGTACAACAGGTATTGTATGATATCATGAGGACATTTTCACTGGGCAAAGTCCGGTCCCCGTTACACTTTTTCCCATCTGCTGTCTCACTGTTACATTTTGGGACACACCGAACAGTTTGTCCCAAAGCAGCAAAACGAATCCGGTTGAGAAAAGACATTCCATGTGGTACACTTATGTAACAATAAGGGAGTAGTCGGCACAGCTGTGTGATGGTACCAACAGATCGGAGCTTTCCTGGTATTATCTTAAATGACGAGACTTATCTGCTTAGACAGGTGAGTCTTGTTTTTTTACCTGTCATAGCAGCCACAGGCAGATAAACGTAGCCCCTGCCAGCGTCCACGGGGCGTCTGTAGGGCGAAAGGAGACGGAATATGGCTGATTCCAACATTACCAAGCACGCATTGGCCGCCGCCCTGCAAGAGCTGATGGCTGAGCTTCCCTTTGAGAAAATCAACGTTGCCCAGATCTGCGAGCGGTGCAACATGAACCGAAAAAGCTTCTACTATCATTTCAAAGACAAATATGATCTTGTAAACTGGATTTTTGATACAGAATTCATTGCTCTGATCAAAGATGAACGTCTGGAAGTCAGTTATGATAAGCATTGGGCATTTATCGAAAAAGCATGCCATTACTTCTATCAAAATCACAACTTTTATCGGAAAGCACTTCAAATCAAAGGTCAAAATTCTTTCAGCGACCACTTCCGGGAGTATATCCGCCCCCTTTTGATCAATCGTCTCACGTCTACACTGGGGGATATCCCTGTTGATGACTTTACGATCGGCTTTTTAAGCGACACCTCCATCTGTGCCATAGAGCGGTGGCTGCTGGCAAAGGATTGTATGTCCCCTGAGCAATTTGTAGGGAAGATCAAAAATCTCATTGAAAAAGGTGCCGTTTCCATCTGCCGGGAAATGGCCCAGGCAAACCGTGAGCCCATCTGAGCGTCTTTACTTCCCTCCTTTCTGTTTTCCATCCCATATATCATATTGCCGCAAGGGCGCGCCGCAGCAGATCGCGGCGCGCCCTTGCGGCTGTATATCAGATCGCTGGCACAGATATGTCTTTCGGGTAGGCTTTTTCAATGATGGACGGCAGCCCATCTTCAAACAAATTGCCATAAGCAGACGTTGGCTGATGGTCTGGCGTATACAGGTCTCCTTTGCTGTCAAGAAAAGCGCAGCAGGCATCGTCGGAAATGACCTCATCCATATTCTGTGTATCGTAATAGAGCTCCCATGGAATGGTCTGATAATTCTGGCCATTGCGCACCTTCATCACAGCCTGGTAAACAACCTGGCGTATACTGTCCAGACAGCCAGGTTCCGGTACCAACACGGTAAAGATGGGATGTAGCTGCTGTGTCTTTTCAAATAGCTCCCCATTTACGATCTTTTCCACATTCCTTTGTGAATAGGGACAATATACAGCGTACGGCAGCGCGGCTCGGCGGAGCATGTCACAGGCATTTTCAGCGCCGCTGCGGTAATGGACAGCCATCATGAGGTGCCTGATCTGTGAGGCAGCATCCAGGAACTCCCCGGTCACACTCTCCGGCTCACAAAGCAGGAAAAAAGCGCTGTCGGGATGTTCTCGCACCAAGGGCAGCAGCGGAGCCGGGTCCTCATGGGTAACCAATATCCAGGAATAGATCCCCAGCCGCTCCCCATCTTTGATGGCAGCTTTATATTGTGCATAATGCTCCCCATACATGCTCTGGTCTATTTGGAGCAGCACTGTCCATGGAATATTAAATCCCAGCCGCTTTTCATTGAGCCGGATCTGCTGGGCGCCCCAGGTGCAGCTGTTGTATCCCAGGTTCATACCGAATGTTACCAGATGCTCCGTCTCAATGTGGCTGGCAGCGTCCTGCACCAGCGCATAGTAAGCACTGCCTTCATTTTTCAGCATGGTCTGTGCCGTCCCAAAAAAACGATTCTGAAACCGTCCTTCAGAAAATTGCAGCGCCATATCGACCAAATTGCGGATGCTCCGTTTGGGATCTTCCTGTAATCCTTTCAACGTCTGCCGCACGGTCGTTTCAATCAGGATGCGAGAAAGGCTGTTTTCCATAAGCGGTCTCCTTCCGAGATACCAGGATGCTCAAATCAGTGATGATACATGCTATAAGAGGAGGATAGCTTTCCCCACGCCGGAAAACAATACACAATCCTTCCCGCTTGTCCCAAAAGGTAACAGTAGCAAGGGCGTGTCGTAATTTTAAGGCGTGGAAAAAGTTTTACCGTTCAGTTTTATGAAAATCCACACACAACACACAGCCGCCGCATACGATATATCTGAGCGAAAGCTTAATGCAATATAAGGAGCGGTCCATTATGGGTATGCCAGTTATTACCCCCAGCACCACTACAAGAGCACAGGCTGTGACGGATATCATCGAATCCGTCGCTTTACAGGAAACTGCACTGTCTCACATTCTTAACGCGGAAGGTAAGAAGATCCAGAATATGGTAGCTCTGCCGGATGTTACCCCGGAAGTACTGCTGGCCACCAACAAGTCAGTGGAATCCATGGTAAATGCTGTGTCCAGGCTGGAGATGATCCTGCAGTCCAAGCTTTCCACCTTTGGAAGCTGCCTGTGCGACGACGCCCCGCAGCCGTAAGCAAATACGCTCAGGAACCGTCAGACGGGATCTCCGAAGGAGGTCCCGTCTTTTTCGGAACCTCCGGCTGGCTACAGCATATAGTAAACTGTGCGGAGAATATCCATTCTCGCACGAGGAGGATTGAACATGGCAGTCAATTTTGGCCTTGCCAATCAGTATAATGTATTCGTATTCGGCAATATGAATATGAGCAATACGGATGCAGAAGGGCGGGTCGCTGTTGGCGGCAACGCTGTGTTGAGCAATTACGGTGTCGGCGCTGGGATCACTCCCCTTCCGCCTGCCAATACCGATGCATCCTTTGTGGTGAACGGCGACATCAACGTCACCGCAGGCTCCAACGCAAGCGGAAATACCGTCATCAGTCCGGACAGCACAGTGCTCAATTATACAATGGGGAATCCAAACGGTGCCCTGATCACAGGCTCTCCCATTGATTTTGTGGAGGCAGAGCGGTACCTGAAATGCGCATCCGCATTTTGGAGTGCACTTGCGGAAAACGGAACCGGTGAAGTATTATTCAATCAACTCAATTTGACCGGTACGGATCCCGATCTGAATATTTTCCGTTTTGACAGCGCCAATATTTATGGTACAGGTCTGTCTCTCAGTCAATTGAACGGCATCAATATTCTCGCTCCCATTGATTCCACTATTTTGATCAATGTGACCGGTGCGAATATTCAATACGGCAGCTACCAGATCTTCCGGAACGGAACTGGAGCCACCAGAGAGAATGCGAAAAAAATCCTGTGGAACTACCCGGATGCGCTGACCTGGTCCAACAGCACCACCGCCATCTACGGTTCTGTTCTGGCCCCGTATGCCGCCGCCAACACCACGTACAGCCAGATAAACGGTAATATTATATTTGACTCCTTTACCGGCAATTCAGAAAGCCACAATGAGCTGTTTACCGGTACGCTGCCGGAACCAACAGCCTGCCTTTTGACCACCAGCAGCACCAGCAGTACCACCAGTACGACCAGCACTACCAGCACAACAACGACAACATCTACAACGTCTACTACCACCACAACTACGGTGGCGCCCGATTTTCGAAGTCAAGCCGTTTCAGATCTGTTTGAATCTATCGCACTGCAGCAGACAGCACTGGCGCATATTCTGAATGCAGAGGGAGAAAAGCTGCAAAAGATCTTTTCTTTCCCCGAAGTTTCTCCTGAAACGATCCTGCAGACCAACCAATCTGTAGAATCCATGGTGAACTCCATTGCCAGTCTGGAGAGCATTTTGAAACAGAAGCTGGACTTGTTTGACGACTGTATTGGCGACAGCGCATCAGAATAAGGCAAAATTTTGGCGCAGCAGATTTCTGCTGCGCCAAAAACTGCAAGAAAGGAAGTGCTCCTACTCCACATGAAGGTTGCCATTTTAACCATGTTTTCCGGCCTGTCCTCCACCTACTCCCTGGTGAATGTAGTAGCGGACCAAATTGGAATGCTGCTGCGGGCCAACATTTCAGTTAAGGTTCTGGTGAGTGAAACCTGCCCTGATGGGGAGCGAACAGGGGTCTTTTCTGATCCGCGCATCGAATGGGTCAAGATCACCAACACCTGTAACGGGAAAAATATAATCTGGCATGATTACTCCAGCCCTTCCGGACAGGTCCATGACTCCTTTTTCCAGGAGGCTGATCTGATCGCATCGGATTTTGTGCGGCATCTGAAAGATGTGGATGTGTGTATCCTGCATGATATTCTGTATCAAGGCTGGCACTTGATCCACAATATCGCCATTCGAACCGCCCAGAAACAACTGCCCCATATCCGCTTTCTGGCCTTTACCCACTCTCTCCCCTGCAACCGCCCCAAAGATCCGGAGTACCCGTTTTCCGCGCGATTTACCGACATGCCCCGGACCAAGTTCGTATATCCCACCTATTCCGGGATTCCCGCCTTGGCCAGACAATACAACGTTCCTGAGGGAAAATGCGCGGTAGTGTACAACACCCTTCCCCTGCTCTCCTCCATGAGTTCTGACGTGCAGCGGATCGCGGAGCATATGGATCTCATGGGGGCAGAGATCCTGGCAGTCTATCCCGCCAGACTGACGACAGGAAAGCAATTTGAAAAAGTCGCGGCATTGGTGGGCGCCATCAAGTCTCAGACAGAAAAAAGCTGCAAAGTGATATTCTGTGACTTCCCCAGTTCAGACATCCCAAGCAATGTTTATAAGACAATGATACGGATGGAGGGAAAAAAATACGGCCTGAAGGAAAACGACTTGCTGTTTACCTCTGACATTGGTTATACCGAAGGCTTTCCGCGGCAAAGCGTCTTTGAGCTTTTCACGCTCTCCAATCTTTTTATTTGTCCCTCCTACTCTGAATCCTTTGGCCTGACGGTTCTGGAAGCTGGCAGCAGAGGGAATTTTTTGGTTTTAAACGAAGCGGTACCCGCACTAAAGGAATTGGGAGAGACACTGGGCGCCTATTTCATGCGATGGAACGCCAGGAACTTCGGATATGACACGCAAGAAAAATATGTCCCATCAGAAAAAGCTTATTATGAAGAACACGCAGCTCGGATCGCCACCTTAATGCGTGAGGATCCCAGTCTGCACGCCAAGACTACCATACGAAACCGCTATCATCCTGACTGGATCTGTCAAAACCAATTGATCCCCTTGCTGGAGCCCTGACCGGGATTGCAGCCGTGCGCGTTTGCCCTTTATCCGCTCTCA
Source organism: uncultured Eubacteriales bacterium (assembly GCA_900549475.1). GTDB lineage: Bacteria > Bacillota > Clostridia > Oscillospirales > Oscillospiraceae > Pelethomonas. The sequence continues at coordinate 40,399 of UROF01000019.1, forward strand.
CTGATAGCGGTATTGTTCCTCTGTATACTTCTCCACGCACCGCAGAAACACTTCCCAGCTATGAAACTCCAGCAATTGGAATCCTGTTTCATGGTGGAAAGACACGATCTTCCGCTCCGGACAGACCCATATCTGCCAGTGCCCCTCTTTGGCACCTTGTTTCACAGCGCATCCCCCTCCCATTATCGTTCTTAAAACGGTACCAGCGATTCCTGGATCTCCTCCGGCACGGTATCCGGCCAGGTTTCCACGATCTCCCCATCCACATAATCATAGACGGCGTAAGGCTTTTCCGGCCAGCGGGTACGGATCACCGCCTCGTTCTCCCCGTCGCCGTCCACATCGGCCACAGTGCCGTCGATACAATCCTCCACCAGCAGCAGCGTCGGGGAATCAGAGGGGAATTCTCCCGCCTCATTCTCCTTCACATAGAAGTCACACAGGAATCCCCGGCCGGCGGACGCGGCGTAGGGGTCCGGGTAGTAGTTGTCAGTGGCGTAGAACACCGCTGTGCCAAACAGGGTCGCTTCCTCCCAATAGGGGTCCTGGTCCATGGGAGACCCCAGATTGATCGTACCATCGGTGGTGCAGGCAGTGGCGGTGCCCTTGTAGGTCAGGCGGTTCCATTTCACCTCCACCTCATAGACGAGGGGGCAGACTCCGTCATCCAGAGCGATCGCGTCGAAATCCACATCACCGCCGCAGCGCAGCTGCAGCAGATGGCCCTTCTCCTCCATATAGAGGTAGTTGGTCCCGTCCACAGTCTCCTTCAGGATGATCTCCCCCTGCCGGACCTCCGTCACATACAGGAGACGGTAGCCCACCAGCAGGCCCACGATCAGTACAAAAGCCAGCACCCCCGCCACAAGTCCCCAGGAGCGCCGCCGCTCCCTCCGGAGGCTGCTGCTGGAAATGGTCAGCAGATTTTTCACAGGGTCCTCCTCTCCTTGTCCGGCGGCCTGCCGACGGCAGGCCATCAGTTCCTCTACCCGCAGTCCCAGAGCCGACGCCAGGGGCTCCATCAGCGTCACATCCGGATAGCTGAGTCCCCGCTCCCACTTACTGACAGCCTTATTGGTCACATGGAGCTGCTCCGCCAGTTCCTGTTGGGTCAGGCCCAGCTCCCGACGGCATTCACTGATAAATCTTCCCATCTGTTCCCTGTCCATGTTCATCACCTCTTGGGCAAAGTGTACCTCCGAAGCAGGCAAAAGGCAATCTACCAATGGTAGAATCAAGGGATTTATATATGAAATCATGAAAAAAACGCAGTGAAAGGAAGTTGATCTTCCTGTTCACTGCGCCTGAGTTCTTTTGGGGCAGATTGCTCTCCGGGATCTCAACGCAGCAGCGTCAAAATACGGAAGAGCCTATAATAATTCAAATCCGGCAGCTTTCCCGCTTATACCGGCAGTCACAGAGAAATTCCCCACTCCCTGCGCGTAAGCTGAATGTAGTGCTGATACAAGATCCCAAAGCGGTGGGCATACTTGGGTTTCCAGGGTTTCTCTTTGCCGCAAAAATGCAGGATGGCCGTGTGTTCCATTACCCACCGCAAGTCATAGGTACCGCCGCTGCGCAGCAGGTAGCTGCTGTAATTGCGGGCATCGTAATTCCATAGAGCATCCTCCAGGGGGAGAATCTGTTTGCTGTAAAGGGCGTTGAGCACATCCTGATCCGGCAGGATCAGTTCCCGACGGTGCTGCGCCACATAGTCAAACAGTGCTTGGGGCTGGATCTCCCGCCGCCCGCTCTCCAGATCCATCAGCAGCACACCAGAGTTGTAGTAGTCCCGTTCTGTGCCAAGCCGCAGCTGGTTGACACTATTGGCCAACTCGGTCTTGCCCGTATGGGCGGCAGCGGCCAGCAGATTTCCCTTCAGGTCCGTCTCCCACAGGGGGCGTATCGGGTTAATGACCAGCGTATCCGGATCAAGATAGATGACCCGTTGGATATGCTCGGGCAACAGACGGGGAGCGAGGAGCCGGTAATACATCTCCTTGGGGTACTGCCGGGTGACAGGTGCCTCCCGAAACAGGCTGTCATCCACACGGATCGGGGAAAATGCGTATCCATAGGAGTCACATTGCCGCTGAACTGCCGCGAGCGCATCGTCCGGGATCGTACTGTGGAGCAGGAAGAGGGCAAAGGTCTCTCCCGGGTTATTGACAGACAGGGAGGTAAGCAGTACCTGAAGCTGGGGCAGATAATTCTGATCCAGGGTGGTCAAAAGAAACATCGGTTCCAAGCCTCTATCTCCTCTCTTACAGCCGTCTTCCAATCCGGCTGACTGCCATCACCACACTGTCAACTCCCAGCAGGATCAGGTAGGCGCTGGCAAAGCAACGGATCGTGGTCAGGGTAAACAGCGGGCGAATCACCATCAGTATCCCCAAAAACAGCCCGATAATGTTGATGATCAGGGTAACATAGTAGATCCCGTTTCCCGCTACAAAACGGATATGTCCCAGGTGCGCGAACCGGGATATGGCATGGGCAATAAACCAGATGGGAAACAGGACTGTCAGCACCAGTACCCCTGTTCCGGGATAAACCACCAGCATCAGCCCGGTCATGACGCTCAATACTCCGGAAATCAGGGAGAGCATGGGGCCAAACCCTATATACCGCTCCACCTGGATAAACAAAATGATGTCCGCCACGCCCATAATTACGGCGGCAATGCCATAGGCAAAGACCAGCCCCGTTAAGGCCAGATCCGGTTTTACAAAGGCAAAGATGCCCAAGCAGATCAGCACAATTCCAACGGCCAGCTCCAGCCAGCCAAATCCAGAGTGCCTCCTCATTGTTTTTCCCCTCCCGTCAGGATTTCCATAAACTCCTCACCGGTAATGGTTTCCTTTTCATAGAGGAACCCGGCCAGCTCATCCAACTTGTCACGGTTGTCCTCCAGGATCTTTTTGGCCTTTTCATGCTGGGTCTTTACCACTTCCACTACCTTCTGGTCGATCTCCTTCTGGGTCTCGGGAGAACAAGTCAGCGAGGCATCGCCGCCCAGGTACTGATTCTGCACCGTCTCCATGGCCACCATATCAAAGTCCTCACTCATACCGTAGCGGGCGATCATCGCCCGGGCCAGCTTGGTAGCCTGCTCGATGTCGTTGGAAGCACCGGTAGTGATCTGCCCAAAAGCCACTTCTTCAGCGGCCCGGCCGCCAGTGTAGGTTGCAATTTTGTTTTCCAGTTCCTCTTTTGTCAGAAGGTACTTGTCCCCGGTATCCACCTGCATGGTATAGCCCAGCGCACCGGAGGTGCGGGGAATGATCGTGATCTTCTGCACGGGAGCGGAATGACTTTGCAAAGCCGCCACCAGCGCATGGCCGATCTCGTGGTAGGACACCACCTTTTTCTCCTGATCGGAGAGGACCGCATTCTTTTTCTGATAGCCTGCGATAACAACCTCGATGCTTTCCTCCAGATCGGCCTCGTTGACAATGGTACGACCACTGCGCACCGCCCGGAGGGCAGCCTCATTGATGATATTGGCCAATTCCGCACCGGAAGCCCCTGCGGCCATACGGGCAATGGTGTGGAAATCCACATCCTCAGCCGTCTTGATCTTCTTGGCATGGACCTTCAAAATGGCCTCCCGCCCTGCCAAGTCAGGCAGTTCCACAGGAACCCGCCGGTCAAACCGGCCGGGCCGGGTCAACGCCGGGTCCAGCGATTCAGGCCGGTTGGTGGCAGCCAGGATGATGACGCCGGTATTCTCCTCAAAGCCATCCATCTCGGTCAGCAATTGGTTCAGGGTCTGTTCCCGCTCATCGTTGCCGCCGTAACCACTGCCAGAGCTGCGCTTCTGACCAATGGCATCGATCTCATCGATGAACACGATGCAGGGAGCCTTCTCCTTAGCCTGCCTGAAAAGGTCCCGGACTTTAGAGGCGCCCATGCCTACGAACATCTCTACAAACTCCGAGCCGGAGATGGAAAAGAAGGGAACATCGGCTTCTCCGGCCACCGCCTTAGCCAGCATGGTCTTGCCGGTACCCGGAGGGCCTACCAGCAAAATACCCTTAGGCATGGATGCGCCGGCTTCCGTATATTTCCCCGGGTTGTGCAGGTAGTCCACGATCTCTGACAAGCTCTCTTTGGCCTCGTCCTCGCCGGCTACATCGGAAAAACGGATTCCTTTGGTGGACTGGACATAAACCTTGGCGCTGCTCTTCCCCATTCCAAAGGCCATGGAGCCCTTACCGCCTCCCGCCTGCTCCATGAGTTTTTTGCTCATGTACTGGCCAAGGCCCACAAAGATGAGGATGGGAAGCACAAAGGTCAGGAGGAAGCTCCAGATGGGGGAGATGGGTTCCTCTATCACGCGGGCAAATTCCGCCCCGGTATCATGGAGCCGTTCCGTAAGGGTGGGGTCCTCCATAGGCGCCGTCTCATAAACTACGGTCCGATCCTTGTCTGTAAACAGGATCTGGGTGTCCTCCACCTGCACCACACCGATATTCCCTTCCTCAATCATATCCATGAAGGTGCCGTAGTCCACTTCTTTCACCTGGCGCTGTGAGAGCAGGGGCGCCACCACCATATTGAACAGCAGAACAATCAGCAGTACAATCCCATAATAATAGATCAACGGCCTTTTCGGCGTTTTGACTTCTTTCATAACGACATTTTATCTCCTTCCTGCCCAGCAAGTTGGGCATCAATCGCTTCCATAGATAGCAGCACCGCTCGGTTGGCCGCCTGCAGCGCAAAATCCAGGGCATACTCTGCCAGAAGGATCTTTACCTCCGCTGTATCCTCCGAATCGTCCCGGCACAGTGCCTGCTCCTGCAGAGCGGCTTTAGCCTTTTGAACGCTCTGTTCCACTTCCGCATAGGAATCCGCCAGAATAGATACGATCTCTGCTTTGGAACGCTGTAATTTTGTCTGCAGAGTCAGCTCCGTTTCAGCACATTCCCGGCACAGTGCCTGGATCTCTTGCTGCAGCTGTTGGCGGTCGGCCGTTTCACTCAGATGGATGCGGCTACTTAGCCGGGCAAGTTGCTCCTCCAGTTCACAGAGCTTTACAGAAAGAATTTCATGGGCCATATTCCCGCCTCCTTTCAGCTTTTCATTATAGACAGAAGGATTTCTGATCTCAATGAGCAGAAATCCCGCAGTGTATAGACAAAATCACCGGAGTGTAAAAGCTTTTTACACTCCGGTGATTTTGACAAACAGCAGATGCTATTTTCGGCTGTCCCAAGGAGGGATCTCCGCTGTCATGATATGGTAAACAGTGTGGACGATTTGATCGATCCGCTGGGTGTCCTCCTCCGTCCATTCTTCCAGCAACCCCATAATGGCCTGGCTATGATAACGCAGGATGATCTGCAGCTGGGAATGGGTGCAGTTGGGATAAAAATTTTTCCGCTGGGAAGCCAAGGCGAAATATCGCTCAAAACTTTGACACAGCAGCCGCTTCAGTTCTTCTCCATAATTGCTTTTTATGCCGTGCTCCACATAGGGGGCAGAATTAATCGCCATGACGAAAAAGCAGCGCAGTCCTGCCTCTCCGTCCTCCTGGGCCAACGCCTCTCCCATGACCTGTTCGAAATAGCTGTCGATCATCCAGCGAAGCAGCTCCGGAATCCCTTCAAAATGATAATAAAAGGCCTGCCGTGTGATATGGCACTGCTCCACAATGTCCTTAACTGTCAATTTCTTTACATGACGCTCAATCAGCAGAGTCTGCACGGCCTCCGCAATCGCTCGTTTCATATCGGTGGGCACAGCGGCTCCGCCTCCTTTTTATAGAAATTTTTAGAAAGTTGTAGCAAAAAACACCTGAAGTCCAAAGACCTCAGGTGTTTCCTGGAGCTGCTGGGCGGATTCGAACCGCCGACCTCATCCTTACCAAGCGACTTTTTGAATTTTTTCTAACTATTTTTGGCGCTTTATGGCCATATCCGCTCAGAACTATTTTCTTTCCGTCACTCTTTTGGCATCCTGCTTCCATATACTCCACACCGCACTGTGGCTGAAAATGTGGTCAAAAACGCCTCACGGCTTTTGCTGGAAATGGTTTCCCGGCTGGTGCGGGGAACATTTTTACATCCCTGTGTATCCGTTTGCTGGTGAGAGGGCAGAGCGAGGCAAATGATCTCTCCGCCATCCACAACTCAGGATTTACGGGGCTATAAACAAAAGAAATCCGGCGCTACTCCGCCATCGAGGAACTGGACGAGTCCGTATTGAACCGGCTCATCAGCCAGATTCTGATTGGCGAGGTCAAAAAGGTGGACGGCCAGAAGGTGCAGGAAGTCAGGATCGTTTATAACTTTGTCGGGGAAATCCCGGAGATTGCAGCGTAAATAGTTTGCCCCATCTCTCA
>UROF01000020.1 GCA_900549475.1 uncultured Eubacteriales bacterium
TGGTGACCCGTCGGGGATTCGAACCCCGGACCCACTGCTTAAAAGGCAGTTGCTCTGCCGACTGAGCTAACGGGTCAGATGGCTGGGATGGCTGGACTCGAACCAGCGGATGCGGGAGTCAAAGTCCCGTGCCTTACCACTTGGCGACACCCCAGTGTCCGTCGTTTCAGTGGGAAAAAAGCAAGGGACTGGGATTATCTCCCAATCCCTTGCTTTCTGGGGTGGGTAAAGGGACTCGAACCCTCGACACCCGGAACCACAATCCGGTGCTCTAACCAACTGAGCTACACCCACCAGATACACGGTATCCTGCTTTGACAGAACATGGCACGCCAGAAGGGATTCGAACCCCTGGCCTACTGCTTAGAAGGCAGTTGCTCTATCCGACTGAGCTACTGGCGCATACTTATGGAGCGGGTGACGAGAATCGAACTCGCATCCCCAGCTTGGAAGGCTGGTGCCCTGGCCATTGTGCTACACCCGCATACAGGGCCATTTGCTCGCCCACACCGCAGCAAATCGTCAGCCTTGACATAATAGCATGGTTCCCCTGATTTGTCAATAACTTCCCGGAAAAATTTTATTTACTTTTTTACAGGGCAGGACGGAGGAAGTCCTGCCCTGTGTGCAACGCCCTTCCGGATGCGGTTTATGCCTCTGCTCTCCACAGGGTCCGCCCCTCACTGATGGTCTCCAACACCTGAATGGATTCCAGATCTTCCGGCTCTACCGCCAGGGGGTCCTTATCCAGGATGATGAGGTCCGCCCGTTTCCCCGGCTCCAGGGTGCCCCGCTCCTTCTCCGCGTGGTACTGGTAGGCCGCACCGATGGTCATGACCTGCAGGCCCTCCCACACACTGATGCGCTCCTCCCGGCCCAGCTCCACGCCGGAGGCTGTTTTCCGCAGGGCGGCGCAGGCCACAGGCATGAAGGGCTCCGGCGGCAGCACAGGCGTATCCTGGTGGAAGGTGATGGGGATACCTGCCTCCATGGTGGACCAGCAGGGACTGATGGTCCGGGCCCGCTCCCCCAGGTTGCTCAGGTGTACATCGCCCCAGTGGCGGACATGGGACACAAAGAAGGACACTACCGCCCCCCGCTCCTTCACCTTCCGGAGCTGATCCCGCTGGAGAAGCTGGGCATGGATGATCACCGGCCGGAGTTCTTTGGGGTAATCCGCCTCCTCCAGTGCCCACAGGAAGCGGTCGATAGCGGCGTCACCATTGCAGTGGGCCAGGATCTGCCGCCCCGCCTCACCGGCGCATTTGACCGCCGCAAGGACCTGTTCCTCCGTCATGGTGGCCTCCCCCAGCCCACCGCCTACATAGGGCTGGCGGAGAAAGGCAGTACGCTGCTGAGGGGAGCCGTCCAGAAAGATCTTGTTGCCCCGGTTGCTGAGGCCCACCGTAGGGATGGGGCCGCTGTCGCAGGGCATATCCGGCTGGCCATAGCTGACAATGGCCATTTTCAGTGCCCCGGCAGCCTCAAAGGCGGTATACAGCTGGGCTGCCTCCTTCATCATGCAGCCCTCCTGGGCCAGGACATAGCCGTGGGACAGATAGTCCTCCTGGGCCTCCTGAAAGGCGGCGATCAGCTCTGCCATATCCGGCATGGGCACCTTTTTCTGCGCCTCAATGTAGGGATTTTCCACCAGCGCCCCCTGCGTAAGCCCGAGGATCTTCTGGGCGGCGGTATTGAATGCCCCGCCGTGGCTGCTGGAGTGCTGTACCAGGGCGGGATTGTCCGGCAGACAGCGGTCCAGTTCCGCCACCAGCTCCTCATTCAGCAAAAGGTCAGCCCCCCGGCCAATGACCCACTGGCCCGGAGCGATCCCCCGCCGCCGGGCAAAATCCGCCATAGCGGCAGCAATGGCGTGAAAATCCGCCGCGCCGGACAGGTCCGCCTGGAGCTTTCCCATGGCCCAGCTGACAATGTGGCTATGGGCGTCCAGGAAGGCGGGCATCAGGCAAGCACCCTGAAGATCCACCTTTTTCACATAGGGATTTGCCTCCAGCATAGGGCCGAACTCCCCCACAGCGGCAATGCGGCCATCCCGCACCAGAAGCGCCTCCTCCGGGATATGGGATACCATCGTACGGATGACGCCGTTATAGTAAAGAGTTTCCATCGATATTCTCCTTTGTGTTTTTCTCTATCCTGCCCACAAGAATATAACAAAATTCCTTGCGAAACAAGAGATTATATGTTAACATTAGAGCCGTGCTCCCAGCACGGAGGTGTACCCAAGTGGTTGAAGGGTCCGGATTCGAAATCCGGTAGGCCGGCTTTGCCGGTGCAAGAGTTCGAATCTCTTCACCTCCGCCAGCGTGACGCTGGACCCAATTCGTTTTGGGTTCAGCGTTATTTTTTATGTTTGATTACTCGACAATTCGTTTGGCATCTTTTTTTGTCCCTGAAGACAGGCCGCCGCAGACGCTTGCCGTCCGCGGCGGCTTTTTCATTGCTGTACCCACAGCTGTGATGCTGCCGGCGGCGGCAATGGGCTGCGGAACATGGGACGTATCGCCATACGTCAAGCAAACCGCAAAAAAGCCGGGACAGGGAGTTGATTCCCCGCCCCGGCTTTCTGTCTGTTTTCAGGTCTGAGATGATTCCTTCTGTTCCTCCAGAGGCAGCACCAGCAGCTTCGGCTCTCCCTGGCTGATGTACAGTTCCTCACAGGTCCGCTGCGCAGCGATCAGAAGATTGATCGCCTCCTCGCTGGCCCGGAACAACGTCAGGTACATCTCCTTGTAGTCCGGCATCCACATCACCTCACAGCAAGAGTATAGGACATATAGTCCAATTTGTCAATAGGACAAAATGTCCTTTGATATAGTGGTTTTGGTGATGTATGTGAATCTTAGAATTCGTGATTTACGGGAAGATGCGGATTTGACACAGAAGCAAATTGCCAGTTTTCTTCTGTGTGATCAGTCCCTTTATTCCAAATATGAACGTGGCGAGCGTGTTCTTCCTTTGGATTTGGCTGTTAAACTGGCTGATTATTATCATGTCTCCTTGGATTACTTGGTTGGCCGGACCAACCGGAGAGAAATGAACAAATAGCGGCAGCAAAAAAGAAATCCCGCAGTCCTTTCAGACTGCGGGATTTTTGGCGGAGATGGAGAGATTCGAACTCTCGATACCCTTTTGGGGTATACACGATTTCCAATCGTGCGCGCTCGACCAGCTACGCGACATCTCCACATAGTTGCCCGGCTCAAAAACCGTTTATTTGGTTATGCTGTTTGACAGCGAAGGTTATTATACTTGTTTTCTCTCGTAAAGTCAATAGAAAATCTCCGATTTTTTCCTGAATTTTTCAATTTCTTTGTTTGGGGCAAGAAAACCGCGCAGCAGCCCGGCCGTCTGTGGGCGGCCGGGCTGCTGGGGGACAGTATTTACCGCCCCATGGTGTGCTTGACCGAGGTAGCGGCGCTGTCCACCGCGTCGGTGACCGCCTGCATAGCCTTACCGGCGGCTGTCCGCTTACCCTGGGCAGTACGCAGGGCCATATCTGCCGCTGCGCCGGCCACTACACCCAGAACCATACCTTTTACAAATCCGTTCATATTCTCATGCCTCCTCTCGGACGTCCCTAGTATGGCCCGGCAGCGCAAAAAATAAGCGCGGGACAAAAATCATTTTCCTTGCTAAATGCTGACAGGTCCGATACAATATCCATAAAACGATAACAAAGAAGGACTTGCCATGATCACCAAAATTTTCCTGATCCGGCATGCGGAAGCAGAGGGCAATCTCTTTCGTGTGGCCCACGGACAGTATAACAGCAACCTCACGCCCCGGGGCTACCGCCAGCTTCACTACCTGCGTCAGCGGTTTGAAGGCGTACACCTGGACGCGGTATACGGCAGCGATCTCAACCGGACCCACGCCACCGCTTCCGCCCTGTATGTGCCCCGGCATCTCCCCTTCCAGCCCCTTCCCCTGCTCCGGGAAGTCTGTCTGGGAGACTGGGAGGAGCGGACGTGGGCAGAACTCAAGCGGAGAGATCCGGAGATGTACCGCTATTTCAACCAGCGCCCCGATCTGTGGCAGGTAGAGGGGGCAGAGACCTTCCAGACGGTGGCAGCCCGGACCGTGGAGGGCATCCGCCGCATTGCGGCAGAAAACCCCGGCAAAACCGTGGCTGCCGCCAGCCACGGCGCCGCCCTGCGGACCCTTTTAGGAACTCTGGAGGGGATGACCCTTCAGGAGATCGGCAGCAGCGGCCACAGCGACAACACTGCCGTAAGCCTTCTGGAAGTGGAGGGCGACCAGATCCGGGTGGTATTCCGGGACGACGCCTCCCATGTGCCGTCCGAGTGCTCCACCTTCCGCCGCCAGAACTGGTATAAGGACGGCAACAGCGACGAGGACTTCTGGTTTGTCCCGCTGGCAGCCGAGGACCGCATGGTCCTGCGGGCCATGCTGGGCGAGGAGGAATCGGGCCTGGTGGCCTTCCGCCGGGAGAGTGACGCCCTGCGCATCACCGACTACACGGTGTCTCCTGATCACCGGGGCCGCCATCTGGGCGTACAGCTGCTGGGCCAGGCGGTAAAATACGCCCGCCGCCAGGGACTGGAGACCCTGGTGCTGACCTGCCCCGACGACCTGCGGGGCTATTTCGCCCAGTACGGCTTCGAGAGTGCCGGGGCGGATATGACCATGGATCTGCGGCTGACCATCCGGGAGATCCCCTGAGAGCGGTCTCCCGCTCCTCCCCCGCTGCCTGAACAGCGGCCAAATCCCCCGCCAACGGCAAGGCGGCAACGCAAAGGAGAAACCATATGGATACACTGAACTTCCTTCCTGTCAGTAAGGAGGACATGGAAAACCGCGGCTGGTGGTACTACGACTTTCTGGTGGTCACCGCCGACGCTTACATCGACCACCCCAGCTTCGGAACCGCCATCATCGCCCGGGTGCTGGAGGATGAGGGCTACCGGGTGGCGGTACTGGCCCAGCCTGACTGGCACAGCGCCGACGCCTTCCGGGCTATGGGAAAGCCCCGGTACGGCATTCTCATCGGCGGGGGCAACATCGACTCCATGGTGGCCCACTACACCGCCGCCAAGAAGCGCCGCAGCGAGGACGCCTACAGCCCCGGCAACAAAATGGGCCTCAGGCCCGACCGGCCCACCATCGTCTACGCCAACCGGGCCCGGGAGGCATTTCCCGGTACGCCCATTATCATCGGCGGCCTGGAGGCCAGCCTCCGCCGCTTCGCCCACTACGACTACTGGGACGACAAGGTCCGCCGCTCCATCCTCTTTGACGCCCAGGCGGATCTCCTGACCTACGGCATGGGAGAACGTGCCACCCGCGAGATCGCCCGGCGGCTGAGCCGGGGCGAGAAGGTGGAGACCCTTACTGACATCCGTGGCACCGCCTATGCCGCCCGGGACCCCCACTGCGCCTTTGACGCGGTGACGGTGCCCTCCTATGAGGCGGTGTGCAGTGACAAGCGGGACTACGCCCTGGCCACCAAGATCGAATACGAGGAGCACGATGCCGTCCGGGGCAAGGCCATCCTGCAGGCCCACGGGGATCAGATGCTGGTGGTGAATCCTCCGGCCATGCCTCTCAATCAGCAGGAGCTGGACCACATCGCCGAGCTGCCCTACGCCCGGGAGGTCCACCCCATGTACGACGCCATGGGCGGCGTGGCGGCCATTGAGGAGGTCCGCTTCTCCGTGGCCCACAACCGGGGGTGCTTTGGCGGGTGCAACTTCTGCTCTCTGGCCTTCCACCAGGGACGGATGGTCACCTCCCGCAGCCACGAGAGCGTCATCCGGGAGGTGGAGGGCTTTACCCACGACCCCAAGTTCAAGGGCTACGTCCACGACATCGGCGGCCCCAGCGCCAACTTCCGCCACCCCTCCTGCAAGCAGCAGCTGAAAAACGGCATGTGCAAGAACCGCTCCTGTCTGGCCCCCACCCCCTGCAAGAACCTGGACCCCAGCCACAGCGACTATCTGCAGCTTCTGCGGAAAGTCCGGGCCATTCCTGGGGTGAAGAAGGTGTTCATCCGCAGCGGCATCCGCTTTGACTACATGCTGGCGGAGAAGAACAGCGAGTTTTTCTCCGACCTGGTGCGCTACCACATCTCCGGCCAGCTGAAGGTGGCTCCGGAGCACTGTGCCAGCCGGGTGCTGGACTACATGGGCAAGCCCCACTTCGACGTGTACCTCAAGTTCAAGGAGAAGTACGAACGGCTCAATCAGCGCTACGGCCTGGAGCAGTATATCGTCCCCTACCTTATGAGCAGCCACCCCGGCTGCACCCTGGAGGACGCGGTGGAGCTGGCGGAGTACCTCAACAAGACCGGCCGCCAGCCGGAGCAGGTCCAGGACTTCTACCCCACTCCCGGCACTCTCTCCACCTGCATGTGGTACACGGAGATCGACCCCCGCACCATGGAGCCGGTATATGTGGCCAAGAGCGCCCACGACAAGGCCCTCCAGCGGGCACTGCTCCAGTGGAAGCGGCCGGAGATGCGCCGTCTGGTGACGGAGGCCCTCCACAAGGCCCACCGTACCGACCTCATCGGCTACGGCAAAGACTGCCTGATCCGGCCCCTCCACGGGGGACGGGAGGAGGAGAAGCCCGCCGCCGGACGCCGGGAAAAGTCCGGGAAAGGCCCCCAGCAGGAGGAGCGCCGGGGCAAAGGATCTGCCCGCCGTGAGGAGAGGGCATCCGCCGCTTCCTCCGGCAAGAGCCGGTACACCAAGGTCTCTCCCGGTGGAAAAACCGCCCTCAGCCGGGCCAGCGCCAGGAACGCGGAAAGGCCCGGAAAGGCCCCAGCACGGGGAACCAACAGAGGCCCGGCTGCCGGACGCAAGGGCAGTCCTCACGGGAAAAGCAGCCGGGGCCGCTGACTCTCCCGGCGGCAGAATTTTCCTCTCGTCCGCATAAAAATGCAAAAAACGTCTTGACAAGGCGGAAAAATTGGTGTAAACTCCAGCACAAGTGAATTAGAAAAGCGATGACGAAGACGGACGAGAAGGTTCTGCCCGCAGAGAGCCGGGGATGGTGAGATCCCGGCGGCAAGAGGTCTCAAGGTCCCATCCCTTCCGAGCTGGAGGTTTGAACACCCGTAGTAAGGGCAAGTAGACGCCTCCCGTAGCTGCCGCGTCAGTGCATAGGGCTTGTTGGAGCCTGAAGGTGGCGTCCGTATCGGGACGCAATTTGAGTGGTACCGCGGGTAATGATTTTTTTACTCGTCTCAAAGGAAATTCCTTTGAGACGAGTTTTTTTGTTGCCCGACGGCGGCGTCTTTTCTCGTTCACAGAATCATTTACTTCTCTAAGGAGGATCTGTTATGGAGACCAGTCGTGTAGCGAACCAGTTGGCGGAGGTAGCCTTCCGTATCCGAGAGATGCGGCATATCTGCGGCTTCACCGAGGCGGAAATGGCGCAAAATACCGATACCACTGTGGAGCAGTACCACGCCTACGAGGCGGGCCTTGTGGACCTGCCCTTCACCTTTATCCATAAGTGCGCCCTGGCTTTCGGCCTTGGCATCACCGACCTGCTGGAAGGCCACAGCGGCGCCCACCTGATGAGCTACACCGTCACCCGCAAGGGCGAGGGCCAGCAGACCGCCAAGGAGCAGGGCATCTCCATCTGCAACCTGGCCCCCTACTTCCGCAAGAAGCTGGCGGAGCCCTACTACGTCACCTATGAGTACGACGAGGCCCAGCAGCACCGGCCCATCCACCTCACCACCCACTCCGGCCAGGAGTTCGATATCATCCTCTCCGGCCAGCTGAAGGTCCAGGTCGGCGAGCACACCGAGATCCTCAACGAGGGTGACAGCATCCTCTACAACTCCTCCACCCCCCACGGCATGATCGCCGTAGGCGGCAAGGAGTGCGTATTCTGTGCCGTGGTCATCTCCGGCGAGGAGACCGACGAGCGCTCCGTCCGGGAGAGCATCGTCCAGGCCCGCACCAGCGAGGAGTACCTGTGCCAGAAGTTCGTCCACGCCGTGGAGGACGAGAAGGGCGCCCTCAAGTCCCTGACCTTTGAACATGCCGACGAATACAACTTTGCCTTCGACACCGTGGACGCCATCGCCGCCAAGTATCCCGACAAGCTGGCCATGCTCCATCTGGATCACAACAAGGTGGAGCGGCGCTTCACCTTCACCGACATGAGCAAGGCCTCCAACCGGGCGGCCAACTACTTCAAATCCCTGGGCATCAAGAAGGGCGACCGGGTGATGCTGGTGCTCAAGCGCCACTATCAGTTCTGGTTCGCCATTCTGGGTCTCCACAAGCTGGGCGCCATCGCCGTGCCCGCTACCAACCTGCTCCAGGAGCACGATTTCACCTACCGCTTCAATGCCGCCGGCATCAGCGCCATCCTCTGCACCGCTGACGGCGACGTGGCCCATCAGGTGGACCTGGCGGAGAAGGACAGCCCCACCCTCAAGACCAAGATCCTGGTGGGCGGCAGCCGGGAGGGCTGGCACAACTTCGATGAGGAGTACACCATGTTCCGCAGCTCCTTCCCCCGGACAGCGGATTCCCCCAAGGGCGACGACCTGATGCTGATGTTCTTCACCTCCGGCACCACCGGTTACCCCAAGATCGCCGCTCACAGCTACAAGTACGCCCTGGGCCACTACATCACCGCCAAGTACTGGCACTGCGTCCACTCCGACGGCATCCACTTCACCATCAGTGAGACCGGCTGGGGCAAAGCCCTGTGGGGCAAGCTCTACGGCCAGTGGCTGTGTGAGGGCGCCGTGTTCACCTACGACTTCGACAAGTTCGACGCCGCCGATATCCTGCCCCTCTTCAAGCAGTACAATATCACCACCTTCTGCGCACCGCCCACCATGTACCGCATGTTCATCAAAGAGGATCTCTCCAAGTACGACCTTAGCTCCATCCGCCACGCCACCACTGCCGGCGAGGCGCTGAACCCCGAGGTGTTCCGCCAGTTTGAGGCCCAGACCGGCCTGCAGATCTACGAGGGCTTCGGCCAGACCGAGACCACCCTCACCATCGGCAACCTGGTGGGCAACGCCCAGAAGATCGGCTCCATGGGCAAGCCCATCCCCACCTACGACCTGGTGCTGGTGGATGCCGACGGCAACGAGGTGCCCCGCGGCGAAAACGGCGAGATCTGCATCCGCACCAATACGGAAAAGGGCGTGCCCTGCGGCCTGTTTGCCGGTTACTACCGGGACGAGGCCCAGACCCAGGATGTCTGGCACGACGGTCTCTACCACACCCGGGATGTGGCCTGGCAGGATGAGGACGGCTACCTCTGGTATGTGGGCCGGGCCGACGACGTCATCAAGTCCAGCGGCTACCGCATCGGGCCCTTCGAGATCGAGAGCGTCATCATGGAGCTGCCCTATGTGCTGGAGTGCGGCGTATCCGCTGCCCCCGATGAGATCCGCGGCCAGGTAGTCAAGGCCAGCATCGTTCTTGTCAAGGGTAAGGAAGGCACCGAGGAACTGAAGAAAGAGATCCAGAATTATGTAAAAAAACACACCGCGCCGTATAAATATCCTCGGATCGTGGTGTTCCGGGATGAGCTGCCCAAGACCATCAGCGGCAAGATCATCCGCAATAAGCTTTGATTTTTAAGGAGGCAGCGGCTTCCCAAACGTAAGGCTTTTCGACGGAGCTCTCCCGGCTTCGTCGAAAAGCCGCCCGCCTCTCTTCTTTACATCGCTAAAATTTATGCTTGACCTTTTGCCAGAGATTATGGTAATATGGTGCCAAACTGAATGAAGGGCCCCAGAGGGGCCGCCCAAAAAACTGTGACGGAGAGGGCTCCGGAGGTAGTTTTTCAGAGAACCGGCGGTTGGTGCGAGCCGGGAAAACGATGCCGTGGGTTTGTAGCTCCCGAGTTGGAAGGAAGAAACCGGCTGCTGCCGGGACTAGACCCTTCCCGTGACTGCCGCGTGAGCGCATAGGGCTTGTTGGAGCCCGACGAGGGGCGCTGCCATAACCGCAGCGCAATTTGAGTGGTACCGCGGGTATATTTTATACTCGTCTCAAAGATTACCGAATCTTTGGGGCGAGTTTTTTGTTTGCCCCATGGGAAACGATCAAGGGAGGATCATGTAATGAAACAGCAGATGACTACCGGGTTGGATTTCAAGCTCCATGAGATGGCAGGCCGTATCCGTGAGCTGCGGGAGATCGTGGGCCTCACCCCCCAGGAGATGGCGGTACTCACCGACGTATCCCTGGAGGAATACAATGCCTGCGAGGCAGGCCTTCACGACCTGTCCTTCGCCTTTATCTACCGCTGTGCCCTGGCCCTCCACGTGGATGTCACCGACATCATCCAGGGCTCCAGCCCCAAGCTGCGGGGCTACACCGTCACCCGCCAGGGCCAGGGTCAGAAGATCGAAAAGGCCCACGGCATGACCTATTACAGCCTGGCCCCCTCCTTTAAGGACAAAGTCTCTGAGCCGCTGTACGTCCACTGTGAGTACGACGCCGACGCGGAGCGCCGGGACATCGCCCTCACCACCCACAAGGGCCAGGAGTGCGACATCGTGGTCAGCGGCCACCTGAAGGTCCAGGTGGGCGAGCACAGCGAGGTTCTGGGCCCCGGCGACAGCATCTACTATGATTCCGGCACTCCCCACGGCATGATCGCCGTAGGCGGAGAGGACTGCATCTTCTACGCTCTGGTGCTGGACCCCGCCGCCGACGCCGAGGATCACGCCGCCGCCATCGGCATCATCCGGGAGCAGAAGCGGGAGAAGCCGGGCTACCGGCGGATCTACCACAAGTTCATCCACCCGGTGGAGGATGAAAACGGCGTGCTCCAGTCCATGACCTTTGAGAACGAGGAGCAGTTCAACTTTGCCTTTGACATCGTGGACGGCATCGCCGAGCGCAAGCCGGAGAAGCTGGCCATGCTGCACCTGGACCGCAACAAGGTGGAGCGGCGCTTCACCTTCGCGGATATGAGCAAGGGCTCCAACCGGGCCGCCAACTACTTCAAGAGCCTGGGCATCAAAAAGGGCGACCGGGTGATGCTGGTGCTCAAGCGCCACTACCAGTTCTGGTTCGCCATCCTGGGCCTCCACAAGCTGGGCGCCATTGCTATCCCCGCCACCAACCTGCTCCAGGAGCATGATTTCACCTACCGCTTCAATGCCGCCGGGGTCAGCGCCATCCTCTGCACCGCCGACGGAGACACCGCCCATCAGGTGGAGCTGGCAGAGAAGGACAGCCCCACCCTTACCACCAAGATCCTGGTGGGCGGCAGCCGGGAGGGCTGGCACAACTTCGACGAGGAGTACGCCATGTTCCGCGGCTCCTTCCCCCGCACCGCAGACAGCGCCTGCGGCAGCGATCTGATGCTGATGTTCTTCACCTCCGGCACCACCGGCTATCCCAAGATCGCCGCCCACAACTATAAATACGCTCTGGGCCACTTCCTCACTGCCAACTATTGGCACTGTGTGGACCCGGAGGGCCTGCACCTGACCATCAGCGACACCGGCTGGGCCAAGGCCATGTGGGGCAAGCTCTACGGCCAGTGGCTGTGCGAGGCGGCCACCTTCGTCTATGACTTTGACAAGTTTGACGCCGCCGACATCCTTCCCCTGTTCAAGAAATACGGCATCACCACCTTCTGCGCACCTCCTACCATGTACCGCATGATGATCAAAGAGGATCTGCGCAAGTACGACCTCTCCTCTGTCAAGCACGCCTCTATTGCCGGCGAGGCCCTGAACCCCGAGGTGTTCAAGCAAATGGAGGAGCTCACCGGTCTCCAGGTCATGGAGGGCTTCGGCCAGTCGGAGACCACCCTGTGCATCGGCAACCTCTACGGCAACGCCCACAAGGTGGGCTCCATGGGCAAGCCTGTGCCCATCTACGACATCGTCCTGGTGGATCACGACGGCAAGCCCGTGGAAGTGGGCGAGAGCGGTGAGATCTGCATCCGCACTGACAAGGGCACTCCCTGCGGCCTCTTCACCGGCTACTACCGGGACGAGGAAAAGACAAAGGAAGTCTGGCACGATGGCCTCTACCACACCGGCGACGTGGCCTGGCAGGATGAGGACGGCTTCCTCTGGTATGTGGGCCGGGCCGACGACGTGATCAAGTCCAGCGGCTACCGCATCGGGCCCTTCGAGATCGAGAGCGTCATTATGGAGCTGCCTTATGTGCTGGAGTGCGGCGTGTCCGCCGCCCCTGACCCGGTCCGCGGCCAGGTGGTGAAAGCCAGCATCGTTCTGGTGAAGGGCACTGAGGGCACCGAGGAACTCAAGAAGGAGATCCAGAACTACGTCAAACAGCACACCGCCCCCTACAAGTATCCCCGGGTGGTGGTGTTCCGGGATGAGCTGCCCAAGACCACCAGCGGCAAGATCATCCGCAACAAGCTATAAGGAAACGCAGCGAGGCTACTATGGAAATTAAGCGCGTCACCCTCTTTGCCGGGCACTACGGCTCCGGCAAGACCAATATCGCCGTCAACTTCGCCCTGTATCTGCGAAAGCTGGGCAAGAAGGTGGCGATCGCTGACCTGGATATCGTCAACCCCTACTTCCGCACCAAGGACAGCGCCAAGGAGCTGGCCGAGGCGGGGGTGGATCTCATCTCCCCCCAGTTTGCCAACTCCAATGTGGATCTTCCCGCCCTGCCGGCGGAAGCCTACCGCCTGGTGGAGGACAAGAGCCTCTACGCCGTCATGGACATCGGCGGCGACGACCGGGGGGCCTACGCCCTGGGCCGCTACGCTCCCTTTATCCGGGAGGAGAACGACTTCCAGATGGCCTTCGTGGCCAACCCCTACCGGCCTCTTACCCGGACGCCGGAGGAGGCACTGGAGGTCATGCGGGAGATCGAGGCGGCAGGAGGCCTTCCCTTCACCGCCATCGTCAACAACGCAAACCTGGCCCACGAGACCCGGCCGGAGCACGTCCTGGCGGCAGCGGACTATATGGCGGAGCTCTCCCGCCTCAGCGGCCTGCCGGTGTGGATGACCACCGCCGAGGAGACGGTAGCGGAAGGACTGAAGGGAAAGGTGGAAGATCTTCTTCCCATGTCCCTCCAGGCAAAATACTTCGATCTGCCCGAGCAGAAGGGGCCGCCCAAGCCCCGTCCCCTGTTCGGCTGAGGCCGTGCCCGCCGCTCCGGCGGCAGACCCGGTACATAATCACCCCTGTTATAACCAGCAATTCTATCTGGCAGCAATAAAAGGAGGAGCCACCATGGCAAAAGTAACGTTCAAGACGGACCTCTGCAAGGGCTGCGGACTGTGCGTGGAGGCCTGCCCCAAGCACATCCTGGCCATTGCCAAGGACAAGATCAACAAAAAAGGCTATTCCCCCGCGGAGATGACCGACCAGTCCCAGTGCATCGGCTGCGCCTTCTGCGCCACCATGTGTCCCGACTGCATCATCACTGTGGAGAAGTAAGGAGGCAAAGGTATGGCAGAAAGAGTACTGATGAAGGGCAACGAGGCCATCGCCGAGGCGGCGATCCGGGCCGGCTGCCGTCACTATTTCGGTTACCCCATCACCCCTCAGACAGAAGTGGCCGCCTATATGGCCAAGCGGATGCCCAAGATCGGCGGCGTGTTTCTCCAGGCGGAGAGTGAGGTAGCTTCCATCAACATGGTCTACGGCGCCGCTGCCGCCGGCATGCGGGTAATGACCTCCTCCTCCAGCCCCGGAATCTCCCTGATGGGCGAGGGCCTGAGCTATATCGCCGGCAGTGACGTGCCCGCCTTTGTGGTGAACGTCCAGCGCGGCGGCCCGGGTCTGGGCGGCATCCAGCCCAGCCAGAGCGACTACTTCCAGGCCACCCGCGGCGGCGGACACGGCGACTACCACATGATCGTGCTGGCTCCCGCCTCCGTCCAGGAGATGGCCAGCCTCACCGTCAAGGGCTTCAACCTGGCGGACAAATATAACATGATCGCCATGATCCTGGCCGACGGTACCATCGGTCAGATGATGGAGCCCATCTCCTTTGAGGATGTAGAGGTGGAGCACTACGACAAGCCCTGGGCCCTCACCGGCACCGAGTGCAAGCGTAAGCACAACATCGTCAACTCCCTCTACCTCCAGCCCGATGTCCTGGAGAAGAAGAACTTCGAGCGCTATGAGAAGTACAAGGCCGTGGAGGAAAACGAGGCCCTCTGCGAAAGCTACATGATGGACGACGCGGAGCTGTGCGTAGTAGCCTTCGGCATCGCCTCCCGTGTGGCCAAGAACGCCGTGGTGGCCGCCCGCGCCGAGGGCATCAAGGCCGGCCTCATCCGGCCCATCACCCTCTGGCCCTTCCCCAAGAAGGCTATCAGCCAGGCCGCGGACCAGGTGAAGTGCTTTGTGTCCGTGGAGCTGAGCATGGGCCAGATGGTGGAGGATATCCAGCTGGCCTCCGGCTGCCGCCGCCCCGTGTCCCTGTGCAACCGGGTGGGCGGCATGATCCCCAGCCCCGATCAGGTGCTGGAGAGTATCCGCAAGGCTACGAAAGGAGAGAACTGAGATGGCAATCGTATTTGAGAAACCCAAGGCGCTCACCGACGCCGTTCTGCACTACTGCCCCGGCTGCCCCCACGGTATCATCCACCGTCTGGTGGCGGAGGCTATCGACGAGCTGGGGATCGAGGGCAAGACCATCGGCGTGGCCCCGGTTGGCTGCGCGGTCATGGCCTATGACTACTTCACCTGCGACATGATCGAGGCTGCCCACGGCCGTGCTCCCGCCACTGCTACCGGCATCAAGCGCAGCCGCCCCGACAACATTGTCTTTACCTACCAGGGTGATGGCGACCTGGCCTCCATCGGCATGGCGGAGACGGTCCACGCCGCCGCCCGGAACGAGAATATCACCATCATCTTCGTCAACAACGCCATCTACGGCATGACCGGCGGTCAGATGGCCCCCACCAGCCTTCCCGGCCAGGTGACCCAGACCTCCCCCTACGGCCGTGACGTGAAGCTGTGCGGCTGGCCCATCAAGGTCTGCGAGCTGCTGGCTACCCAGGACGGCCCTGAGTACATCGCCCGTGTGGCGGTCAACAACGTCAAGAACGTGAAGGCTGCCGGCAAGGCCATCAAGAAGGCCTTCCAGAACCAGATCGAGGGCAAGGGCTTCTCCCTGGTGGAAGTGGTTTCCGCCTGCCCCACCAACTGGGGCATGACGCCTCAGCAGGCCCTCAACTGGGTGGAGAGCGACATGCTGCCCTACTACCCCCTGGGCGTCTACAAGGACAGAAGCGCGGAAAAGGAGGGCAAGTGAGATGAAAACGACCCAGATCCTGATCGCGGGCTTCGGTGGACAGGGCATCCTGTTTGCCGGTAAGTTCCTGGCCTACAAGGGCCTTCTGGAGGACCTCCAGGTGTCCTGGCTCCCCTCCTACGGCCCTGAGATGCGGGGCGGCACCGCCAACTGCAACGTGGTCCTCTCCGACGATCCCGTGGGCTCCCCCATCGTCACTGACCCCGACGTGCTCATCGTCATGAACCTGCCCAGCCTTGAGAAATACGTCAACACTGTAGTCCCCGGCGGCCAGATCTATGTGGACTCCACGTTGATCTCCGCCAAGGTGGAGCGCACCGACGTGGAAGTTTACTACATTCCCGCCACCAAGATGGCCAATGACGCCGGCGTCCCCACCCTGGCCAACATGGTCATGATGGGCCACGTCCTTCAGCACAACCCGGAGCTGAGCTTCAACGGTACTGAGGTGACGGTCCAGAAGCTGGTGCCCCCCAAAAAGGCTCAGCTGGTGGAGCTGAACATGAAGGCCCTGGAAGCCGGCCGTGACTATGAGGGCTAAGGCCATGCGGGTAAGCTGCGTCCAGCTGGATATGAAGCTGGGGGACGTGAAGGCCAATTTCTCCCACGCCGAAGCCATGATCCGTGAAGCCGTTAACCGGGATCACCCGGACACGGTGGTACTGCCGGAGACCTGGAACACCGGCTTTTTCCCCCAGGAGCTCGCCCCCTGCGCCGATGACGACGGCAAGGCTACCAAGGCCCTGTGCTCCGCCCTGGCCAAGGAGCTGCATATCAACATCGTGGCCGGCAGCGTAGCCAACCGCCGCGCCGACGGCTACTACAACACCGCCTATGTCTTTGACCGGTCCGGGAATCTGGTGGCGGAGTACGACAAGACCCACCTCTTCACTCCCTCCGGGGAGCACAACTTCTTCCGGATGGGCAGCCGCACCTGCCGCTTCACCCTGGAGGGCATCCCCTGCGGCCTCATCATCTGCTACGATATTCGTTTCCCGGAGCTGATCCGGAGCCTCACCGTCCAGGGCGTGGATCTGCTGTTTGTCGTGAGCCAGTGGCCCGCCAAGCGAGCCATGCACCTGGATACCCTGGCCCGGGCCCGGGCCATCGAGAACCAGACCTTCCTGGCTCTCTGCAACAGCGCCGCCGCCGACACCGCCTGCGCCGGCCACAGCGCCATCATCGACCCCTGGGGCGAGTACCTGGCCCAGGCTGGTGAGACCGAGGAAATCATCTCCGCCGATCTGGATTTCTCCGTCATCCAGGGCATCCGGGAGTCCATCAACGTCTTCCGGGACCGCCGGCCGGATCTCTACTGCATGGAGTAACGGCACCGGAATACGAGGGCTGTTCTTTTCTTTATGAATAAAGAAAAGAACCAAAAGAAACACTTTTTGCGCGAAACGTTGTTTCGCGCGGGGTTTATCCAGCATGATCCCATAAGCAAAGCGCAGCTTTGCGCCAAAAGTTCTTTTTGATTCTTTTTCTTTCAAGAAAAAGAATGGAAACATACGAGAGGAAGGATGATTCCCATGTCTTACACATTTCCTGTGACCCGCACCACCCATCCCAAGCCCAAGCCGGATCAGAGCAACCTGGGCTTCGGCAAGTACTTCACCGACCACATGTTCATCATGGACTACGACGAGGGCCAGGGCTGGCACGACGGCAAGATCGTCCCCTACGGTCCCATCAGCCTGGACCCCGCCAGCTGCGTCCTCCACTACGCCCAGATGATGTTCGAGGGCATGAAGGCCTACCGCACTCCCGACGGCAAGATCAACCTCTTCCGCCCCGACATGAACGCCAAGCGCCTCAACCGCACCAACGAGCGTATGTGCATTCCCTTCATGGATGAAGATCTGTTCATCGACGCGGTGAAGGCCACCGTCAAGGCCGACGAGGACTGGATTCCCACCGCCCCCGGCACCGCTCTGTACATCCGTCCCTACATCATCTCCGATGAGGTGAGCTTCTCCGTGGAGCCCGCCAAGCACTACCACTTTATCATCATCCTCTGCGCCGTGGGTGCCTACTACGACATCAACCGGGGCGGCCTCACCGGCAGCCACATCTATGTGGAGGACGAGTACATCCGCGCCGCTGTGGGCGGCACCGGCTTTGCCAAGGTAGGCGGCAACTACGCCGGCGGCATGCGTGCCACCAAGAAGGCCCTGGAGGCCGGCTGCAAGGAAGTGCTGTGGCTGGATGCCCGGGATCACAAGTATGTGGAGGAAGTGGGTACTTCCAACGCCTTCTTCATGATCGACAACGAGGTCATCACCGCTCCTCTGGGCGGTTCCATCCTCCCCGGCGTCACCCGTGACAGCACCATCACCCTCCTGAAGAAGTGGGGCTACAAGGTGTCTGAGCGCAAGCTCTCCATTGACGACATCGAGGCCGCCAGCAAGAACGGCACTCTCCAGGAGGCCTGGGCCACCGGTACTGCCTGCGTCATCTCCCCCATCGGCTACCTGCGCTACAAGGGTGAGGACATCGTCATCAACAACGGCAACGTGGGCGACCTCAGCCAGAAGCTCTACGACACCATCTACGGCATGCAGACTGGCGTGGTGCCTGACGACATGGGCTGGATCGTTCAGATCTGATCGTTCTTCCCAAGCGTCAAAAAATCCCCGAAGCAGTAAGCTTCGGGGATTTTTTTGATTTCTTACGGGACCGGCTCTTATCTGACTTCCAGCTTCAGGTCATGGAGCTTGAGGACGTCCTCAGCCGCCAGGAAGGTGGTGCCGTTGCGCAGCACGGCAGGCGTCATCAGATCCAGATCGCCGCTTTCTCCGCGGGTATAGGTGCTCTCATCGGCATCCAGCGTATAGAGCACATTGCCCTCCCCATCGGTCACCTCGATGATGCGGCTCTCCCGGTTCCAGGTGGTCTCGCCGCCCAGAGCCTCTACCACCAGGCGCAGAGGGATCATCAGCTTCTCGCCCTGTACGAAGGGCTCCTCACCAGCGGCAAACTCCACCGCATTGCCGTTGATGCTCAGCTCACCGGGAGCGGCATACATCCAGCCGGCGTACTCTCCGGCAAACACCATCGCCTTGGAGACAGCGCCCTGGGCCTCGCAGGAAGCCTCCTCTGTCTGGCGCCAGGTCAGCAGCATATCGCCGGGCTTGAGGCTCTCCAGAGCGGGCTCCTCAACAGATTCAGAGGCCAGCAGTTCCACATCCTTCTCCATGTGCAGCACAGTCTCCTCATCCACGCGCACGTCATACCCCTCGCCGCAGGCGGTAATGCTCTGGATCTGCTCCAGGGAAGGCACACCGAAGTCAGCGGGAATGTTGCACAGGATCATCTGGGCATAGGCCTGAGGAGGCAGGCTCATGGTCATGGCCGCGCCCACATAGGCATAGATCACATCGTCCTTCTCCACCTGGTCAAAGGACAGCTCTTCACCGGTGACAGCATCCAGGACCAGAGTCTCTTCGTTCACATTGAGGATAATATCGGAGAGGGGATCCTCTTCATTGCTGTTGTTCAGGCGGACCTGATCCTCCCCCACCTCTACAGCAGTGCCCCATACCCGGGTCAGCGTCTGATCGGTCACAGGAGCGATCTCATAGGACGGAGCGGGAGAAACCGGCGTCTCTGCCGCAAAGGCAGCGCCAGTCAGCAAAAGCAGGGACAGGCAAAGACTAACCATTCGTTTCATTTTCATAGCGGGTCTCCTTTATAGCGTTGATACCTCTTTGACGAAAGCCCATTAAAATTTGTTCCCTAAAAAAATAGGAGAATGGCAAAAGCCATTCTCCTATTTTTCAGGAAAAGTTTCCCGCCCGGTCCTGGATCACCAGCAGCCGCAGCATATCCAGGCTGAGATCCAGGTCGGTGGGACAGCCCTGGCTGTCCTTTTCACCGCTGCCGCCCAGATACCCTTTGTCCACCAGCTTCTGCACCGTATCCCGGGCCCAGCTGGGACATTGGCTCACGGTATTGAATCGCTCCACGTCTTCTTCCTCCTCTTTCCATTGGGGGCGCACAGCCCCCACCACGCAAGCAAGCTTCCGGACCCGCCGCTGGACCTGCCCTCCGTCGGCATCGTTGTCCGCGCCGGTATTTCCTTCAATGGCTGTCACCGTCCCGCCCTGCACGCTCTCTATGATGCCACAGTGGTCGGTAGCTCCGCCTCCGGAAAAGTCATAGATCACCACGTCGCCCGGCTGGTACGCCTCTGTCACCCAGCAGCCTGCCTTCTGTGCTGAACGCATCAGGGCACCGCAGCTGGCTGTCCGGAGGGGAAGGGGTACTCCCGCCTGGGCAAACACCCACTGGACAAACACCATGCACCAGGGATAGCTGCTGCCGGACACCTGCCGGCCATAATACCAAGTGTTATATATCACCTGATTACTACAGGGAGGAGACTCTTTGACTCCCAGTTGGGACGCGGCCAGCGCCGCCAGTTCAATGCTTGTCATTTTCACTGTCCAGTCCGCTCTGAATCTTCTCGCTCTGAGTGCCGAAATAGAAGGATATGACGATCAGGAAGATCGTCAGAAAATCCTGTCCGCTCACAATACCCCGCAGGGCCAGCACTGCAAATACCGCCGTAAGCACCAGCGTTACCAGGCTTTTTACGGACAGGAGATTGGCCAATCGTTTTGTCATCTGCTCCATGTTTGCTCCTTTCTTTACCACTCCACAGGCGAATCGGGAGATCTTCCGGCATCACTGGTCCTCCTGACGGGGCTCCGCCAGGATCTTTTTCAGGCACAGCAGCAGCAGCTCCCCGCCAAAGAATCCCAGGATCACTGTCAGCAGAGTGGACGCGTCATGGCCGGTACGGGAGAGAATACGCAGGGCATAAAAACTTGCCGCCGTACCGCAGGCCACGCAGTGGAGGACCATCAGCTTGGCAAACAGATGAGGGATTCCGGAAAGCCAGGTGCGCAGACGGAACAACATGGTCTTTCTCCGTTTTCCTGTCATTTGTCCTCTCCCTCGTGTGCCGCCTGATTGAGATGCTTTTCCATCTTGTCCAGAGCTGCTGACACCGGTCCGTTGCACCCCTGTTCCTTCAGCCCTTTCAGACAGGCCAGCACGCCATAGCAGATCAGGGTCTGTTCCTTACGGATAGCGGATATTTCCCGATCCTGATGTTTCTGCCGTTCCACGAACCGGATACACCACACTACCGCGCCGCCCAAAGCCCCCAGAGCCGCCAGCAGCGATGCCGCCCGGATCACCGTATCCGTACTGATGGTTACCTCCATACTATTGCTCCACTCCTCTGTTTGTGCAGGTAAGTCTCTCAACTATGGATCACTATCCAGATGTTGTTTCCCTGTTTGCTGCAACATGAGGCAGGGACTTTTTTTCCGGCTTCGCAGGCAAGCTGATTTTTGCTTTTCTGTCACCATCAGGCCACTCCCTGCATAAGATAGTCATACCCCTTGAGGGAAAGGAGATATTTGAATGCTTGATAATGGGATTGCCGATGGTGTGAATGCGGTCCAGACCTGCCCCGCTGTAGGGTATCAATCCGCCTCTGTATGTGTCCCGGTCACGGTGACGCCTTTTGCCCAGGCCGGTGCCACGACCACCAAGTGCTGCGGCTCTCCTGTGGTCACTCCTGGCCGTACGACCTGTGAAGGGCTTCGCAACGGCGCCTGTGTATTTACCATCAGCTAGGACATCTGTGTGTCTGTGCCTGTGGAATTCGGCGCCGAGGCTACCGTGGGCGAGGCTTACGTCAACTGCGGCGGCGCTTCTGCGGAGGATATCTGCACCAACTGTGACAGCGTCCCCGTTCTTCCGGACCCTGTTCTGCCCCAGGCATAAGCCATCAAGCGGCAAAGTCCTTCTGTCAGGAGGGGCATCCGCATTTGTTTTTGGGAGAGAGGCGTCTGCCCATGCCGGCGCCTCCCTCCAGTCCATATGCAGAAAAGGAAGGGAGCTGCCCTGCGGGCGCTCCCTTCCTTTCTCTATACCATATAAATCGTGTTTCTGTTTGGGGATCTTCCCTTCCACAGCGTTACTGCACGCCCCGACCACCGCCGGCATACCGGGACAGGAACTGCCGGGTACGCTCCTCCCGGGGATTGTCAATGACCTGTCGGGCATCACCCTGCTCCACGATCACACCGCCGTCCATAAAGATCACCTGGTCGGCCACATCACGGGCAAACGCCATTTCATGGGTAACGATGATCATAGTAGTCTGTTGGTCCGCCAGCTCCCGGATGACCTTGAGCACCTCTCCGGTAAGCTCCGGGTCCAGAGCGGAGGTAGGCTCGTCAAAGCAGAGGATGTCCGGCTTCAGCGCCAGAGCCCGGGCAATCGCCACCCGCTGCTGCTGACCGCCGGAGAGCTGATGGGGGTAGTGCCCCGCCCGGTCTCCCAGGCCCATCCGCTCCAGCAGAGCCTTTCCCTGCACATGGATGTCCTCCAGGATCTCCTTTTTCCGCTCCTTGAAGTCGGGCCGCTCCTTTGCCAGCAGCTCCGAAGCCAGTGTCACATTCTCCAGGGCGGTGTACTGGGGAAACAGGTTGAAGGACTGGAACACCAGGCCGAAGTGGAGCCGTTTTTTCCGCACCTCCGCCTCCTTCTTGGTGGCGGGGTCCGCAGCGTCAAACAGGGTCTCCCCATTGACGATGATCCTGCCCTTATTGGGCGTCTCCAAAAAGTTGAGGCACCGCAGCAGGGTGGTTTTTCCGGAGCCGGAGGAGCCGATAATGGCCAAGGCCTGGCCCTGTTCCATCTGGAAGCTGATATCCTCCAGCACCCGGGTGGCGCCGAAGTGTTTTTCAATGTGCTGCACATCCAATATTGCCATCATGTGCCTCCTTACCGGAAATAGTCCATCTTTTTCTCCAGCCAGCCTAACAGCAGCGTGAGAATACCATTGATCAGCAGGTAAAACACTGCCGTGTAGAACAGGGGCCAGATCATACCCTTTTTGATGTACGTCTCACCCATCCAGATGATCTCATACACGGAGATGACCCGCACCAGGGCGGTATCCTTCACCAGGGTGATAAACTCGTTGCCCATAGGGGGAACGATGCGCTTGATGATCTGGAGCAGAGTAACCTTAAAAAAGATCTGGGTCTTGGTCATGCCCAGCACCAGCCCCGCTTCCCGCTGGCCCACCGGCACGCCCTGGATACCGCCCCGGTAGATCTCGGAGAAGT
Organism: uncultured Eubacteriales bacterium; assembly: GCA_900549475.1. GTDB lineage: Bacteria > Bacillota > Clostridia > Oscillospirales > Oscillospiraceae > Pelethomonas. The sequence continues at coordinate 22,406 of UROF01000020.1, forward strand.
AACAGGCATAGTTGATGACAAAGGTCACCACCGCAGCGGTAAATCGGGGCAGCAGGGGCAGGTCGAACATCAGTCCGGGCCCGTAGAACACCACCATGATCTGGAGCATCAAAGGCGTGCCCCGGACCACCCATACGATGGTCTTGACCACCCGCCGCAGGGGGGTACACCGGCTCATGGAGCCAAAGGAGATCACCAGCCCCAGGGGCAAGGCGAAGAGGAGAGTGAGGCCAAACAGTTCCAGGGTAACGACCAGGCCCTCCAGCAAGGTGAGCGTAACAGACAGCATAGTGTATTCCTCTCTCACAGGGCGAGGGCAGAGGGCGGCTCACCGCCCCCTGCCCCGCATCTCAGGGTGTTTTTACTTCTCGATAACGGATTCCTGCACACCGTAGGTAGTGGCCGTCTCCATGACGGTACCGGCGTCGTAGGCCTCTTTCCAGAAGGTATTGAACTCATCCACCAGATCAGAGCCGGTACGGAAGGCTACACCATACTCCTCGCTGTTGAGCTGTACGGTGTAGGTGAGGTCGGGATAGCTGGTGCCCTCGCCGATCATGGCGCCCGCCATGAGAAGGTCGATGACGCAGGCGTCGGAGGCACCAGAGGCCACCTCCATCAGGGCGTCGGCCTGGGTGGTCTTGGCGATGTAGGTGAGACCCAGGAGATCCAGCTGCTCCGCACCGGCGGAGCCGTCCTCTACGGCAAAGCTCAGGTCCTTCAGGCTCTCCACTGTCTCATAGTCCTCTGCCTTATCGGCGGGGAGCACCACCACCTGGCCGTTGAGGCAGTAGGGCTCAGAGACGGAGGCGCCGTTCTTCACCTCATCGTTGATGGTCATGCCGTTCCAAATCACATCGATGCCCTTGGTATCCAGCTCCATCAGCTTGTTGCTCCAGTTGATCTCCAGGAACTCCACCTCGACGCCCAGGTACTCACCGAAAGCCTTGGCCATGTCAGCATCAAAGCCGATCCACTCGCCATTTTCATCCCGGTAGTCCATGGGGGCAAAATCGGTCATGCCTACCACCAGGGTACCCTTGTCCTTGATGTACTGGAGATCGCTCTCCCCGGCCTGCTCGCCGTCGGCAGCATCCGTATTCTCGCTGTTATTGGTGGTGTTCCCACTGTTGCCAGCTGTATTTGCGTTATCAGCGGCCCCATTGTTGGTCCCGCCGCAGGCCACCAGAGAGAGGCTCAGCAGCAGAGCCAGCGCAAGAGATACGATTTTCTTCATGTTCTTTTCCTCCAAAATCCCATTTGATACATAGGGCGGCGGTTTCTCCGCCCCACGCCCGGTGCGGCCAGGTCTTGACCATCACCGGCACTTTTGCATTTTACCACGCTAACGTGATAATGTAAAGAAGAAACGAAGAAATATTTTTTTCGTACCCTCTTTTTTATGCTGTCTACTTAAAACAGGACGGGCCCGCGGCAAAACAGAAATACGGCCCTTCTGCCCGCAGGCAGAAGGGCCGTATTTTCTGATGGAAACGGTATGGCTCTCAATTTATCCGCAAAGGCGGCTGTTTAGGTCTCCAGCCAGCTCTCCCCGGCGGCTGTATACCGGTAAGTATGCGCGTTGGTGGCCTCCGCAACATCGTAGTAAGCCCAGTAGAACCTACTCACGTCGGCAAAATGGACCAGCATTTCTCTGTGGCTGTCAATATACGTCACATCCGCACTGCGGCCCAGCATCCGGTTGACGATAGCCGTCACCTCTGCCCGGGTGATGGTCTCCTTGGGGCGGAACGTCCCATCGCTGTATCCACCGATCCAGCCGTAGGCTACAGCGCCCACCACCTGCTCATAGTACCAATCCTCCGCACTGACATCGGAGAAAATGTTTTGTCCACCGGCGGGCAGCTTGGCAAAACGCATGGCGATCACAGTAAATTCCGCCCGGGTGATCGCACGGTCAGGCTCATAGCGACCATCTCCCACACCGGTAATGATCCCAAGAGATGCCAGCGTATTGACCGCATCGGCATACCACGCATCGGCGGGCACATCCTGGAAGCTGACGGTAACAGGTACCTCTTTGTCCAGCAGCAGGTTATAGAACATCTGCGCCGCTTCCGCTCGGGTCATCCGGCTGTCCGGGCCAAAGGTGCCATCGTCATAACCGTGGAGGTAAGCCATATGATCCTTGGTGTTCAGCCACTGGGACACGCCGGTATCATCGGGGCCAGGCTTCTGATCAACGGGGGCGAATACCGCCTGGATGGTGTGGTTCTTTCGGACATTGGCAAATGTATAGGTATCCATTGCCCCAACACTTATGCCGTCCACCAGCACATCTGTCAACTGATATCCATCCGCCGCCGCAATGGTAAAGGTCCTGCTGCCGCCGCTGACCACATAGACCTTGCCATGGGGGGTAATGGTTCCTCCTTCTCCGGCGGAAGCATCAATGACATACTGAATGGTGATCTCACCGCCGCCCCAGGCAAATACAGCGTAAATGGTATGGTTGGCCGTCACATTATAAAAGGTATAGCTGTTCACAGCACCTACGCTCACGCCGTCCACCAGCACATCCACGATATAGTATCCGTAGTCCGGCGTGATGTAGAAGCTCTGGCTGCCGCCCTCTGTAACAGACACTCTGCCGCTGGGAGAAATCGTTCCTCCCTGTCCGGCCATCGCTTCAATGATATAGTTGTCGTCCCCTTCTCCGCCGTCCTGGGCAAACACGGCATGGATGGTGTGACTATCATTCACATCGTGGAAGGTATGGCTGTTCACAGCGCCTACGCTCACACCATTTACCAGGACATCCTGCACATAATATCCCTCATCCGCAGTGATAGTGAATCCTTGGCTGTCACCCGCCGCAACTGTCACCGTACCACTGGGGGTGATGGTGCCGCCTGCTCCGGCTGTGGCGGTAATAGTGTGGTTTTGCGAGGCTTCTTCCCAGTGAGCCGTGAACTCCAAAGCGCCTGTGACCGTCCCTGCCGGGATCGTCAGATTCTTCTGGGGGACCGTCTGATCCCGGTATGTCCATCCTGCAAAGATATAGCCGTCACGGGTAGGATCTGTCAGAATGATCGGGTCATTGTCCGTATAGCTGTTTGGATTTCCCGGCGCATTGGTGCCGCCATTCAGCACGTAGGTAATGGGGTAGGAATCCGGCCCATAAACGGCAGTCACGGTTATATTCTGAGAAATATTGGTGATATCCTCTGTCACGCTCCATACACCGGCACGGCCCGAGGCGTCCTCGGGCACTGCCGGGAAGTCCGCAGTCGCCAGCGTTCCACCCTTTTTGACAAGCTTTGTATCGATGGTCTCCCCGTTGGCCACAAAGGTAACGGAATAGGGGTTCTGGAAGGTGACATTCTGAGACAGCTCAAATTTCTCAGGGATCTCCCAGCCTTCGAAATTGGAAGCCCGGGTGGGATCAGCCGTCCAGGTAAAGGTGTTGGCGGCTCCGGGCTCGGTACTGTAGGTCGTGCCCTCCGTCAGTTCCCAGCTCACAGGGATATCGTCCAGCCAGTTATTTTCCGACTCATCGCAACCCATTGTGCTGGTATATGCCCTCAGATACTCCGCGATCAGATCTTCCGCCGTAAGATAGATTTTATCAAGGTCATTGTCAATGAAATATTCATCCCAAAAATAGCTGTCCAGCCAATCCAGGACAATGTTTGCTTTTGTCATCCGGACATGGAGATTCATGGTGCTGAAGCCCAGCTGCGTATCGCTCTCGGGATGCCTACCGCCATCGGCAGATTGATACGCCTTTACAACGATCTGATAGTAGCTGTCCTCTAACCGCTCGTCAGACAGTTTGTTTACTGTAATCTTCTGTACCTTTGACCCGCTGCCTGTATTCGCACGATTATAAATGGATTCCTGGTAAAACGGGTCGCCACGGGGTACCTCAGATCCGTCTACCACGTCACGGAATTCATAGGTATAATAGACATGCTTCCCCCAGGAACTGTCATTGGGATTGACCCCTTCGATATAAGGCCGTAAATAGGCACTGACGTAGGTTCCTAAATCTATATCCAAAATTTCCCCGTTCTTGGTACAGACCACCTCAAATTGGCTGCCCATGTGCGGGTTCATTCTGACCTTGAACCCCACCGTTGGCATATCGTAAGCGAAGGTCGCTTCAATGGTGTGCTTTGCCTGTACGCCGCTGAAGGTGTAGCTGCTCACCGCACCCACGCTCTCGCCATCTACTAGGACATCCGCGATCTTATAGCCCTCGTTGGGGGTAATGGTAAAGGTCTGGCTGCCGCCTGCCTCCACAGAAACCTCGCCACTGGGAGAGATGCTGCCGTTCGCCCCGGCAGTAGCGGTAATGGTGAAGCCGGTGGGCTGCTTCTCCTCCCAGGTCAGTCCCTTTTGGGTCAGCATGCCCTCAGCAGGCAGCGAATAGATGTCCTTCGAGTCAGCGCCATCCTTATAGACGGCAAAATACTGCTCTCTGCCTTCAGTACCGTCCTGGATTCGCAGCTCCCTGGCCGCGCTGGGAAAGGTATAGGCAAAGGCCTTTGCCCCGTTGGGAATATCGGACAGGCTGCCAGCCGTGGTCACGCCCTCCAGAAGATTGATGGAATCGGGCATCGCGCTGGTGAACTGCACGTTCAAAATGGACCGGCCCGTCACAGTTGCCGTCTCATGGATGGCCAGTGCGCTCCCGGAAAAGGCCGTAACAGCCGCCGTACCGGAGATGGAGACTGTTCCGGCTTCGCCGCCGCTGCCGGCACCAATACCATTGCCACTGCCGCTGGCGGCATAGATGGTACCGCCAGTGATGGTGATACCGCTGCCAGCGGTAACCTTGGAGCTATTGCCGCCGCCGATGCCTGCACCATAGTACTTTCCATAGGCGTGAATGTCCCCGCCAGTTATGGTGATGGCCGGGAATTGCTGACTGCCGCCGCCAATACCTGCGCCGTAGGCAGTCCCCGTGGCGGTTACGGTGCCGCCAGAAATGGTAATTGGCCCTATTGCTGGAGGGCCAGGTGGTGTGGTACTGAAACCGCTGCCACCAATACCGGCACCGCTGCCATATGATGTCGAATCAGAAGTAGCGGTGATTATACCTGATTTTATAGTAATGGATTGATAACTGCTGCTTAATCCGCTTCCAATACCAGCACCACTGTTTGTTCCTCCGGTAGCAGTAAGGTGGATCTTCTCGCCCGCGCTTTCTTCGATGAGAATATCACCTACCGTTCCACTGCTTCCGCCATAGCACCCGATTCCGGCCCCCTGGAAACCGCCGGTAGCTTCAATGGTACCGCCGTTGATGGTGATATTTCCGTTGGAATTCCCAGTAAGCATACCGATGCCCGGGTGATTTTGCCCGCCTTTGGCCACCAGGCTTCCACTGCCAGAGATCACCAGATTGGCATTGTTTTTCAATCCAATCCCAGCGCTTCCGGTGGAATATGTATTCTCGTCGCGCTTATCCATGTCGATGGTGTTGGTACCCTGCAAAACAATGTGTACATTGGAATTTTCCCCGCACACGATGCCACCCACCTGGTACCCCTGCATATCAAAATTCGGCGCTTCGATCGTCACGTTCTCCAGGATCAGCGTGACTTTCTCCTCTGTAGTAACACCGATCACTTCTCTCGTTGGGGCAGGTGTATACCCGTTCCAATCGTCTTTATTTTGCGACCGTGTCCCGGAAATGGTGTACGTTCCGCCTGCCGTGATCTGAATTTCTTTACTATTATTATCGCTGCTCACCTTCTCTGCGATTTCCCCCTCCTGGCAGGTGATGGTCAGCCCGAAGTAGGTATCGCTTAATCCCTCGTCCCCATCTCCCTTCGCTATCGCCATCGTTGACAGCAGCGCAAGCATGGCACACATAGCCAGGGCTATCGTCAATACTTTTCGTATCATCTTTGGTCCTCCTTGTGTCTGTTTCCGAAACACATACGCAGCCGCATCTGTCTCTTTATGGTTTGTATATACAACCAAAAAGGTCTTACTCGGTCAACGAGTTCGAGAAATGTGATTCTTCTGTGATATTGTGGCGTCCTAGTGGTACCACAGTATAGCATCAGCAAAAAGGTTCCCGAGGAACAAATTGTTCCTCGGGAACCTTTTTTCACGGTGTACCTGCGGCGATGATACCTATCATCCAGGCAGCCACTCACCGCATCGTCATGTAATTTTTATGGAGGCATCCTCATGCCTGCCGATTTTCTTCTTTAGCATAATGGCAGGCAACAAAGCGATTGGGTTCTACTTCGCGCAGCTGCGGCTCTTCCTGGAAGCACTTTTCTGCTGCAAACGCTCAGCAAGTAGATGACCTGTACCTAGATACATAATCCAGTGAAGGCACCAGCTCATCCAGCACGAGGGATTCCGGCCGGACCGTCAGTGCCCGCGCAATGCCAAACGCTGCCGTTCCTCCTCCTGCCGCTGTATGAACTTTGTTTTCCGCTTACTTGCTCAGCACATGGATTCTCGCCAGGATGGTGGCGGCCTCAGCCCGGGTCACGGGATCGCCCGGGGCCAGCTGACCGTCTCGCCCGTCAATGAAGCCTTTGCTAATGGCCCACGCGAAGGCGTCCTCCGCCCAGGTGATTCCGCCGATGGTCTGCCCCGCCAGACAGGCGATCACCGTCCACACCATGGAGCGGTTCATGGAGCCCTCAGGAGCGAAGGCGTCGTTGTCTACCCCACCCATGAGGCCGTTGGCGCTGGCATAGTCCACCGCGTCATAGTACCAGGCATTGGCTGCCACATCGCTGTAGGGATTCACCCAGCCGTCAGGAATGGCGATGGTCAGGGCCCCTCCAGCAGTGCTGTCCTCGGGCACCGGCCGGAAGGTGACGGCAGCGGTCACATCACTGTTGGGCATGGTGAAGGCGTACTTTCTGTCACCCTCGAGGGTGACGGTGAGCGCATGGTCGTCCCTGTTGGTGACGATCACCTCCGCCACCTCGTAGCCCTTGTCAGGTGTGACGGTGATGGTAACCGTAGTGGTCATGGGGGCGCTCTCCGGCCAGACCTTCACGTCACCGTGGCTGCCGCAGTCCACGGTAATGTCATGGGAAGGGATGCTGAAGATCTCGCTCCACCCGGCTACAAGGGTAATATCCCTCTCCACCGGGGTGCTGAAATCGTACCTCCACCCGTCCAAATACCAGCCGGTGAAGCAGCAGCCCGCTCTGCTGGGCGCATCCGGCTCTGTGACTGCGGAGCCGCTCCTTACCGTCTGAGGGCTGACATAGCTGCCGCCGTTGGCATCGAAGGTGACCGTATATTGCATTATCAGGCCCAAGGCAGCCTCGCCGCTGTCATCCAGCAGTATGTCGTAAGCATCATCGTCGGAGAAAAAGTAGTCCGCCGGGTTTGCCCCGACCATCTTCTCGCTCCATCCCCTGGTGACAGTGCCGGTGGAGGTTTCCAGCGTCACGCCGACGCGCGTGCCTTTGGTCACTCCTTCCTCGCCGATGGTAATGGTCGCCTGTTCGCTGCCATCAGGCTGGCGCAGACAAACATTGCTGGGGGTGGCCCCGTCCGTCTTGGTGTTGTCCGCGATGACGGGGTTACCAGACAGGGTGAAGCTGCCGTTGTACTCATACACATCCACGCCTCCACCATAGAGGCTGGCTTTATTGCCGGTGATAGTACCGCCGTTCAAAGTAAAGGTGCCGCCCCCATGGTGTCGGAGTCTCCGCCGGACACATACACCCCACCGCCGAAGTAGGCAGAATTGCCGGAGATAATGCCGCCTTCCATGGTGAAGTTGCCGCCGTTTTCCACATACACTCCGCCGCCGGAGGTGTCAAAACCATCCTCGTAGCCCAGTCCACCGGTAATGACGCCACTGTTTCCGTCACCGCAGTCACACAGGGTGAGGTCGGCGCCGCTGCCCACATAGATGCACTGCCCATTCAGGTTAAGCTCATAGCCGTTGAGGCAGAGGGTAACATCGCCGCTGACGGTGAGGGGGCAACGCCCCTATACGCCACGTTGCCCGACAGGTAGTAGCTGCCGCTGGATAGTTCGGTGGTAGTCTCCATCAGCGCCATCCAGCCGCTGTCAGTGCTGTGGTCACCGTGCTCCCCCGCTGCCAGGGCGGTGGCGGTCAGCAGAGTCAGGGTCAGAGGCAGGACCCACAGGAGCTTGTTCGCCCTCATATTCCATCTCTCCTTTTCTGTCGAGTCGTCCAGGGGCCTTTTGCTCCGAAGCGCCGCTTCGGAACAGAGGGCCTCTGGAGATATTTGTTTTCACAATTACTGTACCACAAAAAAAGTGAAAAACGCGAACCTTGCGCATTTGTAAAATTCGCCCGCTGTTGGGCAGTCTTCACCTTCGGGAAGCAGCAGGCACAGCATGAAGGTAAAAAAAGAACTCCCGCAAATGCGGGAGTTTTCCTGTCTGCGGCATCCCTGTGGTCAGGGGAAAAGGGGTAGTGGGAAAAAATATCAAAATCATAAAAGGGGCTAAAAACAAATAAAAGCACCGGAAATTCTGATGAATTTCCGGTGCTTTTGGTGGAGACTGCTGGACTCGAACCAGTGACCTCCTGCGTGTGAAACGAATCTGGTGTCAGTTAACATCTCATTTTTCTTGATTTCCCAAGGCTTCTTGGACGGTAAAGTAGTGGTTGCACAGTAGCTGGTGTCGTATTTTTGTCGTACAAAATTTTACCTTGGATTTCACTATGTCTCATATGCTGCGTACCTCTGCGCCCGGGAACCGGAGCGGCTACAGCTCGTTACAAAATGGCTGTATTCGGATGTGGCGCTCCAGTACAACACCAACTGACAGGCAGTGGAGCGAAATATTCCGCGCGGTATGCTCAACAGCTTCGTCATCGCGGCTTCCACCGCTCTGCTCAGTACATATTTTTCCGCGCTGACCGCCTACGGAATTCATACCTACGATTTCCGCCTCAAAAAGATCGCCTTTACTTTCATCATGGCGGTCATGGTCACCCCCCAGCAGGTCAGCGCCGTAGACTTCTACCAGATGTGCGTGCGCCTTGGTTGGACCAACAGCTACATCCCCCTGATCGTCCCAGGGGTGGCCGCTCCAGTCGTATTCTTCTATATGAAGCAGTACATCGAGAGCGTGTTGCCAATGGAGATCATTGACTCGGCACGCATGGACGGCTCAGACGAGTTCATGACGTTCAACCGCATCGTACCGGGAGCTCTACAAGCGGCGGAAAGAGACCATTGAACGGGTCTTTGCCGACGCCAAGGAAAAACACTCCATGCGTTATACCCAGTACAGAGGCTTGGTTCAGGTTGCCAACTGGGTGAAGCTTAAATTTGCTGCCATGAACCTCAAAAAACTGGCCAATTGGCTATGGAGGGAGAAGCTTTTTCCCTTCATTGATATCCTGCTCTGCACGCTTTGCGCCAAATACCACCCCGGCGCATAAACCGTAGATCGGGTTTCTCGACAGCCTGAAAATGCCGTTACTTTCACACAGCTACGCAGTGTGAAAGTCCTCGCTACGCTCGCCGCACGCCTTGCGCAGCAGGGCTTTGCGGGGCATTCAATTGGATTCGAGGCGGGCTTCGCCCCCTCGAGCTCCCCCTGCGCTGTGCAGCTTTCTACTCCTGAAGGAAGTTTTTCGACACGCTAGGGATAAGCAAAATAATTTGCTTCTCCCTAGCACCCACAGGGTCACAATTTTAAGAAAAACAGGGTCTCTTCGCCGTTCCTCTCCCCATTTTCCGTAAAACCAAATCGCTTGTACAGCGAGATCGCTCTCCTGTTGCTCTCCTTCGTGGACAGCTTGATGTGATCCACCCCGTATTCTTGAAATAGGCGATGATTGCTCCCATGGCCAGGTGCCCGTATCCCCTTCCCTGACACTCCCTGTCGATCACGAAACGCCAGAGCCAGTACCTGTCGTTGGGTTCCTCACAGCCCTCGTCAAAGGCGAACATGGTAAAGCCTACCACGCGGTCGCCATCGCAGATAGCAAAGGCTCTGGCCACTGTTGAGTCCTCCGCCGCCGTTGGCAGCGAGCTCTCGTTGAAGGCAATGTACGACGCCCCCCACTTCTTCCTTCAGCCGAATACATGCCTCCATGTTGTCATCCGAGACCGACTTGAACTGAATGTCTGCCTCCATTGATTTCTCCCCTCCCGCGGGCCAGCCCTGCTTTTTACAGCACTACCATATGGAAGCATAGTCGTCAATTTATATTGTGCTACTTGCATATAATTAGAAAATTATTGATATAAAAGTTAGGCAGAATTGGTCATTGCATTCCGCTCCTCTTATTGTTAAACTATTAACAAATAAATGGTTAAATTTTTAACGATTTATTGACGGACACAACTACAATCTGCCGCCCCGCCTGCCGCGGGGGGAAAGGAGCGTCCCAAATGTCCAGTGAGAAGAACTATCCCGTGGTGGACAGCGCGGAGAGCTTTGAGGCCCTGCTGGAGCAGGTCCGTCAGGCACAGCGGGTTTTTGCCGGCTACACCCAGGAGCGGGTGGACGCCATTTTCCAGGCGGCGGCCGCCGCCGCCGACCGGGCCCGGATCCCCCTGGCCAAGCTGGCCGTGGAGGAGACCGGCATGGGCGTGGTGGAGGACAAGGTCATCAAGAACCACTACGCCGCCGAATACATCTACAACGCCTATAAGAACGTCAAGACCTGCGGCGTGGTGGAGGAGGACAGGGCCTACGGCGTGAAGAAGATCCTGGAGCCCGTGGGCGTGGTGGCGGCGGTGATCCCCACCACCAACCCCACCTCCACCGCCATCTTCAAGGCCCTCCTGGCCCTGAAGACCCGCAACGGCATGATCTTCAGCCCCCATCCCCGGGCCAAGGCCTGCACCGTGGCCGCCGCCAAGGTGGTGCTGGAGGCCGCCGTGGCCGCCGGCGCCCCCGAGGGGATCCTCGGCTGGATCGACAATCCCTCCCTGGAGCTCACCAACCGGCTTATGGCTGAGGCGGACCTGATCCTGGCCACCGGCGGGCCCGGTATGGTGAAGGCCGCCTACTCCTCCGGTAAGCCCGCCGTGGGCGTGGGGCCGGGGAACGTCCCCGCCGTCATCGACGAGAGCGCCGACATCCTGCTGGCGGTGAACTCCGTCATCCACTCCAAGACCTTCGACAACGGCATGATCTGCGCCTCCGAGCAGTCGGTGATCGTCCTGGACAGCGTCTACGACCAGGTCCGCGCCGAGTTCGCCGCCCGGGGCTGCTATATCCTCCAGGGCGACGAGGTCCAGAAGGTCCGGGACACCATCCTTCCCAACGGGTCTCTCAACGCCGGGATCGTGGGCCAGAGCGCCCACACCATCGCCCGGATGGCCGGGATTGACGTGCCGGAGAGCGCCAAGATCCTCATCGGCGAGGTGGAAAGCGTGGACATCAGCGAGGCCTTCGCCCACGAGAAGCTCTCCCCGGTGCTGGCCATGTACCGCGCCAAGGACTTCAGCGAGGCCCTGGACAAAGCGGACCGGCTGGTGGCCGACGGCGGCTACGGCCACACCGCCTCCATCTATCTGGACGCCGCGGCCCAGCCGGAGAAGCTGGAGGCCTTTTCCCACCGGATGAAGACCTGCCGCATCCTGGTGAACACCCCCGCCGCCCAGGGCGGTATCGGGGACCTGTACAACTTCAAGCTGGCCCCCTCTTTGACCCTGGGCTGCGGCTCCTGGGGCGGCAACTCCGTCAGCGAGAACGTGGGGGTCAAGCACCTGCTGAACATCAAGACTGTGGCGGAGAGGAGAGAGAACATGCTGTGGTTCCGGGCCCCGGAGAAGGTGTACTTCAAGCGCGGCTGCCTGCCGGTGGCCCTGCGGGAGCTGAAGGAGGTCATGAACAAGAAGAAGGCCTTCATCGTTACCGACCAGTTCCTCTACGCCAATGGCTACGCCAAGCCCGTCACCGACCGCTTAGACGAGATGGGCATTCGCTACGACGTGTTCTACGACGTGGCTCCCGACCCCACCCTGGCCTGCGCCAAGGCCGGCGCGGAGCGGATGCGGGCCTTCGGCCCCGACTGCGTCATCGCCATCGGCGGCGGTTCCGCCATGGACGCCGGCAAGATCATGTGGGTCCTCTATGAGCACCCCGAGGCGGACTTCACCGACATGGCCATGCGCTTCGTGGACATCCGCAAGCGGGTCTATACCTTCCCCCACATGGGGGAGAAGGCCAGCTTCATCGCCATCCCCACCTCCGCCGGCACCGGCTCCGAGGTAACTCCCTTCGCCGTCATCACCGACGAGAGCACTGGGGTGAAGTATCCTCTGGCGGACTACGAGCTCATGCCGGACATGGCCATCGTGGACGCGGACATGATGATGAGCGCACCCAAGGGCCTCACCGCCGCCTCCGGCATCGACGCCGTCACCCACGCCCTGGAGGCCTACGCCTCCATGATGGCCACGGACTACACCGACGGCCTGGCCCTCCGGGCCCTGCAAATGATCTTCCAGTACCTGCCCCGTGCCTACGACAACGGCCAGACCGACGTGGCGGCCCGGGAGAAGATGGCCAACGCCGCCACCCTGGCGGGCATGGCCTTCGCCAACGCCTTCCTGGGGGTGTGCCACTCCATGGCCCACAAGCTAGGGGCCTTCCACCACCTGCCCCACGGCGTAGCCAACGCCCTGATGATCTGCCACGTGCTCCGCTTCAACGCCGCCGAGGCCCCTGCCAAGATGGGCACCTTCCCCCAGTATGACCACCCCCACACCCTCGCCCGCTACGCCAAGGTAGCCGACGCCCTGAACCTGGGCGGGGACACCGACCAGGAGAAGCTGGAGAACCTGTGCCGTGCCATCGACGGGCTGAAGGCAAGGGTGGGCATCAAGGCCACCATCCGGGATTACGGTATCGACGAGGAGACCTTCCTGGCCTCCCTGGACGAGATGACCGAGCAGGCCTTCGACGACCAGTGCACCGGCGCCAACCCCCGCTATCCCCTGATGAGCGAGATCAAGGAGATGTACCTGAAGGCCTACTACGGCAACTGAGCAAACCAAAGGTCGGCCCCCGGAGCGCGGATGCGCTCCGGGGGCCATATTATTTCTCTATACACCTGTCAGGTCGAAATCCGGGGTGTACTCCGCTGTCAATATCAATTTGTTCCTTCACAAGGCGTTATCTTATGCTGTCGCCGAGGGATACATCCAAAGCAATCCCGCAGCGTCCATTAATCTCTCCAGAGGGAACAAACCGCAAATCGAGATATTGACCAGGGGCGAGCAGCTTCAACTCTTTCAAGCCAGTTATCAGCACCGCTATGGGGTTTTCATCAGGTTGGTGCTCTGTTTTTACCGGATTACGACTTGGGGAGCTCCTGGGGCTTCGCTGGGAGGATCTGGACGTGCAATCCAGCATGTTGCACATTAGGCGGACACTAAACCGTCTTAATAAAATTTGGGCTGCTATCCGCACTTAATTTGTGTAGACGCTATCTAAATAATTCAACTAGCTAAAACCCACCTCCGATTCGAGGTGGGTTTTTCCATTAAATCAGTCTCCAGAGACCTTCCAGCTCCGATATCCTGCCCACAGGCTGAGCGTAGGCCCCGTCCCGGCATAGGTAGTACCGCGCTTCCTGTTCGGGAATGGGTAGTCTTTGGTGAACGGAACCGTCGCCGCCAAGGTATCCGCATTACCCATATTCCGTACCAGTTGGTAAGCTGTATTCAGTCTGCCATCATATCTTTATCCTGGTAAAGACCGCAAACGACATCGCAGAAGCACTTGACCACCGACAGCTTTGCCATAAATTTGGGAATCACCAGCCCAAGTGTCCGGAAGCAGCGGGGGGACAGGGAACGGATCTCCACGTCCGGCCCACCCGGTCCTGACAGCAACAGTCTTGGGGACACTGAGATATTCCGTATTGGTTGTGCCTGCTTGGTTACCTTTGTTTATTAGCTCCAACATAAGGAAGACGGCAACAACAAAGCCTCTCTCAAATTCATTTTGCCGTTCCAAATCTTGAAACCGTTCAACCCGATCTGCATAATCACGCCATGCCTGTTGCAGTTCTGGTGGCAGACCCGCTGATAGTTTCTCGGCGGCTTCCATTACTGCGGCGCCTTCTTTGGCGAGGTTGCGTTCCTCCTTTTCCTCTCTGCCTATGCAGAGATCACTGGAAAACAGCCTCTTTAGAATAGATTCCATATACTAATACCTCAAATACAAATAATTTCCTCCTGGGGGCCGGCTTGATCCCCAGGAGGTTCGATTTCACTTCTTGTTCTTCAACTGATTCCGCTTGCCCCGGCTGACGAGGTACACGGTAGCGCCCAGGATGGCACCCTCAGCGAAGTGGGCTAACGGAGTACCCAGGACAGCAAAGATAATAGGCATTCTTCTAGTCTCCTTTCTGGCGGCCTTACGATCCGCCCCAGCAGCTCAAACATTCTCCATGATGCACAGTACCGCCAAAGTCGTGACAAACCCCAGTAACGTCCATTGCATCTACCTCACCTCCTCCATCTGTCTGACTTTTCTATAGAACGTGCTGGACTTGAGATCCAGACGCTTCATAGCTTCCACGGCGGTAATGCCGCCCTTCTGCCACAGGGCCACCACCTGCCGAAACTCCGGGCGCTCAATGGGCTTGCGACCCTTATAGATCCCCCGCTCCCTGGCGATGGCGATGCCCTCCCGCTGACGCTGGAGGATGTACTCCCGCTCCAGCTCCGCCACGGCCCCGAAGATGGTCAGCATGAACTTCCCGCTGGGCGTGGTGGTGTCGATGGCCTCCTTCTTTGACACGAACTCCACACCCTTGGCCGTCAGCCGCTCCACCAGGTCCAGCAGATCCCGGGTGTTCCGGGCAAACCGGCTGATGGACCCCACGATCACCGTGTCGCCCTCCCGGACAAAGGTCATCATCCGCTTCAGCTCCGGACGGTCCGTGTTTTTCCCGCTCACACGGTCGATGTATATTTGATCCACCCCCAGAGACTCCATCAGCACTTCCTGCCGGGCCGTGTTCTGGTCCGTGGTGCTGGCACGGACATAGCCGATCTTCATCGCGCTCCCTTCCTTATAATAAAATTTCCCATTAGGGTCCCTGTTTCAGATGGCACATGCCAAAAGGCTGAAACTGACCCCAATGGGATACTTTTTTGCTGTGCCGATAGGGTATACCCCATTGGCATATGTCTACCACGCTGCCAGCTCCGCCCGGGCGTCGGCCAGGCAGCAGGCCCGGAGGGTATCGTCGTACAGCAGATTCTCCATGTCCCAGACGCTGTACCCCGCCCGGGACAGCAGCCCCAGCTCCTGCCGGGAGATCCCCAGCTGCTCCCCCATGTCCATCACCATGGACAGGTACTCGTCCTCTTGACGATTTATGGACCTCCACAGCGGCGAATACCACCGCCAGGAGGCGATGAGGTTGGAGTCGTCAAACCGGCTGACGCTCCGCTGCCCCTCCCAGTCAATGGCCAGGATGGTCCCCTGGTCCGGCTCGATAACCTCCTTCCGCCACCACCGGATGCCCAGGACCTTGACCGCCCGCTCCAGGATCTCTTTGGTGGAGGCATAGAGGTACACCCCCATGTCCGGGCACCACCAGATGGTCAGGGGATTGTCCCCACGGATGAAGTACATGGTGTCCCCCTGGTCCAACACCGTAAATGTAAAGTGTCCCTCCAGCACCTCCGCCATCCTGCGGAGGCTGTGGGGGGACACTTCCTTCTGCCGCTCGATGAGCTGCACCGCGATGTAGCTGTCCGTCTCGATGGCTGTTGTTGGAAGGCGGTTGCTCCGCCGCAGCTCCAGGTCGTTGAAAATCACCCCGTTGTGGGCCAGGGCGAAGCGGCTGTCTCCAGCCCTCCCGGCGAAGGGGTGGTTGTTCTGGTTCCTCCTGGCGCTGCCCTGGGTGGTCATCCGGGTGTGGCCCATGATGTACCGGGCCTCCTCCGGGATGCGGTACTTCATCCGCCTTGCCGGCCTGGGGGCCTTCTGGATGTGGAGCTTTCCCTCGTGGAAGAAGGCAATGCCCGTGGCGTCGGTGCCCCGGACCTCGGCGGCCTTCCCCAGTTCCCGGATAATCTGCCGCCGCTGGGAGGAGGTGAGCTTGCCCATATAGTCCAGCAATCCGAAAATCGCGCACATCTCTCACACCTCCTCGGAGACCTGGACAGGGTCGTTGACATAGAGCCGGCGCTCCTTCAGGTACTGGATCAACTCCGGGGTCTTGTCCTCCCGGAGGCCGGAGACGAACTCGGACCAGGTGAGGGCCTGGACCTCCTCGTCGGACAAGAAAAGGGCCACATCACAGATCCTGTCCACGATCTGCAATGTGGCGATGAGGGTGTTGTACTTCAACGTTCCCCGGAACATGCGGAACTCGATGGTGTCCACGCAGTTCAGATTGACGCAGGTGTAGCGGCCATTCTCGGAGACCTTGGCGCTGTGGAGGACGGCCTTCGGGTCGTCCTTCCGCCCGTACCGGGCCGCCCACTTCTCCATCTGCTTCCCCGTGCGGCGGCTGAAGCGGAGGAGCTCGTTCCAGTGGTTTTCCACGAAAAACAGGATGCGGGCGATGGTGTCCTCCTGCTGTTCCGCTGTGTTTCCCAGGCTGGAACGATTGACATGGACGTGGAGGCCGCAGGTGCCGGCCTGGTGGCTCAGATACCCCATGTCCAGGGCGCAGCGGATGACCTCCGGCCATGGCATCTCGCTCCTGTGGTAGTCCAGGGTCATGGGGTGGGTGACGATCTCCAGGCCGTCCTCCAGGGAGCCGTCATGTTTGACATAGATGTGCTCGTGCTCCCGGTTGGCGGTCTCGCAGAGCCGCCTGGCCTGGCGTCCCGATTCCCCGGCCTCGTCGATCTCCAGCTCCACACCCAGGTACCGGGGGCCGTCCCCGTAGAAGATTGGCACAGGTTTGTAGCAGTAGTCGTGGACGCCGGCGCTCACTTGATGGTAGCAGGTATCGCAGTAGGCGTGCTCCTCGTCATCGTCCCCATACATGTACAGGGCCTGGTGGGTCCGCAACAAGGCCCCGCAGCGGTCGCAGTTGGTGTAGCGGCGCTCGTAGCAGTGCTGGCAGAGGGGGTGGTCCTCGCTGCCCTCGTTCTCGTCCGCCCAGATCCGCCGCCCACAGTCCCGGCAGAGGATGGTGCGCTCCGCCAGGCAGTCCGGGCACAGGTCCTGGCCGTTGAACTCCGTTCGTTCCGTCAGGGGGTGTTCCCCTTGACATTGGGTACAGGTGAAGGTTTCAGTCATAGCCATATCCTCCCAATAGAAAAGGATAGCCGCAGGATCATCCCACGGCCTCATGGTTATGATATATAATCATATTTTGCAAGTTGGACGGGCAGGGCAGCGGGGCGAGCTGAATAAGGTACCAAGTGAAATTCGTTGACAAACTAATACCGTGGTATTATAATGAAGGCAAGATAATACTAGAGTATTATGTTGGAGGTGTCTTATGAAACAAGACCTGATTATCTACCACGGTTCTCAACAAATCGTTGAGACACCCAAGTTTGGTATAGGCAAGAAATACAACGACTACGGGCAGGGATTTTACTGCACGGAGAGCATTGAGCTTGCGAAGGAATGGGCGTGTCCCATAAAAAATGATGGTTATGCAAGCAAGTACATCCTACATCTTAATGGGATGAACGTAATGCACTTGACCCAAGGCAAGTTCAACATCCTCAACTGGCTTGCCATCCTTCTTGCACATAGAAGATTTGATATTTCTTCTCCCGTTGGCAATAACGCCAGAGACTTAATTCTAGACCGTTTTTTGCCGGATACAACAGATGTTGATGTGATGATTGGCTATCGTGCCGATGACTCTTATTTTTCCTTTGCCGAAGACTTCGTAAATAATACGATCTCACTGCGGGATCTGAACCGTGCCATGCAGCTGGGTACGCTTGGAGAACAAGTTGTGCTGATTTCGAAGCGCTCGTTCAAACAGATTGAATTTACAGGATACGATATTGCCGACTACCGTGAATACTACTATAAGCGGGCGGAAAGGGACCAAAACGCACGAGCTGCTTACGCAAATCAGAAAAAGGACTTGCAGCAGCTCATGGATGACCTATTTGTTCTCGATATTATAAGGGAGGATATGAAGCATGACGACCCACGCTTACAGTCAGCTATATCTGAGTAAAGCGTCCCGTGCCATTGGCAATATGCTCCACGATGCGGTGGTGGTGTTTGGCATGGATGGTACAGATTTTTTAAATCGCTTTATTCAATCCGATGTTGCAGAGCAATTTGAAAGCGGTAATCCCAAATATATCGCAGGGAAAAGCGGGTTGGAATTGTTTTTAGAAGTTATGGAAAAGACCTCGGGCGAGAGCTATCATACCGAATTGATCGAGAATTACGAAAGAAGTCCCGCCTATTGGGTCGGCTGGATGCTGACGCATTATCAATGGTATTCCGACCGCACCTTCAAAAGCATACTTGGTATTGTCCCCTACAATGAGCTTGTAGGGCTTTACAAAACACTGCATGAAGCAGACATTCAAAAGAGCTATGAAGTGTTAGACGCCCATTTTGCAAAGAGCGAGAGCAAGCTGAAAACGGCCCGAAAGCTTTGCGGCTTAACACAGGAAGAACTTGCAACAGAATCCGGTGTTTCCATAAATACCATCCGAGCATATGAGCGCAAAAGCAAAGACTTAAATAAGGCTCAATTCGATATTGTAGTGAGGCTTGCGAAAGCCTTAAAATGCGATGTGACCGAATTGATGGATTAATTACAGCTGGCTGAGCATTGGTATCTGGTGCGCCAATGATCCGCAATAAACGGCATGGTCATCTGGGCTAGCTGGCAGTCAGAATGGAAGTTCCCAATAAATAGCTCAGGGCGGCAGCACTCCTTGCTGGAGACTATCCCAAGTTTTGTGTAAACCTCCTGCGTGGTGTAGAATAGAAGCACCACACAGGAGGATTACCATATGGCCAGAAAAAATCGCACCCCGGAAGAAAATGCCCGGCGAGAAAAGATCCGTGAGCTGCTGCAGATGGCAAACATCGGCAGCATGGATGACATCCAGAATCTGTTTAAGGAGACCATTGCAGAATTCATGGAGAATGGCTTGGAGGCAGAACTGGATGACGAGCTGGGCTACAGCAAATACGACTACAAGAATAAAGACACAGACAACAGCCGCAACGGCCACAGCAGCAAAACGCTGCGCACCAGCTTTGGAGATGTAGCGGTATCGGTCCCTCGAGACCGGAAGGGGGAATTTGAGCCTCAGGTACTGAAAAAGAACCAAACCAGCATCAGTCAGGACATTGAGGAGAAAATTCTGTCCATGTATGCCAAGGGTATGACCACCGGCGATATTGAGGCCCATATCCAGGATATCTATGGAATATCCGTCTCTGACAGCACGGTCAGCCGAATCACGGACAAGATTTTGCCCATTGCCAAGGAGTGGCAGCAGCGGCCTCTTGAGTCCATCTACGCCGTGGTCTTTCTGGATGCCATCCACTATCATGTCCGCAGCGAAGGGCAGATCATGAAGAAAGCAGTGTACATTGCTATTGGAGTCAATCTGGATGGCCGGAAAGACGTCCTGGGTATGTGGGTTGGCGAAAATGAAAGCGCCAAGTTCTGGGCGACTGTACTTAACAGCCTAAAAAACCGGGGTGTAGAGGATATTTTCATTGCCTGCACAGACAATTTAACGGGATTTGATGCAGCCATCCACGCCACCTTTCCACAGACCGAGATCCAGAACTGCATCATCCACCAGCTGCGCAATTCCAGCAAATATGTGTCCTACAAGGATCTGAAGGCCCTTATGGCCGATTTGAAGGCGGTCTATGCTGCTGTAGACGAGCAGGCAGCCCTGACTGCCCTGGATACTTTTGGGGAGCGCTGGGACAAGAAATACCCAAAAATCTCCCAGTCCTGGCGGACCAACTGGGCCAACCTCAGCACCTATTTTAAGTACCCCCAGGAGGTGCGCAGGCTGATCTACACCACCAACGCCATTGAGGGCTTTAACCGCCAACTCCGCAAGGTGACCAAGTCAAAATCAGTGTTTCCTACCGATGACAGTCTGCTGAAAATGTTGTATTTGGCTATGATGGATATTACCAAGAAGTGGACGGGCCGGCGACAGGACTGGAGCCTAATCCACGCCCAGATGGCTATCTATTTTGCCGAGCGTATGCCTGAGTAACACCGCTGGAGACGGATGTCAAGGGTAAGATAAAAGGCTCTGAACTGCACCCCAAAAGTTGGACAAGAAAGTCAACGAAAGGGGTGCAGAAATCTATGGGAAAAGAATTGTTCAGTGAGGAATTAAAATTAGCAGTTGTTCAGTATGTACTGGAAGGGCATACACGCAAAGAGGCATCCGAGAAATTTTGCGTATCCTGTACGCCGATTGAAAAATGGGTAAACTTGTATAAGCTGCATGGTGCAAAAGGACTTCTAAGCAGAAATCTGGTTGGCCGACAAAAAGGCTTTGATGGCGAGTTTCGCCTAAAAGTGTTACAATAGCCCGTCCCATCGGGGTCGAGGTGTCAAACTTTTCCGTGGATGATACAAACTCTACATCGTACTCTTGAAACAGCTCCATCATATTTGCAAAGTCCAGAATAGAGCGGCTTATCCGGTCCAGCTTGTACACGATGACCCGCCGAACCTTTCCCTCGCGGATCTCGCCCAGCAGCTTTTGAAACTCCGGCCTGTCGGTATTCTTGCCGGAATAGCCTTTGTCCTTAAATACCCGGCAGCTCCCACCTTTCAATTCGTACTTGCAGAAGTCAATCTGACTTTCAATGCTGATACTGTCCTTGCGGTCTACTGACTGTCTCGCATAAATGCAATCTTCTCTGATAAATTCCATATTGGGCTCCTTTCCTTGTTGGAATGGAGCTACCAACCTTACAACTATATTATAC
>UROF01000021.1 GCA_900549475.1 uncultured Eubacteriales bacterium
CGCCGATCTCGTACATGGGGAAGTCCACGATCCAGCAGAACTCATAGCGCTCCTTATCCATATGGTTGGGGCACAGGGCGCCCAGCTTGTTGCGGAGCACACCGGCGGTCTTCTGGGCGGCGCCCTTCTTGCCGCAGGCCAGGCCCACGAAGGTGTTGGGCTGGAGGCCCAGACGCTCCACCAGAGCGTCCTTCTTCTCGCCCAGGAACTTGGCGATACCGCCTGCCAGCTCGCCCTTCTCATCCAGCTTGAACCAGTAGGCCTTGTTGCCTGCCTGGACATAGACATCATCGCAGAGCTTGTCGATCTGCTTGCGGGTGGCGGTGAAATCACTGACAGGAATCGCCTTGACGGTGTTACCGGCAAAGGCCTCAAAGCCGCAGTCGGCAAGCAGGTCGGTGACGTCGGTGACGGTCAGGTCAATACGGAGGTCCGGCTTGTCGGAGCCGTAAGTCTCCATGGCCTCATTGTAGCCGATGCGCTTGAAGGGGGCGGAGGAGGCCACGTTATAGGTGCCGAACTTGGCGAAGATGGGCGGCAGCACCTCCTCCAGCACGCCGAACACGTCGTCCTGGGAGGCAAAGCTCATCTCCATATCCAGCTGATAGAACTCGCCGGGGGAGCGGTCGCCGCGGGCATCCTCATCACGGAAGCAGGGAGCGATCTGGAAGTACTTGTCGAAGCCGGAGGTCATCAGCAGCTGCTTGAACTGCTGGGGAGCCTGGGGCAGGGCGTAGAACTTGCCGGGGTGCTTCCGGGCGGGCACCAGGTAGTCACGGGCGCCCTCCGGGGAGGAGGCGGTAAGGATGGGGGTGGTGATCTCCAGGAAGCCCTGCTCGGTCATGGCGGCACGGAGGGCGGCCACCACCTGGCAGCGGAGGATGATATTCTTCTTCACCGCGGGGTTGCGGAGATCCAGATAGCGGTACTTCAGACGCAGGGACTCGTCGGCCTCACGGCTGCGGTTGATCTGGAAAGGCAGCTCATTGTAGCGGCAGCGGCCCAGGACCTCGATCTTGGTGGGGACCACCTCGATGTCGCCGGTGGGGAGGTTGGGGTTCTTGCTGCTGCGCTCCCGGACGGTGCCGGTGACCTGGATGGTGGACTCCTTGTTGAGGCCCTTGATAATGGACATCATCTCCTCGGTCTCCACCACCAGCTGGGTGGTGCCGTAGAAATCCCGGAGGATGACGAAGGCAAAGTTCTGGCCTACCTCACGGACGTTTTCCATAAAGCCCGCCAGGGTGACGGTCTGGCCTGCGTGCTCCAGGCGGAGCTCCCCACAGGTATGGGTTCTGGACTGTTTCATAATGTTTTCTCCTTTTGTGGATAGTATTGTGTCATCTATGATTGCTGATTGGTGGTTTCGTGGCTCTGGATGATCTCCATGACCTCCCGCAGCCACTGCTCCTGCTGGTCGGTATTGGCCTGCCAATCCTCTCCCAGGACGCTGACGTCCAGGGTACCATAAAAATTGGTGAAGTGGAGCAGGGCCCCGCTGGCCTCGTGGCCCCCGGGGAGGCGGGCTGCTTCCTTTCTTCCGGCCTCCGGGGTCGTTTCAGCCTATGGGATAAAGGTCTTGGGGGGTTACTGGGGCTGTAAGCCTCAAGTGGGCTGGCGTTTTGGAATCAGGCCTGAGGCTCCAGGCCGTACTTCTCCGTTATGGCGGCCTTGTCCAGAATGGGGGCCTGAGGCAGCTGGTCGCACAGCTGCCGGCGGAGATAGGTCAGGGCTTCCTCCACAGGAAGGGTGACCTGTTTGTACATGCCCTCTGCCTCCATCCGCCGGATCTCCTCCGGGGAGAAGTCGTTGGCCATGCGAAGATTTTTCACTGTGGCGGCGCCTGCCTTGATCTCATCCTCACCCAGGAAAACGGCGAAGGGGATGTTCAGCTTGTCGGCGTAGCTCATCTTGGCCTTGAATTTTTTCTGTTCGGTGTAGAGCTGGGTACGGATGCCTGCCTGCCGCAGCTGGGCGGCAAAGGAGATAGCGGCGGTAAGATCCTCGGTCATAGGCAGGATCAGCACGTCGGCCGGAGCGGTGTTCATCTCTGGGTTCAGCATGCCCTGCTCATTGAGGACATAGAACAAACGGGTCAGTCCAATGGAAATTCCCACTCCAGGGAGTATTTTATCTGTGTAATATTCCGCTAAGTTATCATATCTGCCGCCGGAGCAGATGCTTCCGATCTCCGGATGATCCAGCATGGTGGTCTCGTACACAGTGCCGGTGTAGTAGTCCAGGCCACGGGCAATGGTGAGGTCCACGGCAAACTTCTCCTCGGCCACGCCGAAGGCGGAGAGGTACTTCACCACGGTGGTCAGCTCATCCAGGCCCAGGTCAAAGACCTCGTTGCGGCCCCGATAGCCCTCCAGGGCGGTGAGGACCTCCTGGTTGCTGCCCTTGATGGCGATGAAGGTGAGGATCTCACCGGCCTGCTCACTGCTGAGGCCCAGCTCCTCCACCAGCAGCTGTCCCACTTTCTCACTGCCGATTTTGTCCAGTTTATCTACGGTACGCATAATGTCGCCGGACTTCTCACTGAGGCCCTGCATGGCGTAGAAGCCGTTGAGGATCTTCCGGTTGTTCACCCGGATCTGGAAGCGCTGAAGCCCCAGGCGGGTAAAGGTCTGGGAGATGATGGCGGGGATCTCCGCCTCGTTGGCGATGTCCAGCTTGCCGTCGCCGATGATGTCAATGTCCGCCTGGTAGAACTCCCGGAAGCGGCCCCGCTGGGCCCGCTCGCCCCGGTAGACCTTGCCGATCTGATAGCGGCGGAAGGGGAAGGACAATTCGGCGTAGTGGAGGGCCACATACTTGGCCAGGGGCACTGTCAGGTCAAAGCGAAGGCTCAGGTCGCTGTCGCCCTTGGTAAAGCGGTAGATCTGCTTTTCCGTCTCACCGCCGGCCTTGGCCAGCAGCACTTCGCTGGACTCGATGACAGGGGTGTCCAGGGGCGTGAAGCCGTAGAGGCTGTAGGTCTCCCGGAGGATGGCCATGATCTGCTCCATCTGCTGCTGGGGGCCGGGGAGCAGTTCCATAAAGCCGGAGAGAGTGCGGGGTTGGACTTTACTCATGGTGGTTTCTCCTTTATGTGAGGTTATATTATGTAAACTAAATAAGGGGCTGGTTCTGAAAATACAGGGTAATATGCCGGGGACTCCAGAGGGGAGAGGGCTCGCCGGTTTTCACCGGGGCAAAACAAATGCTCCCGTCCCCACACAGCGGGACGAGAGCATGACAAAACACACTTCGTGGTGCCACCCACATTCGGCGGAAGAACGTAAGCTTCCGCCCTTATTGTCCCTATCGGCCGCGGAGGGACTTTCCGCGGGCGTTTCCGCCCCCGCTCCGGCGCTGTCTTCCCCTCCGTCTGTCCGTATAGGTCTCTTACAGCCACAGGAGGCCTTTCTCTGTCCGGCGGTCGGGGGGTACTCCGTCGCCATCATGGCGGCGGGCCTGCTATCCAATTGTCTGCTATTATAGTACGCGAAGGGGGCAAAAGTCAATGGGGAAGGGGGCGTTAATGGTTCAATTTGTGCTTGGGATTGACAATATTGCGCCAATCCATATCGCCCCGGTCCATACCCAGCACCAGCATTTCCGCGGTAGCCACGTTGGAGGCGAAGGGGATATTGTTCTGGTCGCACAGCCGGGAGATATACAGCAGCTCCTTATCCATGGTGGAGTCGTTGGGGTCTACAAAGAACAGGACCATATCCATCTCATTGTAGGCGATCCGGGCGCCGATCTGCTGGCTGCCGCCGTGCTGGCAGGAGAGGAAGAGGTGGACGTTAAGGCCGGTAGCCTCCATGACCAGGCGGCCGGTGGTATTGGTGGCGCAGAGGTTGTGACGGGACAGGATGCCGGCGTAGGCGGAGCAGAACTGGACCATCAGGTCTTTTTTATTGTCGTGGGACATGAGAGCAATATACATATCGTTTTTCCTTTCTAGAGTCGTTGATAGGCTCTGCACTGGTACCGTCGTCTTCGTGAGCGCTCACCGCAGTCTCATCAGCGGCGTCCGCTTGCCGGTGATCCGTCGGGCAATATTTCGGTAAGCCTTGGCGGCGCAGTCATTGGAGGAGAGGAGCAGAGGGATTCCTCTGCCGGAGTACAGGGGCATGGTCTCATCCTCCGGGATAACACCCAGAAGAGGGAGACCGGCCATGTCGATGGCGTCGTCGATGGTCTGGTGCAGGGATTTCAGCAGCTTTTTCCGGCAGCGGTTCACTACCAGGTGGACCCGTCCCCGGGGCAGGGCGTCCAGTTCCATAACCGTGCGCTGGGCATCCCGCAGGCTGCTGGCGTCGGTGGTGGTGACCACTACCGCACGGTCCGCGGCGCTCAGGGCCAGCCGGAATCCGGCGCCCAGGCCTGCCGGGGCGTCAATGAGGCAGTAGTCAAAGCGGCGGCGGATCTCAGGAAACAGGGTACGGAAGGCCTCCGGCCGCACCCGCAGGCCGTCCAGACGGGAGGGTGCGGTAAGCAGATAGAGGTTCTTCTGCAGAGGATGGGCGGTGATGGCGTCGTTGAGGGAGCAGTAGCCTGCCAGAACGTCGGTAAAATCCATCACGGCCCGGTCGGTCATGGCCAGGGCAATGTCCAGGTTCCTAAGGCCGATATCACAGTCGAGACACAGGGTAGGATGGCCCAGTTGGGCCAGGGCCATACCTACGTTGGCGGTAAAGGATGTTTTTCCGGTACCGCCTTTGCCGGATACCACGGCGATGGTTTGACCCATGGGGTCACCTCCTTGCCGCCGTCACGCCCCCGGCACGCCCAGGGGCTGCTTCTTGATCTGGGCGAAGCGGCGGGGATATTTTTTCGGGGTAGGGGATACTTTGCGGATGGTGAGAAGCCGGTGGGTAATATCTGTAGTCGGAATGGAGTAATCGGTCACACGCTCCAGCTTTCCGCCCAGCAGGGAAATAGCCTTGGCGGCCTGATCGGTCTCCTCCTGGCTGTGGCTGGACTTCATGGCCAGGAAGGCGCCGCCCACTTTGACCAGGGGCAGGCACAGCTCACAGAGCACCGGCAGGGCGGCTACAGCCCGGCTGACAGCAAAGTCATAGGATTCCCGATGGGCGGCGGCAAATTCCTCCGCCCGGGCGTGGACACAGGTGATATCCTGCAGTGACAGGGCGTTGCAGACCTCCTGCAGGAAGTCTATCCGCTTGTTCAGGCTGTCCAGCAGGGTCATATCCACCCCCGGCAGGGCAATGGCCAGGGGCATACCGGGAAAGCCTGCCCCGGTACCCACGTCAATGATCTTCTTACCTGCCAGCTCCTCGTGGGCAGCCAGCGCCAGGCTGTCCAGCAGATGCAGGGTGGCTACCTCCCGGGGCTCGGTGATGGCAGTGAGATTCATGACCTGGTTCTTTTCCAACAATAACCTGGAAAATTCGATCAGTTGAGGGATACGATCCTCTCCCATGCCCAGGGCGGGAAGGCCCTCTTGCAATACTTCTCGAATGATGGTTTCGTCCATATATCTCCTTACGGCTGCTGTGTGTCCTCAGGGGCCTCAGACGGAGCGCTTTCCTGGGGAGCGTCCTGCTCCGGAGTGTTCTCCGCGGGAGTGCTCTCTGCGGGTGCGCTGTCCTGGCAGGAGCAGGCGGATTCCTGGCAGCAGCACTCACTCTGGCAGGCGGCGTCATCGTCCACGCAGCAGGGCTGACCGTTGTGGTAGTGGACGATCAGTTCATCGGCAAAGAGATGGGCCTCCTCCACTTCATTGGGAGGGAAGAAGCCGATGTCCACGCTGACACCCTTTGTCTCAGGGTGGGTGCTGCAGGTGGCGCGCCACAGGAGAGCCCGGATCTTTTTGTCGCCTGTAGCTTTGTCAGTAGTGACGCGATAGGGGGTGAGGCCTGCGATCAGCGCAGCAGCGCCTACAGCCTTCCAAAAGTTTTTCATCAGGGAACTCTCCTTATTATTAATGTAGAGGGGGATCAGGAGACAG
This sequence comes from uncultured Eubacteriales bacterium, assembly GCA_900549475.1. Taxonomy (GTDB): domain Bacteria; phylum Bacillota; class Clostridia; order Oscillospirales; family Oscillospiraceae; genus Pelethomonas. The sequence continues at coordinate 5,966 of UROF01000021.1, forward strand.
CGTAGCTGCCGCTTCTGACCGTCGGAATATCAGTGCTTGGGGACGATTACATCCTTGCCGTCCATGTTGGGCTGCAGCGCCTCGGGGATTTCACGCTGTTCCCCAGCGGCCAGGGCCGCCGGGGGCCCCTGTCCATAGGACATCCTCGGGGCAAGTGAATTGCCCCTGCGGCAAGGTTTGGCTGCGCCAAACGCTTGTGCGCCCCTTTGGGGCGGGCGACGGCAGCGGCCGGGATCAGTGCTTGGGGACGATCACGTCCTTGCCGCCCATGTAGGGCCGCAGTGCCTCGGGGATTTTCACGCTGCCGTCGGCCTGGAGGTTGTTCTCCAGGAAAGCGATCAGCATACGGGGAGGCGCCACCACGGTGTTGTTCAGGGTGTGGGGCAGGTAGTTCTTACCGTTTTCACCCTTGACCCGGATCTTCAGGCGGCGGGCCTGGGCATCGCCCAGGTTGGAGCAGGAGCAGACCTCAAAATATTTCTGCTGCCGGGGGCTCCAGGCCTCGATGTCGCAGGATTTCACCTTCAGATCAGCCAGGTCGCCGGAGCAGCACTCCAGCTGCCGCACAGGGATATCCATGCTGCGGAACAGCTCCACGCTGTAGCGCCACATCTGCTCATACCACTTCATGGACTCCTCGGGCTTGCAGACCACGATCATCTCCTGCTTCTCAAACTGGTGGATGCGGTAAACGCCCCGTTCCTCAATGCCATGGGCGCCCTTCTCCTTGCGGAAGCAGGGGGAGTAGGAGGTGAGGGTCTGGGGCAGCTTCTCCTCGGGAATGATCTGGTCGATGAACTTGCCGATCATGGAGTGCTCGCTGGTACCGATGAGGTACAGGTCCTCGCCCTCGATCTTGTACATCATGGCGTCCATCTCCGCAAAGGACATGACGCCGGTGACCACATTGGAGCGGATCATGAAGGGGGGAATGCAGAAGGTGAAGCCCTTATCGATCATGAAGTCCCGGGCGTAGGCCAGCACCGCCTCGTGAAGGCGGGCAATGTCGAGCATGAGGTAGTAGAAGCCGTTGCCGGATACCCGGCCGGCGGCGTCCATGTCGATGCCGTCAAAGCGCTCCATGATCTCCGTGTGGTAGGGGATCTCAAAGTCCGGGGTCACCGGCTCGCCGAAGCGCTGGACTTCTACATTATAACTGTCATCAGGGCCGATGGGCACGGAGGGGTCGATGATATTGGGGAGGACCATCATGATCTCCCGGATCTTCTCTTCCAGCTCGCCCTCTTTGGCCTCCAGAGCAGCCAGCTCGTCAGCCTGGGCTTTCACCTGGGCTTTGACGGCCTCCGCCTCCTGGAGCTTGCTGGGGTCCTTCTTGGCCTGGCCCATGAGCATACCCACCTGCTTGCTGAGGGTGTTGCGCTGGGCGCGGAGCTCACTGGCACGGGTAATGGCGTCCCGGTTCTCCTTGTCCAGGGCCAGGACCTGGTCAACCAGGGGCAGCTTTGCCTCCTGGAACTTGTTTTTGATGTTCTGCTTGACGATGTCCGGATTGTCCCGGACGAATTTGATATCCAGCATAGCTGTTACCTCGAATCTGTTTGTATGGGTAGGCATCCGGCTCTGCTTCAAGGGGCTTTAGGGGCGTGTTTCACGTGAAACGATCCCGCAAACCGCTGAAAGCGAACAGGATGAAAGTAAAATCACTTTACCCCCTTCTGAGGGGGATTATGGGCCGCAGCGGCCCCGTTTCCGATGGTTTCGGACTACTTGCCCAGGCGGCCCAGGGCCTCCAGCAGGTCGTTGAGGTCGTCCACACCATAGTATTCGATCTCAATGCGGCCCTTCTTCTTGCCGTGGGCAATGTGGCAGGCCCGGCCCAGTTTGCCGGACAGTTCCCGCTCCGCCTCTGCCACGTAGTTGACGGCGGGGGAGATCTTCTTCTCCGGCTTGGGCGCCGACTGGAGCCGCTTCACCAGCTGCTCTGTCTGGCGGACGCTGAGGTTGCTTTTGATAATGGTGGCCGCTGCCTGTTCCTGCAGCGCAGGGGACAGGGGCAGCAGGGCCCGGGCGTGGCCGGCAGAGAGACGGCCGTCCTCCACCATCTGCCGCAGGGCGGGGGAGAGGGCCAGCAGCCGCAGGGCGTTGGCCACAGCGCTGCGGGACTTGCCCACCCGTTGAGCGGCCTGCTCCTGGGTCATGCCGTAGTTTTCCACCAGGATCTTGTAACCCTCAGCTTCCTCCATGGGGCTGAGATCCTCCCGCTGGAGGTTTTCGATCATGGCCAATTCCATGGCCTTGCGGTCGTCGGCTTCGATAATGACGGCGGGGACCTCAGTAAGGCCCGCCAGCCGGGCGGCCCGCCAGCGGCGCTCGCCGGCAATGATCTGATAGTAGCCGGAGCTGAGCTTCCGGACGGTCAGGGGCTGGATGATGCCGTGTTGGCGGATGGATTCCGCCAGCTCCTCCAGCTTCTCCTGGTCAAAGTTCTTCCGGGGCTGTCCGGCATAGCTCTCCACCTGGGAAATGGGCAGGGTGGAGGGAGCCTGGGCGGGATTCATGGTAAAGTCGTCGCCCAGCAGGGCGCTGAGGCCCTTGCCGAGGCCGGTATTCTTGTTTGCCATAGGGGTGTTGCCTCCTTTCCCGCAGAATGGTTAACCTTTGCTCTTGCGCAGAAACTCCTCCGCCAGGGCGGTATAGGCCTCGTAGCCCCGGGAGGAGCGGTCGTAGGCCGTGATCGGCTTGCCGTGGCTGGGGGCCTCGCTGAGGCGGACATTCCGGGGGATAACGGTGGCGTACACCTTGCCGGGGAAGTACCGCTTGACCTCCTCCGCCACCTGCATCGCCAGGTTGGTGCGGCTGTCAAACATGGTCATCAGCACGCCCTCCAGCTCCAGCTTCCGGTTCAGGGAGCGGCGGACGATGCGGATGGTATTCATCAGGTCGCTGAGGCCCTCCAGAGCGAAGTATTCCCCCTGGACCGGCACCAGTACCGTGTCGGCGGCACAGAGACCGTTGAGAGTCAGCAGCTCCAGAGAGGGCGGACAGTCGATGAATATGTAGTCATAGGAAGGGGAGAGGGGCTCCAGAGCTTTGCGGAGAAGGAATTCCCGGCCCTCCATGCCGATCATTTCGATACCGGCGCCGGCCAGGCCCTTGCAGGAGGGCAGAACGTCGCCGTACCTTGTGGATACCACCCGTTTGCTGGTTTCCACGCCGTTGATCAGCACATCATAGATCCCCTGGGACAGGGTTTTGTCCACACCCATGCCGGAGGTGGCATTGGCCTGGGGGTCAAAGTCACACAGCAGGACCTTCAGGCCCTTCTCCTTCAGGGCAGCGGTAAGGTTGACACAGGTGGTGGTTTTGCCTACGCCGCCCTTCTGATTGACGATCGCTACGATTTTTGCCACAGGGACACCTCCGAAAAAGGGAACTTTTTTCCCATGATCTTGCCATATAGATTTAGTATAACACAATCCGGGAACATTTCAACAGCCGATAGAAAAAAAGTGGACAAATTCCCACAGAAAAACCGGGTGGTTTCTGCATCCAGGGTCCTATTTGTCCAGGTAGGGGGGCAATAGGGGAGAAGCGGTTCCCGTCAGGAGGAAATGATTTGCTGCCGGAGCCCGGCGGCGAGGGGGGTGTCAGAGGAGGGGTCCTCTGAATCTCCTTTTATCAGCCCTTCAGGCTGTTTAGGGGTATTCCGTGCCCCGGCACGGGTTACTTTGCCCTCGGCGGCAAAGTAACCAAAACGCCGCCGGGGACGCCCCGGACCCCGTTTTTGTCCAATCGGACGCCTGCAAGGAAGAAAACCAGTTGCCACTGAATCTCCACAGGGCCGCTGGCCCCTCGTAATCGGTGCGGTGCGCTGCGCACTTCGCCTGACGGCCCTCGGGCTGAGGGACATTTCTGTTTTTTGGTGACGAAAGCCTGTGCATGGCTCGATAGGCGCAGGGGGTCCGATACAGAAAATCAGATTCGCTTGTCCCTTTAACAGGGCGACAGCCGAAGTCCGACCAGATACTCGCCTCAGATCAGATGCCCGAAGGGTGTGGTAATTCGGTGGCTGCGCAGTATCAGCCTCAATGCAGACCGATTGGATAAACAACGGGGGTCTGGGGTCTCCCCAGCGCCTTTTGGTGACTTTTGTGCGTACAAAAGTCACCCGGGGTCCGGGGGTGGAACCCCCGTTGGTAAATATCCGGGGTCGGAGAGGTCCTACTGTAAGGCACCGGGCTTGAGGCCGGGTAGGCCCCGCCAGAAACGTGCCCGGCTCCGGGGCCGCAAAGGCAATGCCGCTGTAGGCGGCAGAGAGGGCAGCCTTGGCCGGGTAGGCCCCATGGACAAGCACCGGGGACCGAGGCGGAGCCCTGCTGCGTTCCCATCCGCCCGGCGGCAGACAAATTTGCCCCGCATCGACTGAATGTATCCGCCCAGCCGGGACAAGCCACAGGGGCCCGGGGCAGAGCCCCTGTGAAAGAGATGTTCAGAGGAACCATCCTCTGATAAATCCCCCTCCGTTTCACGTGAAACAAACAACCCCTCCCTTGGTAGGGAGGGGTTGTAAAGGAGATTAAATTTACACCAGCAGTACACCGTCCAGAGGGGGCAGACAGATGGTGATCTTGCCGTTCACCGTCAAAAACTGCTGACCGGTGAGGGCATCGGTAGCCAGATCGCCGCTCCAGTCGAAGGTCATGAACACCGGCTCATCTCCGGCGTTGGTGGCGGCGATGGTGACCTCATCCCCCAGCGTCCGGGCAAAGGCCAGCCCATGGCCCTGGGCATAGAGCCAGCGGATGTCTCCCTTCTGGAGGGAGAGACGGTTGTTCCGGAGGCTGCCCAGCAGGGCAAAACGCCGCTGGAGCACCCGGTCCTCATGGCCCCAGGGGAAGGTGCCCCGGTTGAAGGGGTCCTCATAGCCCTCCATTCCCGCCTCATCCCCGTAGAAGATGGTGGGGGAGCCGGGGAAGGCGTAGAGGATGATAGCCCCGGTCTGGAGCAGACGGCAGCCTCGGTGGTACTCCTCAGGGTTCATGCGGTAGTGGGCCCGCTCGGTGCGGGTGTGGGGCGCCTCCTTGGGGAAGGTGCCCAGAAGAGTGAGGATGCGGGGGTTGTCGTGGGTGCCCAGCATGTTCATGCAGCTGTAGAAGGCCGGGCGGGGGTAGTTCTCCCGGATGGTCTCCATGGCGTCCCGGAAGGCCGCCGCGTCACCGCCCCGGAGGTAGTCCATGGCGCTGACCCGGAAGGGGTAGTTCATGAGGCCATGGGTCTCCCGGCCCAGCAGGTACTTCCGGCGCTTGCTGTAGGCGATCTTGTTGCTGCCGTCCTCCCAGACCTCGCCCAGCAGGAAGCTCTCCGCCTTCTCCTCCATCATCACCCGGCGGATGCGGGCAATGAACTCGTCGGGCAGCTCGTCGGCCACATCCAGCCGCCAGGCGTCAGCCCCTGCCCGGAGCCACCGCCGGATCACAGCGTCTTTGCCCTCGATGATAAAGTCGATGTACTCCGGGTGGCTCTCATTGACGGCGGGGAGGGTGTGGATACCCCACCAGCAGTCGTAGCGGTGCGGCCACTCCTGGAAGTTGTACCAGGGGTAGTAGGGGCTCTCCTGGCTCTGGGCCGCTCCCAGGGAGGGGTAGGCCCCCAGAGCGTTGAAGTAGCGGCTGTTGTTGCCGGTGTGGTTGAATACGCCGTCCAGCATCACCCGGATGCCCAGAGCGTGGGCCTTGGTACACAGGCGGGTGAAATCCTCCTCTGTGCCCAGCATGGGGTCTATCTTGTCGTAATCCCCGGTGTTGTACCGGTGGTTGCTGTCGGATTCAAAGATGGGGCAGAGGTACAGGGTGCGCACCCCCAGCTCCTTGAGGTAAGGCAGCTTTTCCTCGATGCCCATAAGGCTGCCGCCGAAGAAGTCCCGGTTGCGGATCTCCCCGTGCTCATCGGGGAGATAGTCCATCAGCTCCTCCCAGTTCTGGTGGACGATCCGGTCCCCCAGCATCCCGGCGGGATCGGGAATGAAGGTGCGGTGGAAGCGGTCGGGAAAGATCTGATAGGTGACGCCCCGGCCAAACCACTCCGGGGTGGAGAACTGGTCGTCATAGACTGTCTGCTGCCAGCAGGCGGCCTGGCCCTCGCCGCACAGGCCGTTTTTCCCCAGGAAGGCTGCGGAGCCATCCCGGCGGGTGAAACGGAAGCAGTACCAGATCAGCTCCGGCTCCGCCGGGGCTGTATAGGCCACAGTAAAGACCGCTGGGACAGATGCAGCGGAGCTTTCCTCTGCGGGGACGGTGCCCTCCCCCTCAGGAGCGGCTGCGCCGCCCTGGCCGCCAACGGTATCGCTGTCGCTGCCGGTACAGTCAGCCGCCGCTGTCTCAGAGACAGGGGCCTCCGGAGAGGCGGAGGGGTCCGGGGCGGGTACCAGGGGGATCTCCCGGATCTCACCGGCAAACTCCAGATTCAGGATCAGTGCGCCGCCGGTGAAGTTCTCCTCCACAGGAGGATAGAGGGTCAGAGTAATATGGCGGCCGCAGGGGACGGCGCCGAAAGGCGTTTTATACAGGGGGCTGCGGGAGTCAAAAATGGGTCTTTCCATGGATGCGATCTCTCCTTACACAACATACGGGGGTCACCCGGGAAACTGAGGGAAGCCGCTGCCGGTCAAGGCAGCAGGCTTCCCTCAGGAATCATAGCGGTGCCGATATCGCTGTCAGCGAAGTAGGCGTTGAGGATCTCCACAGCAGTGGAGGCCAGGGCGCTGCCGCTGCCGCCCCGTTCGATGACGATGGCCAGAGCGATCTCCGGGTCCTCATAGGGGGCAAAGCAGACAAAGACGCCGTTATTGGTGGTGTTTTCGTTGATCTGGGCGGTACCGGTCTTGGCGCCGGCGGAGACGATACAGTCTTTGAAATACCGGGCCAGACTTCCGGAGGTGGTCAGGCTGTACATACCTTCCTTCACCGCTGACAGGGTGGAGGCGGAGATCTCCACTTCCGAGAGGACCTCCGGCTCATGCTCATAGAGGATCTCGCTGCCGTCATAGGCAGTGACGGATTTGAGAAGGTGGGCGTCGTAGCGGGTGCCGCCCCGGACCAGAGTAGCGATATAGCTGGCCAGCTGGAGGGGGGTAAACAGGTGGTCGGACTGGCCGATAGCCGCCTGGACGGTGTTGCCGCCATACCACATCTGGTTGACAGCGGCGGAGTGCTCCGGGCCTGCCAGTACGCCGGTCTCCTCGCCCAGCTCGATGCCGGTGCTTTGGCCCAGGCCGAAGGCGGTGGCATACTCACTGAGGGTGTCGATGCCCAGCCGGTAGCCCATCTCGCAGAAGAAGCAGTTGCAGGAGTCCTCCAAAGCCTTGGTGATGTTCACCTTGCCGTGCCGGCCGGGATAGACGGCACACTTGGTGTAATCGTGGGTATTGGGGTAGTACCAGAGGCCGGGGCAGTTCACTTTCTCCGTCAGGGAGACCGCGCCGGTCTCCAGGGCCGCCACAGCGGTACAGGGCTTGAAGGTGGAGCCAGGGGCGTAGGTGCCGGTAGTGGCCCGGTTCCGCAGGGGATTGCCGTCAGTGTTGAGAATGCTGTTGTAATCAGAATAGTACTTGGCGGGGTCATAGGTGGGGTAGGAGGCCAGGGCCAGTACGTCGGAGTTCTCCACGGACAAAACCACCGCTGCCGCGCCCCGGGAGGTGTCGCCGTCCTCCTCGTTCATGGCGGACACGGTCTTGGCCAGAGCCTCCTCCACTGCCGCCTGGAAGGCGATGTCAATGGTGAGGGCTACGGTACCGCCGGGCTGGGGCTCCACGCTGTAGAGCTCGCCGGTGATCTTGCCCTCCTCGTTGGTGGTGATGAGCCGCTCGCCGTCAATGCCCTTGAGATAGGATTCAAAGGCCAGCTCCACACCGCTTTTGCCCACGGTATCGTCGGCGGCGTAGTAGTGGAGGCCGGTAGTGTCCTCGCCCGCCTCCTTGGCGGCGTTGTAGGCGGCGTTGAAGCTGTCCCGCTCCTCCTTGGAGCTGAAAGCGCCCACCTGGCCCAGCAGCTGGGCGGCATAGGTGGTGTTGTACTGGCGCACGGACGTGCTCTCGATCACCACGCCGTCAAAGCCGCCGTCGTTGACCAGGGAGATGAACTCCACCGGTACGTCCTCTGCAAAGACGTAGGGGTTGTAGGTAATGCTGGCGCTGCGCAGCCGCAGCTCGTAGAGAACGCCGATCACCAGCCGGGCCTCCTGGTCGGTAAAGCTCTCGTCGATGCCGAAGTCCTCCCGCATCAGCTCCAGCACGGTCTGGGGGGTGAGAACGTTGTCGCCGGCGTCCAGTTTCTTGCGCAGATCCTCCGTCATCCGGGGATAGGGGTCGTCGGCGGTGAGGACCTTGTCGGACCACTTGCGCTCCTTGAGGTATTTCTCAAACCAGGTGCGATTGTTGGTGCCGGCGGTGGCTGTGGTGTAGACAAAGGGTTCTGTGGTGGTGATGGGCAGGGTATCCGTCCACTCCACGCCCTGCTCCTGGCACAGCTCCAGCAGGCGGAGGATGGCGCGGCTGACCGTGACGCCCCGCTCCTCTCCCTCCACATCAGGGATCAGGCTCAGATCCAGGGTGACGGTATAGATCTCCCGATTGGAGACCAGGACTTTACCATTGCGGTCCGTGACGATCCCGCGGGAGGCCTCCACCGCCTGGGTGGTGGTTACCTGACTGGAGGATTTGGCCAGATACTCGTCACGGTTGACTACCTGGGCGTCATACAGGATCACACAAAAAAGCAGCAGACAGAGGATAAAGATCCCCAGCAGGATACTGGAGCGGTGTTTGAATTGTTTTTCTTCCTCCATGGAGGCAGCCTCCTTTCTCACAGAGGTACAGGGGTGACAGGGAAAAAGAGCCGCCCTGCCGGGCGGCCAGGGGAAATCAGTAGTCGCTGGCGCAGCGGTCGTGGATCAGCCGGTAGACCGGTACGACCACCAGGATAGCCGGCAGGGTGATCAGGGTTTCCACCAGAGCCATCCGGGACATAAGGCCCAGATAGCCGCCGCCGGAGAGAAACTGGACGGCAAGGCGCATACCGGCGGTTATCCCCAGGGACACGGCGGATACCGCCAGTCCGCAGAGAAAGCCGGGGGAGAGGAGATTCTCCGCGATCAGGGCGGCGATCAGGGCCGCCAGGGTAAAGGCGATGGCATAGAAGCCCTCAAAGGGGCCCGGCAGCAGCAGGTCACAGACCAGGCCCACCGCCAGGGCAAAGACGCTGCCCCGGCGCAGCCCCTCATAGGAGGCGGCCACAGCGGGGAGCACCGGGTAGAGGAAGGGGGTGAGACCCAGCACTTGGATGTTGTCCAACACCAGGTACTGCAGGGCAAACAGGGCCAGGGTGGCCAGACTGTACACCGTCCATTTGAAAACAAGGTAGCTTTTGGGCATCATGGCGGCGCTTCCCCCTTATTCCACAATGTCGAAGCTGGTGACAATAAATACCTGGGTCAGATCATCCAGGGAGACGCTGGGGGTGATGACGGCGTACTGAGCCAGGCCGTCGTCTCCGGTGGAGACGGACTCTACGGTGCCGATGACCAGCTGAGAGGGGAAATAGTCGCCCAGGCCGGAGGTGACGATCAGGTCGCCCGCCACCACGTCCGGGTCGGCGCCCAGGTAGTTCAGCATCAGCCGGTCCTGACCCATGAGGGCGAAGTCGCCCTGGGCCACGGCGTTCTGGCCGCTGCGGAACACGGTGGCGCCAATGGAGGTGTCACTGTCCAGGATGGTCCGGATGGTGGACCAGTTGAGGCCCGCGTCCGTCACCACGCCTACCAGATAACCTGTCTCCGTCACCACGCAGTCGCCCACCGCCACATCCTGGGCGGTGCCCTTGTTGACAGTGAGAACGCTCTCCCAGTTGGAGGAGTCGCTCTCCACGATCCGGGCGGATTCAAAGTGGAGGTCCCGCCGCTGCTCCCGCAGATCCAGCAGCTTGCGCAGCCGCTCATTCTCCTCGGAGTCCTTCTCGGCCTGCCGGATGGCGGTTTCCATTTCCGCGATCTCCAGCTTCAGCTGCTCGTTTTCCTCCTTCAGCGCATCAAACTCTGTGAAGTAGTCCACCCAGCCGGACACAGTCTCCGTAATGGCGGCGCCGGCCGAACGGAAGGGGGAGGCAATGATCCCCGCCACATTGGGCAAAGGGGCGGCGGAGGTGGAGAAATAGGCCATCACGCTGAGGATCACCGCGATGACCACCGCCAGGGACAGTACGATCACACCGTACTTGGTCAGCAGCCTCTTCACGGCTCAGCCCTCCCGGATAGGAGCTCCACTCCAAAGGAGCGCAGCATCTCCCCCACCAGATGGAGGGGAAGGCCCATTACATTAAAGTAATCCCCGGCAATGCCGGTGACAAACAGGGCTGCCAGACCCTGGATACCGTAGGCCCCCGCCTTGTCCATCGGCTCCCCGGTGGCAATGTACCGGCGGATGTCCTCCTCGGAGAGGGAGGCAAAGCGGACGGCGGTGGTCTCCGGCCGGGTCTCCAGCCGGTCCCCGCGGCACATGGTCACGCCGGTGCACACCAGGTGCTCCCGGCCGGAGAGGGCGGAGAGCATCTGGAAGGCCTCCGCCTCACTGTGGGGCTTTCCCAGCCGGAGACCGTCCAGAAACACCATGGTGTCGGCGGCAAGGATCACGGTGTCGCTGTCGCCGCAGAGGGCCCGGGCGGCTTCCGCCTTCTTCCGGGAGATGGAGCAGACGATCTCCTGGGGGGTGAGAGAGGGGTCATAGCTCTCGTCGGCGTCAGGCACTAAAATGTCGAAATCGGTCAGTCCGATCTGGCCCAGCAGCTGCCGCCGCCGGGGGGACTGGGAGGCGAGAATGATCCGTGGCATAAGCGGTTCCTCACTTTGGAAAGAAATAGGCGGGAAAAGGGAAGGGGGCGTCCCACCTGCCGGAAGCAGAGGTAGGGAGCGGACCTTACCGGCCGGTGGAACCAAAGCCTCCGGCGCCCCGGGCGGTCTCCGGCAGCTCCTCCACCAGGCGGATCTCCGGCCGCAGTACCGGCACCACCATCAGCTGGGCCATCCGGTCGGCGGGCTGGAGGACATAGTCCTCCCCGGTGGTGTTCCGCAGGCCCACTCCCAGGGGGCCCCGGTAGTCGCTGTCGATGACGCCGATGGCGTTGGAGAGGGTGATGCCCCGGCGGATGCCCATGCTGGAGCGCACCGCCACAATGCCCACATAGCCCTCCGGGATGGCCACCGCCAGCCCCGTGGGCACCACCACCTGTCCTCCCGCGGGGATGGTCAGGGGCTCGTCGATGCAGGCGTGGAGGTCCACCGCGGCAGCGCCGTCGGTGGCGTAGTAGGGCAGAGGGATCTCCCGGCCGATCTTGTCGGACAGGGCTTTTACTTCCAGAATCATAGGGGTTTTTCCTTTACGTAACGTAATATTATATGCAGATAATACGATTTATAATCAATTTGGGCGGGATTTTTCCGGGGAACGCCCTTTTGTTATCAGTCTACTCCGCGGTAGAACAACCCGCGGGTGTGGCCCTGGGGCGGCGTTCCGCCGCCGGAGCGGTAGGCCTCCAATACCCGGACGCACTCCGCCGGGCTTTCGGTGGTGAACCGCAGCCGGGCATAGGTCAGGCCGCAGCGCCGGTACTCCGGCTTGTCGCCCAGGTACAGCGTGGCACCGTTTTCGATCTCACTGCGGCAGCCGAACACCGACAGCACCGGGAATTCCTCCCCCCGCCGGTCGGTGAGGCGGTGGACCTGACGGCAGGGGCCGGTGAGATCCCGGGGTTTGCAGCCCAGAGCATTGCGGATGAGGCAGTTCTCCGTCACCATCAAAGGCAGCCGCCCATAGACGATAGCCTCCCGGGGCAGAGCCCCACGGAGGTCCCGGATCTGCTGGTGGCGCAGCTCAAAGCTCAGGCAGGCGCTGACAAAACCCATGTCCGTGAGCACCTGCAAGGAGCGGCTGTTGAAGATGTTAAGGCCGTAGTCTCCCCGGAGGGCAAAGCCCATTTCCCGGGCCATAGCCCCCTGGCCGATGTTGCCCACGGCGGCGGAGACACACCCCATATCCCTGGACTTTTTCAGCAGGTCCACGAGGGCCTCCCGCTGGTGGTCGGTGCAGATCCGGGGCAGGGCCACGGCAAATTCCGTCCCATGGCCCAGGTAGGGGGCGATGTCAAACTCCCCGATCCGCTCCGCCGGAAGGTAGATGAGGGCAGGGGAGAGATCCATGAGCGCCCCTGTCAGCTGCTCCCCCCGGAACAGGGAGAGGGAAAACACCGGCTCTGGGGGAGCCGCCGTCTTTTCCGGCATGGGGGGCGCAGGTTCCTCCCGCCGCTCCGGCGGGGCGCTGCGGAGGGCGGCCAGGCCCTCCAACGCCTCCCGCCGCAGGCCGTTGACGGCGCTGGCGGGAAGGGAGAGGTTCTCCTCCACCGTGACAGTGACGTGATCCGGGGCAAACACGGTACCGCCGGTCTTGCTCAGCCGCTGGGTGAGGTCCTCCTCGGTAAGGGGCCGGGTACGGGCCGCCTCCGGCACAGGCCCGGAGGCGGTAAAGGTGCGGCCCTGGGGGTCCTCCGCCGTAAGGACGGCGGCCTCCCCGGCCCGGAAGGCGGCGGTGAGGGTCACCGCCACTGTCCGGGCGGTCTTCTTCTCATAGAGGGCCCGGGCCTCCCGGAACAGCTCTGTGGGCTCCGGGGTCTTTTCACCCCGGGTGCCGAACATAGCGGGGCCGGGACGGCCCAGCCAGTAGTCCTGAGTGAAGCCCTGGCGGGAGAAGGCCTGCTCAAGACGCCGCAGCTCCTCCGCTGTGGGCTGCCGGTTTTCCCGCAAAAGGGCGGCGTAGATGGAGGTCACCACCGACACATACTCCGGCCGCTTCATCCGGCCTTCCAGTTTCAATATGGATACGCCCATATCCCGCAGCTCTCCCAGGTGGGAGGCGAGACAGGCGTCTTTCAAACTCAGGGGATTTCCTGTTTTGCCCCCGTCCATCCGGTAGGGCAGGCGGCAGGGCTGGGCGCAGGTGCCCCGGTTGCCGCTGCGCTCTCCGATGAGGGCGCTCATGGCGCACTGGCCGGAGTAGCACATACACAGGGCCCCGTGGGCAAAGACCTCGATGGCGATGGGGCTGTTTTGGCAGATATAGGCCGCGTCCTCACGGCTCAGCTCCCGGCTGAGGACCACGCACCGCATGCCCATCTCCGCGGCGGCCTCCACCCCCTCCAGGGAGTGGACCGTCATCTGGGTGCTGCCGTGGAGGGGCAGCTCCGGCGTTACCTTCCGGGCCAGGGCCGCAAGGCCCCAGTCCTGGACGATGACCCCATCCACCCCCCAGCGGGAGGCGTTGCGGAGGTATTCCTCCGCCTGGGGCAGCTCCCGGTCGGTGAGCAGGGTGTTGAGGGTCATATAGACCTTCACGCCCCGGAGATGGCAGTAGGACACCGCGGCGGCAAACTCCTCCGGGGTGAAATTTTTCGCTCCCCGGCGGGCGTTGAAGCCGCCGCAGCCCATATAGACGCTGTCTGCGCCGCTCTGGACAGCGGCGACCATGGCCTCCCAGTGGCCGGCAGGTGCCAGTAACTCCATTACTTCTTGGACAGCTGCTGCTGGAGCTTGAAGATCTCCCGCTTGCACTCGCTCAGTTCGTTTTTGGCCCGGTTGGCGTCGTCCAGATAGCCCTTGAGCTGGCTGCGGAGATTTTCGGTGCTGCTCTGCTGCTTCAGCAGCTCATCGGCGATATTGGCAGCGGCCAGTACGGCCGCGTCGGTACGGCTGATACGGCCTCCGGCCATGATCTCGCTCATTTTGGCGTCCACCAGGGCCGCCACCTTCTGCATATAGGAGGGACTCTCCTCGGCCATCAAGGTGTAGTCGGTGCCGCAGATATTGACGGTGATCTTGTTCTCCATCGTCTGATCCTCCCTTTCTCTCTCGGTAAGTATCGCGGTTGACAATAATTCACAATAAAGTATACCATATTCTTTCGGAAAATCAATGGACGAACCCCCGGAATTCATGAATGAAAAGTGAATTTTGCCCCGTTTTCTCCGGACAGGGGCCTCCGTCCCCCGGAGAAAAGTTTTCCCCTTTACGAGCGGGGCCCTTTCGTGTAAAATAGGGGAAGAATGCCGGATCATGACGAAGTCCGGCGGGGAAGGGAGGCCTGAGGCCGTGAGCGGATATACCCTGCGTTTACCGGAGGAGGAGAGCGTGGTGCTCTCCGGGGCGGCGGCGGGCCGTCTGATCCGCCGGGGAGACGGCGACGCGGCTTTGCTGTATATTGCGGTGCTCCGCAGCCGGGGCACCGGGGATGAGAGTGCCCTGCGCTCTGCCCTGGGCTGGCCGGAGGAGCGGCTGCGCCGGGCCTTTGCGGTGCTGGCAGGGGAGGGACTGGTGTCCCTGCCCCAGGAGGCGGGGGCCGTGGAGCGGAAGGAGGCCGTCCCGGCCTCCGGCAGTGCCCTCACCCCGCCGCCGGAGCGGCAGGTGGAGTATACCCGGGCGGATATGGCCCGGGCGTTAGAGGGGGCGGAGTTTGCCTCCCTCACCTCTGCGGTGGAGGGAAAGCTGGGCAAGAAGCTGACCACCCCGGACCTTGCCACGCTGCTGGGGCTCTACGACCAGGTGGGCCTTCCGGCGGATGTGATCTTCCTGCTGGTGAGCTTTTGCGCCGAGCGCACCGCCCAGCAGTATGGTCCCGGACGGCGGCCCACCCTCCGGCAGATCGAGCGGGAGGGCTACGCCTGGGCGAGGCTGGGCCTCATGACCCAGGAGAGCGCCGCCGCCTATATCAAGGACTACCAGCACCGGCGGGAGGCCCTGCCGGAGCTGATGCAGCTTCTCCGCCTGGGGGACCGGCAGCCGGGCCCCAGCGAGGAGCGGTATCTTCTCTCCTGGGCGGGGATGGGCTTTGACCGGTCGGTCATCGAGCTGGCCTATGACAAGACCCTCCTCAAGTGCAAGGAGCTGAAATGGCCCTATATGAACAAGATCCTCACCTCCTGGCACCAGAAGGGCCTCCACACCCTGGCTGAGGTGGAGAGCGGAGACCGTCCGGCGTCTGTGGCCGTCCGGGGACAGACCCAGGCCGCCCAGCGGCGGGAGGAACCTGCTGCCGACCGTACAGCGGAGCTGCAGCGGATGGAGCGCTACCTCCGCCGGATGCGCCAGGAGCAGGGAAAGGAGGAGTAAACCATGGCCCAGGACCCGAAAATCATGGCCGCCGCTCTGCGGAATTTCCGCCAGGACCGGGAGGAGCGCCGTGCCCGGCTGGAGCAGCGGACGGCAGAGGTATACCGGCGGCTGCCCCGGGTGGAGTCCATTGACCGGGAGCTGCGGGGCACCGTGGCGGAGATCATGATCGCCGCCTTTGAAAACGACCGGGACCCTGCCCCTGCCCTCAAGGCCCTCTCGGAGCACAACCTCCAGCTCCAGCGGGAGCGGGCGGAGCTGCTGGTGGGGGGCGGCTACCCCTTTGACTATATTGACGACAAGCCCCTGTGCCCCCTGTGCGAGGACACAGGCTACCTTCGGGACGGCAGCCCCTGCCGGTGCCTGATGAATTATTATACCCGGGAACAGAACCGCCGCCTCAGCAAATTGCTGGACCTGGGGGGCCAGTCCTTCGACAGCTTCTCCTTTGACTGGTACAGCAGCGAGGTGTGGCCCCAGTATGGCCGCAGCCCTCTGGAGAACATGGAGACCATCCGGGAGATCTGCGGCAACTACGCCCACACCTTCGGGCAGCGCAGCGGGAACCTCCTTTTCACCGGGGCGCCGGGTTTGGGGAAAACTTTCCTCACCGCCTGCATCGCCCGGGAGGTCAGCGACCACGGCTTCTCCGTGGTCTACGACACCGCCGCCCACATCTTCCAGCAGTTTGAGAGCGGCAAGTTCGGCCGGGACAACCCCTACGAGGAGGACCCGGACCGGGAGATCAACCGCTATTTGAACTGCGACCTGCTGCTGATGGACGACCTGGGGACGGAGATGCTCACCAGCTTTGTCCAGTCCGCCTTTTACCGCATCATCAATGACCGGCTCCTCAGCCGGAAAAAGACGGTGCTCTCCACCAACCTGAGCCTGGAGGAGATCGGCCGGCGCTACGGCGGCGCGGTCCGCTCCCGGCTGGAGGGGGAGTATCAGGTGCTGTTCTTCTTCGGGGAGGACATCCGCATCCTGAAGCGGGACCGGCAGTAACGCCGTATTACGGGAAAAAACAGACCGGGCTCCGGAAAGCAACGCTTTCCGGAGCCCGGTTTTTCGTAATAATGGGGGAAATTACTTCTGCTGATAGAGCAGGCCGAAGGGCTGGCCCTGGATCAGCTTGCCGTCGCCATTGGAGCCGATGTACTTGGCGTCCTTGACCACCTGCTTGCCACGCAGCAGCACCTGGTCCACACGGCCGATCTTCTCCATGCCCTCATAGGAGCAGTAGTCCACATCGTGGAGCATGTCGGCCACGGTGAAGGTACCCTTGTAGTTGGGGTCGAACACCACGATATCCGCGTCGGCGCCTACGCTGAGGCTGCCCTTCCGGGGGAACATACCGTTGTTCTTGGCGGGGGTGGAGGCATACACGTCCACCAGCTTCTGGCGGGTGATCTTGCCGGTCTCCACGCCGTAGGTCCACAGCACCTCCAGACGGTTCTGCAGGCCGGGAGCGCCGTTGGGGATGTTGCGGAAGTCGCCGTAGCCCATGTGCTTCTGCTCCTTCCAGTCGAAGCCGCAGTGGTCGGAGCTGACGGCGTTGAGCCAGCCGCAGTTGATGGCGTGCCACAGGGCCTCCAGGTGGTCGGGGGTGCGCAGGGCGGGGGAGCAGACATACTTGGCGCCCTCAAAGTCGGGCTTGGCCAGGTTGCTCTCGTCCAGGGTCAGGTAGTGGCTGCAGGTCTCGCCCAGTACCGGCTGACCGGCGCTGTGAGCCTTGCCGATCTCCTCGGCGGCCTCACGGCAGGTGACGTGGGCCACATACAGGGGGGCGTCGGCCATCTCAGCCAGATAGATGGCCCGGCGGGTAGCCTCGGCCTCCACCAGGGGAGGACGGGACACAGCGTGGTAGTAGGGCTCGCACTTGCCCTCGGCGATGAGCTGGCGCTGCAGCACGTCGATGGCGTCGGCGTTCTCGGCGTGGACCATGACGGTGACGCCGGCGTCCTTGGCCTTCATCAGGGACTTGAGGATAGCGTCGTCATCGGCGTGGAAGAACATGCCCTTGTAGGCCATGAACAGCTTCATCACAGGATAACCGGCCTTGGCCAGCTCCGGGATCTCCTCGATGACCTCGGGCCGGGGATCGGTCATGACCGCATGGAAGGAGTAGTCCACAGCGGCCACGCCGTCGGCGTTGGCCTTGCGGTAGTCCTCCACGGAGTCCACCAGGCCCTTGCCCCGGATCTGGTTGACAAACTCGATGACGGTGGTGGTGCCGCCGGCAGCTGCCGCCCGGGAGGACTCAAAGCCCCGGACCTTGGTGCCGTTGAACTCGAAGGAGAAGTGGACGTGCTGGTCCACGCCGCCGGGGAGGACGTACTTGCCCGCCGCGTCGATGACCTGGTCGGCGTGGTCGGTGAGATCGTGGCCAATGGCCTTGATGGTCTCGCCTTCCACCAGGATGTCGGCTTTAAACTCCGCATCAGCGGTAACGATGGTGCCGTTCTTGATGAGTGTAGTCATGGGAAGCTCCTTTCAGATCAGTAGTAGTTGGTTATCGGGAGGGAGGGCGCTGAGGGCCCGCCCTTGACAGACAGAAATCACTTGGTGAGACGGATCACCGTGTTGAGCAGGGTCTCACAGCCCAGGGCAATATCCTCAGGAGCGGTGTACTCCTGGGCGTTGTGGCTCTTGCCGTCCACGCTGGGGACAAAGATCATGCCCACGTCGGTGCGCAGGGCCAGCATGGCGGTGTCATGGACAGCGCCGCTGTTCATCTCCATCCAGGCCGCGCCGGTATCCTGGGCGGCGGCACGGACTTCATCCACCACCCGATCCGTCATTTTCACCGGCACGTTGCGGCCGATGGTGTCCATGGTGATGGTCACGCCGTCCTGGGCCCCCACTTCCTCTGCCGCAGCCTGGATCAGGGACAGGCAGCGGTCCATGCCGGTCTGGTCGATGTCCCGGATGTCCACGGTAAAGGACACCTGGCCGGGGATCACGTTGGGCATGTTGGGGCTGCACTGGATCTCGCCCACGGTGGCCACGGTGTCTTTCAGACACTCCGTGGCGGCGATCTCCTGGGCCTTGCAGATCAGCCGGGCGGCGGACACCAGAGGATCATGGCGCATGTCCATGGGGGTGGCGCCGGCGTGGTTGGACTCGCCGGTGATGGTAAAGCGGACGGTGATCATGCCGGCGATGGCCTTCACCACACCCAGCTTCACCTTCCGGCGATCCAGGACGATGCCCTGCTCAATGTGGAGCTCCAGCATGGCGTCCACATCGCCGGGGACCAGACGGCACTCCGCCACCCGATCCGGTTCCAGGCCGAAGGCTTTCATCATCTCCGCGCAGGAGCGGCCGTCCTCAGCGTGGAGCTTCTCCAGACCGGCATAGTCCAGCTTTCCCGCCAGGCACTTGCTGCCCACCATGGTGGTGCCGAAGTTGGAGCCCTCCTCCTCCGGGAAGATCACCACGTCGATGCTGCGGCGGGGAGTCATGCCGTTCTCACGAAGGACGCTCACGGTCTCCAGGGCGCCCACCACGCCCACGATGCCGTCATACTGTCCACCATTGCGGACGGAGTCGATGTGGGAGCCTACCCACACCGGCGCCAGGGAGCTGTCCTGGCCGGGATACCGGGCGCGGATGTTGCCCACCGGGTCCACCTTCACGGCCATATCCAGCTGGCGGAACAGGGAGAAAAGATAGTCCCGGGCCTGGGCGTCCTCCGGGCCGAAGGAAAAGCGGGTGACGCCGGCGCCGGGGGTGGCGTTGAACCGGGCCAGGGCCTCAATG
Organism: uncultured Eubacteriales bacterium; assembly: GCA_900549475.1. Taxonomy (GTDB): domain Bacteria; phylum Bacillota; class Clostridia; order Oscillospirales; family Oscillospiraceae; genus Pelethomonas. Next base: position 24,893 of record UROF01000021.1, read on the forward strand.
CGCTCCATAATGCGCTCCTGGCTGACGTGCATAGCGGTTCCTCCTTTTGAACATTAAAATATTTAATGATAATTACTAATGCCATTAAAAAATTACATACCCACTTTAGCACAATTCCCAGTGGATGTCAAACCTGCACCGGAGGGAATTTGGGGAAAAAGCCAGGAAAAATTCTCCGCCAGACGACAGATTCTGCGGGAATCCGCCAGTGGGGACAAGGTAAAATAGGAGGGAAAACCAAGAGAAAGGGAGGGGAGGCACGGCTATGGAAGAAAAAAAGCGGGACCTGTTTCAGTCCCGCCGTATCCACCAGCTGCCTATTGATAAGATCATACCCAATCCCCGGCAGCCCCGCCGCCATTTTGATGAACAGGCCCTGCGGGAGCTGTCGGAGTCGATTCGGCAGCACGGGGTGCTCCAGCCTCTGAGCGTCCAGCGGACGGACCGGGGCTATGTCCTGGTGGCCGGGGAGCGTCGGCTGCGGGCGGCGGGTATGGCGGGGCTGACCCATGTGCCCTGCATCCTGGTCCGGGTCAGCGAGGAGGACAGCGCTGTGCTGGCCCTGATCGAAAACCTCCAGCGCTGCGACCTGCACTATATGGAGGAGGCGGCGGCCATCGCGCGGCTCATTGCCCAGTATGGCCTCAGCCAGGAGGAGGCCGCCCGGCGGCTGGGCCGGTCCCAGTCGGCGGTGGCCAATAAGCTGCGGCTGCTGCGGCTGAGTGAGAAGTGTGCCGCTCTGCTGCGGCAGTACGGCCTCACCGAGCGCCATGCCCGGGCGGTGCTGCGGCTGGAAGGGGAGGAGCGGCAGGTCTCCGCCCTGGAAAAAATGGGGGAGGAGCAGATGAATGTGGCGGCGGCAGAGGCCTACGTGGAGGAACTGCTCCGCAAAGCCCAGCGGCAGAGCCCGCCCCGGCCGCCTATTTACGTTATCAAGGATGTGCGGCTGTTTCTCAACAGTCTCCGACGGGGGATGGATACCATCCGCCGGGCAGGGGTGAATGCCCGGTACGACAAGGAGGAGAACGAGGAGGATATCGTCATCACCATACATATCCCAAAGGGAAAGCCGGAGAGTAAAACGCCGGCGGGGGCGTCTGCCGGGGCGTTGCCCCGGACCCCACAAGCTTTTGAAAAAGCTTGAGCAAAACTTTTACGGCAAAGCCAATGCTTTGCCGATGGGGAAAAAGAAAAGAGCCGGCGCGGTTAACGCGCCGGCTCTTTCTATTATGCGATGGTGAGCATCAGCTCCAACAGACGGGTAAAATCTCCCTTCACCCGCTGGGCGGTCTCCACCACTTCGCTGTGGTCCAGCTTCCGGTCCAGGACTCCGGCGGCCATGTTGGTGATGCAGCTGACGCCCATCACCTGGAGGCCGCAGTGGCGGGCCACGATGGCTTCGGGGACGGTGGACATACCCACCGCATCGGCGCCCAGGGTACGGAAGGCCCGGATCTCAGCGGGGGTTTCGTAGCTGGGGCCGCTGTACATCATGTACACGCCCTCCTGAAGGGGGATACCGGCCTTGGCAGCCAGAGGCTTGAGCTGTTCCCGCAGAGAGCGGGTGTAGATGTCGCTCATATCGGGGAACCGGGGGCCGAAGGTGTCCAGGTTGGGCCCGATCAGAGGATTCATGCCGGAGAAATTGATGTGGTCGGCAATGAGCATCAGGGCTCCGGCGGAGAAGTCCAGATTCACGCCGCCGGCGGCGTTGGTGAGGACCAGGGTGCGGATGCCCAGCCGGGCCATTACCCGCACCGGCAGAGTGATCTCCTGCTGGGAGTATCCCTCGTAGTAGTGGATGCGGCCCCGGAGGGCAGCTACTGTGCGGCCCTGGAAGGAACCCAGGATCAACGCTCCGGCGTGGCCCTCCACAGTGGGGACAGGGAAGCCAGGAATCTGGGAGAAGGGGATCTCCACAGCGGCTTCCAGCCGGTCGGCAAAGTCGCCCAGACCGCTGCCCAGGATCAGTCCCACCTCCGGCTGGAGATCCGTACGGGAACGAATGGCGGTATAGGCGGCGTCAATGCGCTCTTGAATGGTCATAGAAAACTCCTTTCCGGGACAGAGAATATAGTCCCGTGAGCAAATGCTTTTACGGGTTCAGTGTATCATCCAGCCGGGGAGAGTGTCAACAGCCCCTTGCCCGCCATAAAAAGATGAGAGAAAAACCAAAAATTTTTGAAAAACCAGTTGACAAATACAGCAGACTTTGGTATCATATGACCGTTCCGCATGTGGACGCTTAGCTCAGCTGGCTAGAGCACCTGCTTGACGTGCAGGGGGTCAGCGGTTCAAGTCCGTTAGCGTCCACCAAAAGAAAGACACGACGTTTGTCGTGTCTTTCTTTTTCCATGCAGAGATAAATGGGAAGGGCAAAACAAGGTTTTGCCCCAAAAGTTCTTTTGGTCCTTTTCTTTCAAGAAAAGGACATAACCCTCGTATCGTTCGTATGGTTCGCATCATTCGTATCGTTCGTATCGTTATTTGTACATGCAGGAGGTGTCCCATGGGCGGCACAGCATTTGTTACCGGCGGCAGCCGGGGGATTGGCCGGGCGGTAGTACGCCGTCTGGCAGCGGAGGGCTTCGCTGTAGGGATCGACTATCTCCAGGCCAGGGAGGCCGCTGAGGCTCTGGCGGCGGAGATCTGCGCCGCGGGAGGAAGAGCTCTGGCGGTCCAGGCGGACGTATCCGACCGGGACGCCGTCACTGCCGCCATAGGGCAGGTAGAAGCGGCCTTCGGCCCCATCACCTGTCTGGTGAACAATGCCGGGATCGCTGAGCAGCACCAGTTCCAGGACATCGACAGCACATTCTGGCATCGGATCTTTGCCGTCAATGTGGATGGCGCGTACCACACCATCCAGGCAGTGCTGCCGGGCATGATCCACCGCAAGGCGGGGACCATTGTGAATATCTCCTCCATCTGGGGACAGCGGGGGGCCTCCTGTGAGGTGGCCTACTCCGCCACCAAGGCAGCTATTATCGGTCTGACCCGCTCCCTGGCGGCAGAACTGGCGCCCTCCGGCATCCGTGTCAACTGCGTGGCGCCGGGGGTGATCCACACCGATATGGTGGAGGTGCTGGGAGAGGATACCCTGCGCTCCCTGGCGGAGGAGACCCCTATGGGCCGCCTGGGAAAGCCGGAGGATGTGGCGGCGGCGGTAGCGTTTTTCTGCCGGGAGGAATCTGCCTTTGTCACCGGCCAGGTGCTTACTGCCGACGGGGGATTCATTCTGTAAAAGACATATTTTACTTATAAAAGTGATAAAAGGATATGAAAAAGCCCCGCGGCAGCGCCGCGGGGCTTTTGCTTTGTTTTTACATCAGCTTAGTGGTGTAGTAGACCATCTCAGCAAAGAGGAGGATACCCAGTGCCCACAGCAGATAGTAGCTGAGAACCTGGAAAGCCAGGACGGCCACGATGGCCACAGCGCTGACGGCCAGTACCGCGTAGATCATCCGATAGTCACATTCCGCAGTAAAGACCCGCAGGTCCCGGAATTTGCCGCCATCCTTCTGGATGCGGCGGACAAGGTAGGCCAGAACAGCCAGGATCACCACGGCGGCTACCGAGCCAATGATGACCGGGATGCGCCAGGAGGAATCCAGTCCGCTGCCGCAGACCCACACGGTAAACAGTGCGCCGGCCATGACCACGGTGCTGAGGAAGCACTCACGCTGGAAGAGGAAAAATACCAGGCCCAGCAGGGTCAGTACCGGGACCAGGATGCACATGGTGGTGACGCCCTTGTTGTAGAAGCTGGTCATGATCCAGCCGGAAACCGTAAGGAACAGGCCGATAGCAGCCATCAGGATCATGCCGGAACGAAGTTTGGGCCGTTCCCGTTTGACCCAGGCCACTGCGGCGCCTGCCACCAGCAGTACCAGACCGGCCAGCATGCCCCAGCGGAGGATACTGTGCCAGATCAACAGGGAATCAGGGGTGCCCATGATATAGTTGCGGTATACGATGAACAGGTAGACCTCAGCGGCGATGCCCAGCAGAAATACGTTGAACACCCGCTGAAGGGCCAGGTTCTCCTGCTTTTCGCGATCTGCCCGCTTTTGACTGATGGGTTTCTTAGCCATGTATAAAAACCTCCGAAAGGATGTTGGCGCAATATTGGCGCAGAAATGATCCGCCGGAGCTGCGGCAAAAAACAGCCCTCCGGCGCAAAAGGCGAATCTATTCTACCAGCTTTTCTCCGATTTTGCAAGAGAAAAAGCAATTTTTAAAGAAAAGCGACGGCGGGACCGGCAAATGCCGGTCCGCCGCTGGGCAAAAACGGAAGAAAAGGATCAGTTGATCTGACGGCGGCGGGAGAGGTTGATGGTACCCTCCTGCATGTTGCCGATCATGTCGAGGCTCCGGCCGGTACCCTCGGCCACACAGGCGATGGCGTTTTCCGCCACAGAGGTGGCGATACCGGTACGGGAGGTGATGAGCTTGTCAAAGCCCTCGATCAGGCTGCCGCCGCCGGTCATGACGATGCCGTTGGTGGACACATCGGCCACCAGCTCCGGGGGCGTACGCTCCAGAACGGAGTGGATGCTCTCCAGAATACGCTCGGCGGGCTCCTCAAAGGCCTCCAGCATCTCGGCAGAGCTGACGGTAATGGTCTTGGGCAGACCGGTCAGGAGGCAGCGGCCCTTCACGTCCATGAAGGTCTCCTCCTCCTTGGGGTACACGCAGCCGATGGCGATCTTCATCTTTTCAGCGGTGCTCTCGCCCACCAGGATGTTGTGCTTGCGGCGCATATACTTGATGACGGCCTCGTTGAACTGGTCGCCGGCCACCTTGATGGAGGCGGACTCCACCACGCCGCTCAGAGAGATGACAGCGATGTCGGCAGTACCGCCGCCGATATCCACCACCATGTGGCCGTCAGGCTTGGTGATGTCGATGCCCGCGCCGATGGCGGCAGCTACCGGCTCCTCAATGAGGAACACACGGCGGCAGCCGGCCTGGATACCGGCGTCTACCACAGCACGCTCCTCCACTTCGGTGATGCCGGAGGGAACGCAGATGATGACCCGGGGCTTGAAGAGCATGAAACCGGCCACTTTGCGGATGAACTCCCGCAGCATCCGCTCGGTCATGTCATAGTCGGAGATGACGCCCTCCCGCAGAGGACGGATGGCTACAATGTTGCCGGGGGTACGGCCCAGCATCTGACGGGCTTCCTCGCCCACCTTCAGAAGCTTGCCGGTGTTTTTGTCCATAGCTACCACAGAGGGCTCATTGAGGACAATGCCCTTGCCTTTGACGTATACCAGTACGGAAGCGGTACCCAGGTCGATACCGATATCTTTTGCAAACGTGAACATAGTACCTTCCACCTCGTAATCTCTGTTGATCTATTGTTAGCAAGAAAGCTTGCTGATACTCTAAAAAATAATTATACCGGCAGGGTCCAAAATTTGCAAGCAATAATAGGAACTTTTTCCCACAAATTTAGCCCCTTCTCCGGGAAAAATCCTGTGCCAGACGCAAATGAATGGGGCAGAAACGGGGAGGGTTATTTCTCGGCTCCTGCCAGGGCGGCGCACACCACGCTCTCCGCTCCCGCGTCCATGAGGCAGCGGGCGCAGGCGGCCATCGTGCTGCCGGTGGTGACCACGTCGTCGATGAGCAGGAACCGCCGTCCCCGCGCCTCCTCGGGGTGAGGCACGATGTAGGCGTCCAGCACATTAGCCCGCCGCAGCGCCGAAGATTTGACGGAGGACTGAGGGCGATTGTTCCGCACTTTCCGCAAAATAGGTACAGCGGAGACGCCCCAGAGCTTTCCCGCCTCCTCGGCCAGGAGCCTGGCCTGATCGTAGCCTCTGCGGTAGTTGCGCCAGAGGCTCACCGGCACAAAGGTGACGGTGTCAAAGCCGCCGGGGAACTGCTCCGCCGCTGCCTGAGCCAGATACCGGGCAAAGACTTTGGCCCGCTGGGGATGGTCATGGAATTTGAGGGCGTGGACGCCCTGGCGGACCATGGCCTCATAGCGCAGAGCCACGGCGCAGGGGAAGCCCTCCACCATCCGCAGCTGACCGCTGCCGGAGGCGAGGGGAAGGGAGGCGCGGCAGGCGGGACACAGGCCGTCGCTTTTATGAGCTGTGGGTGGGCCGCCCGGATGCTCCGACGGTAAGGTGCCTGTGTACCCCGGCGGCGGGTCCAGGTCCAGCAGTGCGCCGCAGAAGGCGCACTTGGGCGGAAATAATAGGTTCAGGATGGTTTCTCCGGCGGACATGGTGCACCTCCTTTCGTTGTTCTGACTTGCAGTCGGATAGGAGTATTCCGTGCTCCGGCACGGGTTACTTTGCCCACGGCGGCAAAGTAACCCACTCGGCCTAAGAGCCGCCGCCATGCAGCGGTTGGCCTCGTAAGCGCCCGCCTGCGGGCGGGTGAAAGCGCCGCCGGGGACACCCTGGCCCAGGCCACCTTCTCTTGGGCCTGCGGCCCAATTCACCTTGCGGCCCCCGTTTTTCTCCAATCGGTCGGTATGGGATTTGGCACTGCGTTGCCACTGAAATTCTGCCCGCTGGCATCTGATCTCAACCGGGTTTCTCATCCGACTTTGGTGTCGCCCTTTTGAAGGGGGAGATGCTTCTTGGAGTGCTAGGCCGGGTCAGTCCTTCTTGCGGGGGTAGGGCTTCTTTTCGCCGGTCAGGCCAGCCAGATAGTCCATGCTGGTATCCAGGGCCAGAGCGATGCGCTTGAGCTGTTCAAAAGTATAGTAACGCTTGCCTGTTTCCAGTTTGGAGTAGTCACTCTGGTCGATGCCCGTCAGCATCTGCATTTTTGTTTGGGTATAACCCCGTTCTTTTCGGAGATTTTGCAGTCTTGTCATCATATCAACCCTTTTTACGGGGATAAGGTTTGATTTCATCCGTTAGCTCAAGAATATAATCCACACTGGTGTCGAAAAAGAGTGCCAACTTCTTCAACGTGTCCAACGGGATATTCAGATTTCCTCGCTCATAGTCTGAATAGGTGCTCTGGTGCACCCGTAAAATTTCGGCCATGTCAGTCTGCGTCAAATCCCTATCTTCTCGCAGACCGCGCAGTCGTTCTATCATCGAGATCACCTCGCTGATAGTATGTGATATGGGTATATCCCATACGTTAATAAATGGGAATATCCCATAAAAAGAAAAAAGAGCCTGTTCGGCTCTTAAACAACGCAGTTCCTATTAAAAACCAGATAAATCCATCCCTTCAAAAGGGCGACAGCCGAAGTCGGACGAGAAGCCCGGCGGAGATCAGATCCCCGGAGGATCTGGTGCTTCAGTGGCAGGGCAACGGCAAGTCCTATCCAGACCAATTAGGAAAACAACGGGGGTCTGCAAGGTGAATTGGCCGAAGGCCAAGAGAGGGTGGCCTGGGCCAGGGTCTCCCCAGCGGTTTTTTCCCCCATTTTTGGGCGGCCAAAAATGGGGCCGCCGGAGGCAACCAGCAAAAAGAAAAAAGCAACCACTAAAAAGAAAGAGGTAAAGAGAGAAAAAATAAAAAGGAGGTCAAGGGGTACCTCACCCCTCGCCTCCCTTTTTCAGCCGCCATCGGAGGCCGGAGTACCGCCGCTGCTGGCGGTCATTCTCCGCCATACGGGCGAGGGCGCCGTCGTCACCCACCACCACCAGCAGCTCTCTGGCCCGGGTCAGGCCCGTGTACAGCACCCCCCGCACCATCAGCGCCGGGGCAGCGGGAAGGGCTACCAGTACCACCGCCCGGTACTCGCTGCCCTGGGCCTTGTGTACCGTCACCGCGTAGGCCAGCTCCAGTTCCGCCAGCATGTCCGTGGTGTAGGTGGCCACCCGGTCGTCGAACCGGACGGTGAGCAGCTCCCCGGTGGGGTCGATCTCCTCCACCTGGCCCACGTCGCCGTTGAACATAGCGCTGCCGGTGACGCCGTCGTCCCGGACCCACAGCACGTCGTAGTTGTTCTTGATCTGCATCACCCGGTCCCCGGTACGGAACACCGTCTCTCCCCATACCTTCTGCCGCTTGTCCGGCGCGGGGGGATTCAGAGCCGCTTGCAGGGCCCGGTTCAAAGCGGCAGTGCCCCAGGCTCCCTTCCGGGTGGGGCAGAGGACCTGGATCTGCTGGGGCTCCACCCCCATGTTCTTGGGAAGGCGCTCCCGGCACAGCTCCACCACCAGCTCCACTGCTGCCTGGGGGTCCCGGCGGCGGAGGAAAAAGAAGTCGCTGTCGCTGAGATTCTTGAGGGGCGGCAGGCTGCCGCCGTTTACCGCGTGGGCCGCCCGGATAATGGCACTGGATTGTGCCTGCCGGAAGATCTCTGTCAGGGCCACCACGGGGATACGTCCGCTGCGGATGAGATCGGAAAATACATTTCCCGGCCCCACCGAGGGCAGCTGATCCGGGTCGCCTACCATGATGAGGCGGCAGTCGGGCCGCAGGGCAGAGAGCAGGGCGTCCATTAGAGGCAGATCCACCATGCTCATCTCGTCCACGATCACCGCCCCGGCCTCCAGAGGCTCCTTCTCGTTTTTCTGGAAGGTCACCTCCCCGGTGTCCTCCCGCCAGCTCATGCCCAGGCACCGGTGAATGGTCTGGGCCTCCCGTCCGCACAGCTCTCCCAGCCGCTTGGCGGCCCGGCCTGTGGGGGCCAGCAGTAAAACGTCACAGCCTAATTTATCCAGCATGGCCACAATGGCCCGCACCGACGTGGTCTTACCGGTACCGGGGCCGCCGGTGAGGAGCAGCACGCCCTCCTGGGCCGCCAGCTCCACCGCCCGGCGCTGGGCGTCGGCGTAGACGATGCCCTGCTCCTGCTGGATCTGGTCGATGATCTTATGTACCTGGCGGCAGCGGTCGGTCTGAAAACGGAGCATCCGCTCCAGCCGCTCCGTCACGGAGGTCTCCGCGTCGTAGAGACGGGTGAGGTAGCAGGCGGTGACTTTGGCCACCGGGTCCTGCCGCACCGCCCCCCGGCCGATCAGGTCATCCAGGGCGATCTCCGCCGTGTCGGCGGGGCAGTCGATGAGCTGCACCGCCGCGGCAATAAGCTTCTCCCGGGGGAGAAATACATGGCCGTTGTTCAGATTATAGGTCAGTTCAAAAAGGACGGCAGCCTCCACCCGGCGGCGGCTGTCACCGGCGATGCCCATAGACAGGGCGATCTCGTCCATGACGGCAAAATCCACGCCGTAGAGCTCGTCCACCAGTAGGTAGGGATTGTCCCGCACCGCATCCATGGCCCCCACGCCATAGCGCCGGTAGAGCCGGAGACCCAGGTATAGCGGCAGGTCGTTAACGGCTAAAAAGTCCAGGAGTCGCCGCATACCGGTCTGGGCCCGGTAGCTCTCGCCGATCTCCATGGCTTTCCGGGCGGTAATGCCCTTGATCTTGGTGAGGAGCTCCGGCTCCTCCTCCAGGATGCGCAGGGTGTTGCTGCCAAAGCGCTGTACCAGCTTTTCCGCCGTGGCAGGGCCTACGCCTTTGACCACGCCGGAGGAGAGGTAGCTGAGGATGTCGTTTTCCGTGGTGGGCATGTGGCGCTCCACCTGCCGGGCCTGGAGCTGCTCGCCGTGGACGGGGTGGGTCATCCACTGGCCGGTGACCACCAGGCTCTCGCCGGGGGCGGCACAGGGGATGGTGCCTACCACGGTGACCACTTCGCCGCCAGTGGTCACCAGCCGGAGGACGGTGTAGCCGTTTTCCTCGTTCTGGAAGATGAGATTCAATATGGTGCCGTCCACGGTGTATACGTCGCTCATGCCGCCTGCTCCTTGGTAATCTCGCCGGTTTGCGGGCAGGCCCCGGCGGCGGGCCGTTTAGGTGTCGGTGTCCCCGCCCAGAATGCGGGGGATATCCTCCCGGCTGCACAGGCATACCCGGCGGCCTTTTGAGAGGAGTGTGGCTACCTGCCGTCCCTCCTCAGTAAGGCCGCAGTCCGCCAGAAGAATGGAGGAAAACAGTCCCTCCTCCTGGTCCAGGGCCTCCAGAGAGCGGACCTGTTCCTCCAGGTATTCTCCGTCTCCCCGGGCGGGGAGCAGGGCTATGGTCTCGCTCCGGCGGCGGGGCCGGATAAACAGCAGGCCTCGGACCAGTGCCCAGAAAAGGGACGCCAGGCCGATGGCTGCCAGAAGAGCCAGAAGGCCGTCCTGCCACAGATGCATAAGAGTCCTCCGTTCCGCCGTCCATACGGCTGATGAGATGTTCTTACGTCAGTCTATGCGGCGGAGGGGCGGAGGGTTAAAAGAGGCTGGCCACGCCGAAGGTGAGGATGCTGATGGCGATACCGGCCACCAGGACCCCGGCGAAAATGGAGGGCAGAGCCTTGCGCAGGGGCATGTCCAGGAAGGCGGCGGCCAGGGCGCCGGTCCAGGCGCCGGTGCCGGGCAGGGGGATGGCCACAAAGATGGCCAGGCCCAGGTATTTGTACTTGGTCACTTTCTGGCCCTTGAGATGGGCTTTCTGCTCCAGCTTGGTGACCAGATGGTTCAGCCGGGGCAGGTGACGGCGCATCCATTGGAAGATGCGGCGGATGTACACCACGATAAAGGGCACCGGCAGCATATTGCCGATGACGGCGGCCAGATAGGCCAGCCATACCGGCAGGCCTACGCCGACACCGAAGGGGATGCCGCCCCGCAGTTCGATGACAGGGATCATGGACACCAGGAGGGTAAAGCAGAACTCGCCGCCCAGGGTGTCGTTGAGCCATTGCAGAATATCCATAGAGACCTCGTTTCTGTGTTTGCCGCCTTCCACCGGCGGGGCTTTTTGCCGCCTGCTCAGGCGGTGGGTGGTTCTGCCGCCGAAACCCGGCGGCGGGGGTGGTTGTCAGAGGATGTTTCCTCTGAATCTCTTTTTTCAGCCTTTTGGTTTGTGGGTTCCCGCACCCACGGGCGGGGTACTTTTCCCTCGCCGGAAAAGTACCCAAAAGGGCGCCAGGGAGACCCTGGACCCCCTCTGTTAGTCTAATCAGACGCCTGCAAAGGAGATACCGGGCAGCCACTGAAATACCGCTTGCCTCCGGCTTCCTCGTAATCGGTGCGGTGGGTCACGCACTTCGCCTGACGGCCCTCGTGCTGAGGGCTGTTTCTTTTTTTGGGGGGCGGAAGCAGAGCGTTTTCCATAGACGCAGGCAGCTGAACGCAGAAATCAGATTCGCCTGTCCCTTTAACAGGGCGACAGCCGAAGTTGGACAAGCAGCCCGCCCCAGATCAGACGCCCGGAGGATTTTGCTAATTCAGTGGCAGCTGGGTATCAAATTTACCCCAGACCGATTGGGGCAAACCGGGGTCCGGGGTGTCCCCGGCGCTTTTTTGGTGACTTTTTGTGCGTACAAAAAGTTACCCGGGGCCGGGGCGGGGAGCCCCGAGAGCCAAGTCCCGAAGCGGCTCGCTTCGGATGCGCCCGGGGTTCGGGGCCGGGCAGGCCCCGCCGACAGCTTACTGCCGGGAGAGCATCTTCTTGAGATACTGCCCGGTATAGCTCGACCGGCAGGCGGCTACCTCCTCGGGGGTGCCGGTGCAGACAATGGTACCGCCGCCGTCGCCGCCCTCGGGGCCCAGGTCAATGATGTGGTCGGCGCACTTGATCACATCCAGGTTGTGCTCGATGACCACCACCGTGTTGCCTGCTTCCACCAGCCGCTGGAGCACATCCAGCAGCTTTCCTACGTCGTCGGTGTGGAGACCGGTGGTGGGCTCGTCCAGAATATAGATGGTCTGGCCGGTGGAGCGCTTAGAGAGTTCCGTGGCCAGCTTTACACGCTGGGCCTCGCCGCCGGAGAGGGTGGTGGAAGCCTGTCCCAACTTCACATAGCCCAGGCCTACGTCGCAGAGGGTCTCGATCCGGGAGGCGATCTTGGGAATGGGCTTGAAAAAGGTCCGGGCCTCCTCGGCGGTCATCTCCAGCACTTCGTAGATGTTCTTGCCCTTGTAGCGGACCTCCAGGGTCTCCCGGTTGTACCGCTTGCCCTTGCACACCTCGCAGGGCACATAGATGTCCGGCAGGAAGTGCATTTCGATTTTGAGCAGACCGTCGCCGGAGCAGGCCTCACAGCGGCCGCCCCGGGTGTTGAAGGAGAAGCGCCCGGCGTTGTAGCCCCGGGCCTTGGCCTCCGCCGTGGAGGCAAAGAGGTCCCGGATGTCGTTGAACACGCCGGTGTAGGTGGCGGGGTTGGACCGGGGGGTGCGGCCGATGGGGCTCTGGTCGATGTTGATGACCTTGTCCAGGAATTCCTCCCCCTCGATGGCCTTGTGCTTGCCGGGGCGGCACTTCATACGGTTGAGGTCCGCTCCCAGCCGCTTGAAGAGGATCTCGTTGACCAGAGAGCTCTTGCCGCTGCCGCTGACGCCGGTGACGCAGGTGAAGGTGCCTAAGGGGATGGACACGTCGATGTCCTTGAGGTTGTTTTCCGCCGCCCCCCGGATGGTGAGGACGTGGCCATTGCCCTCACGCCGCTTCTCCGGTACGGCGATGTACCGCTTGCCGGAGAGGTACTGGCCGGTGAGGGAGGCGGGGTTGGCCATGACCTCCTCCGGAGTACCGGCGGCCACGATCTGACCGCCGTGGATACCGGCACCGGGGCCTACATCGATGATATAGTCGGCCTCCCGCATGGTGTCCTCGTCGTGCTCCACCACCACCAGGGTGTTGCCCAGGTCCCGCAGCCGCTGGAGGGTGGCCAGCAGTTTGTCGTTGTCCCGCTGGTGCAGGCCGATGGAGGGCTCGTCCAGAATGTAGAGGACCCCCATCAGGGAGGAGCCGATCTGGGTGGCCAGGCGGATGCGCTGGCTCTCGCCGCCGGAGAGGGTGGCGGCGCTGCGGCTGAGGGTCAGGTACTCCAGGCCTACGCTGCGGAGGAAGCCCAGCCGCTCCCGGATCTCTTTCAGGATGCGGTCGGCGATTATCATCTGGGTGTTGGTAAGGGTGAGGCCGTCCAGGAACTGCAGGGCCTGATTCACCGGCAGAGTGGTAAAGTCGTAGATGCTCCGATCCCCCACTGTGACGGCCAGGCTCTCCATCTTCAGCCGCCGTCCCTGGCACACCGGGCAGGGACACTGGCTCATGGTCTCCTCCAGCTCCCGGCGGACGCTGTCGCTCTGGGTCTCCTTGTACCGCCGCTCCAGGTTGTTGCAGATGCCCTCAAAGGGCTGGTGGAGGACACCTTTGCCCCGGGGCTGGTCGTAGTGAAGCTCCAGATTTTCCCCCTTGGTGCCGTAGAGGATCACATCCTTGACCTCTTTCGTCAGGTCTTTCCAGGGGGTGGTGAGCTGGAAGTGGTACTTCTTGGAGAGGGCGTCAAAGTACATCCGGGAGATGCCGTCGCCCCGGATGTTGCTCCAGCCGCTGGCGGTGATGGCACCCTCCAGAATGGACTTGTCCTCGTCGGGAACGATCAGCATGGGGTCCACCTTCAGCTGGCTGCCCAGACCTGTGCAGGCGGGGCAGGCGCCGTAGGGATTGTTGAAGGAGAACATCCGGGGGGTCAGCTCCTCGATGGATACGCCGCAGTCCTCGCAGGCGTAGTTCTGGCTGAAGAGGATATCCCGGTCCTCCTGGAGCACATTGCAGATCACCAGTCCTCCCGCCAGGGCGGAGGCGGTCTCCACGCTGTCGGTGAGCCGCTGGCGGACGTCGGGCCGGATGATGATCCGGTCCACCACGATCTCGATGTTGTGCTTCTTGTTTTTCTCCAGCTTGATCTCCTCGGTGAGCTCGTAGAGGCTGCCGTCCACCCGGACCCGGACATAGCCGGACTTCCGGGCGTCCTCGAAGATCTTCTGGTATTCGCCCTTCCGGGCCCGGACCACCGGGGCCAGGATCTGCACCCGGGTACCCTCCGGCAGCTCCAGGATCTGGTCGATGATCTGGTCGATGGTCTGCTGACGGATCTCCTTGCCGCAGACAGGGCAGTGGGGAGTGCCCACCCGGGCCCAGAGAAGGCGCAGATAGTCATAGATCTCCGTCACGGTGCCCACGGTGGAGCGGGGGTTCTTGCTGGTGGTTTTCTGGTCGATGGAGATGGCGGGGGAGAGACCGTCGATGTAGTCCACATCCGGCTTCTCCATCTGGCCCAGGAACATCCGGGCGTAGGAGGAGAGGCTCTCCACATACCGCCGCTGGCCCTCGGCATAGATGGTGTCGAAGGCGAGAGAGCTTTTTCCCGAACCGGACAGACCGGTGACCACCACCAGCTTGTCCCGGGGGATCTCCACATCCACATTTTTCAGGTTGTTCTCCCTGGCGCCCTTGATGAAAATTTTATCCTGCATGGTTTACCCATCCTTTTGCTCTGTGAGTGTCCCCGCCAGGGCCACTGCGCCGTCCCGGAGGAGCTGTATGTTCTCTTCCTCCAGCACCGTGTCACGGCGGGTATGTATCCTGTCCATATAGTATCCGATCACCGGTGCTTTTTTCAGGGCCGCGATCCCCACGCCCCGGCGGAATACCGCCTGGTCTGAGGGGTAGAGGCCAAAGCCCCGGACAACTTCCACGATTTTTTTGTCCTCGGAGAGGAATGCCTTCTCCAGAAGGGCCATGACCTCCGGGGATTTCTTCACTGCCTTGCTGGGGAAAAACTGGAGATAGTCTCCATCTCCCACGCAGTCGAAGTTGAGGATAAGGGTGTCGGCCTTCACCCGGCGGTGAGCGGAGGTAAAGGCGGAGGAGCCGAAAAGGCCCTTCTCCTCGTTGTCAAACCATACGAAGCACACCGTATGGCGCATCTCCGGAGGCAGGGCGGCGGCGATCTCCAGGAGGGTCACTACGCCGCTGGTGTTGTCATTGGCGGTGTGCCGGTTGGCTTTGCCTGCCAGCATCCACCAGATGCAGAAGCCCAGCACCGCGTACAAGACCGGCATCTGCACCCACAGCGGCGGGTCAAAGGCCAGCAGCAGGCCTACCTCCACCACTACGGCCAGCACCAGGAACAGCACCACCAGGGCAAGCTGGTAGAGGAGGTATACGAAAAGGTTCCTGGGGGTGATAAAGTTGGGAAAGGGGAGTACGGCGCAGGTGTCGTAGTGGGCGGTAAAGAGGACTTTGGCCTTCTCCGGGTCTCCGGCCACTACGTTGTGGTTCATCACCAGGACACGGCCCGACTCCACCCGGGGGGTGTAGCCCAGCTTCTCCAGCTCCTGACAAAGGTATGCCCGGAAGGCTTCCTTTTGTTTCTTGCTTTTTCGTACCTCATAGGCGGTGAGGACTGTTTTTGCCGCTTCCGTCATGGGGAATTCCTTTCTTTTCCTTTTATTTCCGGCTGCCGCCGGCGGGGGGGCTTGTCAGAGGATGGTTCCTCTGAACGTCTCGTTTTTAGTCTCTCAGGCTGTTTGGGGTATTCCGCGCTCCGGCGCGGGTTACTTTGCCCTCGGCGGCAAAGTAACCCACTCGGCCTAAGAGCCGCCGCCATGCGGCGGTTGGCCTCGTAAGCGCCCGCCTGCGGGCGGGTGAAAACGCCGCCGGGGATTCCCCGGACCCCGATTTGTCCAATCGGACGCCTGCAAGGGAGATACCCGGTTGCCACTGAAATACCGCGGCCTGCTGGCCCCTCGTAATCGGTGCGGTGGGTATCCAACCTTGCCTAACGGCCCTCGGGCTGTGGGATGTTGCAATTTTTGCTGGCGACAGTCTGTGCAGCTTCGATAGCCCCAGGCAGCTCGTCACAAAAAACCAGATTCGCTTCTCCCTTCAACAGGGCGACAGCCGAAGCCGGACGAGATACCCGCCACAGATCAGATGCCCGAAGGATTCGGTGGTTCAGTGGCTGCGTACTTACTAAGTTCTAGCCAGACCGATTGGACAAGGCGGGTGTCCAGCCCGAAGGGGGCTGGCGCTTTTTCGGTTCACTTTTGGGCGGCCAAAAGTGAACCCCGGGGTCTGGGGGCGGAGCTCCCATCGGAGAGCACCCAGCTCCGGGGGTAGAACCCCCGTCAAGCTCCGCCGGGATTACCCCACAATAATATCCGCCGCCTTGCCCCGCACCAGGTCCATCAGGGCCTGAGGGGCCAGAGCCACCTGCCAGCCGATCTTCCCGGCGGAGACCATGATGACCTCATGATCCAGGGCGGAAAGGTGGAACACAGTGGGGTAGAGCTTCTTCATCCCTACGGGGCTGCAGCCGCCCCGGACATAGCCGGTGAGGCCGTTGATCTCGCTGACATGGACCATGCCGATGGATTTTTCTCCTACCGCCTTGGCGGCCTTCTTGAGATCCAGACTCTCCTCTACCGGCACCACGAATACGTAGATGCCATTGCTGGCTCCCCGGGCCACCAGAGTTTTGAACACCGCCGCCGGGTCCTGACCCAGGCTCCGGGCCACTGTGGCCCCGTCCACCGGTACCCCCTCCTCGTGGGGGTAGGTGTAGGCGGTGTAGGGGATCTTCTTTTGCTCCAGCGTCCGCATGACGTTGGTTTTTTCTTCCTTGTGCTTTGCCATGTTGCGTTACCTCGTCGTTATGAGACCATGGTGAGGCCCCAGATGTACATGCCCAGTATGACCACCGTCCCGATCACCCAGCCCGCTTTCTGCATGGAGAGGTAGAAATCCGATGGCTCGGGATTTTGGACAGAGAAGCTGTAGCGAAAATAGAAAAATGCCAGGGGGAAGGCAATATCTACTGCGGCGAGCAGGCTGATAAACAGGGTGACAGCCCAGATAGCCCAGCTGCCCCGATGGACGGCCTCCGGTCCCAGGGCGAAATAGAGGAT
This sequence comes from uncultured Eubacteriales bacterium, assembly GCA_900549475.1. GTDB lineage: Bacteria > Bacillota > Clostridia > Oscillospirales > Oscillospiraceae > Pelethomonas. The sequence continues at coordinate 41,575 of UROF01000021.1, forward strand.
ATCGAAAGCATCCAGTTGATAGCTGCTCCAGTAGGAGGAGTAGGAGGTGTTGGTGCCGATGGAGAGCCCCGGCTCCCAGGAGCCGTCCTTATGGTAAAGAAGGCCGGAGGACTTGTCATAGCCGCCGGAAAAGACCACGGTATCATCCAGGAAAATCTTCACCCGGGGCACGGCGCCGCCGTATTCCCGGGAAATGGTTCCCTCCGGCCAGGTCACCCGGCCTGTATGACGCCGGAGACTGCCGATGGCGAAGTCCACCACAGTGTCCGCCCCGTCGGGGTAAACCCGGACGGACACGTCCTGTCCGTGGGAGGCACCGGTGTAGACCGCTGTATTTTCTGTTTGGGCGGGCCGCAGCAGGCTGTCTGCCCACTCCACCCGCGGCTGGCTGCGGAAAACAACGGTAAGGACAGCGAATAGGACCGCCATGACAGCCAGCAGGATCAGTAGGATCTTTTGCAACAAAGTACGTCCGGTGGTCTCCTCGTACATGGCGGCCTCCTTTCTTACTTGCCGACTGCCGCCGGGCTTCTAATCAGAGGATGGATCCTCTGAATCGCTCTTGATTCAGCCTTTCAGGCTGGTTTTGTCTCCGACGGGTAACTTTTTGTACACACAAAAAGTCACCAAAAAAGCGCCGGGGATTCCCCGGATCCCCTTTTTGCCCAATCGGTCAACATCAGGAAAGGTACCGGGCAGCCACTGGAATACTGCCAGGCCGCAGGCCTCCTCGTAATCGGTGCGGCGGGTCACGAACTTCGCCTGACGGCCCTCGGGATGAGGGGTGTTTCTTATCATGCGAAACAGACAGATGGTTCTACCCCTTTGACAGGGCCGGAGGCCGAAGTCAGAATAGAACCCCACCTCAGATCAGATGCCAAAAGAAACTGGTTCAGTGGCTGCGCAGCGGCAAATCTGCACAGACTGATTGGGCAAAAATCGGGGTCCGGGGGAACCCCGGCGGCGTTTTCACCCGCCCGCAGGCGGGCGCTTACGAGGCCAACCGCCGC
>UROF01000022.1 GCA_900549475.1 uncultured Eubacteriales bacterium
AGATCCTCTCTGGTCTCGTGGGCTCGGAGATGTGTATAAGAGACAGGGAGTTTTCCGTCAAGAATATGCACATCAGCTTACCGAAGCATTAACGTCAGTAGGGAATGACACAGAGTTTACTAATCTGATTGCCTGTACATTGGTACAAAAATATGGGTTTAGGTATATTGATGGAGGCGCGGCAGACCGTGAGACAGAATACACACAGCTAATAATAGATTGCATTACAAATGGTACAGCTGCGTTGAGGGCACCATCATCAAGGAATAATGACCTGCTTAGAAGCATTGAGCACATATTGGGCGGAAGTGGAATGATAACAGTTTTATATAAAATAAAGAAAATATGGGGAATAGATGCAGTTAGCGATTTTTTGGACTTTTTGAAAGATTATGTTAATGAATATGAACCAAATGAAGATTGCCGTTATTGGCTTAGAAAAAACGCACAAGATTATTTATTACATTTCCCACAGTACAATGATTTCAAGATGAATGCTATGATTCCTACTTTGATGAAAGGAGGGATATTATGAAGCGTGAAGTGCCAATTTGGGAAAAGGCAAATTTGACGCTTGATGAGGCGGCTGCATATTTTGGTATCGGTATTAACAAGTTAAGAGAGATTACTAATGACAATAATTGTCCCTTTGTTCTGTGGTGTGGGAGTAAGCGGCTAATCAAACGAAAGGCTTTAGATGAATACCTTGCAAAGATGTATTCTATCTAATATCAATATATACAGGTGGCACTGGACAAAGAGGACATCTCGGGGTATAATACCTCAGAGCGTGTTCTCTTTGTTGTTATGAAAGGAGATTTTCATGGCAGTAGAGAGACGCAAAGATAATAAACATAGAGTTCTAAAGGAAGGAGAGTATCAGAGAGCAAACGGCACGTTTGAGTATAAGTGGAGAGATAAACGCGGTAAGAGGCACTCCGTATATGCAAAAACACTCGATGAATTAAGAGAAAAGGAACTCGAAATTCTGAGAGATGTTCTTGACGGTGTTCGGGTGGGAAAAAACGATTTAACAATTAACGACCTGTATGATTCATGGGTACAGTTGAAACGTGGATTAAAAGACAACACATTTCAAAATTACCAATATATGTATCGACAGTTTGTTCAGCCTGATTTTGGTCGCACAAAGATTGTTTGCTTGAAGCGAACCGATGTAAGAGCCTTTTATAACCGTTTGGCAGATGAACAGCACTTGAAAGCATCTACGATAGATTGCATTCATACAGTACTTCATCAAGTTCTTGAATTGGCTGTTGAGGATGACTACATTCGATATAATCCTTCTGACAATGCACTTAAAGAACTCAAAAAAGCACACTGCAATGATTCGGTTAAGCGAAAGGCACTGACCATTAAAGAACAGAAACTTTTTGAAGAATTTTTGATGCAACCAGGGCAGTACAACAAGTGGTATCCAATTTTTACAGTGATGCTTTGGACAGGGCTGCGTGTGGGAGAAGTTACAGGGCTTCGATGGTGTGATATTGATTTAGAAGCGGAAACGATTGACATTAACCACACGCTTGTTTATTATGACAAAGGGCATAATGATGGCCTTAGTTTTGCAATTAACACACCAAAGACCGATGCAGGGAAGCGGATTGTTCCAATGTTGCCGAAGGTAAAAGAGGCGTTTATACAGGAGAGAAAAAACCAAGAGGATTTTGGGATTAAGTGTACTGTAACTATAGATGGGTACACAGATTTTATCTTCATAAATCGTTTCGGTGGGACACAACATCAGGGGACACTTAATAAAGCCCTGCGTAGAATTATTCGGGATTGCAATTATGCAGCTATGGACAAACACAAAGGAAATGAGGACGAAATTGTGTTGCTCCCCAAATTTAGCAATCATACATTACGGCATACGTTTACCACTCGAATGTGTGAGGCTGGGGTCAATATTAAGGCCATGCAGGAGATTCTCGGACACGCAGATGCTGGAACTACGATGGATATTTACGCTGAGGCAACGGCCGATTTAAAACGTTCAGAACTGCTCCACTTTCAGGATTATTTTGACGATAGGAAAACGGCGATTTAGTCTTACGACCAACTTACGACAGATTTACGACCACTTACAAAGATTGGTGTAGAGTTGCAGAAAATCAGGTACATCAAATATTGGGGAGATTAGAGATATGCAGACTTTTGTAGCCTTACAAAATATTAAGCATGATTTCCCCACCATGAAGCCCCTGGACATGGTAAAGAAAGAAGCCGGCGCAGACACTCAGACAGCTGAAGCGCCTAAGGCAGAGAAAAAAACCGCTGAAAAAATTGACTTTTCCAACGTAAAGATCGAGCCCTTGTTTGAGGAAATGGTCGATTTTGAAACATTCAGCAAATCTGATTTCAGAGCTGTAAAGGTAAAAGCATGTGAGGCTGTGCCAAAGAGCAAAAAGCTCTTGAAATTCGTTTTGGATGATGGTACAGGCACCGATAGAGTGATTTTGAGCGGTATTCACGAGTATTACGAGCCGGAAGAACTGGTTGGCAAGACTTGTATCGCCATCACAAACCTGCCGCCTCGTCCGATGATGGGCATTGCTTCCTGCGGTATGTTGATTTCCGCAGTACACGAAGAAAATGGCCGCGAAGGCTTGAACCTTCTGATGGTTGATGACCGTATTCCGGCAGGAGCGAAACTGTATTAAAGCGGGAGCTGTTTTACTGCTGGATATTCCTCACGATCGCATATCTGCACCATTTGATGCAGGGAAATATGCAAACGTGTAATGGGGAAGGAGAAAATTCTATGGCATCGAATCAGCCAGAAAAATTGCGTGGAAATGGCAATTTTATGGAACAGAAGGCTGTACTGAAGCAAGGTGAAGCGGCCGGGACGCAAATTCCCTCCGCAAAGTTTCTGGACTAAAGGGAGATGCCGATGGTAGAACGGATCACTAGCCGTACAAATCCTCTTATGACCCATATCCGGAAGCTGGTCTCTTCCCGGTCCTACCGGGAGAAGACCGGGGAATTCCTGGGAGATGGGATCAAGCTCCTGGCAGAGGCCCTCACCTGGCAGGCGGCGGTGACCACAGTGGTCTATACCCCTGATGCGGTCCTGCCGGAGCTTCCGGAGGGCATCCGCAGGGTGGAGGTACCCCGGGATGTGATGAAGTCCATCAGTCCCATGGAGGCGCCCCAGGGGGCTCTGTTCCTGGCAAAGCGTCCCGAAGGGGGGCTGCCCCGTGAATTGACCGGACGGCGCTATCTGGTGCTGGAGGGGGTGCAGGACCCGGGCAATGTGGGTACTATCCTCCGCACCGCCGATGCCTTTGGGGCCGACGGCCTGATCCTGCTGGAGGGCTGTGCCGACCTGTATAACCCCAAAACCGTTCGTGCCTCCATGGGGGCTATATTCCGCTGCGACACCTGGAGCGGGACGCTGACGGAACTGCTGCCTCTCCTGCGGAAGGCGGAGCTCCCCTTACTGGGCGCTGCCCTTCGTTCCGATACCGCCGATGTGCGGGATGTAGATCTGACGAGGGCTGCCATACTGGTAGGCAGTGAGGGGCGGGGACTCAGCGAGGCGGCTCTTGCCGCTTGTGACGGGACTATCCGCATCCCCATGCGGGAGCGATGCGAATCATTGAACGCCGCTATCGCGGCGGCAGCCCTCCTGTGGGAGGGATACCGGCAGGACGCGCCCGGCAGATAATGCCGGGCGGCCTGCGCATAGTGGGAAGGAGGCGTGGTATGGCGTCTTTGAAGTATTGGCTGTGGCTGACCAATCTGGAGGGATTGACCATCCAGCAGCGGCTGGCGCTGCTGGAGCACTTTGGACAGCCGGACAAGGTCTACTTCGGCGACAGCGGCGAGTACGCCCTGGTGGAGGGGATGACCCGGCAGGCGATGGCTGCCCTGACGGATAAATCTCTGGACGGAGCCGACAAGATCCTGGGTGACTGTCAGAGCCTGGGGCTGCGGATCATTACCATCCAGGACGCGGAATACCCGGACCGCCTGCGCAACATCTATGACCCGCCGCTGGTGCTGTATGTCCAGGGCCGGATGCCGGCCTTTGACGACGAGGTGGCTATTGCCATGGTAGGTTCCCGGAAGGTGTCCCCCTATGCTCAGATGATGGGCGAGAAGCTGGCCTTCCAGATGGCAGGGCTGGGTGCGGTGATCGTGTCCGGTCTGGCTGCGGGCGGAGATGCTGCCGCCCATCGGGGCGCCCTCAGGGCCGGCGGATTCACCGCCGCCGTCATTGCCGGCGGCCACGATGTGATTTATCCCCGGGAGAACCGCTGGCTCTACGAGGACATCGCTGTAAGAGGCGTGATCCTCTCGGAATATCCTCCGGGCACGCCCCATGACCGCACCCACTTCCCGGTGCGCAACCGGATCATCAGCGGACTGTGCCTGGGTACCGTGGTCATCGAGGCCCCGGAGCGCAGCGGGACTCTCATCACCGTCAACCACGCCCTGGACCAGGGACGGGACATCTTTGCCCTGCCTGGTCAGGCGGATGACTGGCACTGCACCGGCAGCAACCGTCTGCTGCGGGACGGTGCGGGTGTCGTGGTAGACGCATGGGATGTGCTCAGCTGCTACGCCGCCCGGTTTCCCCACAAGCTCAAACCCTTCCGGGCGGAGGAGCCAAGACACTTCGGTGTTTCGGCGGAGGAAAAACCGCGGTCAGCCGGTAAACGTGCTTCTCGGGCGGAGGAGCCGGAAGAGCTTTCTGCGGAACAGACACAGGAGGCAGCAAAACCTCAGCTGGACCTCTCCGGAGACCACGGCCTGACGGACGACCAGATCAAGATCGTCCGTACCCTGGGAGAGCGCACCATGCAGGTAGACGATATTATCGAAGAGACAGAGATCCCCACCCGACGGGTACTGTCGGCGCTGACCATGCTGGAACTGGACGGCGTTGTGGAGCAGAGCAGCGGCAAACGCTTCTCTCTGGCGGTGACCCTGACGGGACAGGCGTGATCCTTCATACCTTCCGGCTGGCTTTCGTGGCTGCCGGACCGGGTGGGACGAAAGACCTTCCGGCAACAAAACAAGCGGCACGGCGCAGCCGTGCCCAGGAGGAGACCATGGCAAAAACAAATCTCGTGATCGTAGAGTCCCCGGCCAAGGCCAAAACCATCGGCAAGTACCTGGGGCCGGATTACCAGGTGAAGGCCTGTATGGGCCACCTGCGGGATCTGCCCAAGAGTACCCTGGGCGTGGATATCGAGCACGACTTTGAACCCAATTACCGCCCTATCAAGGGCAAAGAGGATATCATCAACGACCTGAAGAAATCTGCCAAAAGCAGTGAGTATGTATACCTGGCCACCGACCCGGACCGTGAGGGGGAGGCCATCAGCTGGCACCTGCGGGAGCTGCTGGGCCTCTCCGATGACAAGGCCCGCCGGGTGACCTTTAACGAGATCACCAAGCGGGTGGTGAACGAATCCATCGCAGCCTATCGGGATATCGACCAGAACCTGGTGGATGCCCAGCAGGCCCGGCGTATCCTGGACCGGATCGTGGGCTATCAGCTCTCGCCTCTGCTGTGGAAGAAGATCCGGCGGGGCCTTTCCGCCGGCCGTGTCCAGTCTGTGGCTACCCGCATGGTCTGCGACCGGGAGAAGGAGATCGCCGACTTCAAGCCCCAGGAGTACTGGTCCCTGGACGCAAAGCTTGGCGTGGACAGCGGCGAGAAGGGACGCTTTCTGGCCCGGTACCACGGAGAGAACGGAAAGAAGCGGGAGCTGAACTCCGCCGAGGAGGTAGCCCAGGTAGTGGCTCAGGTGGAGAACGCGGTCTTCACGGTGAAGTCCGTCAAGCGGCAGGATAAGCAGCGCTCCCCCTCGCCCCCCTTTACCACCTCCACCCTCCAGCAGGAGGCCAGCCGGAAGCTGAGCATGACCCCCCGGCGGACCATGGCGATCGCCCAGCAGCTCTACGAGGGTGTGGATATTTCCGGCGAGGGCGCTGTGGGTCTTATCACCTACATGCGTACCGACTCCCTGCGGCTGAGCGACGAGGCTCTGGCGGCGGCCAAGACCTTTATTCTGGGCCGCTACGGAGAGGCCTACTATCCCGGCTCTGCCCGGACCTTCCGCACCAAGGCGGGGGCCCAGGACGCCCACGAGGCTATCCGGCCCAGCGATGTGACTCTGACGCCGGAGCAGATCAAAAACGATTTGACCGCTGAGCAGTACCGGCTCTACCGCCTGATCTGGAGCCGCTTTGTGGCCTGCCAGATGGCCAACGCCGTGTACGACAGCGTTTCTGTGGAAGTAGAGGCCTCCGGCCACAGCTTCCGCACTTCCAGCAGCAGCCTGAAGTTTTCGGGCTACACCGCTGTCTATGAAGAGGGCAAGGACGAGGAGAAGGAGGAGGCCAAGGAGGCCCGCCTGCCTGATCTGAAGGAGGGGCAGACCCTGTTCCTCCACGGCTTTGAAAAGGAACAGCACTTTACCCAGCCGCCCGCCCGCTATACGGATGCTTCCCTGATCCGGGCCCTGGAGGAAAACGGCATCGGCCGTCCTTCCACCTATGCCCCTACCGTCAGTACTATCCTGGACCGGGAGTATGTGGTGAAAGAGGGCAAGTACCTGAGGAGCACCCCTCTGGGAGAGGTGGTCAACGGCCTCATGTGCGACAAGTTTGCCGACATCGTCAACACCCGCTTTACCGCAGAGATGGAACAGGAACTGGACAACGTGGAGAACGGCAGCGAGCAGTGGAAGGCGCTGCTCCATAAGTTCTATGAGCCCTTCAAAGCCAATCTGGAAAAGGCGGAACAGGAGCTGGAAGGCGTGCGGCTGAAAGTCCCTGCTGAGGAGAGCGATGAGGTCTGCGACGTCTGCGGCCGGAAAATGGTCATCAAGAGCGGGCGGTTTGGCCGGTTCCTGGCCTGCCCCGGCTATCCGGAGTGCACCTTTACCAAGCCTTTGGTGGTGGCCATGCCGGGACGCTGCCCCAAGTGCGGCGGCCGCATTCTGAAAAAGACCTCCCGCAATGGCTACGCCTACTACGGCTGTGAGCACAACAGCGACAAGGATGAGGCAACCAAGTGCGATTTCATGACCTGGGACATTCCCGTGGCGGATGACTGCCCGGTGTGCGGCCAGACCATGTTCAAGAAGTCCGGCAAGGGCTTCCGCAAGCCTTTCTGCATCAACGAGAAATGCTCCAATTTCACCCCTGAGGAGAAACGGGGCGGCTATCGGAAAAAGACGGAGGAGGCCAAGGCGGAGACCAGTGCGGAAAGCACCGGGGACACTGCCGGTGAGCAGCCTGCGGAGAAAAAGGCGGCTGCCGGGAAAGCGGCGGCAAAGAAGCCCACTGCCAAGAAAACTGCGGCGAAGAAGTCTGCCGCAGACACCAAGACCGCCGCGAAAAAACCAGCGGTCCGAAAGTCCACAGCGAAAAAGTCTGCTGCCAAGGCGGACAGCGCTGAGGCATAAACAGAGGAGAACACCATGAAGGTAACAGTCATAGGCGCGGGCCTGGCGGGCAGTGAGGCTGCCTGGCAGCTGGCCCAGCGGGGGATTCCCGTGACCCTGCGGGAGATGAAGCCGGAGAAAATGACACCGGCTCACACCAGCCCCTACTTTGCGGAGCTGGTATGCTCCAACTCCCTGCGCAGCGACCAGCTGGAAAATGCCGTGGGCCTTCTCAAGGAGGAGCTGCGGCGGCTGGGGAGCCTGATCCTCCGGGCGGCGGATGAGACCAGGGTGGAGGCCGGTGGGGCTCTGGCGGTGGACCGTCACGGCTTTGCCCGTTATGTCACCGAGGCCATTCGCAGCCACCCTCTTATCACCGTGGAGGAGGGGGAAGTGACGGAGCTTCCTGAGGGAGAGGTCATCGTGGCCACCGGACCCCTCACCAGTGACGCTCTGGCGGAGAAGCTGTTTGCCCTCTTCGGCGAGGGGACAGACCTGCACTTTTTTGACGCAGCGGCTCCGCTGGTGACTTTTGAGAGCATCGATATGACCTCCGCCTGGTTTGCCTCCCGGTACGATAAGGGAACGGCGGATTATGTCAATTGTCCCATGGACGAGGAGGAGTACCGTGCCTTCTGGCGGGAGCTGTGCGCCGCCCAGGAGGCGGAGGTCCACGGCTTCGAGGACAGCGGTGTGTTTGAAGGCTGCATGCCTGTGGAGGTCATGGCCCGGCGGGGGGAGGACACCCTCCGGTACGGCCCCTTGAAGCCCCGGGGCCTCAAGGACCCCAAGACCGGGAAGGAGCCCTATGCCGTGGTACAGCTGCGGCGGGACAACGCTGAGGGTTCGATCTACAACCTGGTGGGTTTCCAGACCCACCTGAAATTCGGGGAGCAGAAGCGGGTGTTCTCCATGATCCCGGCTCTGCGGAATGCGGAGTATGTCCGCTACGGGGTCATGCACCGGAACACCTACCTGGATTCCCCGCGGCTTCTCAACCGTTTCTACCAGCTGCGCAGCCAGCCCAGGATCGCTTTTGCCGGCCAGATGACCGGCGTGGAGGGATATGTGGAATCCACAGCCTCCGGCTTCCTGGCGGCGGTGGAGCTGGCCCGGCGGCTGCGGGATATGGAGCCGGTGTGCTTCCCCAAGGAGACGGCCATCGGTGCCCTGGGACTGTACGTCTCTGATGAGAGCATCGGGGAGTTCCAGCCCATGAACATCAACTTCGGCATCATCTCCCCTCTGGGCTACCGGGTCAAGGGGGGCAAGCGCAACAAGAATACGGAACTGAGCCGGCGGAGCCTGGAGATCATCGATAGCATCCGGGAGGAAGTCCTCCGGTAACAGATATGTCCTGCGGCACAGGCCGCTGTATGGGGATAAGGAGAGATTCATGAAGATCATTGTAGACGCCATGGGCGGAGACAACGCCCCTCTGGAAATCGTACGGGGGGCGCTGAACGCGGCCCGGGCCCGGCAGAACCTGGAGATCGTCCTGGTGGGCCGGGAGAAGGATGTGCAGAGCGCTGTCAGCCAGTGCGGCGGCGCGCCGGGCAATGTGAGCGTGGTGAACGCCACAGAAGTCATCGACATGCACGACGATCCCGCCACCGCTTTTAAAGTGAAGAAGGACTCCTCCATCACCGTGGGCCTCACCATGCTGAAAAATGGGGAGGGGGACGCTTTTGTCTCCGCCGGCAGCACGGGAGCGCTTCTCTCCGCCGGTACCCTTCTGGTCAAGCGGGTGCGGGGTATCCGCCGGGCGGCCATGGCGCCGGTGATCCCTACTGCCGGCGGCCATGCGGTCCTCATTGACTGCGGGGCCAACGCGGAGTGCAGCGTGGAGTACCTCATGCAGTTTGCCTATCTGGGCAGCTTCTACGCTACCCGGGTGCTGGGCCTGAAGAGCCCTCGGGTGGGCCTTCTGAACATCGGCGCCGAGGATACCAAGGGCGATCAGCTCCGTCGGGATACCTATGCCGCTCTGAAAGAGGCTGGCGAAGCCGGTCATCTGAACTTTATCGGCAATATCGAGGCCAAGGACGCCATCAAGGGCGGCTGTGACGTGATCGTAGCCGATGGCTTCTCCGGGAACGTGATGCTCAAGACCATCGAGGGCGTGGGTTCCTTCCTGGGCCGGGAGCTGAAGGGCATGTTCCTCAAGAGCCTCAAGACGAAAGTAGCGGCCCTGCTGGTAAAGGATGGTCTCAAAGCCTTCAAGGACCGGCTGAATCCGGACACCATCGGCGGCACTCCCTTCCTGGGCCTCACGAAGCCTGTCATTAAGGCCCATGGCTCCAGCGGCGCTCTGGCTATCGAGAATGCGGTGAGCCAGGCCGCAGCGGCGGCTGAGGCCAATATCAGCGCGGATATCGAAGCCCATATCGACCTGATGAAGGTGGAGTGCTGAGGAAAATCCCAACGGGGATGGGAAATAGGCGATAAGCTATTGACAGTACGGGCGAAAAGTTTTATCATGCCAGTGAACCCCCAAAGATTCCCTTGGGAAAGGAGGAAGAGTGAGTGCAGGATATTTTTGAACATATGCAGAAGATCATCGCCGAGCAGTTTGCCGTTGACCCCGATGAGATCACCATGGATACATCCTTTGAAGAGGATCTGGGCGCCGACTCTGTCGATCTGGTGGAGTTGGTGATGAGCATGGAAGAGGAGTTCGAGATCGGCGAGGTGCGCGAGGAGGAACTGGCCACCTTATCCACTGTGGGCGACTGTGTAAATTTCCTGACCAAGAAGCTGGACAAGTAAAACAAACAAAAATTGCAGAGAGAGCCTCGTCGTACGGGCGCGTGACGCTCCGCGGGCGGGGCTTTCTTTTTGGAGAAAGGAGGTGCGAAGCATGGAATCTCTGGAGAAAAAGCTACAGTATACCTTTACGAACCGGGAACTTCTGAGCGAAGCCCTTAACCACAGTTCTTACGCCAATGAGCACCGGAGCGCAGGGATCAGCAGCAATGAACGCCTTGAGTTCCTGGGTGACAGTGTGTTGGGCTTCGTTACCGCTGAGTTTTTGTTCAGAATGTACCCGCAGCTGCCGGAGGGAGATCTGACCCGGATGCGGGCAGCGCTGGTATGTGAGCAGAGCCTGTACGAGGTGGCCCGTATGCTGGAGCTGGGGCAATACCTGAAGCTGGGCAAGGGCGAGGAGGCCGGCGGCGGCCGGGAGCGGCAGTCTATTCTGGCCGATGCAGTGGAGGCGGTGTTTGCCGCGGTCTATCTGGATGGCGGTATGGAGCAGATCCGCAGCCTGATCCATCGTGTCCTGCTCAGCCGCGCTCCTGCCGCGGAGGAGCGGAAGGATTACAAGACCACCCTGCAGGAGATCGTACAGCGGAAGATCGGCCAGCAGCTCACCTACCACATGATGGAGGAGAGCGGGCCTGACCACAACAAGACCTTTGTCTTTGAGGTGCGGCTCAATGGCGAGCCCATCGGCCAAGGCGGCGGTCACAGCAAAAAAGAAGCGGAACAGGCTGCGGCCCGGGATGCTCTGGCACGGCACGGACAGTAGCTCCGGGAAGCGGAAAATAACTATGCCCTGTCATTCTGAACGAAGCAGAGGGAGAAAAGGTCTCCGCTCCGTTCAGAGTGACAGTTTTCTTTTCCAGGAAGGGCCTGTGGCAAAAAACTGTGGAAAAACCCATGGAATTATGCTATCATGTATTTTGATATTTTATGAGGAGGCGACACTGTGTCCCTGTTGAACGCACTGATTTTAGGTATCATCCAAGGTGTGGCGGAATTTCTGCCGATCTCCAGCTCCGGACATCTGTCCATTGCCCAGAATCTGTTGGGACTGGGAGTAGAGGGCACCGATGATGTGTTTTTTGACGTATTGCTCCATCTGGGCACGTTGGCTGCGGTATTTGTGGCCTATTGGTCGGACATCAAGGAGATGGTGCTGGAGTTCTTCCGGACCATCAGAGATATTAGCCATGGCGGTATGCCCAAGACCATCCCGCCGGCAAGACGGCTCATCCTGCTGATCATTATCGGTACGCTGCCCCTGTTTTTGGTGCTTCCCATCCAGGACGCGGTGGAGGGCCTCTACAGCAATACATATTTTGTGGGCGCGGCACTGCTGGTCACCGGCGGGCTGCTCTTTGCCTGCGACCGGATCCGTAAGGGCCGGAAGAACGAGAACTCCACCACGGTGGGGGATGTGCTGATTATCGGCGTAGGCCAGGCCATTGCCACCTGTCCGGGTATTTCCCGCTCCGGTATGACCATCTCCGCCGGCTGTTTCTGCGGCTTGGATCGGCGATTTGCGGTGCGCTTTGCCTTCCTGCTGTCCATCCCTGCGGTGCTGGGGGCCAATATCCTCCACATCACTGATGTGGTCAGCGAGGGAGTGGACCCCACTTTGATCCCTGCCTATCTGGTGGGCGTGGCAGCGGCGGCTATCTCCGGCTATCTGTCCATCCGGCTGGTGCGCATGGTGACGGATAAAGGCAAGTTCGGCGCATTTTCCTACTACTGCTGGGCTGTGGGTATTCTGACCCTGATCCTGACAGTATTGAAGTAATACAAAGACCGGTATTCTGCGGGCAGACGCCCTTTCGTCTGCCCGCGTGCTGTTACATTCCCATAGAGAAGTGTAGCAGGGCCGGAATGGACCTGAAAGAGGGGAAATCATGGCAACGACACAAAAGAAAACCACATCCGGCAGTCGCAGCGGCGGTACCAGAGGGAGCAGCAGTTCTGCTCGTTCCGGCGGCAGCCGCAGCAGCGGTACCCGGGGGAGCAAATCCCGCTCCACAACTTCCCGCAGCCGCAGCAGCGGGAGAAATACCAAGCGGCCGGTCCGCCGGGAAGTCACGGGTATTGGCTTTTTAATTGCCGCGCTGTGTATCCTGGTGAGCTATTTTACCAAGGACGGGTGGCTGATCGCTCTGCTGCCGGCCCTGTTCAAGGGATTGTTTGGGTTCGGCTTCTACCTGATCGCACCGGCTCTGGCGGCCGGGGCATGGATCTTACTGACCCATAAGGGACGGCCGGTGGCTTTCCGTACCACCTGCGCTCTGCTGGTCCCCTATCTGTTTGGCGGCCTGTGCCATATGCTGTTTTGCCGCCAGAATTTGACGGCGGACGGGCTGCTGCCCAAACTCTGGGAGACGGGTAAGGAACTGTTGTCCGGCGGTGTCCTGTCCGGCGGGACGGCCCATGGCTTTATGGCGGTTCTTGGTAAGCCTGCATCTGTGATCATCTTCTGTGTACTTATTGTCGCTTTGCTGCTGGTGGCTTTCCAGGTTAGTCTCTCTACCCTTGTGAAGATGTGGAAGGAGCGGGATCGCCTGGATTACCGTGTGGAGGACTACGAGGACGAGGAGGAAGAGGACGACGGATTCTTTGAGCCCGTGGAGGTCCCCAAGACCCAGCCCCGGAAAAAGCGGGAGCCTTCTCCGGCCCGGCCGGAGATCGATATTCCTCTGGACGAGGAGCCTGCGCCCCGCAAGAAAGGGATTGTGTCTGGTTTCTTCCAGCCTAAGGATAAGGGTCAGATGACCCCTGCGGATGTTTTTGGCGGTACAGAGGAGACAGAGGAAGCTGCTGCTCCTGCGGTGCCTGTGGTGGAATCTGTTATGCCCGCCCCGGAGCCCATTCCCTTTGATCCGGAGCCCATTCCGGCTGTGGAGACTGTGGTGCCCGCTCCGGTAGAGGAGAAAAAACGGAAAAAGACTGCGGATGTGGAGACTGCTGCGGCAGAGGTTACTGCTGAGATCGAAAGCGGTATGGCTGCAGGGGAGGGGACCTATACCTTCCCGCCCATCACGCTGCTGGATCATAACAGCCAGGACAACTATATCGAGGCCGGGGCAGAGCTGCGTACCAATGCCCAGCGGCTGGCAGATACCCTCAGCAGTTTCGGTGTGGATGCCACCGCCGGAGATGTGGTCCGAGGCCCCGCTATTACCCGCTACGAGTTTGTCCTGGACCAGGGTGTGAAGCTCAGCAAGATCACCAATCTCTCTGATGATATTGCACTGGCCCTGGGCGCCAGCGGCGTGCGGATCGCCCCCATCCCGGACAAGATCTCCGTGGTGGGTATCGAGGTGCCCAATAAAGCGGTGTCCCCGGTGCTGATCCGGGATGTCATCGAATCCCGTACCTTTACCCAGCACAAGTCGTCGGTGGCCTTTGCTGTGGGCCGGGATATCGGTAACCGGGAGGTGGTGGGGGATATCGCCAAGCTGCCCCATGTGCTGATCGCCGGTACCACTGGCTCCGGTAAGTCGGTATGTACCAACTCCCTGATCATCAGCCTGCTCTACAAGTCCAGCCCTGAGGACGTCCGCTTTATCATGGTGGACCCCAAGATGGTGGAGCTGGCCCCTTATAACGGTATTCCCCATCTGCTCATCCCGGTGGTCACCGACCCCAAGAAGGCTGCCGGCGCTCTCCAGTGGGCAGTGTTTGAGATGATGAAGCGCTATAAGACCTTCTCTGAGCTGGGCGTCAAGAAGCTGGAGGAGTACAACGCCATTGCTCAGAAGCGGGAGGATCTGCCCCATATGGCCTCTGTGGTGGTGGTCATCGACGAGCTGGCAGATCTGATGCTGGTGGCTGCCAAGGAGGTGGAGGAATCCATCTGCCGGGTGGCTCAGATGGGCCGTGCCGCCGGGATGCACCTGGTGATTGCCACCCAGCGTCCTTCTGCCGACGTGATCACCGGCCTGATGAAGGCCAACATCCCCAGCCGTATTGCTTTTGCGGTGGCCTCCAGCCTGGAGTCCCGGATCATTCTGGATTCCACTGGCGCGGAAAAGCTGGTGGGCCGTGGCGACATGCTCTATGCTCCTTTGGGTTCCGGTAAGCCGGTGCGTGTTCAGGGCTGCTTCATCACCCCCGAGGAGATCGAGCGGGTGGTGGCCTATGTGAAGTCCAACGGCGAGGCGCAGTATTCCGATGAGGTTATGCAGAAGATTGAGGAGTCTATCCAGGAAAAGGACAAGAAGGGCGGCTCCTCCTCCAGCGGTTCTTCTGCGGATATCAGTGATGGTAATGACGGCGATGAACTGCTTCCGGCCGCTGTGGAAGTGGTGCTGGAGACTGGCCAGGCGTCGGTGTCCATGCTCCAGCGGCGGCTGAAGCTGGGGTATTCCCGGGCGGCCCGTCTGGTGGACCAGATGGAGGAGCGAGGGATCGTAGGCCCCTTTGAGGGTTCCAAGCCCCGGCAGCTGTTGATTTCCCGGGAAAAATGGCAGGAGATGCAGATGGCTAAGGGCGGCGGAAGTGACCTGACGCCGGACGAGCTGGCCGGAATGAAGCATGTTAACTGGAACGATGGCGAGCACGTCATCCCCTGGGAGGACCAGTAGGCGAGAGACAATATGTTCTTTTTCTTGAAAGAAAAAGAACCCAAAAGAACTTTTGGCGCAAAGCTTTGCTTTGCGCTGGTGGGAGAGAAGCAAAGACAAGGCTGGTTTGTTGGCTGAAAGAAGGAAAGGGGGGTGTCATGCGGCATAAAGACACCGCGGTGCTGCGGGAGATGATGAAGGGATATACTGCTCAGGACGAGGAGCGCCCTACGGATCAGCAGGAGCAGCTGCCCATGCCGCCTATGTTTGTAGTGCGGGGGAGTGGAGCGACGATAAGCCTGCCGGAGTGGGAGGTATCTCCTCTCTCGGCCCTGCTGGAAAACCGCTGTTCCCGCCGTGCTTATGACGGCAGTCCTCTGACCCGGGAAGAATTTTCCTATCTTCTCTGGGCGGCCCAGGGCGTCAAAGGTTTTAGAAAGGACAGGGCGACTCTCCGTACGGCACCCTCTGCCGGTGCCCGCCATCCCTTGGAGCTGTATGCTTTTGTCAACCAAGTGGAGGGACTGGAGCCTGGCCTCTACCACTATATGGCGCTGGAGAACAAGCTGGAACTGCTGGATCAGCGGCCTGACCAGGCGGAACGACTGACTTACGCCCTGGTGGGACAGCGTTTTGCCGGTAATGCGCCGGTGTGCTTGGTGTGGACAGCGGTGCCCTATCGGACGGAGTGGCGGTACGACAACAAAGCGCAGAAATATATTCTGCTGGATGCGGGCCACTCCTGCCAGAACGTGTATCTGGCCTGTGAGGACCTGGGGCTGGGCTGCTGTGCCATTGCTGCCTATGACCAGGAGTGTCTGGACGAGCTGCTGGGACTGCCTTCCGTTCCTTCGGATGACAAAGGTACGGAATTTGCCATCTACGCCTGCTGCGTAGGCCGTCCTAAGTAGGAAAGCAGGAAATACATCAAGAAGGCCGCCCTGCCGGGTATTCCCGGCGGGGCGGCCTTTTCTGACATTATTCTGTCACGCGGTGGATTTTTCCTGCTGCGCCCGCTCCTGAAGCTTGCGGCAGGTTTTACGGTAACGCTCGGCAATGGGGCCGGCATCCTTGTAGATGGCAGCCTTACCGGACCACTGCTTGCCCTCTTTCTGGGCGGTAATGGCCATGTAGAGACGGCGGTGCTCCTTACAGCGGCAGCGGAGGACCTGCTCCGTGGGCGTGGTACGGACCCAGCGCCCGGCAGAGAGTGGCTCGCCGCACAAGGGACATACCGGCTGAGACACCTCGCGCCGGTTCTTGCAGGCCCAGCGGGTGTCATAGGTACCGAGATCCATCTCCCACAGGGGAGGCAGTCCCTTCTGTTTGGGAGGCTTGTGGAAAAAGGTCAGATCTTCAAACCGGTCCAGCATGGTCTGATAGACCAACACGGTGTAGTAGGTGTCGTTCCAGGCGCTGTGGAAATCCAGATCCGTGTCCATATGGAGCTCGGTCACGGCCTTCTCCAGAGAGGGCTGGCAGCCCAGATCACCGCCGAAGAGCTTCTGGTACATGTACTGCAGGTCGTAGTATTCGCACTTCCAGTCGGCATCGAAAGAGATGCGGTGGAATTCAAAATTTTTCAGCAGGACCTCTACATCATTGTTGCCCCACTCGATGAAAATAGGATTGTCTCCGCACCAGCGCAAGAAGGCAGGTCCCATATCCAGAAAGGTGGGAGCCTCCGCCAGAAGCTGCTGCAGCTCCTCTCTGCTGTAAGGCAGCAGGCGGTAGGTCCGGTTGTCAATCTTCCGGCTGACCTTGGGATGGACATAGCTGTGAAAGGAGTCCACCATAGCGCCGCTGGCGCGGTCAACCTTCATGGCGGCTACCTCGATCAGTTCATGAAAGGGGAGACGTTCGCCGCTTTTGTCACGGTAAAATGCGGTATTCCATTCCAAATCCAGAAAAACAAGGTCGGACATAGGTTCAGCGCTCCAATAGCAATTTCATATCCGCCGGCAGAGGGGCGGTAAAAGACAGGTTATCACCCGTGAGGGGATGGGTAAATGCCAGGCAGACGGCATGAAGGGCGGGACGTGGGATCAGCGAGTGGTCCTCAGTCCCATAGAGCCAGTCCCCTGCCAATGGGCAGCCGATGGCGGCCATGTGCACCCGGATCTGATGGGTGCGCCCGGTGTGAGGCGTTACCGCTATCAGGGACAGGCCGTTTTTTAAACGGAGCAAACGGTAGTCGGTACGGGCCCATTGTCCTGCCGGGTCGATCTGACGCCGGATAGCGGAGCCAGGGGCTCGTCCGATCGACAGGGAGATCGTTCCGCAGGAGGGCTTGGGTGAGCCGATGCATACCGCCAGATAGCTCCGAAAGAAGCTGCCGCTGTGGAGATGTCGGCGAAGCTGATCGTGGATGTAGCCGTTTTTGGCCACTACCATGAGCCCGGTGGTGCCCCGGTCCAGCCGGTTTACCGGATGGAGAGAAGCAGACGGACCCAGATGAGCCATAAGCCCTGCTGCCAGCGTTGGCTCTGTGGGGACCAGAGAGGAGGGGATCACCGCCAGGGGGGCCCTCTTGTTGATGACCAGCAGATGCTCGTCCTCAAAGGCAATGTCAAGATCCATGGGGACCGGGGGGATATTGGTAGGGGTTTCTCCGGCGCTCAGGTCTACCGTCAGCACGTCGCCGGACTGGAGGATATGGTTAGTGAATACCCGCTGGCCATTGCAGATGAGACCGCCTTCGGCCCGTTTGATACGGCCGATACACCCGGTGGAGAGGCCCAGCTGGCCCCGCAGAAGGGAGAGCACTGTCCGCCCGTTCTGCTCAGGCGATACCGTCAGGGTAAGCCGTGCCATAGCCATCCTCCTTTGTGCACAACATAAAAATTATACTATGGATGAGAGGCTTTTTCAATAAGAAGAATCGTGCAAAACTGGGAAAAACGGCGAAAAGAGCCGTGACAGCGTCACGGCTCTTCCTGTTTCAGCAAATGCATAATACTGACTTCGTAGGCAGTACGTTCCTCAGCGCCCCAATCGGTGACTTTGGTATAGATCCGGCTTTGGACCCGACCCTCCAGGGACAAGGTGTCTCCCACAGCCATGTGGCCTGTTACCATAGCCACTTGTCCCCAGGCGATACAGGGAAGGTAGTCTGCTCTCCCGTACCGCCGGTTGACGGCCAGCATCATGTCTGAGATGCAGCGGCCAAGGGGGGTACGGCGGAGGACAGGCGGCTTGCAGATAACGCCGCTGAGAAGGATGTCATTTTGATCCTCCTCCTGTGTGGGGGCGAGGGAACGTGCCAGAACGGAAATCACCAGACGGCTGCCCTGACCGCTTTTGTTGTTGAAGGAGCGCAGCTGGCCCTCTACGGCAAGCCGCCGCCCCGATAAGGGGAGCAGAGGCTGCAGCTGTTCCCCGGTGGCGATGACCGGCAGATGATCCGCCTGTCCTGACAGACGGCGGACAGACAGGAGGAAGCGGTAGAACCGCTGTCCATGGTTTTCGTGAGACAACGCGGGCTCTTCGATGGCCTCACCCCGCAGCTGGACCAGATTGCGTACATCTTCCATATATATGTTCCCCTCATTGGTAGTCCGGGGGACAGCCCCGGCTGACGTTACAGCCTATGCACCGTAGAAGGGAAAATATGCCAGCAATCAAAGAAAAGACGAGAGCAGAACTGGGTGCTCCAGACAACAGAGGCAAAAAATGTGGGAGCAAAGGGTTTCTTTGCTCCCACTGTGATCAGCGCTGATATTCGAATTCCAGGTCGTACATGGAAACCAGATCGCCGTCCTGGATGCCCATGGCCTCCAACCGGTCGAAGAGGCCGGATTCCCGGAGCATCTTGTCGAACCACAGACGGCTCTCGTAATCGCCGAAGTTGGTGTTGGAGATGAGCCGCTGGAGCCAGGGACCCTCCACCAGGTATACGCCATCCTCCACAGTGATCTCCAGGGGGGAGGAGGTGTCCACCTGAGGCGGCCGCTTGACATACTCCGGCTCGTATACTGCCACCGGCGGCAGCTCCCGCAGGCGGCCGGCAATGGCCTGCACCAACTCGCGGACGCCCTGATGGGCGGCGGCAGAAATGGTGAAGAGGGGGTAGCCAAGGGCCTCCACATGGGCTTTCAAAGCCTCCAGAAGGCTGCCATCGGTCATGATGTCCACCTTGTTGGCCACCACAATCTGGGGCCGGGAGGCAAGGCTCTCGTTGTACTGGGTCAGCTCCAGGTTGATGGCATCAAAGTCTGCCACCGGGTCCCGGCCCTCGCAGCCGGACACGTCCACCACGTGGACCAGCAGACGGCAGCGGTCGATGTGCCGCAGGAAGTCGTGGCCCAGGCCGGCGCCCTCGCTGGCACCCTCGATGATACCGGGGATATCGGCCATGACGAAGCTGACGCCCTCATCCACGTAGACGACACCCAGGTTGGGGAACAGGGTGGTGAAGTGGTAGTTGGCGATCTTGGGCCGTGCCTTGCTGACCACGCTGAGGAGGGTGGATTTGCCTACATTGGGGAAACCCACCAGACCAACGTCCGCCAGCAGCTTCAGCTCCAGCACCACGTCGTGGCTCTCGCCGGGCAGGCCGCTCTTGGCGAAGCGGGGAGCCTGCCGGGTGGGAGTGGCGAAGTGGGTGTTGCCCCAGCCTCCCTTGCCGCCCCGACAGAGGATATAGGGCTCACTGCCGGACATGTCCTGAATAATTTCATTGGTTTCGGCGTCCCGGACCAGGGTGCCCCGGGGAACCCGGATGACAAGGGACTTGCCGTCCTTGCCGCTTTTCCGCTGTCCGGCACCGTCAACGCCGTTCTCCGCCACGTACTTGCGCTTGTAGCGGAAATCCATCAGGGTGGAGAGGTTGTCGTCCACCTGGAGGATGATGTTGCCGCCGTTGCCGCCGTCGCCGCCGTCGGGACCGCCGGCGGCAATATATTTTTCACGATGGAAGGACACGCAGCCGTTGCCGCCGTTACCGGCTTTTACGGTGATGCGGGCCTTGTCCACAAAGGATGTGGCCATAGGGCACCTCCTGATCTTTGTTGATTGTTATGGGATATATTGTATCCAACAGGGAGAAAAAATGCAAGTATCCCCCCTGATAGAGTAAAAAAGAGATCCCAGGCCGGGCGGCTTGGGATCTCCTGTAGGTGTAGCAATTACTGAGCCTCGTAGACGGAGACCTGCTTGCGGTCACGGCCAAGACGCTCAAAGCGGACGACGCCGTTCACCTTGGCGAACAGGGTATCGTCGCTGCCCTTGCCAACGTTGACACCGGGATGGATGTGGGTGCCGCGCTGACGGACCAGGATATTACCAGCCAGGACGTGCTGACCATCGGCGCGCTTGGGGCCAAGGCGCTTGGACTCACTGTCACGGCCGTTCTTGGTGGAACCAACGCCCTTTTTGTGGGCGAAGAACTGAAGACCAATGTTCATCATCTTGCTCTGCCATCCTTTCTGTAAGATGCTTGCGGGGGAACAGGGGGCTTACTCAGCCTCCATGACTTCAATATTGTCAGGGTACTCGTTGTGCAGCTCACTGAGATAGACCATCATGCCTGTCAGAAGGGTCTGACAGGTACTCTCGGCGGTAGGGCCCAGGGAACCGGGCAGCCGCAGGGAGATGGAGGCGGTCTTTTCATTGACCTTTACGGCGGCACACAGGCCCATCACATCGTTGAGCGTACACTCAATGAGACGGACGGTGCTGGTGACAGCAGCGCAGACAATGTCCTCGCCTTCGCAGGCATAGCCGCTGTGGCCGCTGGCGTCAAAGCCGGTGATCCGGCTGCCCTCCATATGAAAGGTAATGGTGGTCATGATCAGGCGTTGATCTTGGTGATCTCGACCTTGGTGTAGGGCTGACGATGGCCCTGCCGCTTGCGGTAGCCCTTCTTGGGATTGTACTTGAAGATGCGGATCTTCTTGCCCTTACCGTTCTTCACGGTGTTGGCCTCCACGGTGGCGCCAGCCACGACGGGGGTGCCGATGGTGGCGTTGTCGCCGTCCAGGATCGCCAGGACCTTGTCGAAGACCACCTTGTCACCAGCCTCTACGGGCAGCTTCTCGATGAACAGGGTCTCGCCCTCGGCCACCTTGTACTGCTTACCGCCAGTTACGATGATTGCGTGCATTTACGTTTCAACTCCTTCATTACGGGCTCGCTGTCGGGGGCGTCGTCCTATGGACGCACTTATGCCCATTCAAAGCGGCTCACCTAGTATATCAATTGCTTCCGGAAAAGTCAACAGATTTTTGCAAAAAAATGATATTTTTCTCAGAACGGGCCGAAAGTGTGCGCTGGGACTTATGGCCTGTCCTCCGCAGCAGCGGCTGGGCCGCCGGCTGCCTTCCTGGGAAGAGGCGGGTGCTGGGCCATGTACCGCTCCAGAATGGCGGCAGCGGAGCCCACAAACCGGGCGCAGGGCCGCTGGGCGTAGTAGGCGGCAGTGCGCTTCTCCGGCACCGGAGTTTCCGGCCCCTTCCGGCCCAGCAGCTCCCGGCAGATGATGGAGCCGTTCTCCCGTCGGAATTCCTCGGCCAGCTCCTGGACCAGGGCATAGTGGGCAGCCTTGGCCTCGTCATCATCAGGGGAAGAGTAGCCATAGAGGAGTCCTGCCGCCATGAGGATACCGCTGACGCCGCCGCACACCTCCCGCAGACGGCCCATGCCTCCGCCGAAGGAGGAGGCCAGCCGCAGGGCAAAGTCCGTCTCCAGCCCCAGGTCCTCTGCAAAGGCCAGAAATACCGACTGGGCGCAGTTATACCCCGCCAGGAAATTTTCCGCTGCCTTTTCCTCGTGGGTCATGGCTGCTGCCTCCTCAGTAACTGAGTTTGTCCACTGTCCAGTCCCGGATGACATCGCAGTAATAGGCGCACTGGGTCCGGGCCAGAGCAGTGTCCAGGTTGATATAGTTCCCGCACTCGGCGGCACTCTTGCCGGGCATAGGCCCCTCCCAGGCGGCTCCGGCGGCAAAGACCTCCTTTACCAGGGCCACGGCGTCATCATCGGTGAGCTTCCTGCTGTCGAAAAGAAAGTAGAAGCCGGTCTGGCAGCCCATGGGGCCAAAGTAGATCACTGCATCTTTGGCACGGCTGTTGCGGAGCAGGGTAGCAATGATGTGCTCTACGGAGTGCATCTCCGCGTTGGTCAGCAGGTCGCCGGTGTTGGGCTTTTTGAAGCGAAGGTCAAAGGTAGTGATCTCCCCGTCCCGGCGGGAGAGATACATGCCGGGCAGGAGCTTGGTGTGATCCACTTGAAAACTGGCAATGCGATCCATAGGTCGTTCCTCCTTTGCTGAAGCGGGGACAAATGCGGGGGCGCTGCCCCCGGACCCCGCAAACCTTTGAAAAGGTTTGATCCAAACTTTTATCCCGGGTAAAATGCAATTTTACCCGGGTGTATGTATATTTTGACGTATAATACTCGCCCATAAGCGAAACGTAGTTTCGCGCAAAAAGTTTCTTTTGGTCCTTTTCTTTTCAAAGAAAAGGATGGAAGCCTCCGTTAGTTACCGTCCCGGAGGAAGCGAGCCAGGGGCAGCACCAGGGTGTTGAGGTGCTCCATAGCCTCGCCGAAGTTGAAGTACTCATCGGGGCTGTTCTCCATACACAGCCGATCGGACACGGACTTTACGGCGGAGAAGGGTACGCCGCAGCGCAGACAAACCTGGGCGATGGCGCCGCCCTCCATCTCGCAGAGAGTGGGGGAGAAGGTTCTGGCGATCCAGTCTGCCCGGTCCCCACGGACCAGAAAAGCGTCGCCGGTGGCCACGTCCCCCGTGACGCAGGAGACGCCCTGCCCCTCCAGGAAAGCGGCGATCTTCTCAGGGGCGGCGGTGGGGAAGTGCAGCGTATTTACCGTGGACACAAGGCCCACCGGGTCTCCGATGGGGGAGGTATCCACATCGTGCTGGAGGAAGCGCTCCGCTACCACCACTGTGCCAATGGGCAGATCCCGGAAGCTCCCCGCCACACCTGCATTTATCACCCAGTCAGGGTGATAGCGGTCGATACACAGCTGGGCGGCCATGGCGGCGTTTACTTTGCCGATGCCGCCGGCGTAAGCGATGATATCCTTCTCGATTTCGTAGAACGGCACGCCGTGCACCGTCTCCAGAAGCTTTGCGTTTGCAGCGGCCAGCAAGCTCTCTATCTCACCAGCCATGGCGTAGGCAAGGGCGATCTTCATATGTCCCTCCTGATTACTTACAATTTTCGCTACCAGTATACCACAATCGACAGGCGGGGTAAAGATTTAAGATTTATTGAAAAACAATAAAAATATATTGACAAACAAAAACACACGCCTATAATGGAGGTACCAACTAAGGAGGGAACTGGGATGAAACGAGTGGCATTGGTACGCACTTTGAAAGGCGTTGTGATTTTCCTGGCAGTGCTGGCAGCCATATTTTACGGCCTTGTTTTTCCTGACCTGATCCGGGGCATGGGAGTAGCGGAATTTGACTGGCTGGTGACACCGTCCATCGTAGCGGTGAGTCTGAGTGCGATCCCCATCGTGATCGCTCTGGTGCTGTTCTGGCAGATCTGTACGGAGATCGGCCGGGACAACTCCTTCTGCCACCGCAATGCCTGGCGGCTCAGCGGCATCGGCTTTTGTGCTTTGGCGGATACCGGCTACTGTGTGGTGGGAACAGTGACGATTTTTGCCATTACCGGCGGCCATCCGGGGGTGTTCTTGGTTGCGACGGCGGCGATTTTGATCGGTCTGGCCATTGCTCTGGCGGCGTTCCTGCTCAGCCACCTGGTGCTGAAAGCTGCTGAAATGAAGGATGAAAATGATCTGACCATTTGAGAGGGGGAGATAAAATGCCCATCGTGGTAAATCTGGACGTGATGCTGGCCAAACGGAAGATGTCTTTGAGCCAGCTGTCGGAGCAGGTGGACGTGACGCTGGCGAATCTCTCCATCCTGAAAACCAACAAGGCCAGGGCGGTGCGGTTTTCCACCCTGGAGGCCATCTGCCGGGCCCTGGACTGCCAGCCTGGAGATATCCTGGAGTATCTGCCGGAGGAAACATAGGAGAGCGGCTGTGCGCGAAGCGGCGTATATGGCCCGGTGAAGGAGGAATATGGATGAAGAGACTGCCGTTTTGGTTGTTGATGTTTCTGCTTTCTTGGGTGAATGGGTTGATTTTTTTCCAGCTGACCTTTGCCGTCATGAGGCGGGGGATACCAGATGTGGACAATCAGGGGGCGCTGCTGATGATTCCTCTATTCTGGATCGCGGCGGCCATCGTTCTTGTCCTTCTCAACATAATCACGCTTGTGGATGGGCGGCATATCCCAAAGGACGCCGGAGTCGATCCCATGGCCGCCTTCCGTTTTGCAGGCCTGAGAGGGCGTGAGATGGCCGGAAGGGTGGTTTTCCTGGCTATTACTGCGATTTTAGTGTATCTTGCGCTTCACTTTGACCACCATGCGAGGGTCCTGTCTGCTGCCTACGCCATAACCGGAGGGGTGCTGCTGATCCTGCTCTACGGTTGGCGGAGTGCGTCCATGAAAAGGCGGTGCAGATGATGATGAAGAAAACGGTGCGGCGGAAGTGGAAAGCCTGGCTTTTGGCTGGCCTGGGTGCGGTGCTGCTCACTGGCTGTGCCATGTTCCCGGATGACGCTATGACTATCAGCCTCAATTGGGGGATCGATCTGCCCAAAGGATATACGGTGGTCTATGAGACGGATACCGGCGCCAGCTTTGGCGGCGATGGCCTGCGCTGCCATGTATTTACCTGGCAGGACGGCAGTGCCCTGGAGGACCTGCTGCCCTGGTCGGACGGGGATGAAGAGGGCATTGCCCTGGCCAAAGAGATTTTGACAGAACTGAATGTGCCGGAGGAGGATTGGCCGCCTTTCGAGCTGGATGTACCGGAGGACTGGCCGGACACCTCTGCCTGCTTGAGCTGGCATGGCAATATCCGGGAGGAGGACCCCCGGGACCAGCTGGTGATCCTGCATGTTCCTGAGAGCGCGAGCCTGTGGGTGCTGGAGTTCTTTGTGTAACAAAAATAGGGGAGGGAGCCATGAAAAAGCGAAAAAGGCTTGTTCTGGGAGGCCTGGGGGCCGTCTTGGCGCTTCTGCTGGCGTTAGGGATCTGGTGGCTCCGGGGCGGCCCTCGGCTGTGGACCCAGCGCCAATTTGAATCCCACCAGAGGGCCTTTGCGGAAACAGCGGCAGCCGCGCTGGCAGAGGAGCCCTGGAAGGATGTCCCCGGCGTCAGGAATGTGAACGTATGGACCAAAGAGGGGGCAGAGGACGTGCTGGTGCTGGTGGCGGATTTCACTACGGGGGGCTGGGGCCTGGGCTCCTCCACCCGCTACTGGGGAGTGTATTACACCACCGATGGCCAGCCCGCCGGCTTCCAGGGGACGGACATGGAGCTGACGGAGGATGCCTCCGGCCAGTACTCCTGGCAGGAACCGGGAGGCGACAATTCTTACCAGACCTGGCAATTGGGTGAGGGCTGGTACGGCTACCTCATGGAATTTTAACAGAAAAGGAGCCGGGCACGCGGATTTGCGTGCCCGGCTCCTTTTTGACGTTCGGCTTTCATGTTCGGCTGACGGCAGGGCTCACGGGGCGCTGCCCCGTACCCCGCAAACCTTTGAAAAGGTTTGATCCAAACTTTTCCTGGGGATGAACCTGTTTTGTCCCCATAGCAAAGATAAGCGAAACAAAGTTTCGCGCAAAAGTTTTCTTTTGCATCCTTTTCTTTTTCAAAAGAAAAGGATGACTGTGCGCCTAGGATAGTATTACCGCGGCTCCAGGGCGGAGTGGAGCTTATCGGTGATAGCGCCCTGGAAGAGGGAAGTGGAGTGGCCGTGGAGGGTCTCCAGGCCGCCGGCAGCCATCCGGGGATCGATCTGTCCGCCCATAAAGAGGTCCATATCCAAAATGAACTTGACTTCCGTATCCTGAGGGGCATTGGG
This sequence comes from uncultured Eubacteriales bacterium, assembly GCA_900549475.1. Lineage (GTDB taxonomy): Bacteria > Bacillota > Clostridia > Oscillospirales > Oscillospiraceae > Pelethomonas. Next base: position 25,669 of record UROF01000022.1, read on the forward strand.
AATATTCTTCTTGACCATACCCGGTCCGGCATGGATCTTGGCCCGGCAGGTACTGTCCAGATTGAACTCCACATCTACAGAGCACTTCTGGGTACGGCTCTCGTCCACATCCTCCTCTGCCAGGATACCCAGATAGGGAGCGGCGATCAGTTCCCGCCAGGGCTCACTTTCCAGATCCAGAGCCTTCCGGGAGAGGATATTGACGTATCTGAGACCAATGCGCTCGAAGAAAGCGGGCTGATAGATACGGATGAACTGGGCCAGGGGCAGATCGAAGTGCTTGCCGAAGTCCTCCCAGCCGGGATAGGCCACAGTGGAGAGGGAAATGAAGTTGCTGGTGAGGTTCAGCTTCCACTTGCCGTCGGCAGAGATGAAATTGTAATTGGTGATGGGCTGTGCCTGCTCCAGCTTGGCGGCGGGGGTACCCAGGCCGGTGATCTTGGGGGCGGGCTGCTCCTGCTTGGCGGCATAGCGGGGGAACATGGAACGAATGGCATCCTGGAAATCCACCGGCTCCCGGGCGCCAATGGACAAAATGGCGGGGAAGCGGAGCTGACAGATCACCTCTGCCAGCTGGGCCTTATCGTAGTGAACGCGGGGACTGTTGGAATACAGCATGGAGAAGCCCTCCTAAAAATGTTTTCCTTATTGTATATCCACAGCAGCGAAATGTCAAATGGAGACAATATCCGCACCTGGATTGACAAATGAATAAGATAGTGCTACACTTGTAGACCAACAAGAGGATGTCTGTTAGGAGAAAACACTATGGTCTTTTCGTCTGCGGAATTTTTGTTCCTGTTTCTGCCCTGTACCCTTCTGATCTACTACAATCCTGTGTTTCGCGGCAGGAAGTTCCGCAACGTATTTCTCCTGCTGGTATCCCTCTTTTTCTACGCCTGGGGGGAGCAGGTGTACGTACTGCTCCTGTTGGCCTCCATTGCCGTCAACTGGTGGCTGGGCTGCCGGGTGGAGCCGGGGAAGAGCCGCCGCCGGTTTTTCCTGTGGACGGCAGTGGTGGTAAATCTGCTGGGACTGTTTGTATTCAAGTATCTGGGATTTGTCTGCCGGAACCTGGCGGCGCTGGGACTGCCGGTGCCGGAGGTGGAGCTGGCTCTTCCCATTGGCATTTCCTTCTACACCTTCCAGGCCATGAGCTATGTCGTTGATGTCTACCGGGGCAGATCTCCGGCCCAGCGCAGCGTGCTGGATGTGGGGCTCTATGTGGCATTTTTCCCCCAGCTGATTGCCGGACCTATTGTCCGCTATGAGACCATCGCCGCGGAGATCCATGGACGGCAGGAGTCCTGGGATGATTTCTGTGCCGGGGTACCCCGGTTTATCCAGGGCCTGGGCAAAAAGGTGATCCTGGCCAACAATATGGCTATCATTGCCGACGCTTCCTTTGACTACCTGACGGCACTGTCGGTGCCTATGGCATGGCTGGGAGCGGTGGCCTATGCCCTGCAGATCTATTTCGACTTCTCCGGCTACAGCGATATGGCCATTGGCCTGGGCCGGATGTTTGGTTTTCACTTCCTGGAAAACTTTGATAGGCCCTATCTGGCGGTGTCTGTCACCGACTTCTGGCGGCGGTGGCATATCTCCCTGTCCACCTGGTTCAGGGACTATGTCTACATCCCCCTGGGCGGCAACCGGGTGGGGCCCCGGCGGCATCTGCTGAACCTGCTGGCGGTGTGGCTTCTCACCGGGATCTGGCACGGGGCGGACTGGGCCTTTATTTTCTGGGGATTGGGATATTTCCTGCTGCTGATGGCGGAGAAATACGGCCATATCGACCGGAAACTGGGTTTTCTCCGCCGACCCTGGACCTTGTTCTGGGTACTGATGCTGTGGGTACTGTTCCGGGCGGAGGACCTGGGAAAGGCGGGGCAGTATTTTGCCGCCATGTTCACTGGTGGTCGGGGAGACTGGCGGGATTTCACCTACTACTTCTCCAACATGAAGGCCTATCTGGCGGCGGCGGTGGTCTGCTGCCTGCCGCTGGAGGGGCTGTGGAAAAAGCTTCCGGAAGCCTGGCGGGATCGGGCGGCGTCGGCGGGAACAGTGGCGCTGATGCTGGTACTGGTGACCTACGTGGTGGGCAGCACCTATAACCCCTTTATTTACTTCAACTTCTGACAGGAGGCGGCGGAATGAGACGGACAAAAACAGTCACAGCGGTGTGCTTTCTGTTGATACTGGCGGCCTGCCTGCTGACGGTGCTGGCCGGAGCGGCGGGGGTGGCCCTGGGGCGTAAGCGGCCGGTGGCGGTAAGCGGCTACCAGGGGGAGATCACCTATACCGGTGTGATGAAGTGGTTCAAGGACACCTGTCAGGCTTTCTGCACCACGGAGCTCCCGGGCCGGGAGAAGCTGATGGAGATCAACGCATCGTTGAATCGGGCGGCAGGGAAGTGGATCTTTGAGAATACGGAACCGGAGGTGGTCCGGCTGGAAAACGGCTACCTGGAAAGTACCGGCAATTTCTATTATTATTCCACCCGTCCGGATGAGACGGTAGCGGACTTTTCCCAGTGGGTGGCGGAGACTTTAGGCTGCCCTTATCTCTACATCCAGGCCCCGGCCAAGCTCTGTGCCCGGGATCAGGACCAGATGCTGCCCCTGCCGGAGATGACCAACGCCAATGAGGAGACGGACTGGCTGCTGGAACGTCTGGCGGAGCTGGGGGTGGATACGCTGGACTTGCGGGAGAGCCTCCACGAGGATGGTCTGGACCACTACGACTGCTTCTACGTGACAGATCACCACTGGACCATGGACACTGGCCTGTGGGCTGCCGGGGTCATGGCGGAGGAGCTGGGGGAGCGGTACGGTCTCTCCCTGGATCTGGCGCCGCTGGACCCGGAAAAATATGAGCGGCGGGTGTGGGAGGACGCTTTCCTGGGCTCCCAGGGCCGGAAGGTGACCCTGGGCTATGCCCAGCCCGAGGATTTTATCCTGCCGGTACCTACCTTTGAGACAGATCTCCGGCTGACGGTGCCGCCCTGGGGAAGCGACTTCTCCGGGGGCTTTGAGATCCTCTACAATGAGAGCGCTATCCGCTCACCCAGCTACTATACCAGCAACAGCTATGGCGCAGTGCTGATGGGGGACTGCCCCTATGTGGTGGTGGAGAACCGGGAAAACCCGGATGGCCCTGTGGTGGCGGTACTGCGGGAGTCCTTTGCCATCGGTCCGGGGCCCTACCTGTCCCTGGCGGCAGGAGAAGTACACTTCATCGACGCCCGGTACTATGAGGGGAGCGTCAAGGCCCTGCTGGAGGAGATCCAGCCGGACGTGGTGGTATCCCTGCTGAATGCCCAGTGCCAGGTGGACGGCTACTTTGGCCTGGTCGACTAAAAAGCAAAAGCCCGCATCCAGAAGGATGCGGGCTTTTTTGCTTCCGTTTGCTTTCGCGGACAGGTTACTTCTCCTCCACGGAGAGGATGCCCATGGGGCAGGCCTTGGCGCAGATACCGCAGGCAATGCACTTGCTGGCCTTGCCCACCTCGGGGGACAGGACCATCACATGCATGGGGCAGGCTTCCACGCACTTGCCGCAGCCGACGCACTTTTTCTTGTCGATCATGTACACGCCCTTGGCGTTCTGGCTGATAGCCTCCTCGGGGCAGACCCGGGCACATTTGCCGCACATGATGCAGCTCATGACCTTGGGCTCGCCGTCGGGCTTGGCGGTGATGCGGATGCAGCTGAGATCGGGATCGAACTTCTTATAAAAGGCTTCGGAGCAGGCCATGACGCAGGACAGGCAGGCCTTGCAGGGGTATTCTTTGCTGACCACTAGCTTTTTCATAGGGGGAAAGCCTCCAATACTTGAATTGTTCCGCCATTATCCTACCAGATAGATTGTTATTTTGCAAACAATATTTTTGCTTTATTCTTACTTACTTTGGACATCTTCCCGCCGGGGATCACCGCTATCCCCGGCGGGGGCTTGTTTTCCCGGGAAAGTGCTGATATAATGGCTCATATCGCCGCAGTTCCCTATTTTCTGCGGCAGAAGAAATTCGGAAAAGGAGGTGCCTGCCATGTGCACGGATGTCCAGGAAAAGCAGGATGTGATGGAGATGAGCCATCAGGAGATGCACGAGCGCGGTATCCCCCATGAGCATAGTCATGGACATGTCCACAGCCACCAGCACACCCGGGCAGTAGTCAACCGTCTGGCCCGGGCTATCGGCCACCTGGAGCGGGTAAAGGCCATGGTGGAGGAGGGGCGGGACTGCTCCGAGGTGCTCATCCAGCTGGCTGCTGTGCGCAGCGCCCTGAACAATACCGGCAAGGTGATCCTGAAAGACCACCTGGAGCACTGTATTGTGGAGGCGGTGGAGAACCATGACCGGGAGACCATCGACGAGCTCAACCGGGCCATCGAGCAGTTTGTAAAATAGACAGGAAATATCCATAAATAAGCTGCATATTTTGGAATATGAAAAATGACGGTGTATTTTGCCGCCATTTGTGCATGTATACGAATTTTGACAAACCGGTCACAGGCAAGGTCAAAATCCCCCGGAGGGGGGATTTTTGCCCTTGCTTTTTTGCGCTTTTTTTGTTACAATAACTAGGATGCATTGTTAAAATTGTAACGATGCACATTCAAGAGAAAAATTCCCGAGAGAAAGGAGCAAAGAAAACACAGCTATTGTGTTTTCCCCATTCCGACCATGAAACTGATCACTGTCGAGCAAATGGAAGCCGCTACCGAAAGACTGCTGGAAACCGGCCGTCAGGTAGGCGCCGACTCCTGGCAGCAGCGTGTCAAGAACCAGACGCCCCACTGCAAGTTCGGTGAGGAAGGTACCTGCTGCCGCATCTGCTCCATGGGTCCCTGCCGCATCACTCCCAAGGCCCCCAGAGGCATCTGCGGCTGCGACGTCCATGGCATCGTGGCCCGCAACTATCTGCGCTTCACCGCCGGCGGCTCCGCCACCCACTCCGATCACGGCCGTGAGATCTGCCACACCCTCTACCAGACCCGCGAGGGCGGCAATTACACCGTGAAGGACCCCGAGAAGCTCAAGCGCATCGCCCATGAGTGGGGCGTGGAGACCGAGGGCAAGGACATCTATGACCTGGCCCATGAGATCGCCGAGATGGCCCTCATGGAGTACGGCAAGCCCTTTGGTACCCAGCGTTTCCTCAGCCGCGCTCCCGAGCATACCCAGAAGCTCTGGCACGATGCCGGCATCGAGCCCCGGGCTATCGACCGCGAGGTGTCCCAGTCCCTGCACATGACCCATATGGGCTGCTCCTCCCTGCCGGAGGCTCTGATCCGTCAGTCCCTGCGCAGCGGCCTGAGCGACGGCTGGGGCGGTTCCATGTGTGGTACCGAGTTCTCCGACGTTATGTTCGGCACCCCCAAGCCTATTGACACTGAGGCCAACCTCGGCGTTATGGAGAAGGACATGGTGAACATCGTGGTTCACGGCCATGATCCCTCCCTCTCCGAGATGATCGTCCACTATGCCCAGGATCCCGAGATGATCGCTCTGGCCAAGGAGCAGGGCGCCAAGGGCATCAACATCTGCGGCGTGTGCTGCACCGCCAACGAGGTTGCTATGCGTCACGGCATCCCCATGGCCGGTAACTTCCTCCAGCAGGAGAACGTGGTCCTCACCGGCGCCTGCGAGGCCATCGTGGTGGATGTTCAGTGCATCTTCCCCGCTCTGGGCCCCCTGAGCAAGTGCTTCCACACCAAGTTCATCACCACCTCTCCCGTGGCTCGTATGCCGGACTCCGACTTCATCGAGTTCCACGCTGAGAACGCCGGCGAGAACGCCAAGGCTATCGTTAAGCTGGCTGTGGAGAACTTCAAGAACCGGGATCAGGACCGCGTGTTCATCCCCGATATGAAGATCGAGGCCACTGTGGGTTACTCCGTAGAGGCCATCAAGAAGTGCCTGGACGGCGTCACCAACACCCAGGTGGACGTCACCGGCACCACCAAGCCCCTGGTGGAGTGTGTCAAGTCCGGCGTTCTGCGGGGCGCTGTGGCCATGGTCGGCTGCAACAACCCCAAGGTCCGTCCTGACTACGCTCACATCGAGCTGATGAAGAAGCTCCTTGCCAACGACATCATCCTGGTGGTGTCCGGCTGCTCCGCTCAGGCTGCTGCCAAGGCCGGCCTCATGAGCAAGGAAGCCAAGGAGTTCTGCGGCGACGGCCTCAAGCGCGTGTGCGAGCTGGTGGGCATTCCTCCTGTCCTGCATATGGGCTCCTGCGTGGATATCTCCCGTATGATGATCCTGGCCAGTGACATTGCCAAGGATTCCGGCTGGAACATCTCCCAGATCCCCCTGGTGGGCTGCGCCCCCGAGTGGATGAGTGAGAAGGCCGTGTCCATCGGTAACTACGTGGTGGCCACCGGTATCGATACCTATCTGGGCGTGGATCCCTACACCAAGGGTTCTACCGAGGTAACCGAGCTGCTCCAGGGCGAGCACGGTATCAAGGATTGGGTCGAGGCCAACTTCACCGTGGAGCTGGATATTGAAAAGCTGGGCGACAGGATGATTGAAGCCATCGAGGCCAAGCGCGCTGCCCTCGGCATCTGATAGAACTGCTTCCGGCATGCGCCGGATCCCCTGCCCGCACGAGAATGTGCGGATCGCAAAAGCCATTTTTGCCTGAGCCACAACGAAAGAAGGATTTCCAGACATGAAAGTTGCCATCACCGGCAAGGGCGGCGTGGGTAAGACCACCTTCGCCTCCACGCTGTGCCGGCTGTACGCCGCGGAGGGCCGCACGGTCCTAGCCGCGGATGTGGACCCCGACGCCAACCTGGGCCTGGCCCTGGGCTTCTCTGAGGAGGAGGTCAATGCCATCGTGCCCATCTCCAAGATGCGCAAGCTGGTGGAGGAGCGTACCGGGGCCAACGCCGCCAACAAGTTCTTTAAACTCAACCCCCAGGTCAGTGATATTCCGGATACATATGCCAAGGAGATCAACGGCGTAAAGCTGCTGGTCATGGGCACGGTGGAGACCGGCGGCAGCGGCTGCGTCTGCCCGGAGCACGTGATGCTCAAAGCCATTTTGTCCTCCCTGGTGTTCCGTAAGGACGACGTGGTGGTCATGGACATGGAGGCGGGACTGGAGCACCTGGGAAGAGGTACTGCCAGCATGATGGACCAGTTTGTGGTGGTCATCGAGCCCGGCGCCCGCAGCATCCAGACCTACGGTAAGGTCAAGGAGCTGGCGGCAGACCTGGGGATCACTAAGGTTCGGGTGGTAGCCAACAAGGTGCGCAGCGCTGAGGATGAGGCCTTTATCCGGGAAAGAATTCCCGAGGAGGATCTCCTGGGCTTTATCCACTACAACGCCGAGGTCATCGACGCCGACCGCAACGGGAAGTCTCCCTATGACTTCAGCGCCGCGGCGGTGGAGGAGATCCGTGCGATCAAGGCGAAAATGGACGCCGAAAAATAATTACTTATGCTGAGAGCAATCGTAAGGAGTGAAACGTCAAATGAAGACATTGTTCGAGAGAGTTTTCGCCGGTAACGACGAAATGTATGCTCTTGCGGTCAAGGCCGTTGACGAGGCCGTCGCCAAGCTGGGCGCCGACGCCCCCGCTACCTTTGGCGACACCGCATACAGCCTGCCCTGCCTCTATGCCATGACCGGCAAGAAGGTGGCTACCGTGGGCGAGGCCAAGGAGGCCCTGGAGACCACCATTAAGGATTTCATGACCCGCAACAACCGCACCAAGGATATCTTCACCTCCGGTGTGGCCACCGCTCTGTCCGCTGAGATGATCGAGCTGATGAAGTGGGCCACCCACGGCGGCTGCCCCTATGAGGAGCCTGTCATGGGTCACTTCACCGATGCCCAGGTCCGTGAGCTGGGCGTGCCTCTGGTTACCCGGGACATCCCCGGCGTGGCTGTCATCATCGGCGCTGCCCCCACCGCTGAGGAGGGCGTGGAGCTGGTGAAGGAGTACCAGTCCCAGGGTATCTTTGTCACCCTGGTGGGCGGTATCATTGACCAGTGCATCGAGAAGGGCGTGAAGCTGGGCTTCAACGTCCGCTGCGTGGCCCTGGGCCGTGATCTGAGCAGCGTGGCCCACGTGGTGAGCGTGGCCCTGCGTGCCGCCATTATTTTCGGCAGCACCGAGCCCGGCAACTACGAGGCTATGTGGCGTTACACCATGGACCGTGTGTTCGCCTTTGTCAACGCCTACGCTCCCGTAGACGACATGACCGTGGCCTGCGGCGCCGGTGCCATCCAGCTGGGCTTCCCCGTTATCACCAACGATACCGAGGAGAACAACATGTTCCGCGTGCCCAAGAGCCTCATTATCCAGGAGGATACCAGCAAGTTCAATGCCACCTCCCTGGAGGCCCGCGACATCAAGATCAAGATCACCAAGATCGACATTCCTGTGGCCTTCTCCTCCGCCTTCGAGGGCGAGATCATCCGCCGCGGCGATATGCAGGTGGAGTTCGATGGTTCCCGTGTGGATGCTCTGGAGCTGGTGCGCAGCAAGGAGCTCAGCGAGATCGAGGACCACAAGTTCACCCTCATCGGGCCCGATCTGGATGCTTTCGAGGTAGGCTCCAAGAACGCCATCTGCTTCATCGCCGATGTAGCCGGCAAGAACATGAGCACCGACTTCGAGTCCGTGTTCGAGCGTAAGTTCCACGCCTATGTCAACTGCATGGAGGGTGTCATGCACACCGGCCAGCGTGACATGATCCGCATCCGTGTCAGCAAGTCTGCCTTTGAGGCCGGCCTGCGGCTGAAGGACTTCGCTGAGGTCCTCTATGCCAAGCTCAAGAGCGACTACGATGCTGTTATCGACAAGTGCCAGATCACCATTATCACCGATCCTGAGGAGTGCAAGAAGTTCCGCCATGAGGTGGCCATCCCCGCCTACGATAAGCGTGACGAGCGTCTGCAGAGCCTCACCGATGAGAACGTGGATCAGTTCTACACCTGCATCATGTGCCAGTCCTTCTCTCCCAGCCACGTGTGCATAGTCACCCCCGAGCGTCTGGGCCTGTGCGGCGCTGTGAGCTGGCTGGACGCCAAGGCTACCAACGAGCTGGATCCCTCCGGCCCCTGCCAGATCGTTCCCAAGGCCCATGTCATCGACGAGAATGTGGGTCGCTGGGAAGAGGTCAACGAGGCTGTCAACAAGTACAGCCAGGGTGCTCTGGAGTCCGTTACCCTGTACTCCATCATGGAGGACCCCATGACCTCCTGCGGCTGCTTCGAGTGCATCTGCGGCATCGAGCCTTTCTCCAACGGTGTGGTCATCGTCAACCGTGAGCATGCGGGCATGACCCCCCTGGGCATGACCTTCTCCGAGATGGCCTCCATGACCGGCGGCGGCGTGCAGACCCCCGGCTTCATGGGCCACGGCAAGCACTTCATCGCTTCCAAGAAGTTCATGAAGGCTGAAGGCGGCCTGGGCCGTATCGTCTGGATGCCCAAGGCTCTGAAGGATCAGGTGGCCGAGCGCGTCAACGAGTCCGCCAAGGAGCTCTATGGCATCGACAACTTCTGCGATATGGTAGGCGATGAGACCATTGCTGAGGATCCTGAGACCTTGATGGCCTTCCTCACTGAGAAGGGCCACCCCGCTCTCAGCATGGATCCCCTGATGTAATTTACCGCTTCTTTCTCTTGAATGATAGGGAGCCGTCCTCTTATAAAGAGGGCGGCTCTCGCCATGCGCTGGAGGAGATGGCTGCAACAGAGGGGGAAATCTGTTGAAGATTGCCAGTTTCCGGCAAATCCTGTCTTGCAATGGCGGTTTCTGCATGCTATCATAATGTCACTATTGTGTGTGTGGTGTGTATACAATGATTTATACGATTACAACGAATCCATCGCTGGATTATACGGTGGAGGCGGACCTGATTCCAGGACAAGTCAACCGTACCAGAAGCGAAGTGATCTATCCCGGTGGAAAAGGGATCAATGTATCCCTCTTTTTGCAGCGCCTTGGGATGGAGACTAAGGCATTGGGATTTGCTGCCGGAAGGATCGGACAGGCGATCCGGGATCTGCTCAATGACCTGGACTGTCCCCATGAACTGCTGGAACTGTCAGGCGGCGGTCAGAGCCGGATCAATGTAAAATTCAAGGGGACTCCGGAGACAGCAGTCAACGGCAGAGGCCCGGCTCTTCGCCAGGAGGACATGGACCGTCTGCTGGAGCGCCTGGAGGACATCAGCCCGGAGGACTGTGTGGTGCTTTCCGGGTGGGCACAGAGCATACCGTTCTATGTGTCTATTCTCCGCCGGGCTGTTGCCCGGGGATGCACAACGGTGCTGGACTGTACCGGCGAGGCGCTGTGGCAGTGTCTGCCTTGCCATCCCTTCCTGGTCAAGCCCAATCTGTCTGAATTGGGCGCCCTGTTCGGTGTGGACGATCTGGAGTACACCGAAGGGGTGGAACTGGCCCATCAGCTCCAGGTGGAAGGTGCCAGAAATGTGCTGGTCACCATGGGCGGCCGGGGAGCCTTTTTGCTTACAGAAGATGGCCAGCTGTATCTGGCCAACGCCTGCTGCGGACAGGTCCGTAATACGGTGGGCTCGGGAGATTCTCTGGTGGCAGGCTTTCTGACCGGACTGAAGCAGACAGAAGATTTCGGAAAGGCATTGCAGCTGGGCGTGGCCTCAGGCTGCGCCACCGCCTTCAACGACTGGCTGGGTACCCGGGAGGAGACTATGGCCCTTCTGAACAGCATCCGGGTGGAGAAAATGCCTTTTTGATTCTGGCAGCGGCAGCGCTTTGGAACAAAATATATGAAGAAATAAACCTCGTACGGTCTTTTGCCGTACGAGGTTTGTTTTTACTCCTGGGAAAGAAAACTGGGATTAGAGCTGCCAGACCTGCTCATTGGTGGAGGATACCGCCAAAGCGCCGGCGCTGAGCGCCTCCATTACATCGTTCTTATCCATGATGAGGCCACCACAGATCAGAGGGATACGGGTGGCGGCAGCAATACGGGAAATCACCTTGGGCATGATCCCCGGCAGGATCTCCACCATGTCCGGCTGTGCTGCGGCCGCGGCAGGCCGGACATTTTCCAGGGAGAGGGAGTCAAAGACAAAAAAGCGCAGAATGGTGAAAAGTCCCAGCTCCCGGCCCCGGCGGATGAAAGAGGGACGGGTACTGATAATGCCGTCGGCTTTGCAGAAGGAGGCCACATAGTCTACAGCTACCTCCTTGGCCCCCAGACCGGTAATGAGATCGGTATGGACAATAGCCAGTTTTCCCGCCTGATGAAGCCGATCAACCGAGCGGGGGAGTGTACAAAGATCGCCGTAGAGGAGAAAGACCACCCGGTTGTCCCGGGTTAGAACATGCTCCAGGCCGTCGTTATTTTTCACGGCGGCAATGATGGGGTTCTGCTCAATCATTCCCAAGATATTTCCTGACATAGCGTTTACTCCCTGGCCCAGTCAAAAGAGCGCTTGACAGCCCGTTCCCAGCCCCGGACTTTTTCGTCCCGCTGGGCGGGGGAGATGGAGGGGGTAAAGGTCCGGTCCACGGCCCAGTTGCGGATCACATCGGCCTTGTCGGACCAATATCCTACTGCGAGACCTGCCAGGTAGGCCGCCCCCAGTGCGGTAGTCTCTACGCAGACGGGACGATTGACGGTGGCCTGCAGGATATCTGCCTGGAGCTGCATGAGTACATTGTTGGCGCTGGCGCCGCCGTCCACCTTCAGGGAGGTGAGGTCGATGCCGGAATCCGCTTTCATGGCAGTGAGGACATCAGCGACCTGGTAGGCAATGGACTCCAGGGTAGCCCGTATGATGTGATTTTTGTTGACACCCCGGGTAAGTCCTACGATGGCGCCCCGGGCATACTGATCCCAGTAGGGAGCACCCAGGCCGGTGAAGGCCGGGACTACGTAACAGCCGTTGGTATCGGGCACTTTGCTGGCGTGGTATTCACTGTCGGCGGCGGATTCAATGAGCCGCATCTCGTCCCGCAGCCACTGGATGGCAGCGCCCGCCACGAAGATGGAGCCTTCCAGGGCATAGTTTACCGTACCGTCCAGTCCCCAGGCAATGGTAGTTACCAGTCCATTTTGGGAAAAGACAGGCTTTTCTCCGGTATTCATCAACAGGAAACAGCCGGTACCATAGGTGTTCTTCGCCTGGCCGGAGGTAAAGCAGGTCTGCCCGAAAAGGGCGGCCTGCTGATCTCCGGCGGCACCGGCAATGGGGATCGGGGCGCCGAAAAAGCCGGGGTCTGTGGTGCCGTAAACGCAGCTGCTGGGCATCGGTGCAGGCAGCAGGGAAGCGGGAATATCCATGGCCCGGAGAATATCATCATCCCACGATAGGGTATTGATGTTAAAGAGCATGGTCCGGGATGCGTTGGAGTAGTCTGTCACATGGACCTTTCCGCCGGTGAGTCGCCAGATGAGCCATGTCTCCACGGTGCCGAACAGCAGTTCACCGCGCTTGGCTCGTTCCCGGGCACCGGGAATATTGTCCAGAATCCACTTCAGCTTGGGACCAGAAAAGTAAGCGTCCACTACCAGACCGGTTTTTTGACGGATGGTATCGGCGTGGCCGGATGCTTTCAGCTGGTCACAGTAGGCGCTGGTCCGGCGGCACTGCCAGACAATAGCATTGCATACCGGCTCCCCAGTGGCTTTATCCCAGACGATGGTGGTCTCCCGCTGGTTGGTAATGCCGATAGCGGCAATGTCTGCGGCGGTAGCGCCGATCTTGCCCATGGCCTCGACTGCCACACCCAGTTGAGTCGCCCAGATCTCATTGGCGTCGTGTTCCACCCAGCCGGGCTTGGGAAAAATCTGTGTAAATTCCTTTTGCGCCGCACTGCAGATCTGCCCCTGCTGGTTGAACAGGATGCAGCGGTTACTGGTGGTCCCGGCGTCAAAGGACATGATATATTTGGCCATATTGGATTCGCTCCTTCAAAGTATGTAAGGGATGTATCTATACCATAGCATAATGTGCCTAAATTGGGAAGGAAAAAATGCTTTTGAATCGTGTACTTTACTCAAATTTATAATATGAAGCGGGAATCAGGAAGCTGGTTTTCTTTGTTATAGGGTATAGGGACATCCACAAAGGACATAGGTTGAGGGGAAGGGAGGAATACCATGCTGACTACCGCAATGCTCTTGCTGAAAAGCAGCTTGTTCTTGTCTCTGCATCTTTCCGGCAGTTTGAGTTCTTTCCCCAAACCGCTGAGTGCAGAGGAGGAACAGGAGTATCTGGCACGTTGGTCTCAAGGCGATCTGGAGGCCAGAAATGTTCTGATCGAAAGAAATATGCGTCTGGTTGCCCATATTATCAAAAAATACTACACGCAAAGCGTGGAACAGGATGATCTGATCTCCATCGGGACCATCGGGCTGATCAAGGGGATCTCCAGTTATCGGCCGGAAAAGAATGTCCGCCTTGCCACCTATGCAGCCAGATGTATTGAAAATGCTATACTATCGCAGCGGAACAAATTGGATTTGGAGGCGAAAACTTCGCATCATGTTGCGAAAAATGGAGCGTATTCTGTTACCTATGCGGACACAGGTATGTCATGATACGCAACATATCATACAAAATAGAAGTATCCCCGCTGATCATTCTGCACTTCCCTCTTCTTGCTCCGAAGAAATTTCTGGATGCCCAGATATTCAATCTTCGCTTTTCAGACCCCTCGGAAATGACGCAGATTGCGGACAAGCTCCGATGGTACCGGTACAGACAAGCCCTGCTTCAGAGCGAGGTCGCGGACCGGATCGGGATCGATCAGAAAACCTACATGCGTTACGAAGAATATGGCCGGGACTACTATCCGATCGAGCATATGCAAAAGCTTGCCGGGATGTACGATGTCCCTGTTGAAAGCTTGCTGGATGATTATAGCCTGTTTCTCTATAAAGGCCAAGGAAAGCAAGTCCTTGAAGCCCGTAAGAAACTGAAAATGACACAGAAGGAATTTGCAGACAGACTTGGTGTCCAGCTCAGTGCCCTGAAGAAATGGGAACAGGATCGGGTCAAGATGCAGAAGGCGACGTGGGAAAAGTATTTCAGATAGAACTCGGATAAGATACGACAGCAGTGGCGATCGGTTCACCACTGCTGTCGTTCTAATATTATCTTTACTTCTTCTCTGTTTCTTCCTTTGGTGAGGGAAGGCCAATTCCCAGATTGGTATGAGTTTTGATTCGTTGCCCCAAGTTCTATTGATAAGCTCGCTATAATCAAAATGACGAATATCGTCAGCTTTAGGATTATTCTCGTCAATTACCGCATAAATGACGAGAAAAGCAGATTGTGAGACAGCTATGAGTATAGTCACGCCAAATCTGTGAATGAAATATTTCTTAATTGAATTTCTATAAAATAGAAATATTTCTATTGACAAGTCAATTGAAAGACGTTAAAATCTAATCAAGAAAGACGCAAAGAATTTTTTTGCGAGCGGAGGACTTGCTATATGCAATATGAGACTATCATTTTGGAACTTATGGCCCGGATTAAAAAGTTAGAAGAAGAAGTTGCTATGCTGAAAGAAGCTGTTGGGAGCTTCGATAACCAGGACGAACGAGAAGCGGTTTCTGATGAGACTGGTGAAACATCAGAAG
>UROF01000023.1 GCA_900549475.1 uncultured Eubacteriales bacterium
TGCACGACAAGAAGGCCCTCCAGGCCGGTACCAGCCACTACTTCGGCGACGGCTTTGCCAAGGCCTTCGACATCACCTTCACCGACAAGAACAACACCCTGGCCTATCCCCACCAGACCAGCTGGGGCGTCAGCACCCGGCTCATCGGCGGCATCATCATGACCCACGGCGATGACAACGGCCTGGTGCTGCCTCCCCGGATCGCCCCTGTCCAGGTCATCGTTATCCCTGTAGCCCAGCACAAGGAGGGCGTCATCGACGCCGCTCAGAACCTCCTCAGCCGTCTCCAGGCCGCCGGCCTCCGGGCCAAGATCGACGTCAGCGAGCAGAGCCCCGGCTGGAAGTTTGCTGAGTACGAGATGCGCGGCGTGCCTCTCCGGGTGGAGATCGGTCCCAAGGATATGGAGAAGGAGCAGTGCTGCATCGCCCGCCGGGATACCGGTGAGAAGGTCTTTGTGCCTCTGGCGGAGCTGGAGGAGACAGTAAAGAAGCTGCTGGATGCCATCCACGACAATATGTTTGCCAAGGCCAAGGCCAATCTGGAGAGCAACACCTTCACCGCCGAGACCTGGGAGGAAGTCAAGGAGCTGCTGGAGAAGAACAACGGCGGCTTTGTCAAGACCAAGTGGTGCGGTTCTCTGGACTGCGAGCTGGCCATGAAGGACAAGGTCGGCGTGTCCTCCCGGTGCATGCCTCTGGCCCAGTCCGGTACCACCGGCAAGTGCCCCGTCTGCGGCAAGGAGTGCACCACCGATATCATCTGGGGCGTGGCTTATTGATTCGACTTATACTGTAAGCAAAAAATCCCTGAAAGCGGAAATCCCGCTTTCAGGGATTTTTATTTCTGTTACAGCTGGAGCTGGACGCCGCCGTCGTCCTTTGTCTCCGGAGCGGTCTGGGCAGCGGCCGAGGAGGCCTGGGCTGCCTGCTGGCTGTCAGCCTTGGGCCGGACCTTAGGCTTCTCGGCATAGCCGAAGTCCTTGGCGGCGGAGGCGGTATCCCGGTGGAGCATGGTCTCCATGACTTTGATGTCGCTGACCACATCCATGGCGTCGGCACTGTAAAGCTGATCCAGCTGATGCTCGAAGCCCTCCACAATGGTATCCATGGTCTCCTCGATACGGTCCTTGGCCTGGTTGAGATGCTCGCCCTCCACGCCGGTCTCCTCAAATTCCGCATAAGCGTCCAGAAGTTTCTGGGTGGTGGGCAGGTAGTAGTCAAAGAAGGTGCGGATCCGGTCCCGTTTCTCCGGGTGCTCCTCTACCTCCTTGAAAATGAGAGCGCTGATCTGCTCCAGACGGTCGATCTTCCGGCTGAGCTCCTCATCGGCAATGCGGTCATTGGCACGGCGAAGGCTGCGCAGAATACCGGAATAGCCCTCCTCCGCCTCCTTGGGAGGCGGAGGGGCAGGAGTCTCCTCCTCCACCGTGGCACCAAAGTGCAGGAAATAGCCCCGCTCATGGTCGATGTAGGCATCCTCGCCCAGATACCCCTTGTCAATGAGCTTCTGGAGTTCCCGGGCCGCCTGCTTCTCGCTGCGGTTCACCCGCTTGGCGATCTCACTAAGGGGCATGGTCTCCGCGTCTCCGATGGCCAGAATATACCGCTGGCTGCGCCGGGCCATGTTGGCCAGGTACTGGCCACGGCCCCACATGATGCTGCCGGCGACTACCATACCAGCCCCGGCAAACAGGTCCTCGAGGATATAGGTATAGCCCTGCAACAGGGTGGGAATGGCGTCGACCCCCACGATCAGCCCGCAGGCCAACAGGCACAGTCCGATCACCCGCAGCAGCTTGCCGGGGGCCTTGACCTCCTGCTTCTTGGATTTTTTGCCGCTCTTGGCTTTCTTCCCGTTTTTTTCTTCTTTCTTCGCCCCGGAGGATGTCACCTGGATATTGACTTTGGCCTTGGCCCGCTCCACCGCGTTCTCCACGGCACTCTCCATCCGTTCTTCCGCCGAGGGCTTACGCTGGGAGGCGGGCTGTTTCTTCCGCTTCTCATCACCAAAGATGTTGATGAACATGAGGATTAAAGCCACAGGCCACAGCCCCAGTGCGAACAGCACGATAATGATGGGCCAGCTGTACCAGCCACTGTTGTCCGGCTTTTTCTGGGGCGGCCTGCGAACCGGAGGCCGCTGCTCTCCTGTTCCCCTTTGGCTGTACTCGTCCATTACTGTCCCTCTTTCTTCTTCAGCTTGGTCTTGTTGCCCTTCTCGTCCACCACATAGGTGTTGTCCAGGTGGCCCTTGAGGCTGCCCAAAACAGAATCCACATACTCCCGGTGAAGGGCTTTGCGCTCGGCGTGCTCCTCCTCCGTAAGGCCCACGGTTTTATGCTTCTTCGCCAGTTCATTAATCCGGTCGATCTTATGCTGTTCCATGCTCTCGCTCCTTGTCTCTACACATAGCGTTCTATCGTCAGGGCAATGCGCCCCTTTTTGGTCGTTTTTCCGCATTCCGCCACCCGGGCTTTACCCAGGCCGCGGGCTGTGATCACTGCCCCCTGAGATACCGGCTTGTCCGGCTTCTCACAGGGCACATGGTCCAGAGATACCCTTCCGGCAGCGATCAGCTCCGCCGCCTTGCCCCGGCTCAGGGAGAAAGCCGCCGCCGCCACCGCGTCCAGACGCAGGGAGGACACCGTGTCCCGCACCTCCTTGATCTGCACCCGGGGGATGGTCAGCTCCTCCCGAACGATGGCAGATACCTCCAGCCGCACCCGTCCGGCGCTGTCCCAATTCTGAAGCAAAAACTCCGCCAGAGAGGGGGATACCACCACATCGGCACTGTGGTCGGAGATCAGAATGTCCCCTACCCGCTCCCGGGTGATACCCTGGCCTATAAGGCTTCCCAAAATATCCCGGTGGGTGAGGGTGCTGTCCGCCCCCCGGAATGCGGCCCGAAGGAAGGCCAGAGCCTCCGGGTCCTCCTCCGCCCAGTCGGGCAGGAAGGTGAGTACCTTGCGCTCCGCTCCCTCATAGCCGCCATCCAGGATATAGCCCTCCCGGATACCGGCGGCATTGAGAAGGCTTACCGCCATCATCTGCTCCCGTGGGCTGAGGAAGCCGGTGGAGGCAGGGATGTTCCGCCGCTCCATCTGCTCCTGTTTATCCAATACCCGGGCCAGCAGCAGCCGGTCCTCCGGCTCCTGGGCCGCCCGGGCAATGAGAAGGCTCTTCTCCTGCTTATCCATGGAGATTCTGGGTCCGGTAGAGCTGGGCGTAGTCGCCGTTCTTTTCCAGCAGCTCCTGGTGGGTGCCTTCCTCGGAGATAACGCCGTCCCGGATCACCAGGATCCGGTGGGCATTGCGGACGGTGGAAAGGCGGTGGGCAATGATGAGGGTCGTACGGCCCTTGGCCAGTTCGTCAAAGGCCCGCTGGATCTTCGCCTCGGTAACACTGTCCAGGGCAGAAGTGGCCTCGTCCAGGATCAGTACCGGGGGGTCCTTCAGGAAAATCCGGGCAATGGAGATGCGCTGCTTCTGCCCGCCGGACAAAAGGGCGCCCCGCTCACCTACATAGGTGTCAAAGCCGTCGGGCATGGCCATGATATCGTCGTAGATCTCCGCACGGCGGGCCGCCTCCATCACCTCGTCGGTGGTTGCGCCGGGCCGGCCATAGCGAATGTTCTCCATAATGCTGGCGGCAAAGAGGAACACATCCTGCTGCACCACACCGATATTCCGGCGCAGGCTCTGCTGGGTCACATCCCGGACATCGTGGCCGTCGATGGTGATGCGGCCCTCCCCCACGTCATAGAATCGGGGGATCAGGTTGCAGAGGGTGGATTTGCCGCCGCCGGAGGGGCCTACAATAGCAATCGTCTCGCCGGGCTCCACATGGAGAGACACATGGTGGAGAACTTCGGTGTCGTCCCGCTCATAGGAGAAGCTCACATCCTCCACATCGATCTTTCCGCGGACATTTTTCAGCTCCAGGGCGTCAGGCTTGTCCGCAAGCTCCGGCTCGATGCGCATGATCTCAATGAAGCGGTTCAGCCCCGCAAAGCCGTTGACCAGCATCTCCGATAGGGTGGAGAGCTTGCGCAGAGGGTTGATAAAAGTGCTGATATAGAGGCTGAAGGTAATCAGGTCGATATAGGTCATTTCCCCATCCATGATCAGGTAGCCGCCCACAGCGATCACCGTCACCGGCAGGACGCAGAGGAAGAACTCCATAGAGGCCATAAACCGGGCCATAGCCTTGTAGTAGTCGGTCTTGGAGGTCTTGAAGCGCTCGTTGGCACCCAGGAACTTCTCATTTTCCGCCCGCTCGTTGGAGAAGGCCTTGGCGGTACGCATGCCGGAGATACTGGACTCAATGTCCGCGTTGATACCGGCGGTGGTCTGCTTGACCTTCTTGGAGGTACGGGACATGGCCCGGCGGTTCAGGGTGACGACCGCCAGGGAAATGGGAATGATGATCAGCAGTACCAGGGCCAGCCGCCACTGCACGGTAAAGAGCACGGCAATGGAACCGACAATGGTCACACCGGAGATAAAGATATCCTCCGGGCCGTGGTGAGCCAGTTCTGTAATATCAAACAGCTCCGCCGTCATACGGCTCATAAGATGGCCGGTACGGTTCTTATCGTAGAAGCCGAAGGACAGGGTCTGCAGATGGCTGAAGAGATCCCGGCGGATATCCGCCTCCACCAGCACACCGAAGGTGTGGCCCCAATAGCAGACGATATACTGCAGAAGGGAGCGCAGCACATAGGCCGCCAGCAGGATACCGATCACTGCAAAAAAAGCGGTATACTTGCTCTCCGGGATCAGATCGTACATACACATGCGGGATACATACGGAAAGGCCAGGTCGATCAGGGCAATACACAGCGCACAGGCCATATCCAGGAGAAAAAGCCCCATATGGGGCCGAAAATAGCTCAGGAAAATCCCCAGAGGGCGCATCCTCCGGAAGTCGCGGGTCGTCATCAGTTCTCCTCCATTACGATATTATGCATTTTGTCATTTTACCATATCCGCTTTTCTGTTGCAACAGGTGGAGCCTCTTTGAATCTGTTGTTTTGATTAATATTTTAGGATAAACATATTTTTCCAATGCATAAAAAGCGGCGGCACCACAGAGAGGGTCCCTCTCTTGGTGCCGCCACAGCCTGTTACAGCCGAACGCTCTTATTCCATAGGTGCCGACCGTAGTTCCCGGAGACATTTGGGGCAGATGTTCTTCCCTCTGAACACGAAAACATCCCGGGTACTGTCGCAGAAAACGCAGGTGGGCCGGTACTTTTTCAGTACAATGGTAGACCCCTCCACAAAAATCTCCAAAGCGTCCTTCTCCCCGATATCCAGGGTCCGGCGCAGCTCAATGGGCAGCACGATCCTGCCCAACTCATCTACTCTGCGTACGATGCCGGTGGACTTCATTCCTCATCCTCCTCGCAAATTTGTAAAATTATTCGCGAAAACGGTCAAATCCTGTCTAAAGACTACCATACCCACTTCTTACTGTCAACTGCCCCGCCGTGTGCCCGTATAGTTGCCTGCATGTTTTCTACTCTCCGGCACTATATATGGAGAAGGACATGACTTCCCAAAGAAGGAGGAGAACAGATATGGCAATGGCATGGATCTGGACAGGTATGGTGGTGCTCTCCGTCATATACGGACTGTTCGCAGGGACCATCGGTGATGTGGGGGCGGCAGCCATGGAGGGAGCCGCTTCCGCTGTGGAGCTATGTTTGTCTATGGCAGGCGTGATCTGCCTGTGGAACGGGGTAATGGCCATCATGAAGGACTGCGGCCTTACAGGAGGACTGAGCCGGTTGTTTCGTCCCATACTGGGCAGACTGATGCCCAGAGCCTGTCGGGACGAGGAGACTCTTTCCGCCCTGTCCGGCAATGTATCCGCCAACCTGCTGGGACTGGGGAACGCCGCCACTCCTCTCGGCATCACCGCCGCCCGGCGGATGGCCCAGGGCTGCAATGGGAGGGCCAGTGACGAGCTGTGTCTGCTGGTTGTCCTCAACACCGCCTCCATTCAGCTGCTTCCCACCACAGTGGCAGGCGTCCGTTCCGCCCTGGGTTCAGAAAACGCCTTTGACATTCTGCCCGCCGTATGGCTGGCGTCGGTGATTTCCGTGGCTGTGGGCCTGCTGACGGCCAAACTTCTCTCCCGCCTGTGGCATTGAGAGGTGGCGTATGGATTTCTCTGCCTATTTGATCCCACTGCTGCTGGCCTTCGTGGCCCTGTTCGGCATTGGCCGGCAGGTGGATGTATACGGTGCCCTGTCCCGGGGTGCGGAGGAGGGGCTGCGGATCTTGCTGCGGATCCTCCCCGCTCTGGTTGGCCTGCTGACAGCAGTCCACATGCTGCGGGCCTCCGGCGCCATGGATCTTCTGGAAAACATTCTGCGCCCTGTCCTGATCCGGCTGGGTATTCCGCCGGAAACCGCTGCGCTGCTGCTGATCCGCCCAGTCAGTGGCAGCGGCGCCCTGGCCATCGGCAGCGAACTGATGGCGGCTCACGGTCCCGACTCCTACATTGGGCGGGTGGCGGCTGTCATGCTGGGGAGCACAGAAACCACTTTTTACACCATAGCCGTGTATTTCGGCAGCGCCGGTATCCGCCGCACCCGTTACGCCATTCCCGCCGCCCTGGCGGCAGATCTGGCAGGTTTCATAGCTGCCGCCTTCACAGTACGACTGTTTTTCGGCGCAGGCTGATGGCAAAAGAAGAAAGCCCCGTTTCCCAGTGGGAAACGGGGCTTTACTTTTCCATACCACGGGGAGATCAATCCTCTCCCTTGTGCAGGAGGACAAATCCATCCCCCTCCCGGCGATAGACGGCTTCCACATCCACATCCATACAGGAGAGCATGGGGTCCGTCCCCTGGTACATGGCGCAGGTCCCACAAGAGGAACTGAGCCGCCGGGGTACCGGCGCCAGCCGCGCGTCGCTGACGCCCTGTTTTTTCAGCGCATTACAGGTGCGCAAAGCTGCCAGATGGGTATGGAAGGTGGCGATATACTGCTCCATCACTTGGTAAGAGTCAGCTTGAAATCGCCCTCAAAGTCCGCCACAGATACCTTGTAACCGGCGTTTTTGGCAAACCGGGTCACATTTTCCACAGCGCACTGGTTGTCCACAGCCACCTCCAGAGAGGCGGGGGAATTGGCCTTGACGGCCTTCTGGACCATGATCACAGGGGTGGGGCAAGAATACCCGCGAGCATCAACCATCATCGTTTAACCCTCCAATTTTGCCATATTGGCAACAGAAATGACTGCCAGGACCACAAAGCCGCAGGCTACCGCCAGCGCCACAGGGCCAGTGCCGATACCGGTGGCGGAGGAGGCCAGGCCGAAGTTGTGGGCCACAGCAGCGCCAACGATAAAGCCGGTCACGGTGACAGCAGAGTCAGTATTGCCCTCGCCAGCCAGGATCAGCTGACGCAGGGGGCAGCCGCCCAGGAGCACAGAGCCCCAGCCCACCAGGACCATGCCCAGCAGGTTCCACAGGCCGTCGCTGTGGGCCACAGGCTGGCCCTCAAAGCCCAGGACAAAGTTGCCCAGGATCAGGTTGCCTACCAGCACCGCCACGATGATGGCGATAAAGGCAGAGATAAGCCGGAAATCCTTGAACATCACGGCGTCACGGATACCGCCCACCATGCACAGGCGGGAGCGCTGCGCCAGAACGCCTACCACAATGGCAACTACCAGAGCCAGCAGGACAGGGGCGGTCATGGAGCCGGGGCCGGACTTACTAAATACGATGAAGCTGGGCGCCACCAGCAGCAACACCAGCAGAGCCACCATCAGTACCGGGAACACCAGGCCCTCGGTCATGGACTGCTGATAGGCGCGGCGGAGGCTGAAGCCCTTCTTCAGGACCACAATACCGATGAGAATACCGATCACAAAGCCCACCAGGCCCACCACGGCGTTAAGGTCGCCGCCGCCGATGCGGATGACCATGCGCAGGGGGCAGCCCAGGAATACCAGGGCACCGATCATCACGAACACGGCAATGATGAAGCGGGTCATGGGGGAGGAGCCGCCCTTGGGACGGAACTCCTTGCGGATCATGGCGATGATGGTGGAACCCAGCACCAGGCCAATGATCTCAGGACGGATGTACTGTACGATACCGGTGCCGACTTCTGCGTCAAAGCCCGCCCGCTGGAAGTTCAGCGCGCCGGCGATGTCCCGCAGGAAGCAGGCAATGCAGAAGCCCATGTTGGCGGGGTTGCCGAAGGCGGTCAGCAGGACCGCCGCCGCGCCTACTACCAGGCCGGTACCGATGAGCAGCCCATACTTTTTGATGAAGCTGTCTTTTTCCATGATTGTTTCCTCACTCTCTTTTTTTCAAAACCGGCGGCTTTTGCCGCCCATGCAATCCGGAAATCCCGGAAATAGGCAAAAAATTTTACAGGCCGCGCGCTCCTGTAATTTATTTTGTCTATTGCATTTATATATGAAATATATCACCTTGTGTCAAAAAAAGCAACCCCGTTTTTCTCCCCTCAAATATAGCATACCTTGTTGTCATTGCCGCTTTTTTGTGTTATACTGCAAAAAAGAATGAGTTTCCCGTTTTTTCCTTGTTATTGCGAGAGCTATGGAAAATCCCTTTTACCAATCGATTATTTATAGTAATTTTCTATCGGAGTAACACGCCATGAACACGATCTATCTTGACAATGGAGCCACATCCTTTCCCAAGCCGCCCGCCGTTGCCCAGGCCATGCTGCAATACATGACCGAGGTGGGCGCTTCCATCAACCGGGGCGTCTACGGCAGCGCCCAGGCTGCCGGCATGACCACCCTGATGCTGCGGGAGGGCCTGTGCCGTCTCTTTCACCACAGTGATCCCACCCACTGCGTCCTCACCGCCGGCAACACTATGGGACTGAACATGGTGCTGCGGGGCTGGCTGCGTCCGGGAGACCACTGCCTGGTCAGCAGCGTGGAGCACAATGCCGTCATGCGGCCTCTCCACGACCTGGCAGAACAGGGGGTCACTTTTGACCGCATCCCCTGCGACCGGGATGGACACCTGAACCCGGCAGACATCCCTGCCCTGATCCGCCCCAACACCCGGCTCCTGGCCATGGCCCACGGTTCCAATGTCAGCGGTGCCGTTCAGGATGCCATGGCCGTGGGCGCTATCTGCCATGAGCACGGCATCCCCTTTGTGCTGGATGCCGCCCAGACCGCCGGCCACTGGCCCATCGACTTTGAGGCCATGCATCTCTCCGCCCTCTCTGTCCCCGGTCACAAGGGGCTTATGGGCCCCTCCGGTATCGGCGCCCTGCTGCTGTCGGACGATTTCGCCAAAAATCTTACCCCCATCCTCACCGGAGGCACCGGCAGCGCCTCTGATTCTGAAGCTCAACCGGATTACATGCCCGATAAATTTGAATCCGGCACCCCCAATCTGCCCGGCATTTACGGCTTCCATGCGGCAGTGGATTTTATCCTGGACACCGGCGTGGAGGTACTCCAGGAGAGGGAGCGTCAGCTGACGAAGTACTTCCTGGACAAGCTGCGGGATGTGAAGGACATCCGCCTGGCAGGCCCCTGGGACCTGGAGAACCGGGTGGGTGTGATCTCCGTGGACTTTGTGCAGGTGGACAACGCCGAGGCCGCTTACCGACTGGAACAGGACTATGGCATCCTCACCCGCTGCGGCCTCCACTGCGCCCCCTCCGCCCACAAAACTCTGGGCACCTTCCCTCAGGGTACTGTTCGTTTCAGCGTGGGGCACTACACCACAGAAGCGGAGATCGATACTGCGGTACAGGCCATTGCGGAGATCGCCCAGGGCTGATTCCAGCGCAGCCAAACAAGCTAAAGTAAAAAGGAGCGGACACTTTCCTCAAAGTGTCCGCTCCTTTTGTATGCTCTTTTTCTGACCGCCCTGCACCTATGCGTCCTCCCAGGGACAGCAGTCTCCATTCTCCCGGTCGGCCCGGCGGCAGCAGCTGCGGCAGCCCCGGTCCCCCTGGCACAGCCGGTAATCGCCCCCCTGGATACGGAAGGGCCGGCCTTCCACCAATGCGGCGGAGAGCTTCTGCCGGGCAGTGTTGTAGATCTGCTGTACCGTGGTCCGGGCTACCTGCATGGAAGCGGCGCACTCCTCCTGGGACAGTCCTTCATAGTCAATGAGCCGGATCGTCTCATACTCATCCACCGTGATGACTACCGCATCCCCGGCGCGGCCGCAGTTCACCGGAACAAAGGCATCATTCTGGGGCAGGCGGCAGACCTGCCTGCATTTTCTCGGACGGGGCACAGCGTCACCTCCTTGACAGTTTTTCACAAACTCATTATAGTCCTCCGGTCATGCTCCGTCAACCGGCCCCAACCCTCAATAGTAGGCCACCAGCAGATCCACCACAGTCCCGTAGCTCTGGATCCCATCCTCCTGGCCATAGGTTTTGAGCGTGGTGTCATAGATCTTCTCGCTCACAGTGGCCACAACGCTCTCAAACTGATCCCAGTAGGCGCTGTGGTAACGGAGGTCTGCCACCACCGTCTCCGGCAGGAGGCTGTAAACTGCCTTCCATCTTTCCGGGTCCGCCCGATAGAGCGCGTTTCCCAGATGGATGTAACCCATCAGATAGCCGGAGTACTGATACACCACACTGTCCGAGGCGGTGGATGCGGCGATAGCCAGGAAATTGCACTCCTGCTCCGAGGCGATGCCCCGCTGGTGGGCCA
Source organism: uncultured Eubacteriales bacterium (assembly GCA_900549475.1). GTDB lineage: Bacteria > Bacillota > Clostridia > Oscillospirales > Oscillospiraceae > Pelethomonas. The sequence goes on from UROF01000023.1 coordinate 10,696, forward strand.
GTTCGTGGGTGATATTGGCCGGCAGCAGACAGGCGGGACTGTCTACGTTCAAATTGGATTCCCCGGTGTAGGGACTATAAAACCCGGTAAAATTCATGGCGCTGAAAAGGCGGGAAAAGAACATCCGCTTGGGCACCCTGTCCTCCCGGGCCAAAAAGGGAAACTCCTGGGAGATATTCTCGTAAACAGAGGTGCTCTCTGCAAAGATGTCGTCCCGGGACACGGCGAACACACCGTTTTCGTCCCGCGGGATGTCCTCCGCCAGCTCCGCCAGGTTCTCCGCAAAATACCGCGTCACCCGCTCCAACTCATCCACTTCCACCGGCTGGGCATAGATGCCGCTTTTCTCCTGAAAGCCGTCTGCATAGTAATTGACACCCCAGAGGACACAGTAAAGTCCCCAGGCTGTCAGGCACAGGCAGGCAAGGCCCACTATGCCGCCGTAGAACCGGTGGCCGCGGTCCGGCCCTTTCACCGTCCGGATCACCAGCACTACTATCCATATGATCACTCCCAGGATGAAAGCCACATAAAACCACTCCACCACAGAAAAGGGGAACAGGTACCACAGCCGGGCGTAGCCATCCTTCAGCGTCTGCGTGACGGAGGACACGGCGTTGGCCGCCTCACGGCTGCTGATCCCATAGGCATAAATCCCAAATAATGCTGCTACCAGTACTGCCCAGATATGTACTGCCTTGTGTCTCTTCAAAAAACTGCCCATAAGCAATGTGTCTCCTTTCCTGCTCTTGGCCATGCTGCAAAAAGGCGCCCGCCCGGCAGCGGTCTGCCAAGCGGGCGTCCTTTCCGTTTTGGCTCAGGTCTGATCCCTGTGATCTTCCGTTGGTTTCTCTTCCGGCGGTACCGGCCGGTGGGAGGCATAGCTGGCTGTTTCTGTAGGAAGCCCCTTCTTCCGCAGGCGATACTCGGAGTAGTTGCGGATGCCGGCATATATGCAGGCGAAGAAGGGCACACCCAGGAACATACCCAGCACGCCGAAAAGTCCTCCGCCCACCAGGATCGCCACAATGACCCAGAAGCTGGAAATGCCGGTGGAATCTCCCAGGATCTTGGGCCCCAGGATATTGCCGTCAAACTGCTGAAGAGCCAGAATAAAGATAATGAAATAGAGGCATTTGATGGGACTATCCAGCAGGATCAGGAACGCACTGGGAATGGCCCCCAGGAAGGGACCAAAGAAGGGGATCACATTGGTGACCCCTACTACCACGCTGACCAGCGGGGCATACGGGAACTGGAAGAGACCGGAGAAAAAGAAGCAAAGAATACCGATGATCAGAGAATCCAGCAGCTTTCCCCGGACAAATCCACTGAAAATACGGTTGGTGGCCTTTACGCCGCAGATGAACCATGCTGCCCGCTCCTCCGGCAGAGCAGTATAGGTCAGCTTGCAGCCGATGGCAGCGAAGTGCTCCTTCGTGGCAAGAAGGTACACAGATACGATGATGCCGATGAGCAGATTCTTTAAAAACACAACCACGCCCACCACGCCGCCGGTCACTGCCTGGACCGCCACCTGAAGCTGCGGCATCAGTTTGTCACTGAGCCAGGTGAGGGCATCCTGGTAATACTCGTTGATGGCGTTGCTGACCCACGCGGCAAAATCCGGGTTATCCTCCAGCAGCCGCTGGGCCCAGGCCACAATGGTCTTATAATATTTCTCCCCGTTGGAGGCCAGCTGCAGCACACTTTTGTACAGCTCCGGCAGCAGGACACTCATCAGGGCATACACCAGCGCCAACACCACCAGCCATGTCAGCAGGATCGATATGCCTCTCAGCCACTTGGCTGGGGCATGCCCGCCTCCATGGCGGAAAATGACCCGCTCAAACCAGTTGACGACCGGGGTAAGAAGATACGCCATAGCAAAGCCATAAAGCACCGGCGCCAGAATGGCAATCAGCTTGCTGAGATATACCAGTATGATGCTGTGCCGGAAAACAATATCATAAAACAGCAGGATAGCGCATACCACTACCACCGCGGTCAAGCCCCAGGCCACATAGTGATTGTCCTTTTTCATAGGCATCCTCTCAAAAAGTCCTTTTTTCCATCATAACCAACTTTTTCCGCGATTGCAATACTTTGCCGCCTATGTTATACTGCCTTTACATAAACTTTAACCATTCTTAATATCCTGAGAGGTAACGCACAGCTATGGCAAAGACCCTGATGCTCATTGTCAATCCCCGGGCAGGCCGCTCCCGGTCCCTGGCCCCTCTTTTAAACGCCATATCCCTGTTCAGCGAGGCAGACTACCTGGTATCCCTGCGGCAAACTACGGCCCAGGGCGATGCCACCCGCTTCGTCCAGGAAAACGGGGCCGCCTTTGACCGGATCGTCTGCTATGGTGGGGACGGAACCCTGAATGAGACCGTCACCGGGCTTATGGACCTTCCGGTCCCTCCACCTCTGGGCTATATCCCCGGCGGCAGCACCAATGATTTCGCCGCCAGCCTCCACCTGTCCGATCAGCCGGCAGAGGCGGCAAAGCAGATCCTGGACAGCAGCGGGAAGAAACTGGATGTGGGGACCTTCAACGGCAGGCCCTTTGTGTATGTGGCATCCTTTGGTGCCTTCACCAAAGCCTCCTACAGCGCCCCCCAGTCTGCTAAAAACGATCTGGGTCATCTGGCCTATATCCTGGAAGGCGTCAAGGACCTGTCCACCCTGCGGCCCTATGAGGCCACGGTCACCGCTGACGGGGAGACCTTTTCCGGGAGCTTCCTGTTCGGTGCCGTCACCAACGCCACCTCTGTAGGCGGGCTGATGAAGCTGCCCGAGGACCAGGTCGTACTGGATGACGGACGTTTTGAGCTGCTGCTGATCCCCAATCCCAAATCCCCCCTGGACCTTCAGGCTCTGCTCCGCAGTCTCCTGCTCCAGGACTACACCGGAGACGGCGTGATCTTCCGCCATGCATCGGACATCGTAGTGGAAACACCGGAGAGCTTCCCCTGGACCCTGGACGGAGAATACGGTCCCGGCCAGGAGCGGATCGAAATCCACAACCTCAGGCAGAAGCTCACCTTTCTCCTGTAAGATCATCCCGCTGTATGGAGCGGGCTGCACATACCTACAAAAAAGAACAGGCGCGGGAAGGGGTCTCTCCCTCCCGCGCCTCTCCATTTCATTCAGATGCTGCTCTTCCTCTCAGCGGCAGCGGACGATGCAGGTGAGCACCTGGCCATCCACCGTAGCGGTGATATTGGTGGTTCCCTTCCCCACCCACTTGACCACACCGGTATCACTGATAGAGGCCACATTGGGATTTTCACTGGCCCATACCACCGGGCTGTCGGTGCCTTTGACCTTCATCTGTACGTCAGGATTGCCGGAATACAGCGTAAAATCTGTTTTATTCAGGGACAGATCCGCATCGCTGACCCAGGGATCACCGGTAACCGTAACGGTACAGGATACGCTCTCCTCACCCGCTGTGGCGGTAATGGTCGCAGTTCCACCGGCCTTGCCGGTAATAGAACCGCCAGCCACTGTGGCAATATTGTCATTGGAGGAGGACCATGTCACCTCTCCCGTACCACCGGTGACCTTCAGCAGAGCAGTGTCTCCGGCAGCAATGGTGATGGCCGTCTGATCCAGGGCCAGCGGGCCTCCGGTACCCTCTCCCTCAGGGCTCTGGGTATCCTCGCCGGTATTGTCCCCGGTCTGTCCATCCTCGCCATCAGCAGGAGGTGTGGTATCCTCATCCTGGTCAGCCGGCAGGTTCTGCTCCGTACGGATGCCCATAAAGCCGGCGATCTCCTCGCCAAAGAACACATACCCTACCACGCCAATGATGACCACCGCCATCACCAGCAGCAGAATGCCGCCGGCACCACCGCTGCGCTTACGCTTGGACAAGCGTTTTCCGCCGTGACGGCGGAGAGGCTTGCCCTTTCTTTCCGCCTCCTCTTCCTCGCAGAAGGGGCAGTTTCTGTAAGTATCGGAATACTCCTGGCCGCACTTGGGACAAAGGCGATTACCCATATCAAAAATCCTCCTTGGGACACGATCTCACAATTTACATAATATCGGTTTTTCTTCCGTCCGTCAACTGTCTTTTGCCTGTTTCGACGGATTCATCAAAATTTTGTTCCCAGCCTTGCTTTTCCCGCCACGCCCACCTATAATGAAAAAAACAGCTGACAGGAGGGCACAGCCCATGACAGACACCATCTTCATCGGTATCGCCGGAGGCACCGGCAGCGGAAAAACCACCCTGACGGAGCACATCAAAAAGCGCTTTGGTGATGACGTCAGCGTGATCTACCATGACAACTACTACAAAGATCAGACCGGTATGCCCTTCGAGGTGCGCTGCCGTCAGAACTACGATCACCCCGACGCCTTCGACACCGACCTGATGGTACGTCACCTGAAGGCCCTGAAGGCCGGCATCCCCATCCAGTGCCCGGTATACTCCTACACCGACCACAACCGGACAGAAGAAACCATCGAAATCAAGCCCACCAGCGTGGTCATCGTGGAGGGGCTTCTGATCTTCCAGAACCCGGAGCTCCGGGATCTGATGGATATCAAGATCTTCGTGGATACCGACGCCGACGTGCGCATCCTCCGTCGGATCATGCGGGATGTAAAGGAGCGGGGCCGCACCATTGACTCTGTGGTGGAGCAGTATCTTACCACTGTCAAGCCCATGCATGAGCAGTTCGTAGAGCCCTCCAAGCGCTTCGCCGATATCATCGTGCTGGAGGGCGGCCATAACCTGGTGGCCCTGGACATGATCATGCAGCGGATCGCCAACCACATCGGAAAGCAGGCATAAATTTACTTTTGACTTATAGGAAAGGAGTGCCGTGATGCGGTTGAGAATCGTCCTTTGACCCCAATTTCAGTCAAAGGAGAATTCAATTAGTGATTACTATTCTTAATACCATTCCCTCCCGGGAGCAGCTGCTGACTCTCTATGACAGCGTGGGCTGGAGCGCCTACACGGAGGAGCCGGACCGCCTGGTCCGGGCCGTGGCCTCCTCCCTGGCGGTATTCACCGCCTGGGACGGCCCCCATCTGGCGGGCCTTCTCCGGGCGGTGGGCGACGGGGAGACCATCCTTTATATCCAGGACCTTCTCGTAGCGCCCGTCTGTCAGCGCCGGGGCATCGGCCGGCGGCTGGTGGAAGCCTGTCTCGCCCAGTACCCCCATGTGCGGCAGAAGGTGCTTCTGACCGATACCACGGCAAAGAATCTGGCCTTTTACCGGGCCTGCGGTTTTGTACCCAGCGAAGACTTCGGCTGCACCGCTCTCCTGCGGATGGAACACATATAAAGGCAAAAAGGGACGGCCATAAGGCCGTCCCTTTTGCTGTATCCGGGCTTATCTTACAGGAAGAGTCCAGCGACGTGGTAGGTGATAAAGCTCACCAGCCAGGCCACCATCAGCTGCCAGCCCAGGGTCAATGCCGTCCACTTGCCGCTGCCCATCTCCCGGCGGATGGTGCTGATCGCCGCCACACATGGGGTATACAGGGCGCAGAAAGCCAGGAAGGCCAGGGCTGCCGCCGGTGTAAAGGTAGCGGACATAATGGTCCCCGCCGCGGCGTAATCCGTCAGGGAGAAGCCATAGAAGAGGCTCATGGAGCTGACCACCGCCTCCTTGGCGATCAATCCCGTCAGCAGAGCCACCGCTGCCTGCCACACGCCAAAGCCCATGGGAGCAAACACCGGCGCGATAAAGCCGCCGAACTTGGCCAGGATGCTGTCGGCGGTATCCGGCACCATCTGCAGGTCCATGCCGAAGTTCTGAAGGAACCACACCAGGATGCTCATAGCGGCGATAATGGTGCCAGCCCGGGTGAGAAAGTCCCGCACCCGTTCCCACACATGGAGCCAGATGTTCTTCAGTGTCGGCATCCGATAGGGCGGCAGCTCCAGCAGGAAGGGCGCAGGTTCACCCTTGAAGATACTGCGCTTGAGGAACAGTCCCGACAAAATCGCCATCACCGGGCCCAAAAGGTACAGGCCAAAGACCACCAGTCCCGCATGGTCCGGGAAAAAGGCGGCAGTCATCAGGCCGTAGATGGGCAGCCGCGCTCCACAGGACATGAAGGGCACCAGCAATATGGTCATCCGGCGATCCTTCTCATTCTCCATGGTGCGGGCACCCATCACCGCAGGAACCGTACAGCCAAACCCCATAAGCATGGGGATGAATGCCTTGCCGCTGAGGCCGAAATGGCGCAGAGTCCGGTCCATGACAAAAGCTGCCCGGGCCATATAACCGCTGTCCTCCAGCATGGAGAGGAACAAAAACAGCAGTGCGATCATGGGAAGGAAGGTCAGCACGCCGCCCACACCGGAGATCAGGCCATCCACCAGCAGTCCGTTGAGCCAGGCAGGGGCACCAATGGCACTCAACCCGCTGGACACTCCAGGACAAAGGGTATTTTCCACAAAGGCCGCGATGCCGTCAGACATCCAGGCGCCAGGCCCGCTGAATGTGATGAGAAACACCACCAGCATCATGACCAGAAACACCGGAAGCGCCAGATACTTGTGCGTGGCCACGGCATCGATCCGTTCCGTGAGGGTAGGCTTTCCCTCCCGGCTTTTTCTGCGGACGGAATTGCGCACTACCCGCTCCACAAATTTGTACCGGCTGTCCGCCAGCAGCGTCTCCCGGTCACCCAGATCGCTGCTCTTTTCATATTCAGCAGCGATGGCGTCGATCTTATCCAATGTCTCCTGGTCCAGGGACAGGTCCTCCGCCACCTTGGCGTCGCCCTCCAGCAGTTTGATGGCTGCCCAGTGGGCGGGGATCCCAGCGGCATAGGCCCGGTCGTGGATCAGTTCGCCGATCCGGTGGTGGATGATGTGGGTAAAGTCGTCATAAAGGTCATCCGGCTCCAGGGTGAGACCCGTATGCATCTGACGGTGGGCCTCCTCCACCAGCTTATCGATATTCTTGTTGTCACGGGCGGAAATGGGGATCACCGGTACACCCAGGTGGGCGGAAAGCCGGTCACAGTCGATCTGGTCGCCGTTTTTCTCCACCTCATCCATAAAGTTCACTGCCAGGACCATAGGCCGCTCCAGCTCCAGCAGCTGCATGGTCAGATAGAGGTTCCGCTCCAGGTTGGTAGCGTCCACGATATTGATGATGGCGTCGGGCTTCTCCCCGATAATAAACTTCCGGGCTACCAGTTCCTCCATGGAATAGGGGGAGAGAGAGTAGATCCCCGGCAGATCCACCACAGTGAAGCTCACATCCCCCACCTTGGCGGTACCCTCCTTCTTCTCAACCGTCACGCCAGGCCAGTTGCCTACATACTGGTTGGAACCGGTAAGAGCATTGAAAAGCGTGGTCTTGCCGCAGTTGGGATTGCCTACCAATGCCACCTTCCACTGGCGCTGGTCATGGGCATGGGGGTCATAGGTCTGGGGGTGCTGGCTCTGCTCGTGGCGGTGGGCCCGGCGCATAGCTTCCAGATCCTTGGGATCACTGCAGCCCACAGCACAATGGGCACAGTCCCCGTGGCAGCCGCCGCCCAAATGGTACGCTGTCTCCGGTATCGTCTGCTTGCCCGCTTCCTGCTCGCTGATAGGTCGGATACGGATCTGGGCGGCATCTTCCTTCCGCAGGGACAGCTCATAGCCCCGCAGCCGCAGCTCCATGGGGTCACCAAAGGGTGCGATCTTGACAAGCTTCACCTCTGTTCCAGGGGTGAGTCCCATATCGATCAGCCGGCGCTTCACGGCGCCCCGCTGATTTCCCACCTGACAGAGGATGCAGCTCCCGCCTACCGGCAGTTTGTCCAGTGTCATTTTCTCCTGCGTATCAGCCATACAAATTCCCTTCTCTTTTATCTCATTTGTTTTTTCATAGTAACCCTATGCTAACTCGCCTTTTTTGTCAAGTGGTTTCCCCCGCAATTTTATACAAATTTGACGCGCTCCTCTCTCTCAGGTCATACACTGGGAGGAGGGACTATGTCCTCAGGAAGGAGGGACTTCCCTTGGAATGCAAAACGCTGGACTGCCTGGAAACAGGCCAGACAGCTGTTGTATCACATCTGCTGGCTCCCAACAGCGAGCAGCTGCGGCTGATGGAGCTGGGTTTCATCCCCGGCCGGACCGTATCCGCCCTGCAGACCGCTCCCTGGGGCGACCCGGTCGCCTATGCCGTGTGCGGCGCGGTGATCGCCCTGCGGCGCTCTGACGCCAGCCAGATCCTGGTCCAATGACACAATTCCCTTCCATCGGCCATTCTCAGGTGTCTGTACTTTCCGGGCAATTTGGTAGTTGTATCTCTCTGTTTTTTCCGTTATAATGGGCACCATATCTGCTATACGGGGCAGAACGACTGTGTCAGATCTTACCCGGGCACAGAGAATACCGATCGGGAGGCCTAACCTATGGAAGAGAAACATAATCCTATGCCGTCAGAGGCATACCCTTCCACCCCCACTCCAGATGCATATCCCCCAGCGGACCGTCCTCTGGAGCGGCTGGAAGCTATGAGCGCCGCTGTTGTCGTCTCCGTAGAAGAGACTGCGCCTCAGCTTCAGGACTACTACGTCCGTCTGGCCCAGGAGGCCGAACAGAGCGAAAAGCCTTCTGACGCGCTGGATCAGGAGATCCGGGAAAAAATCGACGTCCTCAAGCGGACTTCCGGCAATCTCTCTGAAGCGCTGCAGGCCACCAACAAGCTGGAAGATGAGCTCAGCGCCCGCTTCTTCGATATGCGTACCAGCCGGGATCGGAAATGGTATCTGCCCAATCCCCCAGCCAACGGTTCCATCGACCTGGAAGAGCAGCAGCGAAATCACTTTGCCCGCGGCATCAACCTCTATAAACTACTGCTGGTGTGTTTTGTGGGCAGCTTTGCCGGCGTGGTGGTGGAGATGCTGTGGTGCCTGGTGCGCAACGGCTATATCGAGAGCCGGGCAGGCCTGGTATATGGGCCTTTCAACCTTCTCTATGGTGCCGGCGCCGTGGTGCTGACCCTGGCCCTTTACCGCTACCGCAACCGTGGGTACCTGCTGTCCTTCCTGGGCGGCATGATCGTAGGCAGCGTGGTGGAATATGTCTGCTCCTGGGGACAGGAAGCCCTATTCGGCTCCCGGTCCTGGGACTACAGCAATATTCCTTTCAACCTCAACGGCCGCATCTGCCTTCTGTACTCCGTGTTCTGGGGTGTGCTGGGTGTCCTGTGGATCAAGGATATCTACCCCAGAATGGCCAAGTGGATCCTGAAGATCCCCAACAAAGCCGGCAAGATCATGACCTGGTGCCTTACCATTTTTCTGGTAATAAACGCTGTCGTGACCTGTGTGGCGGTGGCCCGGTGGTCTCAGCGGGTCCAGGGCGACGCTCCTGCCAGCAGCTTTTGGACCTTTGTGGATGAACGTTTCCCGGATGAGCGGATGGAACGGATCTTTGCCAACATGGAATTTGGCTCCACGCAATCATAAGTTCTTATCATGCTATTATGCCGGAGGAGGGCAAAGCCCTCCTCCGGCATCTCACTTTTTACGGCTTCCGTGCATATGCTGGGAAGACATACGCCCCCCTCCGGGGCAAAAAGGAGGTCCTGCCATGGAAGCCGCATCCGGGCCTATCATCGCTCTGGTGGGCAACCCCAACGTGGGCAAATCCACTCTTTTCAATGCTCTCACCCATCTTCGCCAGCACACCGGGAACTGGCCGGGCAAAACCGTGGAGGTGGCCCGGGGCCGCTACCTCTACCACGGCACTACATACACGCTGGTAGACCTGCCGGGTACCTACTCCCTTCACCCCGGCAGTGCCGAGGAGGAAGTGACCCGGGACTACCTTCTCTCGCAGGAAGCCCAGGTCACTCTGGTGGTGGTGGACGCCACCTGTCTGGAGCGGAACTTGGCCCTGGTCCTCCAGGTCATGGCAGCCACCTGGCCGGTGGTGGTATGTGTGAATCTGCTGGACGAAGCAGCCAAAAAGCACATCCAGGTGGATCTTGACAAGCTCCAGAACCTGCTGGGCTGCCCCGTGGTGGGCGCTGCCGCCCGCAGCGGCCAGGGTCTTGACGCTCTGCAGGGTCTGCTGGAAACCGCCATTGCCGATCCCCCGCCTCCTCCGCCGCCTGATCCGGTGACGGAAGGACTGTGCCCCTGCCGTCAGGCTGCCGACCTGGCTCTCCGGGCCCGCGAAATCGCCGCCCAGGTCATGACGGTAGACGAAGCCGCGGCCCATCGTCTGGACCGGCGGCTGGATCGGCTGCTGACTTCCCGATGGGGCGGCATCCCTGCTATGCTCCTGCTGCTCTCCGGAATCCTCTGGCTCACTATGGCGGGGGCCAATGTCCCCTCCGCCTTGCTGTCCGATCTTCTCTTCCGTCTGCAGGAGCCCCTGCGGGAACTGCTGGAGCACATCGGTGCCCCCTGGTGGGTGGTAGGGGCTCTGGTGGACGGCGTCTACCAGACCACCGCCTGGGTGGTATCCGTGATGCTGCCCCCTATGGCTATCTTCTTTCCTTTGTTCACCCTGCTGGAGGACATCGGGTATCTGCCCCGAGTGGCCTTCAACATGGACCACTTCTTTCACCGCTCCGGAGCCCACGGCCGTCAAGCCCTCACCATGTGCATGGGTCTGGGCTGCAATGCCTGCGGCGTCATGGGCTGCCGGATCATCCAAAGCCCCCGGGAGCGGCTCATCGCTATCCTCACCAACGCCTTTATGCCCTGCAACGGCCGCTTCCCCACCCTCATCGCCCTGATCTCTCTCTTCTTTACCGCCGGGACCGGTTTATGGCGGTCTCTGTGGGCGGCCCTCCTGCTGATGGGCTGCATCGTCCTGGCGGTGGCCATGACCCTCTGGTCCAGCCGCCTGCTTTCGGCCACCGTTCTCAAAGGTATGCCCTCCGCTTTTTCCCTGGAGCTGCCCCCCTACCGCTTCCCCCGGCTGGGGCAGGTGCTGATCCGCTCCGTGCTGGACCGAACGCTGTTCGTCCTGGGCCGGGCGGTGACAGTGGCTGCACCGGCAGGACTGGTCATCTGGGTCGCCGCCAACGTGACCGTCGGAGAACAGAGCATCCTCCTCCACCTGGCCGGTGCCCTGGAGGGGCCCGGGCGGTTTCTCGGCATGGATGGCGTGATCCTGCTGGCCTTTTTCCTGGGCTTCCCTGCCAACGAGATCGTGATGCCCTGTATCCTCATGGGCTATCTTTCCGCCGGGACCCTGGTGGACTATGGGAGCCTCCCCCAGCTTCACAGCCTTCTCACCGCCAACGGCTGGACTGCCGCCACCGCTTTGTCGGTGCTGCTCTTCACTCTTTTCCACTTTCCCTGCGGCACCACATGCCTGACCATCTGGCGGGAAACAAAAAGCCTGCGCTGGACTGCCCTGGCCATTGCTTTGCCCCTTGCCGCAGGCGTAGTTTTATGCAGTCTGGTCCACCTTGCAGCTACAATTTTTCCCCTATGACCCGACAAAAAATGCGCCGCGAATAGCTTCGCGGCGCGTTTTTCTCTGTGATGCAGTTTTACTTTCCCCGGCGCTCCAGGGCATCCCGCAGCCGCTCCAGGGCCTTGCGGAGAACCCAGGTGGGGCAGGCCAGATTGATGCGCTCAAAGCCCTCGCCGCCGGTACCGAAGATATAGCCCTCGTCGGTGAACCACAGGGCCTTCTCCTGCATGAACTTCTCCAGAGCCTTGGCATCCATGCCCAGGGCCCGGCAGTCCAGCCACTGGAGGTAGGTGCCCTCCAGCTCCACCGGCTTGATCCCCGGCAGCCACGCTCTGGTGAAGGTCCGCACCAGCTCCCGGTTCTCCCGCAGCACCACCAGCAGCTGCTCCAGCCAATCCTCACAGTAGCGGTAGGCCGCCTCACAGGCCTGGTAACCCAGGATATTGCAGCCGTGGAGCCCCAGGCGCTTGCGCACATCCAGCAGCTTCTCCCGCAGCTTTGCGTTGGGAATGATGATATTGGAGGTCTGGAGCCCCGCCAGGTTGAATGTTTTGCTGGGGGCGGTGCAGACCACGCAGTTCTGGGCCGCTTCCTCCGACAAGGTGGCAAACACCGTGTGGGGCCGCTCTCCCAGGATCAGGTCGAAGTGGATCTCGTCAGAGAGGACCAGCACCCCCTTCTCCAGGCAAATGGCGCTGAGTTTTTCCAGCTCCTCCCGGCTCCATACCCGGCCTACCGGATTGTGGGGGCTGCTGAAAAGGAGCACCTTTCCTTCCTCCGCCGCCTGAGAGAAGCGGTCAAAATCGATCTCATAGCGGCCATCCTTCTCCAGCAGGGGACACTCCAGTACCTGCCGGCCATTTTCCCGGATGGCGCTGTAGAAGGGATAATACACCGGCGGAAACACGATCACCTTGTCCCCTGGCTGGGTGTAAGCCTGGACCATATGGTTCAGTGCAGGCACAACGCCCGGCGAGGTCACCACCCATTCCCGGTCTATCTTCCAGTTGTGCCGGCGGGCCATCCAGCTCTCCAGGGCCTCGTAATAGCTGTCGGTAGGTTGGGTATAACCCAGGATCGTCCCCTCCAGGTACTCCGTAAGATGCTGGATGATCTCCGGCGGGTTGGAAAACTCCATATCTGCCACGGACAGGGGGATCACTTCCGGTGGAAGACCGGGGTGAATCCGGGCCATCCCATCCCACTTGCTGGAGCCCACAGCGATCCGGGGCCGAAGGCTGGTAAAATCGTACGTCATAACGGGCATACCTCCTGGTTCATTCTATATACCAGGATTGTGCCACATTACGTCGGATTTTTCAACAGCTGTCCCCCTGGTTTTTCACTGTCAATTCTTACTGGAAGCTATTCTCATAGATATTCAGAACCCAGGAAATAAAACCTGTCTGCCACTGTGCTGATAGGTTTCACAAAAATACCACACCCCCGCTCAGCGCTGAGCGGGGGTGTGGCAATAGGCTTATCTTACTCCGAAGAGCAGAGCCAATTACAGGGCGAAATTGCCGTTTACAAACACAGGCACCTCTCTGCCGTCCCGGGTATAGCCGGTAATGGTCAGATCCGCGGTACCCACCATAAAGTCCACATGGGTGATGGAGTCGTTGAGACCGGCAGCGCGCAGCTCCTCCTTGCTCATCTCCGTTCCGCCCCGGACGCACTCGGCGTAGGCCTCGCCAAAAGCCAGGTGGCAGGAGGCGTTCTCGTCAAAGAGGGTGTTATAGTAGAGAAGCTTCTGGTTGCTGATGGGGCTGTCGTAGGGCACCAGGGCCACCTCACCCAGCCGGGAGGCACCCTCGTCCAGGGAGATCGCCGCCTTCAAAGTCTCCTCTCCCTCGTCAGCATGGGCCTCCACGATCTTGCCATCCTTCAGGGTAAAACGGATGCCGGTGATGATGTTACCGTCGTGAACCAAAGGCAGTGAGGCGCACACCACGCCGTCCACGCCGTCCCGCAGGGGAGCGGTGAAAATCTCCTCCGTGGGCATATTGGCCACAAACCGCTGGCCGGTACCAGCAGCGCCGTCACCGCCGGACCACAGGTGTCCCTCGGGCAGACGGATGGTGAGGTCGGTACCCAGGCTGTTGGTATAGTGGAGCCGCTCCAGATCCAAGCTGTTGAGCTTCTCCACCCGCTCCTGCAGCGTCGCCACATGGGAGCGCCAGCGCTCCACAGCCTTCCCGTCGCCAGTGATGCGGACCGCCTCAAAAATAGCGTCCCACAGCTTATCTACCGCCTCCTGCTCTCCGCAGCCGGGGAAGGCCTTCACCGCCCAGCTGGGGATGGGGATGGAAGCCACGCACCAGGGAAAGCTGTTGTTCATCTGCAGGCGCTGGAAATCCTCCAGAGCCGCACTGCTGGAGCGCTGCTGCCGGACCAGGCGATCCGGGTCCACTCCTTTGAGATTCTCAGGATCGGAGGCAGAGATGGCGAGGTACGCCGTGCCGGCACGGGCATAGCCGTTAAAAAACTCCGCCTGCCAGGCCGGTGTGCTGTCAAACACTTCGTCCGCCGCCCGGAGATATTTCATCCGGTTCAGAGCGTCATCCCGCCAGTTCATCACGACCTCCCGGCAGCCCACGTCGTAGGCCGCCTCAGCGCACAGCCGGGCAAACCAGGCGCACTCTACCGGGCAGGCAATGATCAGATCCTGTCCCTTCTGTACATTCAGACCCACCTCTACCAACAGGCGGGCATACTCTTGTAATTTGTTTGTCTTGTCCATGTTGTTGCTCCTTTTCATCTCTTACCGCTTTTTCCACAGCCCCGGGAACACCAGCAGCAGCAGCGGCATGATCTCCAGACGGCCCAGCAGCATATTCAGGCTCAGCACGATCTTGCTCAGGCCAGAGAGCATACTGAAGTTGGAGGTGGGGCCCAGAACATCAAAGGCAGGGCCCACGTTGCTGATACAAGTTAAGGATGCGGTAAACGCGGCAGTAAATCCGATATCATCCCAGGCCACTACCAGCGTACCCGCCAGCAGCAGCAGGATATAGGCAAAGAAAAACAGGGTGATTCCCGAGAGGATAGGTTCCTCCACCCGATCACCGTCGCAGCGGATGGTCTTGACTGCTCTGGGGTGGAGAATCCGCTGGATCTCACGGTGAAGGTTTTTGAACAGCAGCACCACCCGGATCTGCTTGATGCCGCCGGCAGTGGAACCAGCACAGGCGCCGGCAAACATGACCAGCACCAATACTGTCTGGGCAAAGGTGGGCCAGAGAACATAGTCGTAGGTCATATAACCGGTGGTGGTCATCAGCGTCACCACCTGGAAAGTAGCGTCAGTGATCGTCTCTGCATTAAGCTCCCAGCCAGCATGAACCACCAGATTCAGTACGATCAGAGCCGATGCCGTTACCGCCATGATGGTGTAGGAGCGCAGCTCCTCGCTTTCAAACACCGCCTTGAAATTCCGGCGCACCGCATAAAACAGCAGGGCAAAGTTGATGCCTGATAAGAACATGAAGACAATAATGATCCAGTCAATGAGCATGCTGTCATAGGCGGCGATGCTGGCATTGCGGACGGAGAAACCGCCGGTGGAAATGGTGGTAAAGGAGTGGGTCAAAGCCTCATACCAGCTCATCCCGGCAAGGCGCAGGCAGATGGTCTCGCCTACGGTAAGGCCTATATAAATAATATAAAGTATTTTGGCGGTGTCGCCCAGCCGGGGGGTAAGTTTGCTTTTGATAGGGCCGGGGGATTCCGCCCGCATAAGGTAGACACTGCCTTCCCCCAGTTTGGGGATCAGGGCCAGCGCCAGCACCAGGACGCCCACGCCGCCCATCCACTGTGTCTGCGCCCGCCAGAACAGCACGCCGGTGGGGAGACCTTCAATTTGGGTGAGCACGGTAGCACCGGTGGTGGTAAAGCCGGACACAGTCTCAAAGACGGCGTCGATGTAGTTGGGGATCACTCCGGAAAACACATAGGGCAAAGCCCCGAACAGGGAGAGGACGATCCAGCCCAGGCCCACAGTGGCAAAGCCGTCCCGGGCCTGCATCTTGACCCCCTTCCGGGGCAGCAGGGTCAGCAGCTGTCCCACTATAAACGTAATCGCCGCAGACAGCAGAAAATCCGGACCATCGCCGGTGTGGGAGGCAAAGCCGATCGCCGCAGACGGCAGCATCAAAATAGCCTCCACCCGAAGCACCAGTCCAAGGATATGTAATACCAGTTTTGTATTCATCGCTTCTCTCCAGCCTTACTCCAAAATATCATCCAGCTCGTGGAGGAAGAAGCTTTTTGCCATTACAATGACCCGATCCCCGGCATGGATAGAGGTGTTGCCGTCGGGAATAATGGTCTTGCCCTCGCGGGCAATCGCCGCCACCAGCATCCCATCCTTCAGTTTAAGGTCCTTCAGCGGTTTGTTGAGGAAGCTGGTCGTGGGAACGGCGGTGAATTCCACCGCCTCCAGCGCACCGCCCAGCAGCTTGTACAGATGTTCCACCGCACTGCCTTCACTGCTGGCGATCGCCCGCACATACGCCGAGATCTGATTTGCCGTGATCTCCTTGGGGCTGATGATACTGTCCACGCCGAACTCCCGCATCATCTCAATATAGTTGAGACGGTTCATCTTGGCAATGACCTTGGAGACTCCCGCCCGCTGGGCACTCATGGCCATAAGCAGGTTTTCCTCATCCCGGTTGGTCAGGGCAATAAACGCATCCGTGTCCAACAGGTTTTCTGTCTCGATCACGGCGCTGTCAGTACCATCCCCCTGAATGATCATGGTGCCCGGCAGCTTGTCCGCCAGAGCAAGGCACTTTTCTCCATCCTGCTCCACGATGCGGACCTTCATCCCTACCTTCTCCACCGCCCAGGTCAGATAGGTAGCGATCTTACTGCCGCCCAGAACCGTGATGTGGCGAATCCCCTCATGCCTGCGGCCCAGAGAAGCGAAAAAGCGGGCCACCTCCTGCTGACTGCCGATCACATACACTTTATCCCCGATTCGAGGAACAAAGGCTCCGTTGGGAACAAATACCTCTTCTCCCCGGATGGCGGCACACATCAGCACCCCGTTGGGATGCCTGCGGTTGTACTCGGACAGGGGGATACCCGCCAGTCCGTCGCTCTCCATAAGAGGAAAGCCGATCATCTCCACCAGTCCGCGGGCAAAGGCCTCCACACTGAAAGCCGCCGGCACCCGCAGCAGCCGGGAGATCTCCTGGGCTGCGGCATACTCCGGATTGATGATCATGCTCACGCCGATCTCCCGCTTGAGGAGATTGGCTTCCTTATAGTACTCCGGGCTGCGCACCCGGGCTACCGTATGCTTGGCACCAAGCTTCTTGGCGATCAGACAACAGACAATGTTCAGCTCATCGGAGCCTGTCACCGCCACCACCAGGTCCGAGGTGCGGACCCCCGCCTCCAGCAGCACCTGGATGGAAGCGCCGCTCCCTTCCATACACAGAATGTCCAGCACGCCGTCAGCATTCTGCAGGGCATCGGCATTTTTATCGATAAGGACCAGCTCATGGTTCTCTCCATCTCCACTCAGCTGCTGCGCCAGAGTATATCCCACTTTGCCGTTTCCAATGATAATGATTTTCATATGTCTTTTTGTCTCTCCCTCAGGAGGTCTCTCCTTTTCCCTTCTTACCAGCCTTACGCCGGTTTTCTTCCCGCATAGTTAACAACGCATCGTTGATCTCCGCCCCCATGATCAGCACGGTAGCTGTCAGATACAACCAGATCATCAGCACTACCATGGTACCCAGGGTGCCATAGATCAGCGAATAGTTGGCAAAATTCTCTACATAAAATGAATACCCTGCGGATAAGGCGATCCACGCCACCAGGGATACCACCACCCCCGGGACAATATTGCGTCCCGGCTGACGGGTATCCTGAGCCATGGCATAGAGCAGGCCCACCGCACCGAATACCACCACGCCCAGAGCAGGAAAGCGGAGAAAGTCCCACAGATCGATAAATCCCGCAGGGAGGGTGATATATCTGCCCGCAAATGCCAGCATCCGCTGGCTCACGGTAGCCAGTGCCAATGTCAGCGCAATGGTCACCAGCAGAAACACCGTATAGAGCAAAACTTTAAATCGGTAGATCAGCTGATTTTTGGGCCTTGGCAAATGGTACGCCCTGCGCACCGCCCGCATCAGGCAATCCGCCGCCCGCATGGGGAAATAGATGGAAAATACAAGTCCAAACCACAGCATAGCGGCACTGGACGTCCGGGAGGCATATTCCAGATAGGCCTCCGCCACATCCAGCACCTCCGTCGGCAGCAGCGGCTGCAGCGCCCTTACCACTTCCGAAACATCCAGCTGCAGCAGGCCCAAAAGGCTGCTGAGAAAAATCAGGAACGGAAACAGCGTAAAAAGCAGATAATATGCCAGCGCTGCACTCTGCCTGCCTACATCATGGTGAAAATAGCGCCGCAGGCAGCTGCTCACAAATCTGCCCGGCCAGCTCTCCGTCACCGGTCTGAGCCATTTCAGCGCAACCCCCTCCTTTCCGGGAACCAATCCCAATCCTGGCCCCGGGATCGTCCGCCTTTCGGTCTCACAGCAGGCGGCAGGAGCAGTGTAGCACAAACAGCCCCTCTCCCGCCGTCTTATTTCGTCGAACCATTCCTGTTGTTGACCACATTCATTGTCCGGCCATCCAGGAAAGCACGCAGGTTTTCCACCGCAATATCCATGAGCCTTCTCCGGGTCTCCCGGGGCGCCCAGCTGATATGGGGGGTGATGATACAGTTCTTTGCCGTAAGCAGCGGACTATCCGGAGAGAGAGGCTCCGTATCCGCCACATCCACCCCTGCCGCCAGCAGCCGCCCGCTGTTGAGGGCATCGGCCACATCCTGTTCCACGATCAACGGCCCGCGGCTGTTGTTAATGAGGATCGCTCCCTCTTTCATCATGGAGATGGCATTTCTGTCAATGATTCCCTTTGTATCCGGCGTCAGCGGACAGTGGAGAGATACCACATCCGAGCAGCGCAGCAGTTCTTCCAGAGGCATCCAGTCCGCTGCCGCCGTTCCCGCGGGCCACGGATGAGGCCCGGTAGCCACTACCTTCATCCCCAGTGCCGCGGCTACGGTGCCTACCGCCCGTCCGATCCGGCCATACCCTATGATACCCATCGTCTTGCCGGTCAATTCGATCAAAGGCCAGTTCCAGAAGCAGTAATCCGGGCAGCGGCTCCAGGCGCCCTCATGGACCGCCTGGTCATGGCCGCCTACATGGTGGCAGATCTCCAGCAGCAGCGCAATGGCAAACTGGGCCACCGCGCTGGTACCATAGGCCGGCACATTGCACACCGGGATCCCCAGCTCTCCGGCCGCATCGATATCCACCACATTGTAGCCGGTAGCCAGGACACCGATATACCGAAGGCTCTTGCTGCCGCTGATGACCGCCCGGGACAGGGGCGTCTTGTTGGTCAGCACCACTTCCGCCCCGGCGATGCGGCGGGCGATCTCTTCCTCGTCCTCCAGGGGCGTACGGTCATACACCGTCATCTCCCCCATGGCTGCAAATCCTTCCCAGCTGAGATCACCGGGATTCAGGCAGTAGCCATCCAATACCACGATTTTCATCTCTGTCCTCCCGCAGCATTTCGCCGCCTGTACACTAACGCAATCTTAATTCTGATTGCCCCTGTTCCTAATGCAGTCTTAATATTGTATACCAAATGTATTGTCCATGCAAGAGGTGACGGCGCTTTCTTCCTTCCGCCGCCGATTCTTGCCGGTTTTTTTACGCAAAAAGAGAGCCGGCATACTTCCGGCTCTCTCTGTGTCACACAGGCAGCTGATCCAGGGAGGCAAACGTATACCCCATATCCTCCCACCGGGTCAGCAGCTCGTCCAGGATCTCCGCATTGGTGCGGGAAGTGGAGTGGAGCAGCACAATGGCACCGTCATGGATCCGGGGGATCAGCTTGGAAAACGCCTCCTCTGCCGTGGGCTGGTCATCGGTATACCAGTCCACATAGGCAAGACTCCAGAACACCGTCCGATAGCCCAGCGTCTTGGCCTGCTTGAGGTTTTCCACACTGTATTTTCCCTGAGGTGGGCGGTAAAAACGGCTCATCTCCCGGCCTGTAGTCTCCTGATAAAGGGCCTCCAGCGACTCCAGTTCCTCCCGGAAAGACGCCTCATCCGCAATAGCGGACATATCCGGATGGTGATAGGTGTGGTTGCCTACAATGTGTCCCTCGGCTGCCATTCGCCGGACGATGTCCGGGGCAGACTCTATCATGTGGCCCACCACAAAAAAGGCCGCCGGAGCATGGTGCTCCTTGAGCACATCCAGGATCGTCTCTGTATAGCCGTTTTCATAGCCGCAGTCAAAGGTGAGATAGATCACCTTTTTTCCCGTATCGCCCAGATAGTAGGCATTATACTCCGCCAGTTCTTCCTTCCCCGCGTTGCCCACCGGCGCCTGTCCCTCCGTCTGAAACGACAGGCCCCAGTTGTCTGCCGATGCAGGCACCGCCGCGCTGCCTGCCGCCGGAGCGGCGCCGTCTTCCCCTGCGGAGCAGGCAGGCAGTACCATCAGGCACAGGGCCAGCACCGCCGCCCGCTTCCATTTTGTCATTTTCATGGCTTGCGCCTCCTTTTTGTGTCCTCCCTGCCATCTTGCGCAGACTGTCCTCTCCTTATGCGTTCCAAACAGGAAAACAGGATCAGCGTACCATCTTATTTTTTCTTTACAAAAAAAGGCTACCATTTCTACACGAAGAAATGGTATAGTAGTAGCGTTATTATGGCTTGCAGCGCCTGCCCACGGCGCTGTGGAAAGGACCACATATGAACGACAGAAACATAGCTGCCGCCGTACTGGCAGAGGTCAAAAAAAGCATCGTCGGCAAGGAGAGCACTCTCGTAAAAGTCCTGGTAGCTATCCTGGCCCGGGGACACATTCTCCTGGAGGATATCCCCGGCGTGGGAAAGACCACTATGGCCCTGTCCTTTGCCAGGGCACTGGACCTGCGCTTCTCCCGGATGCAGTTCACTCCCGACGTACTGCCCTCCGACATCACCGGCTTCTCTCTATACAACAAAGCCACCGGCAAACTGGAATACCAGCCCGGCGCCATTTTCTGCAACCTGTTCCTGGCTGACGAGCTCAACCGGGCTACCAGCCGCACCCAATCGGCCCTGCTGGAAGCCATGGAGGAAGGGCAGGTCACCGTGGACGGCGTAAGCCACCCTGTCCCCCAGCCCTTTCTGGTCATTGCCACCCAGAATCCCGCCGGAGCCTCCGGTACCCAGCTGCTGCCGGACTCCCAGCTGGACCGCTTCCTGATCCGGCTGTCCATCGGCTATCCCTCACCGGCAGACGAGCTGGAGCTGCTGCGCCGCCGTCAGTATGGACAGGCCATGGACCCAGTGCGGCAGGTCCTCAGCAAAAGCGATCTGGAACGTCTGCGGAGACTGGTGGACAACATCCATATCAGTGATGAGGTCCTTCAGTACATTGTCCGCCTGGTAAATGCCACCCGCAGCCACCCCCAGCTGGCCCAGGGCGCAAGCCCCCGCGCCACCCTGGCCGTCGCCGCCGCCAGCCGGGCTACCGCTTTCCTCCGGGGCCGTGACTATGTCATCCCCGAGGACGTACAGTGCATCTGGCGGGATGTGATCGCCCACCGTCTGATCCCTATTCCGGGTACAGAAGGCACCGTCACCGGCAACAGCGTGGCAACAGCCGTACTCAAGGCGGTCACACCGCCCCGCATCCGGTGAAGCGCTATGATCTTCCGACGAATCGTCTATGTCCTGATCCTGCTCAGCGCCCTGATGGCTCAGCTTTTTGATGTGGGATATCTGGTACATTTTCTGTTCTTTTTGATTTTGCTGCTGCCTGTGGCAGGACTGCTGCTGAGTCTGCCCGCCATGCTGGGCTGCCAGCCCAAACTGGTCCTCCGCGCTTCCCTCATACAGCGCGGCAGCCGGGCCTCCTGGTATCTGACGGCAGAAAATCGCTTCTCTCTTCCGCTGGCCCGGATATCCTGCCGTTTCCAGCTCCGCAGCGCCATGACCGGAGAGACAAAGTCTTTCCACATATCAGAGACCGGCGTGTTCCCCGGCCTGATGATCCCGCTGAACGTTCCCACCGACCACTGCGGCCGGATCGAGTGCAGGGTCCGGAACATATGGATATGCGACTGTCTGGGACTTTTTGCCTTTCCGGTAAAGCCGCCCGCTCCCGTCTCCCTTCTGGTGGGGCCGGTGCCGGTAAAGCCGGACCTGGTGGTACTTCCCCAGCAGCGGGGCACACTTCTCCCTGCTCCCAAGGGCCGCGCCCCCACCGGCGAAGAGTATGATCTCCGGGACTATCGCCCCGGTGACAACATCCGCTCCATCCACTGGAAACTCTCCGCCAAACGGGACCAGCTGATCATCCGGGAGCTTATGGCCTCCTGCAAGCCTCTTCCCGTACTGACCTTCGATCACTATGGCCCCCTGGATCAGCTGGATGGGATCATTGACCGTCTGGCCGCTCTCTCCCACCATTGGCAAAAGGAGCAGCAGCCCCATGAGATCCGCTGGGCGGAGCCCACCAGCGGGATCGTACGCCGGTTTACCGTCGAAGACACGGCCTCCTGGCACCGCTGCCTTACCGCCATTCTCTCCGACCCTGCCCCCGACCATGGCCATTCCATTCTGGAACAGCCTGTCCGCCCCGCAGGGGAGGAACCCATCTTTCCTATCCACATCCACGGGGAGGAGGAGAGCCATGGATAAACGCCGCATCACCAGCTGCCTGCTCAGCGCCGCCGGCAGCTTTGCCGCTGTCGGCCTGATGCTGGGCGGATGGCTTTTTTCCCTGAGGGAGCTCTGTGCCATCCCTGTGGAAGACCTCAGCCTCCTGAGCTGGTGCTTTCTCATCAGCCTGGCTGCCGCCGCACTGACCTGTCTGCCGTCCAAGCCCCGATGGGGGATCATCGGCTGTCTGGCCGGAGGAGCGGCGTTGGCCCTGTGGCGCTGGGACTCCCTGCTGCCGGCCCTGCGGGAGATCTTCCTTCGCATAGTCACCCCTCTTTCCGATCTGTTTCCGGCTCTGCATCTGTCCCAGACGGACTCCACCGTTCTTCTTTCACTTTCCCATCTGTTGTTTCTGGCCGCCGTGATGGCTCTGCTGCTGAGCTTTTTTACTGCAGCACAGTGCTGGTGGGCCGCTATGGCAGTGTGCTATCTTCCCTTCCTGCCTGCGGTCATGGCCGGCACGATGCCCTCCTGGTACGGCTTCCTGGCCATGACGGCCGGTGGACTCACCTTGCTGTTTACCGCCCTCTATCGCCCGGAGGAGCCTCGCTCCATGGGACGAAGCCGCCTTCTCTCCCTGGCCATGTCCCTTGTCCTTCTGCTTACCCTGACGGTTGCCCTGCCCCAGGACACCTATGAGTATCCCCAGTGGGCCAGAGATGCCCGAGAAAATCTGATGGAAGCCATCAGCCATGGGATCGAGGGAGCGGGAGACTGGCAGCTCCCCACAGGCACCCCCTCCGGGGAGGGCTCTGATCCTGATGTTGATGTGGGCATGGTCTCCCCCAGCACCGGGGAAGTGGACCTCACTGCCGTAGGCCCCCGCCGTTTTACCGGCCGCACTATGCTCACGGTAGAGGGCAGCCATGAAGGCCGCACCTATCTCCGGGGAAGCTCCTCGGCCCTGTACACCGGGACCAGCTGGGAGCCCCTCTCTGACGAGACCTATCAGGAGCTGGCCGACGCCGACATTGCCATCGAGGGCGCTCAGAGCTTCCTCTATCCTCAGCTGTACACTACCGGCGAGACCGCCTCTCTCACCATCCGCCATGTATCTGTATCTGATACACTGGCCTATATGCCCTATCAGCCTACAGCGGACACCATATGGAATGCCCTCACCCCCAAGCAGGACGCCTATCTGACTCCTCCGGCAGGGCAGAGCAGCTATACATTATCCTATTTCCCCAGCTTTGTTCCCCAGGAAGATCTTACGCCTGACGCGTCGGAGGAATACACCTACCGGCCTTTTGTCTACAGCCACTATCTGGATGTTCCGGAGGAGACTGCCCGGCTGCTCTCCTCCTTGTCCTCCCGGCTGTCGGGAATCGCCGTGCAGCTGCCGGAAGATCTGGCGGACAGCTACCGCTACCCGGTAACCACCGCCCTCCAGGTCGCCCATTTACTGGGGCAGCTGGCTGTATATGATCTCAACACTCCCGCCATGGAGGAGGGTGACGACTTTGTCGCCCACTTCCTGGAAGAGGGCCGGGGCTACTGTGTCCATTTCGCCACCACCGCTACCCTTCTGCTGCGGATGAATGGTATCCCCGCCCGGTATGTCAGCGGCTACACCGCCAACGTTGTCCCCGGCGAAACCACCTATGTCCCAGACTATGCCGCCCACGCCTGGGTGGAGATCTATCTGGACGGCTATGGCTGGTACCCGGTAGAAGTCACTCCCGGCGGCGGGGAAACCAGCGATGAGCTCCCCGACACCGAGGAGCCTCTGCTTCCGGATGATACCACGCCCGATGACCAGCCCCAGACGGAGGAGCCTGCTGTCCCCACGCAGCCCTGGGAGAATGATCCCACTGCTGACGAGAGCACCAATAGCAGCGAGCCGGCAGCGGAACCTCTTGATCTGCGCTGGCTGATCGTCCCCACCGTTGTTCTTCTTCTGGCCGGGCTGCTGTGGGGTCTGGAGCGGCTGGCCGCCTGCCGGCGCAGGCAGGAGGAGCAGCGGCCGGATACCAACGCATCTGTTTTGGCCGCCTATCGCCGCTGCCGCCGCCTGGTAGCCCTGGGTGCGGCAGAGGACACGATACTGGAGGATCTGGCCCGAAAGGCCAAGTTCAGCCAGCATACCCTCACAGAGGAAGAGCGGCAATTATGCTGGAAGCAGCTGCATCAGACAGCAGCGGAATCCCTTTCCCATCTTCCCTGGTGGAAGGGGATCGCTGTCCGCCTGCTGGATCGCTACTGATCCGCACGTTCAGATTCTTTTATCCAATCATAGCTTGCTTTTTCTGACACATACTAAAGGCAGCATTTCCTCTGCCAGCCTTTGGTGAAAACAGGAAGGAGGATCTCCCATGCACTATTATCAAGAACCTGTCAACACTGTCCTCACGTCCCTGGAAACAGATCCATCTCAGGGGCTCACCGGCAGTGAAGCCAAAAGCCGCCTGGAGAAATACGGTCCAAACCGCCTCCAGGGGGCAAAAAAGAAAACCAATCTCCAGCGATTCCTGGATCAGTTCAAAGACGCCATGATCCTGATCCTGCTGGCCGCCGCGGCGGTGTCCTTTGCCATCGCCTGCGTAGAGGGCGAGCCCAAGGAATTCTTTGAGCCGCTGCTGATCCTGGTCATCGTGGTCCTCAACGCGGTGATGGGCGTCTTACAGGAGAGCAAGGCAGAAAAGGCGCTGGACGCGCTCAAGAGCCTGTCCGCTCCCCATGCCCGGGTGATCCGGGACGGCAGCGAAATGGTCATCGACGCGGCGGAACTGGTACCCGGCGATATCATCCGCCTGGAAGCCGGAGATTTTGTTCCCGCCGACAGCCGGCTTCTCCAGAGCGTCAGCCTTAAGTGCGAGGAATCCTCC
Organism: uncultured Eubacteriales bacterium; assembly: GCA_900549475.1. Classification (GTDB taxonomy): domain Bacteria; phylum Bacillota; class Clostridia; order Oscillospirales; family Oscillospiraceae; genus Pelethomonas. The sequence continues at coordinate 35,715 of UROF01000023.1, forward strand.
CTCACCGGAGAGTCCGTTCCCGCTGAAAAAGATGCCCAGGTACCCGTGGCGGACAATGCCCCTCTGGGCGACCGCACCAACATGGTCTTTTCCGGCTGCAGCGTCACCTACGGCACTGCCGTGGCGGTGGTGACCGCTACCGGCATGGATACGGAGATGGGCCGCATCGCAGGCCTTCTCAACGGCGAGGGCGACACCCAGACGCCCCTCCAGCGCAAGCTGGCCAAGCTGGGCCGTCAGCTGGGCATCATGGCGCTGGCCGCCTGCGCCATCATCTTTGTGGTGGGCCTGATGAACGGCATCGCCCCTCTGGAGATCTTCATGACCGCCGTGTCCCTGGCGGTGTCCGCTATCCCCGAGGGTCTGCCTGCCATCGTCACTGTGGTCCTCTCCATCGGCGTACAGCGGATGGTCAAGCGCAACGCCATTATCCGCAGCCTTCCCGCTGTGGAGACTCTGGGCAGCGCCTCGGTGATCTGCTCCGACAAAACCGGCACCCTGACCCAAAACCGCATGACTCTGGTCAAAGCCTATACCGACGGCGGTACGCTGACGGATGTCACCGACCAGAGCACCAGCGAGGTAAAGCGGCTGCTGCTCTTCGGCGCTCTCTGCTGTGATGGTACCGTCCGTTTCACGGACCAGGGCGAGCAGCACATCGGCGATCCCACGGAAACCGCCATCGTCCTGGCAGCCCACAAAAACGGAATGGCCCAGGAGGAGATCTCCCGCCGTTTCCCCCGTCTGGCAGAGCTGCCCTTTGACTCTGACCGCAAGCTTATGACCACGGTCAACGATATGGACGGGCGGAAGGTCGTCATCGTGAAAGGCGCCTTCGACATGATGGTCCCCCGCTGCATTGCCGGCGACCTGGAGTCTGCCCGGAAGATCTGCGACCAGATGAGTGAAAATGCCCTGCGGGTTCTGGCGGTAGGCTACAAGGTCATCGACGCTCTGCCGGAATCCCCTGACAGCGACACCCTGGAAAACGGCCTTACCTTCCTGGGGCTGGTGGGCATGATCGACCCGCCCAGGCCGGAGGCCGCTCAGGCAGTCAAGCTCTGCCGCCGGGCCGGTATCCGTCCGGTGATGATCACCGGCGACCATGTGGTCACCGCCTCCGCCATCGCCAAAGCCCTGGGGATCCAGGAGGAGGGCGATGAGGCCATCACCGGCACCCAGCTGGACGCCATGACCGACGAGGAGCTGGACCGCCGTGTAGCCCACATCGCCGTCTATGCCCGGGTCTCCCCGGAAAATAAGATCCGCATCGTAAAGGCCTGGCAGCGCCGCGGCCAGGTGGTATCCATGACCGGAGACGGCGTCAACGACGCTCCGGCCCTGAAGGCCGCCGACATCGGCTGCGCCATGGGCATTACCGGCACCGATGTGGCCAAGGGCGCAGCGGACATGACTCTGACTGACGACAACTTCGCCACCATCGTAGACGCAGTCCGGGAGGGCCGCGGCATCTATGCCAACATCAAAAAAGTGGTGGGCTTCCTGCTGGGCACCAACATCGGAGAGGTCATCACCGTATTTGTGGCCATGCTTCTCTGGCACAAAACACCGCTTCTCTCCATGCAGCTTCTGTGGATCAATCTGGTCACCGACTCACTGCCCGCTATCGCGCTGGGTATGGAACCGGTGGAGAAGGACATCATGGATCAGCCCCCCCGCCCCCGGGATGAAGGTCTGTTTGCCCATGGATTCGGCGTTCGTATCGTCCTGCAGGGCGTGATGTTCGGCCTTCTGTCCCTGGCGGCCTACTGGATCGGTGAGAACGCCACAGGTTCTGTCGCCGGTGGACAGACGCTGGCCTTTATGGTCCTGGCCCTTTCCCAGGTGGTACAAGCCTTCAACATGCGCTCCGCCCACTCCCTTTTCCGTATCGGACCCTTTACCAACCGGCGGCTCAATCAGGCCGCGCTGGTCTCCATCCTGATGGTGGCGCTGGTGCTGTTCACGCCCCTGGCTACCCCCTTCGGCCTGATCCGGCTGACAGGACGGCTGTATCTGATCGGCGTTGGGCTGATCCTGGTGCCTCTGGTGGTCATGGAGATCGCCAAGGTCTTCGGTCTTACCCACCATCAGCCCAAGGAGAAGTAATGACCATATTTTACCGGCTGTTTGCCGGTGCATAAAAAACCCCTCCGGCAGTGCCGGAGGGGTTTTTTTACAGATGATATCTTACTTATTGTCCTTGGTATAGTCGTGGAGGATCTCCGCGCCGTCGAAGGTGTAGCC
>UROF01000024.1 GCA_900549475.1 uncultured Eubacteriales bacterium
TCAGGGTGAAAGATGCTTTCCGCTGCAAACCCTTTTTGTGCATAAAAATCCTCCTTCGGTTTGTTTTACAGAGATGTCCCAACGCAAATCAAATAAAAAAAGTTACACCCTCTCCATACGCTGAACGCGCAAAAGCGTGCGGTTGACCCCAGCTGCCCCCCTCTTTGGGGAGGTGGTTGTGGGGCCATCTAATAGGGCCGCGGAACCAGAGGTACATTTCGAAGGAAACAAAAAATGTGGAAACCGTGGGATTTTCCCACGGTTTCCACATTTCAAAAGATGTCGCTGTCTTTTCAATTGTACTGTGCATTTTCGCTTATATATAGTAAACTAGACTTACACTTCGTCAGGAGTCAGGAGCTCCATCTGGTATTTTTAGCTCCACATAGGGAGAGCTAGCAGGAGCCTTCAGCACCATATAAACAATAAAGGGGGAGCAATATGGATATTGAGAAAATCATCGGCACAATAGATGGAAATCCTTATGAACTTTATTCGCTTCGTTGTTTTCTCAATGAGCTAATCGAAGCCGGTGTGGATCTAAGTAAAAACGATTACAATTTACATCCAGCATTTATTGCAATGGAAGATACGTACCGTTTTAATCCCGCCGTACCAGACTCTTGGCTCGTGGAGCGTCTGCTTATTGGAGAATCTCGTCTTGAGCAAATTTATGGTTGCTATGACTTGAGGATTTCCAGAAAGTTGACAGATGCAGAACTTACGGGAGTTGTATGGATGTCTGCACTTTTGGATAAATTTCCGGACTCAGTCAAAACTACCACGGATATTTATGATAATGTCTATGGTAAGAAAGACGGATTGGCTGATCGCCTAAAAGAATTGGGGATCAATGTGACTGCCTTTTCTGATGAAAGTGAGAAGGTCCGTCTACTTTTCTTTTTGTATTGCTTTGAAAACGGCAACAGCATGTATCTTAAGTTTTTTTTAGTAAACCAACCCTGGAAAATGTAGACAATTTTCGGGTGGGCGACATCACCCGAAACGGAGAAATGATGAGGAAACTGAAAAACTCCGTAGCCAGGGGTATTTCAGACTACGCTTCCCGGACTATACAGGAAACCCTGGTCGATATTATTCTGCAGTGGCAAGATGAGCTTATCAAAGTGCATGAAATCTCTCAGGCACTAACTCCAGAACTTAACATTCAGGATTTGCAGCGCATCAATAATAACCTCGATCAGCTGATGATATTTACTTCAAATTCCGAAAATCATCTTGGTAAATATCAGCATTCACTGCTTGAGACATTTTATCTGAAATTGTGTCAGCACGAGAATATAGGCCGACAACACGACCTGTTAGATCTCCAAACCAGAATCAAACCCGTATCAGAAATGTCAACTGCGGGCAATATTACGCCACTTAAATACAAACATGTGCAGAAAAAAGATATCTCCCTTTATATAGAAAACAATCGCTCGTTATTGACCCGGATCGTTTTTAACAAACAAGACATTACCAGTAATGAATATGCCAAATTTGATCGGATAGCCGCCGATATCCCAACGTTCATAGAGGTTTTAAGCGACAACACTTTTTATAAACGCAGCAAAACAATTCCTGCTGCACTGATTGTTTCCTATCTCCTGATCGCAAACTCCCCCATAGTAAAGGAACGCCTTCCCAATCCATTTTATCACTATAAAACCAGCGATCAAAAGACCCTCAATGCCGAGCGAAAAAACGGAATACAGGCTTTCCGTAAAAATCAGATCGCTCTCATCTTTTTGGTAATAAGACAGATGGACGTTCTTCTGGGAAGAACACAGGAGCGGAGTATTCTGGACCAAATTGAAATCAAGGTTGATAAAATCATCCGGAAGATTCTTTCTTGTAACTCCACTGGGGATATGTTAAGACTTCACGACTTTTTCCTGCAGCAATTTCAAGTCTTGTCAATGCAACAATGCTTGATAGACAATGAGTTCCAGAAATTCAGGAACGCCTTAAACAACAGATACGACATCCTCTTCCCCGACCAGGTGCAATATGACTGTCTGTGGGGAACCCTCTTTGGTTCTGACTTTACTTTGTCATTGGCAAGTCGGATTAACGAATATATATGTCAAACCGAAGCAAGGGGCCATAAAGAAAACTATCCTATCTTCTTTGGACCTCCTGAAGGAGAAGAATGTTGGTGGGAAAATTTCATAATTCTTTTTACAATCGATCCATCAGCAGAGTCCATCACATTAGTTGACTTCTATTTTGTATTTTCCGAAAAAGAAAAACAATTTCTGTTGGAACATGACATTTATTAAAGCCCAGTTATTCCACAACAGGACTTAACGATCCGCCTGTGTGACTGCAGACAGTCGGAACCCTCAGAACAACCGCACAGCTTTTCTGCTGTCAGCTTCTGATCCAAAACAGTAAAAAGATAGCACTGCCGGCAAAGTTGCTCGCAGTGCTATCTTTTTATGTTCTTCTACCACTGTCAGCATCCGGCAAAAACAAATGGTTGATTCACTGGAGCCGAACACCACCGCATCTGCTTCAAGGGGTACGTCCCGCTGGAAAAGAATTGAAAAAAAACATTTTTCCCCGGTTTTTTCAAGGCACGATTTTAGATAAACTGTATTCAGCCCGGGGCAAAAAAGATTATGGAGGAGTTTTATGCAGCAGCCACTCGAGTTCTACCAATCTATAGACAGCCAAGCCTGTCCTAATGATTCAAAGCTCACAAAGAAGCTTCGTAAAATGACTAAGCGCGCCGTCAAAAAATCGAACAAGCACAAAAAAAGAGAGAAAGAACTTGCCATCGAGCTGCGCTTTGAGCGGCGCTTGAATGCTGAGCGGGAGCAGCGTTACCAGCTAGAAAGCCAGCTGCGAATCGCGCTGTTTCTCCTGAACGCCCACTCCACGCCAAGCAGTCCATCATCTTCTTGCCCATTTCCTGCAGCTTTACCTGCGGCATCAGCTACGGAATCCGCAAAGGAGGAGACAAATGAAATTTAATATTGTCAGCAGGCAGGGGGTTTTACAGACAGCGGATGACGGGACGCCGCTGGCCAACTTCGGTTTTGGGTGCGTCCAGCCTCTCTATTCCCCAGCGGATCTCCAAAAAATCGAGGGGATCCAGGTGGAAATCCTCCACACCGGCGCCTGCAGGTCGATTTGCCTCGACCTGCAGGCATCTGACCTGATGGGTCAGATCTGCAGCAAAATCCCCACTTGCCGGATCCTTCAGCCGCGGCTGAGAGGGCATATGGACGCCTATCTGATCGATCAGGCAAACGCTGCCCGTTCTTCCGGAGTTCCCACTCTGTATTTTCGAAAGCACGGTCTATACCGCCTGTGGACGGGGTGCTGGGCCTACGTCTGCGGCGATACCGTCCTGGGGCTGCCGCAGGGATACGAGAGCAAAATCGTCGAGGATGTCGCCTGTGCTCACTTGGTTCGGAGAGAAGACGAACCAGCACCTTCTGCTACTCAGAAATTTTGCCAGCGTCTGCAGGCCTGTGACCACATTCTGCTGCCTGTCTGGGGCTTTACCATCCTGGCAAGCCTGCACTCATGCATCCGGCAGCTTGATCTAACCACCTTTCCCTCACTGGCCATTATAGGTGGGCAAAACCTAGGGAAAACTACCCTAGCGCAGAGATATGCCCTGCTATATGACGATACGGGTAACCCTGGTCGCTATTGGGGGCAGCTGGATGCCCATTCCACGGCAGCAGCCACCATCGACCTGGTAAGCCGCTATCGGGACCAAGCTGTCCTGGTTGATGATCTGGCCAAGAGCGATGCCGCTGTCGAGCAGCGGGCCCGCCTAAATTTGATTTCTGAGGTCCTCCGTTTTGCCGCCAACGACGTGAGCCGGATGCGAATCTCTTCCCGGAAGCAGCTGGACGAGCGTTTTTGCCAGGCCGGACTGGTTTTCAGCGGAGAATTCCATATGCGCAACCCCTCCGATCTGACACGCCTGATCGTCATCTATCTCACCGCGCCCATGAGCGGCGGACACGCTGACGATCGGGCCTTGGCGGCTACGACTTTTTACCATTTTGTCCTCTGGCTGCTGCCCCGCTTAGACGAAGAACTGGCTGAGGCAGACCACATCCTGCAGGCAGCTCCATCCAGAAACTCCATCCGTCTTCAGAAAAATTACGCCATTTTGCTCTGGGCCATCCGGCTGTTTTATCGCTTTGCAGCAGACATAGGGGCTGTCACAGAAGGCTATTATTCAGGGGCGACGGCCCGGGCAAAGGATATTCTGGATAAGCTGCTGGATGCGCAGAGCCGCGCGATATCACAGAGTACCCTTCCGGCTCCCCGTGGGAATCTGAGCTGGTACATCGTGGACGGATACCACAAAGGAAAATTTTCTGTCGCAGCACAGCGGAAGCTCCTTGGGGAATATGACTGCATCGTGGAAAAGGATGCTCTTTGCATTCGCACCGATTCACTTCATCGCTTTTTTGTCACACACACGCCCTACTGCGATCTGAGCAAAACAGAGATGAACCGCCGGTTGATTGCAGAGGGAGCGCTTCTGAAAGGCCGTGAAAATCGCTCCGCCAAGAAGAAAATTCATGGCCGCCGGTTCCTGGAACTCAGCTTCGCGGCACTAAAGAAGGCTGCCCTCATGTACTGACGGCCATAAATCGTCGTTTTCGGACACAGATACCTGCCGCACCACAGCTTCCGATCCCAGCGATCCCGCACCTATATACTATATCTATGAAACATGTATCTATCAATGATTATAGGGAGGTCTTATTCATGCCAGCTAAGCAACATCTTCCACCAACTTTGACAGCCCAGGAAGCCGCCCAGCTACTGGGCCACAAAATCCATCAGGTCTACGCGCTTCTCCGCTCCGGCCAGATTTGTTCCGTACGGATCGGGAGATCATACCGGATCCCCCGCCATGCCATGGAACAGTACCTGGAAGTCGCACAAAGCGGACTGGCCTCATCATCAACCGAAAGGAGGAACATCTATCATGAAATCCATCGATGAGAGAACTGACATCATCTGCCCCTATCTTCAGGAAGAGGATCTCCCGGCGGTTCTGACTGTAGAAGAAGTCAGGACTATTCTCAGGATCGGGCGTAGCGCCGCGTACCATCTGATCCATACCGGGCAGCTCAAGCGCATAAACGTCGGCGGCAAGTTCCTGATCCCCCGGCACGAGCTGTACCGCTTCCTCAGCAACGCAGTATAGCGAAGGCCATCCAATCTACTGCAAGAGGGAAAAATCATGGCAAGAAAAACCGTCACCGGGCGAAATGCCCCCGGCACCGGCAGTATCCGGAAAAAAATTGTACACCGAAACGGCCAGGAATACACCTACTGGGAAGCCCGGCTAACGGTAGGATTTGATGCCGGCACAGGGAAGCAAGTGCAACGATCCTTCACCGGCAAAACCCAGAAAGAGGTGCGCCAGCGGATGCAGGCCGCCGCTGTGGCCATCAATACCGGCACATACACAGAGCCCAGCAAGATCACCGTGGGCGAGTGGCTGGATCTCTGGTCCGCAGATTACCTGGGAGGCGTAAAGCCCTTTACGGTAATCTCCTACACAAATCAGATCCGCAATCACATTAAGCCCGCCCTGGGCGCCGTCCGGCTGGAAGCATTGGATACCAATGTGATTCAACGGTTTTATAACAACCTGCAAAGCGGATCGCAGGGGAAAAAACAGCTTTCCCCCAAAACCATCAAAAACATCCACGGTGTCCTCCATAAGGCGCTCCAGCAGGCGGTGGCCGTCGGGTATCTCCGCTTCAATCCATCGGATGCCTGCACACTTCCTCGAATTGTCCGAAAAGAACTGGCTCCTCTGGACGAGGAGGAGAGCCTGGCCTTTCTCCGCGCAATTCAAGGGCATCCTATGGAAGATCTGTTTAAGGTTGCCCTGTTCACCGGCATGCGGGAAGGGGAGGTCCTGGGCCTTATGTGGGACTGCGTGAATTTTGAAAACGGCACCATCCTGATCAATAAGCAGCTTCAGCGGGAAAAGAAGAAGGGCGGACGATATGTATTTGCCCCCCTGAAAAATGACAAGGCCCGCAGCATTACCCCCGCCCCCTCCATTATGGAGGTCCTGAAGCGCCACTATGCCGCTCAGCAGGAGCAGCGGTGCCTGGCAGGGAAGGCCTGGACAGAGTCCGGTCTGGTCTTTACCAATGAACTGGGCGATCACCTGGCCACACATACGGTCTACAGCAACTTTAAACGGATTGCCGCCGCCATTGGGCGTCCGGATGCCCGCTTCCACGACCTCCGCCACAGCTACGCGGTGGCCGCAATCCGTTCCGGCGATGACATCAAAACAGTCCAGGGGAATCTGGGCCATGCCACTGCAGCATTTACCCTGGATGTCTACGGGCATGTGACCGACCAAATGAAGCGGGAGAGCGCCGCCAGGATGGAATCCTATCTAAAGGAGGTTTTGAAGCTCTGAAAGGGAAAAAATAAGGGAAAACACCTGTGCCATGACAACAGAAAAAGCCTGAAACCATTGCGGTTTCAGGCTTTTTCCTTGGCGCAGAAGGAGGGATTTGAACCCTCGCGCGCTTTTTACACGCCTACTCCCTTAGCAGGGGAGCCCCTTCGGCCACTTGGGTACTTCTGCATAGCCATATGTCGTTGTCCCGGTCTTACTTAAAAATGGCGGAGAGAGTGGGATTCGAACCCACGGATGCTTTCACATCGCCGGTTTTCAAGACCGGTTCCTTAAACCGCTCGGACATCTCTCCCAATCGGTCTCAGGCGCAGTAAAGATGATACCATGTCTCAACAATTTTGTCAACGAAAATTATTTTATTTTTTTTAAAAAAACACTTGCAAATTCCTTCAGAGTGTGGTATCGTATTCTAGCTGGCAGCAAGAGGGCTGCAAAACAGAATATCCGGGTGTGGCGAAGTTTGGTATCGCGCTTGAATGGGGTTCAAGAGGCCGCTGGTTCGAATCCAGTCACTCGGACCATCGGAGTATCCTTCGGGATGCTCCGATTTTTTTATGCGCCCCCTGTTATCACACCTCATACCAGGCAGCGGCAGAGACTCCCTGAATTGCCCATGGGAGTATGATATCCCAATATATGATTTTTTATAGCACCTGTCACACCTTCTTTCGGCCACTAAGCCGAATAGCCGACAGCCATCCGAATAGACAGAATACACAGGCCCCCTGCCGTCGTAAACGGCAGGGGGCCTACCTATTTAATCAATCCAAAACTTCCACGCTGTCATCTTCACCGATGGCCAGCTTGATGTACGTCATGGTATCACCTTCGTAGACGCTGTACACGCCCAGAAAAGCGGTATCCGGCGCAAGTTCGGTTTTACTGTATGTTGTTCCATTAAAAACAATATCGGGGCCATCGGTCAGCACGCCAACAGCAGATTCCGTCTCCACAGTGACACCCTCACAGGCTACGAACACCTTGATGAGGTTATCTTCCAGCGTGACTTCCTTGGCAGCACCAGCGGTGACCTCCTTGCAGGTGACAACAGAACCCTCCCCGAAAGAGCAGCCTCCACCCAAGCTGACCATGGCGTGATAGTCTCCCATGATCGTAAGACCACCGTTAAAGACGCAGTTGTCAAAATAGATATTGCTGCGCACGTCATTGGATCCGTCCCGTGTACTGGCAGGGTCAACAGTAACCATGACCATTTCCTCGAAGGTCACATCGTAGACCTCAGTGGTTTCCCCGGCTTTCAACTGATAATCGTACTGCACCTGGGCAGCATCAGTACCGGGATCATCGGTCTGTGCATCGGTCTGCGCGGTGCCGTTTGTATCGGCGCAGGCGCAAAGCGTCAGCAGCATGGTCGCGAAAAGTAAGGCAAGCAGCTTTTTCATAATCATACATCCTTCTTTTTTATTTGCAGACAGGAGATATTTTTTCCATAATCACCTCCCATGCCTCCGATGAAGGATTATTGCGCTGACAAAATACAGAGTTTCAACTAGCACATCACATCTTTTCCACACCGCGCAGCGCAAAACAGCAGCTGTATTTTACCACATAAAATGGGACCCACAGGGCGCGAGTATTCAGATGTGTTGTATTTTTAGTATATCATACTACAAAAAAGCTGCAAGGAGTTTGTTGGAAACCGCAGCTGCAGCGGATTTTCTCCTGTCTGCCCATATCCCCGGTCCCTTTTCCCGATCTTTTCTGGCATACCGGCTGCCAAAGGCAAAGAAGTGAATTGACACACTTTTACAGCCAACGGTAAAATGGAGAGGCAATATGAGGATATTGACCCCGGGCACTTTTCATGGATGGAGCAGAAAGGAGCTTACACAGTGAAAACACTGATAAAAAACGGCATCGTGATCACCCAGGACCCCCAGGACCAGGTATGGGAAAAGGGATGGCTGCTGCTGGAGGGGGACCGGATCGCGGCACTGGGAGAAGGCGCCCCATCAGCAGACATCAGCGCTGACAAGATCGTGGACGCGGCTGGCATGGCCGTTCTGCCGGGTATCGTGGATGTCCACACCCACGTCTGCGGCTCCCTTTTCAAAGGGATGACGGAAGATCCTGTGGGGGCGTTCTATGGTCTGGCGTTTCCTATGGAGCGATTGCTGACCCCGGAGACCACCTACGCCCTGAGCATGCTGGGGGCCGTGGAGTGCCTCAAGGCAGGCGTCACCTGCATCAACGATATCTACCACTATATGCGTTCCACCGCCCGGGCAATCCATCAGCTGGGCATGCGGGGCGTACTGGCACAAAAGATCATCGAAACCGATCTGGGCACCATCCAGTACAACGACTACACCAGAATTCCCAAGGAGGGCGCCGCCCGAGTGGAGGAGAACTGCCGTCTGATCGAAGAATATCACGGCAAGGACGGACGGATCTTCTGCCGCTTTGGCCCCCACGCCACCGACACCGTCTCGGTGGAGCTGGCCAAAAAGATCGTCGAACTGGGCCGCCGCTACCAGGTAGGCTTCCACATCCATGTGGCCCAGAAGGACCAGGAGGTGGATTTCCTGCGGGAGACCTACGGCATGACCCCGGTGGAGTACCTGAACGAGACCGGCCTGATGGGGGAGGACCTGATCGCAGCCCACTGCACCTGCGCTACCACAGCAGACATCAAGCTTCTGGAGAAGGGCGGCGCTACGGTAGCCCACTGTGCGGAAATGTACGGCAAGCGGGGCAAATTCCCTCCCATCGCCCAGCTCTATCCCAGCAAGGTGCGTATGGCCTACGGTACCGACTGGGTCACCATGGACCCCTGGACCAATATGCGCACCGCTGTAATGGCCGCCCGTATGGCCGGATGTCCCAACGAACTGCCGGATGCCCACACAGCCCTGCGGCTGTCCACCATCGTTCCCGCCCAGGCTCTGGGTCTGGGAGAGCAAATCGGCTCTCTGGAGGCCGGTAAACAGGCGGATGTGATCCTGATGGACCTGCGCAGCCCCAATCTTACCCCCCTGTTCGATGACCCGGTGGCCACCATCGTATATAACGCCAACCGCCACGATGTAGACTCCGTATGGGTGGCAGGCAAGCGGCTGGTGGAAAACAAGCGGCTGCTCCCGGCGGAGGAGTCCTGGGTCCTTTCCGAGGGACAGAAGGCCGCCTCCTCCATCTATGCGGACTACAAAGCAGGGAAGCCCGGCAAATGCTGGGAGGACGACAACTGATCCCTTGCAGGCGGAAGCGCGGCTCTGCGCTTCCGCCCTTATTTTGTCTTAAAGAATCCTTAAAGTGACATTTTTCCAGCGGCAAAGTATAATAATGACAGCAACTATGATCAAGGAAGGCTGTTATGACCGCTCAATACTTCTTTTTTGATACCTACCCGGGTTATTTCCTGCAGGTGCTTCCCTTTGCCCTGCTGGCGGGACTTCTCTACGGCATCCACCGCTTTGCCCGGGACAAGGCTTCTCCCACCTCCCGGAAAATCTGGGCCTCCCTCCTTGTTTCCTATCTGACAGGCCTTTTGTGCCTCACCCTTCTGATCAAAGTCATCGGAAGCCTCTGGTATTTTCTCCTCTACCACCAACCCAGCGGCATCATCTACCACTGGTTTGACGGGGAGTTCGACCTGGTCCCCGACTTCTTTGCCCGCTTTTCCCGGGAAAACCTGGGAAACATCCTGATGTACCTGCCCTTCGGCATCCTCTATCCGCTCTCCCGGGGCCACAAATCCTGGTGGAACACCCTGTGGACCGGTCTGCTGCTGATCGTTGTCATCGAGCTGCTCCAGCCTGTTTTCGGCCGCAGCTTTGATGCCAACGACATCATCCTCAATTTTGCCGGGGTGCTGCTGTCTACCAGCCTGTTTTTCCTTGTGCATCGCTGTATTGCGGCCAAAAAAGGCTGATCCTGTCCATACCTTTCTGCGGAGCCCTTCCGGGCTCCGCTTTTTCTTGCCGCTCGCCCCCTTTCGCGACAAGAAGGGCCCTTGACAATCGTCCGATTTCGGACTATACTGGTTGCCATTGTGAAAAAGTCCGATTTCGGACAAAGGAGGTCCCATGGAAGAACTGCATTTTCCGGAATTTCTCCGGGCATATAATTGGCTCTACAAGGAGAGCAACGCTATCTACCACCGGCTGGCAGGCTACTTCGGCCTGTCGGATACCGCCTTCTGGCTGCTCTATTCCCTGCGGGAGACAGACCGGCCTCTCAAACAGGCGGAACTGTGCAGCATTCTCTGCTCCAGCAAGCAGACCGTCAACTCCGCCCTGAAAAATCTGGAGGAAGAAGGCCTTATCCGTCTGGAAAGCGCCCAGGGAGACCGGCGCAGTAAGGAAGTCTTTCTCACAGAGGCAGGATCAGAGCTGGCCGCAGCCTCTGTGGATCGGGTACTGGCCATCGAGGAGCAGGCCGCCCTGCGCCTGTCTCCGGAGGAGCGCCTGGCCATCCTGGCCCTGGAGCGGCGGCATGTAGAGGCCCTGCGGCAGGAGGCAGAACGGTTCCTGGCGGAAAATAAGGAGGACTGAGCCCCATGCAGATCCGTCTTTCCGACCATTTTACCCTGGGCCGGCTGCTGCGCTTTACTCTGCCGTCGGTGATCATGATGGTAGTGGCCTCCCTGTACAGTGTGGTGGATGGCCTGTTCGTATCCAATCTGGTGGGTGATCTGGCCCTGTCGGCGGTGAATATCGTCATGCCCATCGCCATGATCGTGGGCGCTTTCGGCTTTATGCTGGGCACCGGCGGCAGCGCCATCGTGGCCCGGACCATGGGGGAGGGGGACCGGGACCTGGCCAACCGCTACTTCTCCCTCTTCGTCTGGTGCGTGGTAGGCCTGGGCGCAGCGCTGTCCCTGGTGTGCGTCATCTTTATGGAGCCTATTGTCCGGCTGGCAGGCGCCAGTGACCTGCTGGTAGACGACTGCGTCATCTATGGCCGTATCCTCCTGGCAGGCAGCGTGCCTTTCATGCTCCAGACCTCCTTCCAGAGCTTTTTCGTGGTGGCGGAGCGGCCTCACGCCGGGCTCGTGTTTTCCCTGGCGGCAGGGGGGACCAACATGGTGCTGGACTATGTGTTCATCGCCCTTCTGGACATGGGGATCGCCGGGGCGGCCCTGGCCACCGTGGCGGGGTACTGCGTGGGAGGGCTGATCCCTCTGATCAACTTCCTGCTCCCCGGACGGGAGGGGCTGCGCATCGTCCCCACCCGCTTCTATGCCCGGCAATTTTTCCACGCCTGTGAAAACGGCTCCTCGGAGCTGATGAGCAATATCTCCTCCTCTGTAGTGGGTATCCTCTACAACATCCAGCTGATGGACCTGATCGGGGAGAAGGGCGTGGCCGCCTACTCCGTGATGATGTACGTGGACTTTGTATTTGTGGCGGCCTTTCTGGGCTTCTCCGTGGGCAGCGCCCCGGTGGTCAGCTTCCACTACGGCGCCGCCAACCACAAGGAGCTGCAAAACGTATTCCGCAAAAGCATGGCGGTGATCACTGTCACCTCCCTGGCCATGGTTCTCCTCTCCGAGGTGCTCTGCCGGCCGCTTTCCGCCGCCTTCGTGGGCTATGACCCGGCGCTGATGGAGATGACTGTATCCGGCTTCCGTCTGTTCGCCCTGTGTTACTTCTTCTGCGGCGTCAGTATTTTTGCCTCCTCCTTCTTCACCGCTCTCTGCAACGGCCTCATCTCCGCCCTCATCTCCTTCCTGCGCTCCTTCCTGCTCCGGGGCGGCCTGGTGTTTCTGATGCCCTTGCTGCTGGGAGAGACGGGGATCTGGATCTCCGTGGTAGCGGCCGAAGCCATCGGCGCCGCCATTTCCCTTACGCTGCTGGCCCTTCTGCGCCCCAAGTATCAATATTGATCTCTTTTCCCGGTGCAGCAGCATAATCTTTCATTCAAAGACAATCTAATTTTATTTTGTCTATTTCTCAAAGAAAGTTATTTTATATTGTAAGAAATAAACGAAATTATCAATTTTAGCCCATTAAATTTAGGAAGATCAAACGTTGCCCGCCGCATATCCTTTCCTGTAACCTATTATCAATATACTTTTCCGTGGGAGCGGAGGAAAGGATCGGTGAAAAAATGTTGAAAAGCGCCTATTTGCAGGACGTATACAGCCAGGTGCTGCGGCGGGACCCGGATCAGAAGGAATTCCATCAGGCAGTACTGGAGGTACTGGAAAGTCTGGATCTTATCGTGGATCAGCATCCGGAGTACCAGGAGCGGGGCATCATCGAATCCTTTGTGGAACCGGAGCGGATGATTGCCTTCCGGGTACCCTGGGTGGATGACCAGGGGAAGGTCCACATCAACCGCGGCTACCGGGTCCAGTTCAACTCCGCCATCGGCCCCTTCAAAGGGGGACTGCGGTTCCACCCGTCGGTAAACCTCTCCATCTTAAAGTTCCTGGGCTTTGAGCAGATCCTGAAAAACAGCCTCACAGGCCTGCCCATGGGCGGGGCCAAGGGCGGCTCCGATTTCGACCCCAAGGGCAAGAGCGACGAGGAGATCATGCGCTTCTGCGAGAGCTTTATGACGGAGCTGAGCCACCACATCGGTCACTTCAAGGACATCCCCGCCGGGGACATCGGCGTGGGGGCCCGGGAGATCGGCTACCTCTTCGGCCGCTTCCGTCTGATCCACGGCGACTACGACGCCGGGGCCCTTACCGGCAAGGGGCTTGCCTTCAACGGCTCCCTGGTCCGCACTGAGGCCACCGGCTACGGTCTGTGCTACCTCACCGAGGAGATGCTCCGCTGCCAGGGAAACACCAGCTTTGACGGCAAGACCGTGGTGATCTCCGGTTCCGGCAACGTGGCCATCTTCGCCTGCGAAAAGGCCCAAGCTCTGGGTGCCAGGGTGGTGGCTCTCAGTGACTCCGCCGGCTATATTCACGACCCCGAGGGTATCAAGCTGGACGTGGTCAAGGACATCAAGCTCCGCCGCCGGGGCCGCATCAGCGCCTATGCCCAGGAGGTGCCCGGCAGCTCCTACACCCCCGGCTTCCAGGGGATCTGGAATATCCCCTGCCACATCGCCCTGCCCTGCGCCACCCAGAACGAGATCGACGGGGCTATGGCGGAGACCATCGTGAAAAACGGCGCCATGGCAGTGGCGGAGGGCGCCAACATGCCCTGCCGTCCGGAGGCCATCCAGACGTTCCAGAAGGCCGGGCTCCTCTTTGCCCCGGCCAAGGCCGCCAACGCCGGCGGCGTGGCCACCAGCGGCCTGGAGATCAGCCAGAACGTACTGCGTGCCGCCTGGTCCTTCCAGGAGGTGGACGCCAAGCTCAAAGAGATCATGGCGGGGATCTTCCACAACGCCTATGACGCCTCTCTGGAGTGCGGCGTTCCCGGCGACCTGGTGGTAGGCGCCAATGTGGCCGGCTTCCGGAAGGTAGCCGACGCCATGGTATCCCAGGGCGTGATCTGAACGTTTTTCCCCCATCATTCCGTGACAAAAATATGCGGGTACAGCGTTGGCTGTGCCCGCATATTTTTTCCCAACTCCAGCAGTCCGTTTTTTCGTACTATTGTTCTGATATCCTGCATACAGTAGGACAAGTCCGGTGCCTCACCGCCCCGGCTGACCATATCAGATCATTGTACAAGGAGGGACCACTATGGCATGCCCCGCTTCCATCCGCTCTGCCGTTTCCATCCCCCCCAGCACTCCGTCCAAAGTCATCGACCTGGCTCCCTATCTCCGGCGCCGCCGCCGGGACCAGCGGCAGGCCGTTCTCCACACCCTGCTGGCCCTATGGACCCAATACCTCTCTCTGGCCGTCCTGCTGCTGTACGCCCTGCTGCGGGTAGTTTTGGCTGGCAGTATCCCCCTGGGTCAGTACAGCGGCCCTCTGTCCCTGCTGTGGCCCTTGTCCTTCCTCCTGCTGCTGACCAGCTACTGCAGCGATCTGCTGCTGTGGCGGGAGGATTGGGCCGCGGCACCGAAAAAATAAATGAGCCATCTTTGGAGGACACAGCAAAGCCCGGGTCAGTCCAGACATCCGTCTGGAACTGATCCGGGCTTATGTTCTTTATTGACCAGGGATATCCGGCCGCCCCGGCAGCAGTACCCGGCCAAAACAGGCCAGGCTCCGTCCGCTGCTGGGAGGGAGGAGGATATCCATATCTGCGCGGCGGCGGTTCAGGGAAAACAGATAGACCATCCCCAGACCATCCCGGACGTACTGCTTACAGACCATGGCTCCATCCACGCAGAAAATACCTACATCCCCATTCTGCAGAGGATCGTGGTTGACGTAGACCACAGAGCCATCCTGAATCCAGGGCTCCATGGAATCCCCCTGGATGCGCACCGCCAGTTCCGCGCCCCGGGGCACATTGCCGGTGACATCAATATAATCAAAGTCCTCGCCAAACACCGGAGCGGCCAGCCCCGCTGCCGCCGGGCAGCGATACAGAGGGATCTGCCGGACCTCTGAAGGGGGCGCGGCGGCCTCCAGGTCCGCCTGGTAGGCTCCCAGGGCGTCTGCCACTGCGTGGAGGGTTTGGCGGCCCGGCGTGGACAGCTCCCGGTATTTCCGCACCAGGGCCTGCTCCTCCGCGGAGCAGACAAAGCTGCGGCCGGTGAGGGCGTCCTGATAGAGATAGTTGGGGTCCACATCCAGCACCTGGAACAGCCGCAGCAGCACGTCCTCCCGGACGGCGTTCTGTCCGTTCTCATAGTTGCTCACAGCGGAGAGGCTGACCCCCAGGGCTTTGGCCAACTCCCCCTGGCTGATACCCAGTTCCTTGCGCCGCTCCCGCAGCCGCTGCCCAAAGCTCATGGCGTATGCCTCCTTTTCGGTCGTGGTCCCGCCTGAGGCGGGTTATTTTCTCACAGCTGTATCATACCCGGTTTGTCGTCTTCTGTCAACAGCAAAACTAAAATTTAATATTGACATTACAGAATAGCTGTGATAATATACGCTCATATAGAACATATGTTCTATTTTGACAACAGGCTTCGTGGACAGGCAGGATTGGCCTGCCACCAGGTCTGTCCCGGTCCGGACGGTCCCCGGGCCGGAGCAGGGAAGGGGAACCCGCGGGGATTTGAACCACCGCCCGCTGCCGCGGCGGGGTGGAGCGTTGCCCACTTTCACCAAGAAAAACCGCCGTACCTGGCGGTACGGCGGACACAGCCCCTTCCGGACTGCCCTCCCGGCGGCTGAGCCGCCGGGCCTACGCGGAAAATGTGCCACCGGCACATTTTCTGATCGCTGCGGGGATTTGAACCACCGCCCGCTGTCGCGGCGGGGTGGAGCGTTGCCCGCTCCCACCAAGAAAAACCGCCGTACCTGGCGGTACGGCGGTTTTTCTTGGTGGGAGCGGGTGGATTCGAACCACCGAAGTCGTCGACAACAGATTTACAGTCTGCCCCCTTTGGCCACTCGGGAACGCTCCCCTATTCACTTCCCTGCTAAAAGAGGTTGGAGCTGGTAGACGGACTCGAACCCCCGACCTGCTGATTACAAATCAGCTGCTCTACCAACTGAGCTATACCAGCACGATTAGCAGCGAATTGTATTCTAGCAGAAGGTCTCTCATTTGTCAACAGTTTATTTCATTTTTTGGGAGGAATTTTTTTGCGGTACACGAGAAAGGTCCACCGGGACCTCCAGCAGGCAGCTCCGGTGGAACAGTGCGCCTGCTGCGGCAGGGAACTTTACTCCGGCAATCCCTGCTGGCGCTTCTGGGGCAGGACCCTGTGCGAGGACTGCGCAGCTCCCTGGCTCCTCCGGGAACTGGCTCCCTACCGGGGCCGGGCGGGGGAGGTGGAGCCATGACTCTGCTGCATATGGCGGCCAGCTACCGGCAAAGCGGCGATCTGATCCGGCTGCGGATCATCGCCCTGCGGGACGCGGCCAAGGCTTCTGACGACCCTGACGAGCGCAGCCGTCTGGAACAGCGTATCCGGGATCTGAACGCCCTCTACCGGGACACCCGTGAGATCGCCCTGGTACTGGAGCGATACTACGACAGGAGGTATCACAACAATGAGCGCTACACGCTCTGATAGGGACCGGGACCCCAGCCGCGGCAAAGAGGTACTGGCAGACCTGGCTGCCTGGAACCGGGCAAACGGTGAGGACAACAGCGAGCAGCTCCAACGCCTGCGCCGGAACCTCCGCCGGGCCAGAAAAGCGGAGCTGACAGCCCGCCAGGCGGAAATGCTCCACATGTATTACGATCTGGGTCTTACCATGACCCAGGTGGCCCATGAGCTGGGGGTCAACAAGTCCTCCGTATCCCGGACCATCGCCCGCGGCCGGGAAAGGCTCAGACGGTGCTTGCAATACAGCTTTTAATCTGCTACACTTTTCCCAGCGGGGCAAAAAGCCCCTGGGAAAAGGAGATTTGAGGAAATGCTGAAATCCACCATGCGGTCCGGCTGGAGCCGTCTCATCCTGGCTGTACTGGGAAGTCTGATCTATGCTTTGGGCATCAATCTGTTTGTCACCCCTCTGGGCCTGTACACCGGCGGGCTTATGGGTATCTGTCAGCTGCTGCGAACGCTGATCCTGTCTGCCCTCCATGTCTCCAGCCTGTCCTTTGATCTGGCCGGTGTGGTCTTTTACGCTATCAATATTCCTCTCCTCGCCATTGCCTGGCGGTTTATGGGGCCCATCTTTTTCCGCAACACCGTGATCTGCGCCACCACCTACACCCTGTTTGTCAGTCTGGTGCCGGTACCGGCCGCCCCCCTGGTGGATGACGTCCTCACCAGCTGCCTCCTGGGCGGCGTGATCTCCGGCGTGGGAACCGGTCTGGTGCTCACCTGCGGCTGCTCCGGCGGCGGACTGGACGCTCTGGGCCTGATCCTGTCCCGGAGAGGGTCCCGGCTCACTATCGGACAGGTGAATCTGGCATGCAATGCCACCCTGTTCCTGCTGTGCGGCCTGCTCTTTGATGTCTCCACCATGATCTACTCGATCCTCAACACCATTTTCCAGGCCATCGCCATCGACCGGGCCCACCAGCAGAGCGTCAATGTCCAGATGCTCATCTTTACCAAGGCGGAAAGCCCGGAACTGGACCACTTCATTCTGGACAACCTCCACCGCGGCATCACCCGCTGGGAGGGGAAGGGCGTCTACACCGGCGAGGATACCCACATCCTCTGCGTATGCCTGAACAAGTACCAGATCGAAGACCTCCAGCAGGAGCTCCTCAAAGCGGACCCCAAGGCCTTCTTCATCATCCAGGAGGGCGTCCATGTCAGCAACAACTTTGAGCGCCGGCTGAACTAATTTTTTTCATAACTTTGATCCGCCGCAAAATCAGGACTATTGACTTTATAACCCGATATCAATACAATTGAGGGAGAAATTCCATTGCCACTGATCTATCTTGGTTAAGGGGGAAGTCATGTTGGAAATATTTACATTACCTACGCTCCTTATGTCCCTCAACGGTCTGGTTTCCGTGGTCCAGCTGATTTTGATGATCCTCGGCATCGCCTGCTGCATCAAATATCTGCGCAGCCGGTAACAAATCCTTGCCTGACTGGGAGGCAGCCCCAATAGGGGCTGCCCCTTTTCTTTTTCCCTCCCAGGTTCCCTTTTCCTTGCTATTTCCCCGGAAATGTGCTATATTTCCAGCAGGAGGGGAACTCCCCAGGAGGTGAGCCTATGAAACGTTTTCGTATAGACGGGACAGACGTGTTTTACCTTATCTGCATCATCCTGATCATCATCGGCTGTGTCTGCGCCGGGGAGTATGCCGTTCTGGGGCAGCTGGCGCTTTTCGCGGCCATCAGCTTGGCGGTAATGCTTATTAGCCATCTGGTACGCAGGCACCGCAAAAGCGGACAGGCAGATCAGCAGGACTGACCGGCACGCACACAACAGCAAAGGTCCCCCGCCCGGTTCCGGGCGGGGGACCTTTTTGTACGTTGGGGGAAGGGACGCTATCAGCAGGCGCCCAGCAGGGCATCCACCATGTTGGTGCGCTCCCAGGGCAGATCCAGATCGCTGCGGCCAAAGTGGCCGTAAGCGGCGGTCTGCTCGTAGATGGGACGGCGGAGATCCAGGTGGGTGATGATCTTGCCGGGCCGCAGGTCAAAGACCCGGGTGACGATCTCACTGAGCTTCTCATCGCTGATTTTGCCGGTGCCCTGGGTATCCACCAGGACGCTCACCGGCTCGCTGACGCCGATGGCGTAGGCCAGCTCGATGTGGCAGCGCCGGGCAAGGCCGGAGGCCACGATGTTCTTGGCGATGTACCGGGCCATATAGGCGGCGGAACGGTCCACCTTGGTGGGGTCCTTGCCGGAGAAGCAGCCGCCGCCGTGGCTGGCGCTGCCGCCGTAGGTGTCCACGATGATCTTCCGGCCGGTGAGGCCGCTGTCGCCCACAGGGCCGCCGATGACGAAACGGCCGGTGGGGTTGATATAGAACTTGGTATCCCGGTCGATATACTTCTCCGGGATCACAGGCTTCACCACCGTGTCGATCACAGCCTCCCGCAGCTCCTCAATGGCGATGTCGGGGCTGTGCTGGGTAGACACCACGATGGCGGGGCAGCGCAGGACGTTGCCCTGGGCGTCGTACTCCACGGTGACCTGGCTCTTGCCGTCAGGCCGCAGCCAGCTCAGCTCACCGCTCTTGCGCACCGCCGCCAGACGGCGGCACAGGGCGTGGGCCATAGCGATGGGGGCGGGCATCAGCTCAGGGGTCTCGTCGCAGGCGTAGCCGAACATCATGCCCTGGTCACCGGCGCCGATGTCCTCGTCGCTCTCACCATCCACACCCATGGCGATGTCCTTGCTCTGCTCGTCGATGGTGGTCATGACGGCGCAGCTCTGGGCATCAAAGCCGTAGGCGGGGTCGTTGTAGCCGATCTTGTCCACTGTGCGGCGGACGATGCCGGGGATATCCACATAGCAGCTGGTGGAGATCTCACCCATAACCATCACAAGGCCGGTGGTGGTCACCGTCTCACAGGCCACCCGGCCATAGGGGTCCTGGGCCAGGATCGCGTCCAGCACCGCATCGGAGATCTGGTCGCAGACTTTGTCGGGATGTCCCTCGGTAACAGATTCAGAAGTAAAAATACGATGTGCCATTTGTTCTCCTTTCTTTTTGCTATGCAGAGGCATAGCAAAATTGCCCTGTGCCGCCTCCGGCGGCACGGCATGAAATTTCAGCGCGTGGGCCGGGGACGGCCCACATGCGCAAAACTTCATGCGCGGGCGGCTTTTATTTTTTTGTGGTGCGCACTATGCGCATGAAAGTTTGCAGGCAAAACGAGAAAAACACGCGCCGTCTTACCGACGGCGCGTGCTGAAAACGGGTGGTTTTCCTCATCTTGCGTTTCCGCCGGAATTGGCACCTTGCACCCCGCTGGGGCAGGTTGCCGTGGCTTCATCGGGCCGTTCCCTCCGCCACTCTTGATAAGGGATGAAATTGTACGGATCAATGATCCGGAAAGTTATTATAGGCAGATTACATCCTGTTGTCAACAGAAATTCTAAAAATTCTTTCGATTTTTTGCAGTTTTTCTCTTCAAAAGGGGTCCTTTTCCCGACGGGAGGCGGTTGCCAAGGGGGCAGGGCTGTGATAGAATGGAGCAGACTTTGGCCGGACAGGCCGGGAGAGGAGGAGAGGTCCATGCTCAAGCGGGTCTATGTGGAGATCACCAACGTCTGCAACCTCTCCTGTACCTTCTGCCCCGGCACCCGGCGCTCTCCCGCCTTCATAGCCCCGGCGGACTTCGCCCTGGTGCTCCGCCGCCTCCAGGGCGTCACAGAGCACATCTATCTCCACGTCATGGGGGAGCCTCTGCTCCATCCGAAGCTTCCCACCCTCCTGGCCCTGGCCGGAGAGGCGGGATACAAGGTGTATGTCACCACCAACGGCACCCTTCTGGAGGAACGGAGCGCTCTGCTCCTGGCCGCCCCGGCGGTGAAAAAGGTCAGCGTCTCCCTCCACAGCATGGAGGGGAACGGCGTGGAGGCCCTGACGGACTACCTGGAGGCTGTATGGGCCTTCGCCCAAAAGGCCCCGGCGGCAGGGATCATCTGTGCTCTCAGACTGTGGAACCTGGGGGGCGCCGACCGGCGCAACGGTGAGATCCTCTCCTTTCTGGAGGGCAAGCTGGGGGCCCATCCCCTGGAACTGCCTCAGCCCCGCCGGGGCAGCTGGCGGCTGAGGGAGAGCCTGTACCTGGAACAGGCGGAACGATTCGACTGGCCGGATCTTGCCGCGGCGGAGCAGGACACCCGATTCTGTCTGGCCCTCCGGGACCAGGCGGCGGTACTGGCGGACGGCACGGTGGTGCCCTGCTGCCTGGACCACGAGGGGGACATCCCCCTGGGGAATATATTTGCTGCCTCCATGGAGGAGATCCTCGCCTCCCCCCGGGCCAGGGCCCTGTATGAGGGTTTTTCCCAGGGAAAGCCGGCGGAGGCATTATGCCGCCGGTGCGGCTTTGCCACACGGTTTGGATAGGAGGGCGCTGTGGAACAGGAAAAAATCGACCTTCTCCGGGCCACAGGAGCACCCCTTCTGGCCTGGTATGGAGAAAACCGCCGGGATCTGCCCTGGCGGCGGACAAGGGACCCCTACCGGATCTGGGTATCGGAGATCATGCTCCAGCAGACCCGGGTGGCGGCTGTGATCCCCTACTATGAGCGGTGGATGGCGGCCCTGCCGGATGTAGCCGCCCTGGCGGCGGTGGAGGAGGGGGCTCTGATGAAGCTCTGGGAAGGCCTTGGCTACTACAGCCGGGCGCGAAACCTCCAAAAAGCCGCGAAAATGATCGTAAACGACCTGGGCGGGGTCTTTCCCTCCTGCCGTGAGGCGCTGCTGGCCCTGCCGGGGGTAGGGGAGTACACCGCCGGAGCGGTGGCCTCCATCGCCTTCGGGCAGCGGGTACCAGCGGTGGACGGCAACGTCCTGCGGCTGGCGGCCCGGGTGGCGGACATCCGGGGGAACGTACTGGACCCCAAGGTGAAAAAGGACATTGCCGCCGCTATGGAGGCGGCGGTACCGGCAGCGGACCCCGGAGGTTACAACCAGGCCCTCATGGACCTGGGGGCCACGGTGTGCCTGCCCAACGGCCAGCCCCTGTGTGAGAGCTGTCCCCTTCGGGATCTGTGCCGGGCCAGGGCCCTGGGCATCCAGGAGAGCCTGCCCCTTCGGGAAAAGAAAGCCGCCCGGCGGCGGGAGGAGCTGACTGTGTTCGTCCTGCTGCGGGAGGGAAAAGTGGCCCTCCGGCAGCGGCCGGAGACCGGGCTTCTGGCGCTCCTCTGGGAATTTCCCCACGTCCCCGGGACACTGGACGAGGCCGGGGCCGCGGCGGCCCTGGCGCCATGGAACCTTACCGCCGTGGACTGGCGGGAGAAGCGCACCGCCCGTCACCTCTTTACCCATGTGGAGTGGGATATGACCGGCTACCTTGTGTCTGTGAAAGGGGAGGGCGACCCCGGCTTCCTCTGGGCGGACGAAGCCATGCTGGGTGAGCTGGCGGTACCTTCCGCCTTTGGAAAATATCTGACCGCAGCCAGGGAGGCTCTGGCGGAGCATACATAAATCCATTTTACCAACGAGAAAAGGACAGGGAGAGAGAACAATGGCACAGCTCTATTTCAAATACGGCGTTATGGGCTCCAGCAAGACGGCAAACGCCCTGATGGCCCGGTTCAACTATGAGGAGCGGGGGCAGCAGACTCTGCTGGTAAAGCCCCGCATCGACACCCGGGATGGGGACCACATGGTGGTCTCCCGGATCGGTCTCACCTACCCCTGCATCTACTTCGATGAGCTTCAGGCCCTGGGCCCCATGGAGCTGCAGCAGAACGCCTGCATCATCGTAGACGAGGCCCAGTTCCTCTCCAAGGAGGAGGTCCACTATCTGGTCCATCTGGTGGACGAGCTGGACATCCCCGTGATGTGCTATGGCCTGCGGGCAGACTTCAAGGGGGATCTGTTCCCCGGCAGCCAGGAGCTGCTGGTGATGGCCGACAAGATCGAGGAGGTCAAGACGGTCTGCTGGTGCGGCAAAAAGGCCACCTTCAACGCCCGCTTCGACCAGCACGGCAAGGTCCTCAAGGAGGGAGAGCAGGTGGTGCTGGGAGCCAACGACCAGTACATCGGGCTCTGCCGCAAGCACTGGATGGCTGGAGACCTGGGCCCGGGCTTCGAGCCCCCCGAGGGTCACAGAGACATATAATTCGCCTTTTCCCCAGGCAGACATCTGCCGGAAAGTGTTTTAAAGACAGAGGAGGGCCCCGCACAATGCGGGGCCCTCCTCTGTCTATACCGGGAAACCATTGACAACCCCGCTCCCCTCGGATATAACAAGCATTATTACTATAATAATTCTTACTATTTGGAGGCAGCCATGTATTCTCTCCATCACCTGTGGATGAAGACCTACCTGCAGATGAACCGCAAGGTCATGGAGCAGACTGCTCCTCTGGGGCTCTCGCCGGGACAGCCGAAGATCCTGGAGTGCCTGGCGCTGCACGGGGAATGTGAGCAGAAGACCATTGCGGAATACTGCGAGATCGAGCCTGCCACGGCAGGCAACATCCTGACCCGCATGGAGGCCGCGGGACTGGTGATCCGGCGCAACCGGCCGGGCAACCGGCGTTCCCTGTACGTGTCCCTGACGGATCGGGGCGCCGAACTGGCCCGGACGCTGTGCGGTATCTTCTTATCCGCCGAAGCCCAGATGACCGCCGGCCTTACCGACGAGGAGCAGGCCACCCTGATGCGGCTGCTGGAAAAATGCGTACAAAATGGGAAAGGGAATAGAGAATGAAGCAAATTGGGACCACACTGCTAAAACGGGTACTTGTATACTGCGCGGGGCTGTTCGTCATGGCGCTGGGAGTGTCGTTTTCCGGCGCCGCCGACCTGGGGATGTCCCCGGTAAACTCCATCCCCTACGTGCTCAGTGAGATCTTTACATCCCTGTCCATGGGTACCTGGATCATCATTATCTTTTCCCTGTACATCCTGATCCAGTTCATTATCCTGGGGCGGGATCTCCAGCCGGCCCGGGTCCTGCAGCTGATCTGCACCACCCTATTCGGTTACTTTACCGATTTCACCAACTTTCTGGCGGGGATGTTTCTGCCGGACCCCGATACGCTGCCCTTCGCGCCCCCTGTCGTTTATGGGGTGCGGCTGATCTATCTGCTCATCAGCATGGTGCTGATTGCCCTGGGTATCCTGCTCTATCTGGAGCCCCGGCTGATCTCCCTGCCGGGAGAGGGCATCATGCAGGTCATCGCCGAGAAGCTCCACCTGCCCCTCCACACCGTGAAAATGTGCTTTGACATCACCGTATCCCTCATCGCCCTGGTCATCTCTCTGGCCTATTTCCGCCAGTTCCACGGCATCCGGGAGGGAACCGTCATCGCCGCCTTCGGCGTGGGGAAGATCCTCAGCCTCTATGAACCGCTCAAGCCCGCCCTGCGCAGTTTCCTGGGTGGAACGGAGACAGCCTGAACTTTGCTGCCAACCACAAAAGAGCCCCCGGCGTCCCAAGGACGCCGGGGGCTTTCCGCTGTATATCATAGCGCCTGTTTCAGGACTTCTTCGGCTCTCCGCCGGTGATGGTGGCCCGGTCCCGGAGGGTGTTGAAGCCCTTGTGAGCGCGGTTGCTGCGCTCAATGATCTCGGTGATGCGGCCCTCTGAGGCCTCCACCTCCGCCTTCAGGTCCGCCGCCGCCACACGCACCGCCCCGTGGCCCAGGATAATGAGCTGTTCCAGGTTGTCGGAGGTGGCCACCCGCACCCGGTTCTCCTTGGCGATATCGTAGGTGGCCCGCTCGATATAGGTATCGGCCGTCTCCGCCTCCTTGGTATAGACCACGTGGATATTTTTGTACCGCTCCACGGAGCCGGGGTTCCCCTTCACCTTGTAAGCATCGAACACCAGGATCACCACGCACTTTTTGAACCCCTGATAATTGCAGAGGATGTCCATGAGCATATGCCGGGCGGCCTCCAGGTTCCGCTGCGCCATCTCCTTGAGCTCCTCCCAGGCGAAGATCACGTTGTAGCCGTCCACCAGCAGGTACTCCGGGCCCTCCCGCCGGGGAGGCACCGTCCGGCGCTGGGTGCCCTCGCTGCGAGGAGCCTTGGGCGGAGACTCCATAGGCAGGCGGCGCTTCACCGGGCCGTAGGTCCGCTCAAAGATAGCCTGCAGGGCGGCCTCTTCCTCCCGGGAGGCGGGAGGGGGAGGGGCCGACCGCCGCCGGGGCGCCTCCTCCTCGCTTTCCGTCTCCCGTTCCTTAAAAAAAGAGGGGGTATGGGCGGCGGCAGGCACCTCCCGCCAGGGAACGGCATAGCCCGCCCCGTGGCCGCAGAACACCGAGTCCGCCGGGTTGTCCAGATCCCGCTCCGGGTCGTAGCCGATGGCGGCCACCACCTCCGCCTGGTTGGGGCAGGGCCGGTAGCCCCCCGGGGACAACGACAGCCGTCCCAGGCCCTTGGTATAGGCCGCCACCTCCTGGGCGTAGTCCGCAAGGCCCGCCACCGGGGCACTGCCGGTGAGGAGGGCCGTGTCCCCGGTGGTCTCCGCCGGGTCGAAGGTGCCGCCCATCTGCTGGATATCCCCCATGGCCCGGCCCAGATTGGCGGCGGGCACCTCCAGCCGGAAGGCATACCAGGGCTCCAGCAGGATACTCTCCGCCGTCATGAGGCCCTGGCGCACCGCCCGGTAGGTGGCCTGGCGGAAGTCGCCCCCCTCCGTATGCTTCAGGTGGGCCCGCCCCGCCGTGAGGGTGATGCGCATATCGGTGATGGGGGAACCGGTGAGGATCCCCAGATGGGGCTTCTCCTGGAGGTGGGTAAGGATCAGCCGCTGCCAGTTCCGGTCCAGGCTGTCCTCGGAGCAGACGCTGCGGAAGGTAAGGCCGCTGCCCCGCTCCCCGGGCTCCAGCAGCAGCCGCACCTCGGCGTAGTGGCGGAGGGGCTCGTAGTGGCCCACCCCCTCCACGGTACTCGCAATGGTCTCCCGGTAGACGATGCTGCCGGGGCCGAAGGACACCTCCCAGCCGAAGCGCCGGAGGATCAGCTCCCGGAGGATCTCCTGCTGGATGGGGCCCATGAGCTGGACATGGATCTCCCGCAGCCGCTCATTCCACACGATCCGCAGCAGGGGGTCCTCCTCCTCCAACTGGCGGAGTTTCCCCATGGCGCTGGCGGCGTCCACCCCCTCAGGAAGATCCAGCCGGTAGCTGAGGGCGGGGGTGAGGACCGGCGGCAGGGCGTCCTCCGCCGCCCCCAGGCCCTCCCCGGGAAAGGTGTGGGTAAGACCGGTGACGGCGCACACTGTTCCCGCCGGGGCCTCGTCCAGGGGCTTGAACTTCTCCCCGGAGTAGAGCCGCAGCTGATCTGCCTTCTCCTCCCAGGGCTCTCCGGCAACGGTGCCGGAGAGGAGGGTTTTCACCCGCAGCGTGCCGCCGGTGACTTTCAGGAAGGTGAGCCGCTGGCCCTGGCCGTCCCGGCTGATCTTGAACACCCGGGCGGCAAACTCCGCTCCGTAGTCCGGACAGGGGGCGTATTCCGTGAGGCCCCGGAGAAATTCCTCCACTCCCTGGAGCTTCAGGGCCGAGCCGAACCAGCAGGGGAAAATCTCGCGACGCTGGATCAGGCCGGAGAGAGTCTCCCGGCTCAGCCGCCCCGTGTCCAAATACTCCCCCAGGGCCTCCTCGCTGCCGGTGGCGGCCTCCTCAAAGAGGCTCTCCTCGTCGCCGGAGAAGTTCACGCAGCCCCCGTCCAGCTTCTCCCGCAGCTGAGCAAGAAGGGCGGCGGCATCCGCTCCCGGGGTGTCCATCTTGTTGATAAAGAGAAATACCGGCACCTTCCACCGCTCCAGCAGCCGCCACACCGTGAGGGTGTGGGCCTGGACCCCGGCGGCAGCGCTGACCACCAGCACCGCCGCGTCCAGCACCTGCAAGGTCCGCTCCATCTCCCCGGAAAAATCCACATGGCCCGGGGTGTCCAGCAGGGTGACCTCCGCCTCCGGCAGAGACAGCACCGCCTGCTTGGAGAAGATGGTGATACCCCGGCGGCGCTCCTGCTCGTCGGTATCCAGGAAGGCGTCCCCGTGGTCCACCCGCCCCAGCTTTCTCAGCTGGCCGGATGCGTAGAGCATGGCCTCCGTGAGGGTGGTCTTGCCCGCGTCCACGTGGGCCAGTATGCCGATTACCAATTTCTTCATATCACCGCTACCGCCGTTCTTTCGTAAAACTTTTTTTATGATAGCACATTCTCCGCCGGGAGGAAAGAGGCGATGCCATTGTTAAGATCCTGTAAAAATGACAGTCTTTTCTTTTGTAAACGCAAAATTTATGATATAGTATACTATATGTAGACCTTTGTTCCCATTTGAGAAAGGAGGCCCCCTTGTCCATCAATCCCCAGCTTATGGAAAAAATACAGGAGTCGCTGTCCTCAGTGCTTCCGATCACCGCCATTGTGCTGCTGCTGAGCATCACCATCGCCCCACTGACGCCCGGCGCCCTGGTACTGTTTGTATTCGGCGCCCTGCTGCTGATCGTGGGGACGGGGATCTTCACCCTGGGCGTGGATATGTCCATGACCCCCATGGGCAGCGGCATGGGCATACATATGAGCCGCTCCCGCCGGAAATGGCTCACCCTGGGAGCCGCCTTTGTGCTGGGCCTGCTGGTGACCATCGCCGAGCCGGACCTCCAGGTCCTGGCCACCCAGGTGCCCGCCATCCCCAATCTGACGCTGATCCTGACGGTGGCGGCGGGGGTAGGGGTATTCCTGGTGCTGGCCCTGTTGCGCATCATGCTGAAGATCCCTCTGTCCCGGCTGCTGGTGATCTTCTACGTGCTGGCTTTTCTGCTGGCGGCCCTGGCCCCCAACGATTTTATCCCCGTGGCTTTTGACTCCGGCGGCGTTACCACCGGACCTATCACCGTACCCTTCATTATGGCCCTGGGCGTGGGCCTTGCCTCTATCCGCAGCGACAAGAACTCCACCAGCGACAGCTTCGGCCTGGTGGCCCTGTGCAGTATCGGGCCGGTGCTGTCGGTGCTGGCCCTGGGCATCGGCTTCTCTCCGGACAGCGCCGGGTATACCCCCTCGGCCCTGCCCGACATCCAGACCACCCAGGATGCCGCCCGGGAGTTCGCCCAGGCCATCCCCCACTACGCCCGGGAGGTGGCGGTGGCCATGGTGCCTATCTGCCTTCTGTTTCTCCTTTTCCAGCTCCTCACCCGGCGTTTCCGCCACACCCAGCTGCTGCGGATCGCCCTGGGCCTTGTGTACACCTATGTGGGGCTGGTGATGTTCCTCTCCGGCGTCAACGTGGGCTTTATGCCCATCGGTGAGCTCATCGGGGCCACGGTGGCAGGGGGCAGCGCCGCCTGGCTGCTGATCCCCATCGGCATGGTGATGGGCTACTTTATCGTGGCCGCCGAGCCCGCCGTCCATGTGCTCATCAAGCAGGTGGAGGAGGTGTCTATGGGCGCCGTGTCCCAGAGGGCCATGCGCCGGGGACTGTCCATCGGTGTGGCCGTGTCCGTAGGCATCGCCATGGTGCGGGTCCTCACCGGCATATCCATCCTGTGGTTTTTGGTGCCGGGCTACGCTTTCGCCCTGATCCTCACTTTCTTCGTGCCCCAGATGTTTACCGGTATCGCCTTCGACTCCGGCGGTGTGGCCTCCGGGCCCATGACCGCCACCTTCCTGCTGCCCTTTGCCATGGGCGCCTGCGGCGCCCTGGAGGGCAATATCATGACCGACGCCTTCGGCCTGGTGGCCATGGTGGCTATGACCCCCCTGGTGACCATTCAGCTGCTGGGTCTGGCCGGCCGGGTCCGCCGCAGGATGGCCCGCAGCGCCCTGCGCTCGGAGCTCGCCCGGGCGGAAGACACCATTTTGTACTATGACTGAGGAGGGAAGCCATGAAACAACAGACGCAGCTGGCCCTCATCGTATCCATTATCGAACGGGGCTTCGGCAACAAGCTCACCGCCCTCTACACCGACCGCCAGGTGTTCACCCACCTGCGGTGCGAGGGCACCGGAACCGCCACCTCGGAGATTCTGGACATTCTGGGCCTTGGCAGCTCGGAGAAGGACATCATCCTGAGTCTTGCCCCCATTCCCGCCGCCCGGGCCCTGCTGGAGGCTCTGGACGATGACCTGCGGGGCAGCGTCCCCGGCCGGGGCATCGCCTTCACCGCCCCTCTCTCGGCGGTGAGCAACCTTATGGCCACGGTCATCAACCTGCGCACCAAGCTGACGGAAAAGGAGAGTGAAGATATGGAACAGCAGCAGGGGAAAAACTGCCTGATCCTGGTTACGGTAAACCAGGGCTACACCGACGTGGTCATGGACACCGCCCGCCGCCACGGCGCCCGGGGCGGCACCATCATCCGGGGCCGCTGGGTAGGGGAGGAGGCCTTCGAGGAGCTCCAGGGGGTCTCCCGCCAGGCGGAAAAGGAGATCATCGCCATTGTGGTGCCCCGGGAGCTGCGCTCGGCCATTATGGAAAACATCAACCGGGAGCACGGCCTCCAGAGCGAGGCGGGGGCCCTGGTGTTCTCTCTGGGCATTGACCAGCTGGTCCATCTGGGATAACGAGAAAAAAGCCCCGCCGTCCTGTGGACGGCGGGGCTCTCTTTTACCCTTTCAAAATATCCGTGTTCCGGTACTGAATGGCCTCCGCCAGATGGGCGGCGGAGATGTTCTCCTCCCCCTCCAGGTCCGCGATGGTTCTTGCCACCCGGAGAATGCGGTCGTGGCTGCGGGCGGTGAGGCCCATGCGCTGGAAGGCAGAGCGCAGGAGCTTCTCCCCGGCCTCGTCCAGAGCGCAGTATTTTCCCACCAGAGCGGGGGGCAGCTGGGCATTGCAGAGAGGGCCCTCCTGGCCGTACCGCTCCCGCTGCCGCCGCCGGGCGGCATCCACCCGGGCTTTTACCACCGACGAGGGCTCTGGCTGTTCCTTCCGCCGCAGGGCGTCAAAGTCCACCGAGGGCACCATCACATGGAGATCCATCCGGTCCAGCAGAGGACCGGAGATGCGGCTGACATACTTTTCCACAGAGGCGTCGGTGCAGGTGCAACGGCCTGAGGGATGGCCCCGCCAGCCGCAGCGGCAGGGATTCATGGCGCACACCAGCATGAACCGGCTGGGCAGCGTCACGGACCCGGCGGCCCGGGTCACCGTTACCTCCCCGTCCTCCAGAGGCTGGCGGAGGACCTCCAGGGCGTCCTTCTGGAACTCCGGCAGCTCGTCCAGAAACAGCACCCCGTTGTGGGCCAGGGAGATCTCCCCGGGCCGGGGGAAGGCCCCGCCGCCCACCAGGGCTACCGGGGACACCGTGTGGTGGGGACTGCGGAAGGGACGGCGGCTGAGAAGGGGATGGCGGCTGTCGGTCATCCCCGCCACGCTCCACACCTCCGTGGCCTCCAGGGCCTCCTGCCTCGTCATGTCCGGCAGGATGGAGGGCAGACGCTTGGCCAGCATGGATTTTCCCGCTCCCGGGGAGCCGATGAGGAGAATATTGTGTCCCCCGGCGGCGGCGATCTCCAGCGCCCGCTTCACGTTCTCCTGGCCCACCACCTCCGCAAAATCCGGCCCCGGCACCGTCTCCAGCGACCGCGTCCACACCGGCGCAGGGGAGAGGGGCTTTTCTCTCCGCAGATGGGCCAGAAGGGCGGCGGCATTTTCCACCGGGTAGACGGTGAGGCCCTGGGCCAATGTGGCCTCGGCGGCGTTTTCCGCCGGGACATATAATTCCTTGATTCCGGAGCGGGCGGCAGCCATGGCCATGGGCAGCACCCCTGCCACCGGCCGCAGCGCCCCGGTGAGGCTCAGCTCTCCCAGGAAGGCGGCGGCAGGGGAGGGGACAGGCACATCCCCCTGGGCCGCCAGAAGGCCCAGCAGGATCGGCAGATCATACACCGTCCCCGCCTTTCTGAGGGCGGCGGGGGCCAGATTCACCGTGATCCGGGACACGGGGAAGCCGCAGCCGCAGCTCTTGATGGCGGCACGGACCCGCTCCCGGGCCTCCTTTACCGCCGCGTCAGGCAGGCCCACCACGTCAAAGGCGGGAAGCCCGCCGCTGATGGCGCACTCCACCTCCACCTCGTAGCCCGCGATGCCCTGGAGCCCCAGGGACCGTACCGTTACCACCATAGGCGCCTCCCTCTCCCGGTCCACAGGCCGGGACTATTTCTCTCTCTGATCTTCTGTTACTCCTTCTGGTAGAAAAAGCCTTCCCAATCCCAGAAGCAGTAGATATAGTTCCGCTCCTCATCGCCCTTTACGGCGTAGAGGCGGAATTTCCTCTCCCCATCGGTGGCAAGGCCCAGGAATTCCCCCTTGTCCGCTACGCTATAGGGCGTGCTGTCCCGGCGGGCATAGGTCGCGCCGTCCATCTCCAGATGATCCCACTCAGGGCCGGTGATCCGGCCCACTACCTTGTACCGCCCCAGCAGTACCACCGCCAGCACGGCCAGCACCGCCAAAGCTCCCAAAAGGATCACCAGGCCTTTTTTCTTTCCTGTCCGTTCCACTGCAGGTCCTCCTCTCGGTTCGCCGGCTCCAGTCCTCTGGTCCTGAGCCCGAGTGTGGTTTTGAGAGTATCATACCATAACTCTCCCCCGATTTCTACCGGAAAGGGAATATCCCGCTCAGAAGCGCCCCGCTGCCGCCGTCATTTTTCCCAAAATTTTTTCGGGTTTTCTCTCCAACAGAGCGTTTACATTCTGATAAAACCGTGCTATGATGAATCTGTATGAATACCCGCTTTGTTTTCCCCAAAACCAAAGCAGTATCAAATATTCAGGAGGAGCAATTTATGGCAAGAAAGTTCAAGTCCATGGACGGCAACAACGCGGCCGCGCATGTCTCCTATGCGTTTTCCGAAGTTGCTGCGATCTACCCGATCACTCCGTCCAGCCCCATGGCCGACCTGGTTGACCAGTGGTCTGCCAACGGCCTGAAGAACATCTTCGGCACCCAGGTAAAGGTCGTCGAGATGGAGTCCGAGGCCGGCGCCGCCGGTGCGGTCCACGGCTCTCTGGGCGCAGGCGCCCTCACCAGCACCTACACCGCCTCCCAGGGCCTGCTGCTGATGATCCCCAACATGTACAAGATCGCGGCTGAGCAGCTGCCCACCGTGTTCCATGTTTCCGCCCGTACCGT
Source organism: uncultured Eubacteriales bacterium (assembly GCA_900549475.1). Taxonomy (GTDB): domain Bacteria; phylum Bacillota; class Clostridia; order Oscillospirales; family Oscillospiraceae; genus Pelethomonas. The sequence goes on from UROF01000024.1 coordinate 31,584, forward strand.
GTCCACCCACGCCCTGAACATCTTCGGCGATCACTCCGACGTCATGGCCTGCCGTCAGACCGGCTTCGCTATGCTGGCCGAGGGCAACGTTCAGGAAGTCATGGACCTCTCCCCTGTGGCTCACCTGTCCGCCATCAGCGGCAAGGTGCCCTTCATCAACTTCTTTGATGGTTTCCGTACCAGCCACGAGATCCAGAAGGTGGCCGTGTGGGATTACGCCGATCTGAAGGATATGTGCGACATGGAGGCTGTTGAGGCTTTCCGTAAGCACGCCCTCAACCCCGAGCATCCTGCTACCCGCGGCTCCCACGAGAACGGCGACATCTTCTTCCAGCACCGTGAGGCCTGCAATAAGTACTATGATGCGCTGCCCGCCGTGGTAGAGAAGTACATGGGCAAGGTCAACGAGAAGCTGGGCACCGATTATAAGCTCTTCAACTACTACGGCGCTGCCGATGCTGACCGCATCATCATCGCCATGGGCTCCATCTGCGACGTGGCCGAAGAGGTCATCGACTACATGAACGCCCACGGTGAGAAGGTGGGCCTGGTGAAGGTCCGTCTGTATCGCCCCTTCGCTGCTGACCGCCTCATCGCCGCCATCCCCGCCACCGCCAAGAAGATCGCCGTCCTGGATCGTACCAAGGAGCCCGGCGCTCTGGGCGAGCCTCTGTACCTGGATGTGGTCACCTCCCTGGCCAACGCCGGCATGAACGACGTCACCGTCATCGGCGGTCGTTACGGCCTTGGTTCCAAGGATACGCCTCCTTCCAGCGTGTTCGCTGTCTATGAGGAGCTGAAGAAGGATGCTCCTCGCCGTCAGTTCACCATCGGCATCGTGGACGACGTTACCGGCCTGAGCCTGCCCGAGGTCCCCGCCCCCAACACCGCGGCGGAAGGCACCATCGAGTGCAAGTTCTGGGGTCTGGGCGGCGACGGTACCGTGGGCGCCAACAAGAACTCCATCAAGATCATCGGCGACCACACCGACAAGTACATCCAGGCTTACTTCCAGTACGACTCCAAGAAGACCGGCGGCGTGACCATCAGCCACCTGCGCTTCGGCGACAAGCCCATCCGTTCCCCCTACTATATCAACAAGGCTGACTTTGTGGCCTGCCACAACCCCAGCTACGTGACCAAGGGCTTCAAGATGGTCAACGACGTCAAGCCCGGCGGCGTATTCATGATCAACTGCCAGTGGGATTTCGAGGAGCTCAGCCACCACCTGAACGCTGAGGCCAAGCAGTACATCGCCAAGAACAACATCCAGCTCTACACCATCAACGCCATCGACCTGGCCGCCTCCATCGGCATGGGCAAGCGTACCAACACCATTCTGCAGAGCGCCTTCTTCACTCTGGCCAAGGTCATGCCCGAGGAGGACGCCATCCGCTACATGAAGGAAGCCGCCACCAAGTCCTACTCCAAGAAGGGCATGGACGTGGTGGAGATGAACCACAAGGCCATTGACGCCGGCGCCACTGCCTTCAAGAAGATCGACGTGCCCGCCGACTGGGCCAACGCCGTGGATGAGAAGACCGAGCACGCCCTCGAGGGTAAGCCCGAGCTGGTCACCATGGTCAAGGATATCCTCAACCCCGTGGGCAAGATGGACGGCGACAGCCTGCCTGTTTCCGTGTTCATGCCCCATGTGGACGGCCAGTTCGAGCTGGGCGCCTCCGCTTATGAGAAGCGCGGCGTAGCCGTGGCGGTGCCCACCTGGGATCCCACCAAGTGCATCCAGTGCAACACCTGCTCCTATGTCTGCCCCCACGCCTGCATCCGTTCCTACGCCCTGACCGACGAGGAAGTGAAGAACGCCCCCGAGGGCTTCAAGTCCGCTCCCGTCAAGGCCGGCAAGGGCAAGGGCGTGTACACCTTCGCCATCGGCGTGAGCCCCCTGGACTGCATGGGCTGCGGCGTGTGCGTAGAGGCCTGCCTTGCCAAGGATAAGGCCATCACCATGGTGCCTCAGGAGCAGGAAGCTGCTCAGCAGTCTGTCTGGGATTACCTGGTCAAGACCGCTCCCAAGGCCGACATGCAGGACAACACCGTCAAGGGCAGCCAGTTCAAGCAGCCCTACCTGCAGTTCTCCGGCTCCTGCGCCGGCTGCGCCGAGACCAGCTATGCCCGTCTCGTCACCCAGCTGTTCGGCGATCGGATGTACATCTCCAACGCCACCGGCTGTTCTTCCATCTGGGGCGGCCCCGCTGCTACCAGCCCCTACTGCACCAACGCCGAGGGCAAGGGTCCCGCATGGTGCAACTCCCTGTTCGAGGATAACGCCGAGCACGGCCTGGGCCTGTACATCGGCCAGAAGACCATCCGCGAGAGCCTGAAGGTCAAGACCGAGGAGCTGCTGAAGGTGGAGTGGGCCCGTCCCGAGCTGAAGGAAGCCGCTCAGAAGTGGCTGGATACCTACAACGAGGGCGAGGCCAACCAGGATGCTACCAAGGCCTATGTGGCCGCTCTGGAAGCCAGCATCTGCACCGTGGACGAGCTCATCGCCAACGAGAAGTTCAAGGCTCACGGTGAGGAGCTGAAGGCTGCCGGCAAGAAGTACTGCGACTGCGCCGCCTGCAAGCTGGTGGAGGAGATCCTGGAGAAGAAGGATTACCTCAACAAGAAGTCCGTGTGGATCTTCGGCGGCGACGGCTGGGCCTACGATATCGGCTACGGCGGACTGGACCACGTCCTGGCCTCCGGCGAGGATGTGAACGTGTTCGTCTTCGATACCGAGGTGTACTCCAACACCGGCGGACAGGCTTCCAAGGCTTCCAACATCGGCCAGGTGGCTCAGTTTGCCGCTGCCGGTAAGGAGATGAAGAAGAAGAGCCTCTCCGAGATCGCCATGCAGTACGGTTACGTGTACGTAGCTCAGGTGGCTATGGGCGCCAACACCGCTCAGACCATCAAGGCCATCACCGAGGCTGAGGCCTATCATGGTCCCTCCCTCATCATCGGCTATGCTCCCTGCGAGATGCACTCCATCAAGGGCGGCATGACCAACTGCCAGAAGGAAATGAAGAAGGCTGTGGATTGCGGCTACTGGAATATGTTCCGCTTCAATCCCGCCCTGGCTGCCGAGGGCAAGAACCCCTTCACCCTGGACAGCAAGGCTCCCGCCGGCGGTTACCAGGACTTCCTGATGAACGAGGCCCGTTATGCCCGTCTGACCCGCGAGTTCCCCGAGCGCGCCGAAGTCCTCTTCGCCCGCAACGAGGAAGCCGCCAAGGAGCGCTACGAGCACCTGACCAAGCTCATCGACCTCTACAGCAAGTAATTCCAATTCAACAAAGCGCAAATCCCCCGTGGGTTAATGCCCACGGGGGATTTTTTATAGAAAATGCACAACGTATATTGTATCGCATAGAAAATTTTATCCATATATTGACAAGCGAAAAAAAGCGGTGTATACTTTACCCATATTTGTCCATTTTTTGCATGTTTTTGTTAATAACCAGCTTTTTTACTTATATTTTATTTAAAATTTATCATTTTTTGTTTATCAATTTATTGATTTCATTTACTATTTTTGATTATTTTTTATATTACCGACATTATCAAGGCACCCAGCATTTCTGACATTTTTTAGCATTATTTTATCAATTTAAATTGAAAAATACTTGTTTGGGAGGCATTACCATGGAAAAAGTAATTTTATGTTACGGAGATTCCAACACCTGGGGATACAACCCCGCTACCACCAAGCGCTTTCCCAGAGATGTCCGCTGGACAGGCAGGCTGCAAAAATTATTGGGACCAGACTATGTGATTATTGAAGAAGGTCTCAACAGTCGGACCGTGGTTTGGGATGATCCTGTAAACGGCTACCGCAGTGGTCTTACCTATCTGATCCCCTGCCTGGAGAGCCAGAAGCCTGTTGATCTGGTAATTATTATGTTGGGTACCAATGACACCCAGGAGCGGTTCCAGCTCAATGGTTTCAACATTGCCCGGAGTATGCGGCGGGTTCTGGATGCTGTTGAAATCTCCCGCAGCGGCCCGGAAGAAAAAGCGCCCAAGGTTCTCCTGGTAGCGCCCCCTCACATTCTTGACTGTCTCCCTGAAACCGACCTGGGAGAAAATATGGGAACCGGCTGTGCGCAACGGTCAAAAGAGATCGCAAAGTACTACCAGCTGCTCAGCGAGGAAAGGAGGATTGCATTTTTGGACGCCCAGGCTTATGTGCAGGCCAGCGAGGTTGACGCGGTGCACTTAGACGAAAACGGCCATCGGCGGCTGGCAGAAGTGCTTGAGAAAAAAGTTCGCAATATGTTGGAGTAAATGGAGGGATTTTCATGCAAACTTTGGACAATATTCTGATTCAGATGACCAACTTTCTCTTTGGTCCCTACATGCTGGTCATATTTTTTGGAACCGGCCTGTACCTAACCATTCGCACGAAAGGCATTCAGTTCCGGAAATTTACCCTTGCTATGCGCACCATGTTCTCCCGCAAACAGCGGAATGACTCTGATGGGGAGATCAGGTCCTTCTGGGCTCTCGCCTCTGCACTGTCGTCCTGCATCGGCGTAGCCAATATCGCCGGTGTGGCGGCGGCTCTGGCTGTAGGCGGCCCTGGCGCCGTATTCTGGATGTGGGTAGCCGCTATTTTAGGTATGGCTACCAAGTACTGCGAGATCACCCTGGCGCTGTACACCAGAGAAAAAGATGAAAACGGCGTATGGCACGGCGGCGCCATGTACCTGCTGAAAAACGGCTTCAAAAAGCAAAACCCCATCACCAAATTCCTGGCAGGATTCTTTGCTGTGGCTACCACCTTCGTAGGCCTTGTCAGCTGCAATATGCTCCAGACCAACACCGTGGTGTCCTCTCTGAGCCCTTATAACGTCAATCCTTACCTTATCGGTATTATTTTTGCTGTTCTGTGCGGCATCGTCATCATCGGCGGCGTTAAGCGGTTGGGCCGCGTGACCTCTATCCTGACCCCCACCATGGGCTGCATCTATGTGCTGGCCGCCCTTGTGATCCTTGTCCTGAACGCTGACGGCATTATCCCCGGCCTGAAGCTCATCGTCACCAGCGCTTTCACCGGTACTGCGGCTGTCGGCGGCTTCTCCGGTGCTGCTGTCTCCTTTGCGATTCGCCAGGGCGTTGCCCGCGGCATCATGTCCAACGAGGCCGGTATCGGCTCCTCCGCCATGATCCACGCCACCGCTACCGTCAAGCACCCCTGCGAGCAGGGTATCTTCGGTATTCTGGAAGTCTTCTTCGATACCATCGTGGTGTGCACCATGACCGCTCTGGTAATTATCTCCACCGGCGTGTGGAGCAGCGGCGAGACCTCCGCTGCCCTCAGCGGCCTTGCCTTCTCCACCGGTCTGCCTGGTGAGTGGGGCAATATCATCGTTATCGTCTGCACCATCCTCTTCGTCTTTTCCACCCTTCTGGGCTGGTCCTGGTACGCAGAGACCGGTGTGACCTTCCTCTTCGGCGACAAGGCCATCCTCCCCTTCCGGTTTGTATGGTGCCTGTGTGCCTTCCTGGGCGCTATCGTGGATATCGACATCGTCTGGCATGCGGCGGACACCGTCAACGGCCTGATGGCCATCCCCAACCTGATCAGCTTGTGGATCTTCGCCGGCACAGCGGTCAAGCTGACCAACGAATACTTCAGCAAGGATAAAAGCCCTCTCGCCCGGCGGTAATACCGTCCGGCAGACAAGACGGCTATAAAAAGCCCCCGGCCTGCTGTACATACCGCAGTCCGGGGTTAACTTTTCTAATTGAGACCCTAAGCGTTTTACTCGTCCAGTTTGAGCACTGCCATAAATGCCTCGGTGGGCAGCTGCACCGTACCCAGGTTCCGCATCTTCTTCTTGCCCGCCCCACAAAGCCGTTGGCTTTGCGGGAACCCCTCATAAATTTCACTTGCTCGGGCGGAATGAATCCGCCCTGCGCCAAGGTTTTGCCCACAGAGCAAAACGCTTGTACGGCGCTTCCACGCCGCCCCGCTCTGCGGGGCCCCGAGGGCAAGTATAAGATGCGGCTGCGTCTTACTCGTCCAGTTTGAGCACTGCCATAAATGCCTCGGTGGGCAGCTGCACCGTACCCAGGTTCCGCATCTTCTTCTTGCCC
>UROF01000025.1 GCA_900549475.1 uncultured Eubacteriales bacterium
CCTCCCGGACCTCATATTTTACGCGCCTTCGGCGCAGGTGGAGGCAGCGGGTTCCTTATCCGCAAAAATTAAATGCCGCCCTTCAGGCGGCGGCCAAATAGCAACCCAGCGCAGCGGTTGCGATTTGGGGAGGAGGAGCAGCGGCATGAGCGCCCTCTGGCTTTTCATAAAAAAGCCAGAGTAAGCGATATAAAGCTTGCTCCGACGACGGAGCGGGCGACGGGGCTCGAACCCGCTTCCCGGTATCCCACGAATGGCGGATTCCCGCCATTCGCAGGAGCCCTCCCGGACCTCATATTTTACGCGCCTTCGGCGCAGGTGGAGGCAGCGGGTTCCCCATCCGCAAAAAAACAAGGACATCCAAAACTGGATGTCCTTGAAAAATCTGGAGCGGGCGACGGGGCTCGAACCCGCTACCTCCACCTTGGCAAGGTGGCGCTCTACCAGATGAGCTACGCCCGCAGAACATGGATGATTATAGCAAAGAATACGCTGCTTGTCAATCCCAACTTCGAAATTTTTTCTCTCGCCCCACTGCCTCCAAAAAGCACCGGTCCGGGCAGGGCGCCGGCGCGCCCCGTCCGGACCGGACAGGCTCTCAGGATTTCAGCAGCACTTCCACCAGCTCCGCCGCCTCCAGATCCGGATAGTATCGGATCTCCCAGGGGCAGGGAGGGATCTCTTCCGTTGTCTCAGGGACACCCTCCGTTCCTTCCGCTGCGGTCTCCCCGCTGCCCTCCTGGGGAAGCTCCCCCGTGGGCACCTGCGAAAACTCTCCCGTCCCATCGGCCGGTTGGGTCTCCTCCGTCCCCAAGCACACCTCACGCCATACGCTGTCCACTGCCGCTTCCACGTCCTCCCGGGGTACGTCGTAAGCAAAGCGGGCCGTGAGCTTGCTGTGGCCTTCCCGGAGGGCCAGCCGCAGCAGATCCACCAGGGACTGTCTGTCCGAAAGGACCATCAGTGTACTCACATCTTCCGCGTCCTGGCGGTAGGTCATGGTGTAGGTGAGGGTACCAAAGCCCTCGGAGGACTTGTACAGAAAGTGGATATCCTCCAGCAGATAGGACCCCAGCATGGTCTCCTCTTTTACTTCCTTGGTGGCCTGCTGGGCCAGGCCGTAGGCGTCTCCCTCCGTATAATACCGGATGACGCCGTCCTCTGCCCGCTCCTCAATCAGCATCAGCAGGGAGTTGACCAGGTCCTGATAGTTCTCTACCCGGAGGGTGTCCTCAGCGCTGGCGTCCCAGTACCGGTCGGCATAGGGCTCCACCACGCTGTAGGACCGCTCCAGCAGGGAGGCGCAGCCGCTGAGCAGCAGGCACACCGCCAGAAAACTTACGGCCATCCGCTTTTTCACAGTCCGCGCCTCCTTTCACAGTTTCCTTAATAGCCCAGCTCCTGGTCGATCAGGACCACTTCCATATCCATGGGCCGCATCTTCTGGTACAGCACCACCAGCCCGCGGCAGATCCGGTCGGGGCTGTGGCAGTCATAGCACTTGTCTCCCTTTACCGCACAGGGGGTCTTGCGGCCCAGCCGCTGGGCGTTCTTGGGAGCCACCACGTTGCGCAGCCGCCACAGGGCGCTGTCGTAGTCCGGGGACACCTTGTTCTTGCCCGCCACGATGTACACCTTCCGGTGGCCGAACAGGGAGGCGGATACCCGGTTGCCGTTGCCGTCGATGTTCAGGATCTCTCCAGTGTCCTCAGCAATGGCGTTGGCGGAGAGGACATACACCTCCGCTGTAGCCGCTTTGGCCATGATCTCCCAGGGATCACCGGGGGTGATGCCATGGGCATAGAGGGTGTTATGCTCCGCCAGGCTCTTCTGTACCCCCATCTCCGTCAGGGTCATGGAGCCGCCGCAGCCTACGGTGACGCCGTCGATCTCCCGGTTGAGATACTCCGCTGCCGCCTTGCCGTCGGCAAAGACGGACACGGTAAAGCCGTTTTTCTCCAGGGTCTCTTTCAGCTTTTCAAATGCCATATGCGCGTTCCTCCTTTATGGTTTCTCCAAAAGATCCCTTCCGCCGCGGCGGAAGAGCCGTTACAGGCTGTCCGGTGAATATACTCCGAAGCCCTCGCCCAGGACCTCGTGGGCATCACAGACGATGATAAAGGCGTTGGGGTCGATGGCGGTGACAGCCGCCTTGATGGCGGCGATCTGCGTACGCTTGAAGGCGCACAGCACCACCGTCTTTTCCCCGCCGCTCCAGGCGCCCCGCCCCTGCAGCTGGGTCACACCCAGCTCCATTTTCAGCAGCTGCTCCGTAATGGCCTGGCTGTTGTCGCTGATGATATAGGCCATCTTGGCGTTGATGGAGCCGTAAACCACCGCGTCCATTACCAGACTGGAGATATACATGGCGATAATGCCGTAGAGGGCATTGTACAGGTTGTTGAAGGTGATGGCGTGGAGCAGGATGACCATCAGGTCGATGATCAGGCACAGCCGCCCGATGGACAGATGGTGCAGCTTGAATTTCAGCAGCCGGGCCGCCAGCTCCGTACCGCCGGTGGTGGCGCCCACCATCAGCAGAAGGCCCATGGACAGGCCCAGCAGCACGCCGCCGTAAATACAGGCCAGCAGCTGTTCCATGGGCGGGAAGGTATAGAGCATGGCAATGCCGTCGATCATCAGGGACCCTACCGCCATAGCGTACAGGGAGGAGATCAGGATGTGGAGGCCGGTCTTTTTCACTCCCAGGATGAACAGCGGTACGTTCAGAATGATCACTGTCACGCCCACCGGCAGCATGGGGATAAACCGGTTGACGATCTGTGCCACACCGGTAAAGCCGCCCATGGAGATATGGTTGGTCTGAAAGAGCCAGTTGAAGCACAGGGCGTAGATGGCGCTGCCAAAGGTGATGACTCCGTACTCCCAGAGCTTGCGTAAAACCGGATTTTTGATCCGCATAGGCTGATCCTCCTTTTTGATTCTCTGATGATCGACCTGCCCCTTTTACAGCAGCCGCATCTGGCCGCCGTCCTCCTCTTTGAGCAGCGCTCCCGCACCGGGCAGGCTCCGGCAGCGGTAGCGGCTGAGATTGGTAATGCCGCTTTCCTCCAAAGAACAGACTTCGGAGAGCTGATATTTGGGCTTGAGGGTCATGACCTGGACCCCCTGGGTACTGCGGGTGGTCTTGGGGGAGAGCAGGGCGGTATTCACCACCAGGCTGCGCCGCTCTGTGGAGGTGAGCACCAGCTCCGTCTCCTCCGTGAGATGCACCAGAGCCACCAGAGGGCTCTTGTCGCTGTAGGCCCCGGTGAGCTTGCGGCGGTTGGAGGTGGTGGCGTAGCTCTTCAGCTCCACTCTCGCCGCCTTGCCGTTGGCAAAGAAGAAGAAGATCCAGCCGCTGTAATCTCCCGGCAGCACCATGCTGACCACGCTCTCCTCCGGGTCCATGGACAGCTTCGTGGGCAGATAGTCCCCCAGGGCGCTGGCCTTGGTGTCGTCAAAGTCACTGAGCCGGCACTTATACACCTGCTGACGGTTGGTGAAGAACATGACCTCGGCGCGGTTGGTGGCCTCAAAGCTCTGACTGGGGCCGTCGTTCTCCTTGTACTTCTGGGTATCCGCCATCCGCAGGGACTGGGGCGTGATCTTCTTGAAGTATCCCTCCCGGGAGAGGAATACATGGACCGGGTAGTCCGGCGTCTCGTCCTCCTCCGTCTCCTCCGGCAGCTCATGGCCGTAGACGATGGCGGTGAGACGGGGCTGGGCGTACTTCTTCTTTACCTCCCGCAGCTCCCCGATGATCACCTGACGGATCCGCTTGGGGCTGTTTACCAGATCCTCCAGGTCCTCGATCTCGGAGCGGAGGGCTTCCTCCTCCTTCACCCGCTTGAGGATATACTCCTTGTTGATGTTGCGCAGCTTGATCTCCGCCACAAACTCCGCCTGTACCTCGTCGATGCCAAAGCCGATCATGAGGTTCGGCACCACCTCGGATTCCTCCTCGGTTTCCCGGATGATGGCGATGGCCTTGTCGATATCCAGCAGGATCCGCTTGAGGCCCTTGAGGAGGTGGAGCTTGTCCTTCTTCTTCTGGAGGGTAAAATAGGTCCGCCGCCGGACGGACTCCATCCGCCAGGCGCACCACTCCTCCAAAATCTCCCGGACGCCCATGACCCGGGGCGTCCCCGCCACCAGGATGTTGAAGTTGCAGCCCATGGCGTCCTGGAGGGGCGTGGAGCGGTAGAGCTTGGCCATGACCTTCTCCGGGTCCGCGCCCCGCTTGAGGTCGATGGCCAGCTTCAGGCCCCCTAAATCCGTCTCATCCCGCATGTCGCTGATCTCTTTCAGCTTGCCCGCCTTGATGAGCTCCGCCGCCTTGTCCAGAATGGCCTCGGTGGTGGTGGTATAGGGGATCTCGTAGATCTCGATGACGTTTTCCTCTTTCACATACCGGTAGCGGCCCCGAATACGGATGGTGCCCCGGCCGGTACGGTAGATCTCCTCCATAACGGCGCTGTCGCAGATGACCTCGCCGCCGGTGGGGAAGTCGGGGGCCAGGAGGATACTGCTGAGGTCGCAGTCCGGGTTCTTGAGATAGGCCTCGGTGGCGTCGCAGACCTCTCCCAGGTTGAAGCCGCACAGCTGGCTGGCCATACCCACGGCGATGCCCTGGTTGGCGCTGACCAGAATGTTGGGGAAGGTGGTGGGGAGGAGGGCAGGCTCCTTCATGGAGTTGTCGTAGTTGTCCACAAAGTCCACGGTGTCCTGGTCGATGTCCCGGAACAGCTCCTGGCAGATGGGGGCCAGCTTTGCCTCCGTATACCGGCTGGCGGCCCAGACCATATCCCGGGAGTAGACCTTACCGAAGTTGCCCTTGGAGTCCACGAAGGGGTGGAGCAATGCGCCGTAGCCCTTGGAGAGGCGCACCATGGTGTCGTAGATGGCGGCGTCGCCGTGGGGGTTCAAGCGCATGGTCTGGCCCACGATGTTGGCGCTCTTGGTCCTCGCCCCCGTGAGGAGGCCCATTTTATACATGGTATAGAGGAGCTTGCGGTGAGAGGGCTTGAAGCCGTCGATCTCCGGGATGGCCCGGGAGACGATGACCGACATGGCGTAGGGCATGTAATTGGTCTCCAGGGTATCGGTGATGGGCTGCTCCACCACCGCGGCGTGGAGGCCCATGACGTTGGGATTATTAACTTTTTTGCTCCCCTCGGAGGGGGTTTTCTTCTTTGCCATCGGTGTGTTCCTTACTGTTTATTTTGGATGCCGGGGAGGGCTGGTGCCACTGAATCAGCGGGCAGCGGCCCTCAGCGCTGTTTTGTCTCCGACGGGTTCACTTTTGGACGCCCAAAAGTGAACCGAAAAAGCGCCAGCCCCCTTCGGGCTGGACCCCCGCTTTTGTCCAATCGGACGCCATCAGGGGAGGGCTGCGCAGCCACTGAGACGCCGCGGCATGCTTCTCGTCGGCGCACCCCGCGCAACAAGAAACATCCCTCAGCCCGAGGGCCGTCAGGCGAAGTCAGACACCCGCCGCACCGATTACGAGGGGCCAGCGGCCCGCGGTATTTCAGTGGCTGCCCGGTATCAACCCTGATACAGACTGATTGGACAAAAGCGGGGACCGGGGTGGCCCCGGCGCTTTTTTGGTGACTTTTTGTGCGTACAAAAAGTTACCCGGGTCCGGGGCGGGAAGCCACGGGAGGCTTATCGCTGGCGGCAGACCAGCTCATCCAGGGTAATGTCGTACAGGTCTGCCAGCGCAATGAGGGTCTCCATGGGCGGCGTACGGTCGCCGTGCTCATAGTATTGATAGACCCGCAGGGAGATCCCCAATTTTTCGGCAATCTCCTGCTGCTTCAGCCCTTTGGATAATCGCAGGGACAGCAGGTGTTCTGAAAATGTCATAGACCCTCTTTTCCTTGACAAGCACAATTGTGCATGTTATACTGCTATCATAGCACGCACAATTGTGCTTCTCAATATCTGGTGGGGGTAAATCGGATGAACGAATACGAGGAATGTCTGTTTTACTATATCATGGAACATGAGTGGCCCGGCCTGTTGGAGCAAGAGGCGTACCAGGTCCTGGCGGGGAGCCGGGACGAGGCGCTGAATGCTTTGACAGAGACCTTCACCCCGGAGCAGCGGCGGCTGTACATGGCCTATGAGCCCCGGTGCAACGCCGCATGCTCCGCAGAGATGCAGTACTTGTTCCATAAATCCTTCCGTTTGGGCCTGCACCTGGCCCGCCTGTAAGCGCTGATAGAACCAACCCTCAGCCCGAGGGGCGACAGCCGAAGTGAGATTCCCGCCGCACCGATTACGAGGGGCCAGCGGCCCTGCAGAAATTCAGTGGCAACGCAGTATCAAGACTTGATACAGACCGATTGGGCAAAAACGGGGTCCGGGGTGTCCCCGGCGGCGTTTTGGTTACTTTGCCGCCGAGGGCAAAGTAACCCGCGCTTACGGCGCGGAATATCCCCAAACAGCCTGAAGGGCTGAAACAAGAAACATTCAGAGGAATCCTCCTCTGACCCCCCCGCCGCCGGGGCAAGGCGGCCTTTACGAAATATCCGCCAGATCCAAAAACTTATATCCGTTCTCGGCGATGTGCTCCTTACGCCCCTGGAGATTGTCCCCCAGCAGCAGGTCAAACATGGCGGCGGTGGCCTCCGCATCCTCGGGCATCACCTTGATGAGCCGCCGGGTCTCCGGGTTCATGGTGGTCAGCCACATCATGTCCGGGTCGTTCTCGCCCAGACCTTTGCTCCGATCCACCTTCACCTTTTTCCCCTCCAGGCCCTTGAGAATCTCCGCCTTCTCCCGCTCGGAGTAGGCAAACCAGGTCTTGTCCCCGCTGTTGATCTCAAAGAGGGGGGACTCGGCGATATACACATACCCCTCCTGGATGAGGGTGGGGCAGAGACGGTAGAGCATGGTCAGAATCAGCGTCCGGATCTGGAAGCCGTCCACGTCCGCATCGGTGCAGATGACCACCTTGCTCCACCGGAGATTCCCCAGGTCAAAGGCGCTCAGCTCCTTCACGTGCTTGTTCTGGACCTCCACGCCGCAGCCCAGCACCTTCATCAGGTCCGTGATGATCTCACTTTTGAAAATACGGGCGTAATCCGCCTTCAGGCAGTTCAATATCTTGCCCCGGACCGGCATGATCCCCTGGAACTCCGCGTCCCGGCTCAGCTTTACGCTGCCCAGAGCGGAATCGCCCTCTACAATATAGAGCTCCCGGCGGCTCACGTCCTTGGTCCGGCAGTCCACAAACTTCTGGACCCGGTTGGCGATGTCGATGGTGCCGGAGAGGTTCTTCTTGATGTTCAGCCGGGTCTGCTCCGCCCGCTCCCGGCTGCGCTTGTTCACCAGCACCTGGCCGGCTACCCGCTCAGCGTCGGCGGGATTTTCGATAAAGTAGATCTCCAGGCGGCTGCGGAGGAACTCCGTCATGGCCTCCTGGATGAATTTATTGGTGATGGCCTTCTTGGTCTGGTTTTCGTAGCTGGTCTGGGTGGAGAAGTTACTGCTGACCAGCACCAGACAGTCCTCCACATCCGCCCAGGTGACCTTGCTCTCGTTTTTCTGGTACTTGCTGTTCTGGCGCAGCCATGCGTCGATGGCTCCCACAAAGGCGGAGCGGGTAGCCTTCTCCGGACTGCCTCCATGCTCCAGCCAGCTGGAGTTGTGGTAGTGCTCAATGATGGCCACCCGGTTGGAGAAGCAGAAGGCCGTCGACAGCTTTACCTTGTACTCGTCCTTGTCGGCACGGTCCCGGCCCCGGCGCTCCGCCTCCCAGAACACCGGCAGGGTCAGGCTGTCCTCACCCGCCAGCTCTTTCACATAGTCGGCGATGCCGTTCTCATAGAAGAACTCCTCGGTCTCAAACTTCCCCGGGGCAGTCTCGTTCTTGAACACAAAGGTGATACCGGCGTTGACCACCGCCTGGCGCTTCATGACGCCGGTGAAGTAGTCCGCCGGGATGGCGATATCGGTGAACACCTCCAGGTCGGGAAGCCACCTCGTACGGGTGCCGGTGCGCTTTTTGGTGAGAGGGGTCTTTTGCAGCTCCTCTCCCTTTTTGCCCTTTACCTTGCCCTTTTCAAAATGGAGCTGATACTCATAGCCGTCCCGCCAGACGGTGACGTCCATCCAGGCGGAGGAGTACTGGGTGGCACAGGAGCCCAGACCATTGAGGCCCAGGGAATACTCGTAGTTCTCGCCCTGGTTGTTGCCGTACTTGCCGCCGGCGTAGAGCTCACAGAACACCAGCTCCCAGTTGTACCGCTTTTCCTTCTCGTTCCAATCCACCGGGCAGCCCCGGCCCGCGTCCTCTACCTCCACGCTGTGGTCCAGGAAACGGGTGACGGTGATCTTTTTGCCGTGGCCCTCCCGGGCCTCGTCGATGGAGTTGGACAATATCTCAAATACGGCGTGCTCGCAGCCCTCCAGGCCATCGGAGCCAAAAATGACACCGGGCCGTTTCCGGACCCGGTCGGCTCCCTTCAGGGCACTGATGGACTCGTTGCCGTAGCTTGGTTTCTTTTCTGCCATAGGTTCCTCCGCTGTGTAAAATCAGTCCGCAACAGTATTAGTTTACCAAATCCCGCCGTCAATGGCAACCCCTCCCGGCCCATTTCACCTGCCCCACACGCCGTTCTTACCTGTCTTTGACAAAAAACCATAAAACTCCGAAAAAAGTGACCAGGCGCTCCACAGGGCATAATCGGAAGAAACCCCCGCAACTTCCTGCCAGAACAAGGTTTTACACATTATCCACACAGTTTTCCACACGCTTATGTTAACCACCGTCGCCGGAAAAAGTGATGGTTCCCCTTTCCCCGGCAGGAAAATCTTTCCTCCGGCGGAAAATAGCACCCATTTCTGCCTGTCCACCGGCCGTCTATGGCTGTCTCCCGGGCGGAGACTGCACCCCGGGAGATTTTCTTCCGCCGGAATACTTGTAAAGTATTCCCGGGATGTGGTATACTATATCTTACGTTTGATTGCCGATTACGTCCCCCATTCGGGACTTACAGGAGGTTTTCCCTATGGAGAACAAGAGATATTATATCACAACCCCCATCTACTATCCCTCAGACAAGCTCCACATCGGCCACACCTACTGCACCGTGGCCACCGACGCCCTGGCCCGCTACAAGCGCCTCCAGGGCTATGACGTCATGTTCCTCACCGGTACCGACGAGCACGGTCAGAAGATCGAGGACAAGGCCAAGGATGCCGGCGTCACCCCGCAGGAATATGTGGACAAGATCGTAGAGGGTGAAGGCGGCGTTCTGGACCTGTGGAAGCTGATGAACATCTCCAACGACCGCTTTATCCGCACCACTGACGACTACCATGTCTCCGCTATCCAGAAGATCTTCAAGAAGATGTACGACAACGGAGACATCTACAAGGGCACCTACAAGGGCAAGTACTGCAAGCCCTGCGAGAGCTTCTGGACCGAGAGCCAGCTCAAGGACGGCAAGTGCCCCGACTGCGGCCGTGAGGTCCAGGACGCGGAGGAGGAGGCCTACTTCTTCCGTCTGAGCAAGTACGCCGATAAGATCCAGGATCTCCTGGAGAACACCGACTTTCTGGAGCCCCGGAGCCGGGTCAACGAGATGGTGAACAACTTCATCAAGCCGGGCCTGGAGGATCTGTGCGTGTCCCGCACCAGCTTCACCTGGGGCGTGCCTGTGGACTTTGACCCGGGCCATGTGGTGTATGTGTGGATCGACGCTCTCTCCAACTACATCACCGCCCTGGGCTACGACAACGACAAGTACGACGATTTCGACAAGTTCTGGCCTGCCGATGTCCACATCGTGGGCAAGGAGATCGTCCGCTTCCACTCCATCATCTGGCCCGCCATGCTCATGAGCCTGGGTCTGCCCCTGCCCAAGAAGGTGTTCGGCCACGGCTGGCTCCTGCTGGACGGCGGCAAGATGTCCAAGTCCAAGGGCAACGTGGTGGACCCCTATATCCTGGCTCAGATGTTCGGAGTGGACGCCCTGCGTTTCTTCCTCATGCGGACCTTCCCCTTCGGCTCTGACGGCAACTTCTCCAACGAGCTGCTGATCCAGACCATCAACACCGACCTTGCCAACGACCTGGGCAACCTGGTCAGCCGCACCACCGCCATGGTGGGCAAGTATTTCGGCGGCAAGCTGCCGGAAGGCTGCCGCACCTGGGACAAGCCCGAAGCCTTTGACACGGAGCTCATCACCATGGCCTCCGCTCTCCGGGACAAGTACCAGAAGGATATGGATACCTACGCCCCCCACAAGGCCCTGGAGGAGATCTTTGCCGTGATCCAGCGGGCCAACAAGTATATCGACGAGAACGCCCCCTGGGCTTTGGCCAAGGATATGGAGGCCAACGGCGGCCGTCTGGCCCACGTCCTCTACAACCTGCTGGAGGCCACCCGGATCTGCGCCATTCTGCTGATCCCCTTCATGCCTGAGAGCATGGACAAGCTCTTTGTCCAGATCGGGGCGGGGGAGGACGTCCGCACCTGGGACAGCGCCGCGGTGTGGGGCGGCCTCAGCGACGGCGCCGCCGTCACCAAGGGCGAGAACCTGTTCCCCCGTGTGGATGCGGAGAAGGCTCTGGAGGAGCTGGAGCGGCTGGAGGCTGAGGCCAAGAAGGCCACCCTCCCCGACGTGGAGGTGGAGCCCCAGCTCACCGAGGAGGTGCCCTTCGACACCTTCTGCCAGTGTGATCTCCGGGCAGTGAAGGTGAAAGCCTGCGAGAACGTGAAGAAGAGCAACAAGCTCCTGAAGTTCACTCTGGACGACGGTACCGGCACTGACCGGCAGATCCTCTCCGGCATCGCCCTGTACTATAAGCCCGAGGAGCTGGTGGGCAAGACCCTGGTGGCCATCGTGAACCTGCCGCCCCGGAAGATGATGGGCCAGGAGAGCTGCGGTATGCTGATCTCCGCCGTCCACAAGGAGAAGGGGGAGGAGAAGCTCCATCTTCTCATGGTGGACGATTCCATCCCCGCCGGAGCCAAGCTCTGCTGAGAGATGATGTTGATTCGGGGCCGGTCCTCCGGGACCGGCCCCTTTTCTGCCGGTGCGCCGTCCCCGGACCCGGTGTTTGCTATTGGGGGCCTTCCCGGCCCCAAACCCCGGGTTCACTTTTGGCCGCCCAAAAGTGAACCGAAAAAGCGCCAGCCCCCTTCGGGCTGGACCCCCGCTGTTGTCTAATCGGACACCCCCAGCCCTGCCGCTGTGGTGCCACTGAACCAGTGCCTTTTGGCATCTGATCTGCGGCGGGTTGCGCGTCCAGCTTCGGCTGTCGCCCTGTTAAAGGGGTAGAACCATCTGTCTGTTTCGCATAATCAGAAGCGTCTATCGACTCGAGGGCCGTCAGGCGAAGTGCGCAGACCGCCGCACCGATTACGAAGGAGCCGGAGGCCCCGCGGTATTTCAGTGGCAACCGGGCATCTCCCTTGCTTGTGTCCGATTGGACAAACAGAGGGGGGTCCGGGGTCTCCCCGGCGCGCTTTTGCCTACTTTTCCCGCGAAGGAAAAGTAGGCCTGCGGAGCATACCCAGCCCGGAGGGCTGATAAAAGGAGATTCAGAGGAACCATCCTCTGATACCATCCCCCGGCCGGTGGGAACCGGCAAAACAAGAAAGGAGCCCCGCCATGGCGCTGTTTGACACCCATGCCCACTACGACGATTCCCAGTTCGACCCGGACCGGGAGGAACTGCTTGCGGCCCTGCCGGAAAACGGCGTAGGCCTGGTGGTGAACCCCGGCTGCGATATCCCCACCTCCCGGCAGGCCCTGGCCCTGGCGGAGCGGTATCCCCACGTCTACGCCGCTGTGGGCTACCACCCGGAGAACTGCGGCCCCTATGTACCGGAGGAACTGGATATCCTCCGCTCCCTGGCAAAGCACCCCAAGGCGGTGGCCATCGGGGAGATCGGTTTGGACTACTACTGGGAGGAAAATCCCCCCCGGGACTTCCAGCAGCAGGTGTTCCGCGCCCAGCTGCAGCTGGCCCAGGAGCTTGATCTGCCGGTGATCGTCCACGACCGGGAGGCCCACGGCGACAGCCTGGCCATTATCAAGGAATTCCCCGCCGTCCGGGGAGTGTTCCACTGCTTTTCCGGCAGCGCGGAGATGGCAAGGGAGCTGGTCAAGCTGGGGTGGATGATCTCCTTCACCGGGGTCCTCACCTACAAAAACGCCCGCAAGGCCCTGGAGGCCGCGGCGGCGGTGCCTATGGACCATCTGATGATCGAAACCGACAGCCCCTACATGGCCCCGGTACCCAACCGCGGCCAGCGCAACGACTCCCGGAACGTGGCCTTCATCTGCCGGAAACTGGCGGAGGTGAAGGGCATCTCCCCGGAGGAGTGCGAACGTATTACCTGGGAAAACGGGAAGCGGTTCTTCCGCATCCCCTGATAAAAATCTGCCCCTCAAAGCAGCAGAAGAGGCCGCCGGATGCCCGGCGGCCTCTTTTTTTACTCTTTTTCTGTCTCCAGGAACCCCACGCCCCGGAGCATGATCCCCTCGGCGGCAGCAGCCACCTCCTCCGCCGGCGTGGTCATGCCCTCCACCAGCCACCGCTCCAGCAGACCGATACACCCGGCACTGACAAAAGCGTAAAAGTAATCCAGCTGCCGCTGGCTGGCCCCCGCAAAATACCGGGTATACCCCGCGAGATAAGGCCCTCTGGCTCCCTCCAGCAGCCGGTGGATAAACTCCCGGTCCCCATAGGGGCCCAGGATCACCGTACAGGCGTCAGCATTGCTGCGCAGGCACCGGAAGATCCCCTCCGTCACCTCCAGAGGGGAAGGGGTGCCCTCCATCAGCGGTGCCAGAGCCTGCTGAAGATCTGCAATGAGCTCGTCCTCCATGTGGGAGCGCAGGTCGTAGAGATCCCGATAGTGGGCATAAAAGGTGCCCCGGTTGATCCCCGCCGCCTGACACAGCTCCTTGACGGAAATGCTCTCTATGGGCTTTTTTGCCAGCAGATCTGTAAAAGCCTTGCGGATCAACGTCTGGGTCACCCGGACCCGGTGGTCCAGCTTTTCCATATGTCCCTCCTGATTTTGTAAATTTTCCGTTACGGAGTGGGTTTTTTCAACAGATTATGGCAAAGATGTTGATAAAACGGACACAGAGAAAAAATGTGTCCCTTGTTCGGCCTGTTTTCTTTGAGTATACTACACATAGAGACGTAAAGCAACACGCTGTTCAGTAACGCGAGGAGGCGATCCTATGGAACGGCTGTTTATCATTACCGGAGCGGACGGTCACCTGGGTGGGACTTTGATCCGCCTGCTGCGCCGCCGGAAGGCTATGGTCCGCGGTCTGGTGCTGCCGGGCCACATGCCCCCTGTGGGGGACGGCGTTACCTATTTCCAGGGGGATGTATGCCAGCCGGAGAGCCTGGAGCCACTGTTTCAGGACATTCCCGCCGGCACCTGGGTGTGCCTCATCCACACCGCCGGTATCGTGGACATCTCCGGGGAGGTGCTGCCTCTGGTGCGGGCCGTGAACGTGGACGGCACGAAACATATCCTCTCCCTCTGCCAAAAGCACGCTGTGGACCGGCTGGTATATGTCAGCTCCGTCCACGCCATCCCGGAGGGGGATAAGACCCAGGTCCTCCATGAGATCACCCACTTTGACCCCGACGCGGTGGTGGGAGGCTACGCCAAGACCAAGGCGGAGGCCACCCAGGCGGTACTGGACGCGGCAGCGGCGGGCCTGGACGCGGTGGTGGTGCACCCCTCCGGCATCCTGGGGCCCTATGACCGCAGCGGCAACCACCTGGTACAGCTGGTCAACGACTATCTCCAGGGGAAGCTGCCCGCCTGCGTCACCGGAGGCTACGACTTTGTGGACGTACGGGATGTGGCTCTGGGGTGCCTGCTGGCGGCGGAAAAGGGCCGGAAAGGGGAGTGCTATATCCTCTCCAACCGTCACTATGAGGTACGGGAGCTGCTGAGCATCCTCCGCTCCGTGGCAGGCGGCAGACGGCTGCCGGTGCTGCCCATGTGGATGGCCCGGGCAGCGGCGCCGGGGCTCCAATGGCTGGCCCGGCGGCAGAAAAAACGGCCCCTTTACACCAGCTACTCCCTCTACACTCTCCGCAGCAACGACAAGTTCTCCCACGACAAGGCTACCGCCGAGCTGGGCTACCGGCCCCGGGATCTGGTACAGACCCTGCGGGACACCGCCGCCTGGCTCCGTGGGAAAAACAGCTCCGCCAAAGGGGAGGCCCACTGATGGGTCCACTCTGTCAGACACAAAAGGGAAGGCCCGCATTGCCGGGCCTTCTTTTTTTATCTTGCGGCATATTTTTCCAGGCCGCCTCCGGACCGCCCCGCCGCCAATGTGAAAAATGGAATAAATTTTCCTCCCTGCGGGCACCCTAGAGACAGCTTTCCGGCAGAGGACAACTTGTGGTTGACAGAACCGGAAAAGTTTGTTATTATATTAACGTTAATAATTTAACAAATAACCGCACAGGAGGACAATGCCATGAAAATGAAAGGTTACGCTATGCTGGGTATCGGCAAGACCGGCTGGATCGAGAAGGACGTTCCCGCCTGCGGGCCCCTGGACGCCATCGTCCGGCCCATCGCCGTCTCCCCCTGTACCTCTGATATACACACCGTTTGGGAAGGCGCCATCGGCGAGCGCACCGACATGATCCTGGGCCACGAGGCCGTGGGCGAGATCGTGGAGGTAGGCTCCCTGGTCAAGGACCTGAAGGTGGGGGAGAAGGTCATCGTCCCCGCCATCACCCCCGACTGGGGCAGTCTGGAGGCCCAGGGGGGCTACTCCATGCACTCCGGCGGCATGCTCTCCGGCTGGAAATTCTCCAACTTCAAGGACGGCGTATTTGCTGAATACTTCCATGTCAACGAGGCCGACGCCAATCTGGCCCGGCTGCCGGAGGGCCTGGACCCTGCCGCTGCCGTCATGCTCAGCGACATGGTGCCCACCGGCTTCCACGGCGCGGAGCTGGCAGATGTGCAGTACGGTGACAGCGTGTGCGTCATCGGCATCGGCCCTGTGGGCCTGATGGCCGTGGCGGGCGCGGCCCTGCGGGGGGCGGGGCGGCTGTTCGCCGTGGGCTCCCGGCCCAACTGCGTGGAGGTGGCCAAGGCCTACGGCGCCACTGACATCATCAACTACCGTGAGGGCGACATCGTGGCGCAGATCATGGACAAAACCGGCGGCAAGGGCGTGGACAAGGTGATCATCGCCGGCGGCGACAACGACACCTTTATCCAGGCCATCAACATGCTCAAGCCCGGCGGACGGATCGGCAACGTCAACTACCTGGGCTCCGGTGACTATGTCCGCATCCCCCGGGTGGAGTGGGGCTGCGGCATGGGCCACAAGACCATCGCCGGCGGCCTCATGCCCGGCGGACGGCTGCGGATGGAGAAGCTGGCCGCCCTGCTGGTCAACGGCCGGCTGGACACCTCCAAACTGCTGACCCATCGCTACCAGGGCTTTGACCACCTGGAGGAGGCCCTGCTGCTGATGAAGGACAAGCCCAAGGATCTCATCAAGCCTGTGGTGGTGATGTAAAACTCTTCCCGGACACTCTCTGCCGGAAAAAAACAGGCAGGGCGGCTCCCCCCGATCGGGGGGAGCCGCCCTCTTTTTCTGCTGTGAAACAAGGGGTATTTTTCCGGGAAAATGGCGGAAAACGCCCTAAAATCCCGGCGCAACAAATCGTTTCTTGACGGTACGGGCAAAATCTGCTACCGTGGCGGCGAGGTGATAGACATGACGATCCCACAGAATCTAAAGGACCTGCGCCGCCTCTCCGGTATGACCCAGGAGCAGGTGGCGGAGAAGGTGGGCCTGACCCGGCAGGCCATCTCCAGCTATGAGTCCGGGCGGACCCAGCCGGACCTTGCCATGCTGGAAAAGCTGGCGGAGGTCTACGGGGTGGAGATCACAGACGTGCTTTACGGCGCCGCCCCCCGCCAGCAGCGGCTGCGGCTCCTGCGGCGGCTGGCCCTGGGCTTTGCCGTGACAGTGCTGGGACTGCTGCTGCTGCGCTCGGCGGTGAGGCTGTGGGCCAACACCTTCCTGGCCTTCCCCGACGGCACGATCATCACCGAGGCCACAAAGCCCCTGTTGGATCAGCGCATTGCCATCGGCGATTTCTGTGAAGGGCTGGAAAGCCTGGCAGGGACGGTGTCCCTCCTGGGCTGTCTCATTCTGGGGGCCGTCATGGCCTTTGTGAAGCCCCTGCCCCCCGCCAAAACGGTGGTCTGGGCCTTTCTGGCCTTCCTGGCCGCTGCCGGAGCAGTCACCGTGCCCTTCGCCCTGCTGGACGGGCTCTACCAGCCCATCGACTACTACCTGCCGGTGGAGCTGATGGTCCTGCCGCCGGTGGTGCTGCTGCTGCTCTGGTGGGGCATCCTGGCCCTGGTCCGGCGGAAAAAGGACCGTTCCGCCCTATAGACCGTCCGGAATCCCCACCGGGTGGTCCCATCCATTGGAACGTATCCCTTATTTCCATTCGTGGCTGAGAATCCGCATCATAATAAAATCACTGTATGTATTGTTGTAGTAATAGGCCTCTTCCTGAATACCTTCCTGCTTGAATCCGATCTTCTTGTAGAACGCCAGCGCATCGGTATTCAATCCCACTACCCCGATGGAGACACGGTGCATGTCATACTGGTGGAAGGCCATATCCAGCATGATGCGAATGGCTTCTGTCCCGTAGCCCTTATGCTGCATCTTTGGATCGGGAATGATGATCGTAAGATCGGTCTGGTGCCATGCGGGAAACATACGGAGCAGGCCCGTCTCACCTATGATATTGCCGTCCAGATCTGTAATCGTGAACCAAACCGAGTCTTTCGATTTATGGTTGACGGTAATGCAAGTTTTCATCTCTTCCTCAATGATAGGCTTCTCAAAACCGCATTGAAACATAACCTTCGGCTGATTGAACCAATAGGTATAAAACGGCACATCTTCTTCTCTTTGCTCCCGCAAAATAATCCGTTTCCCTCTGATTTCTTGATCCATATGTTTTCTCATAAACCTTTCTTTTATTTCTGCCGATGCCGGTTTTAGCCCCATCAGCCCCAGGCCCGCTTCAGGGCCGCCGTCAGGGCGGGGATGTCCTCGTCCTGAAGGGAGGCGTAGCCCAGCACCACCGTATTCTCCGGGCAGGTCTCCCGGTCCTCCATGTAGTACTGGCTCAAGCCCCGGAGGGCCACCCCCTCCCGCCGGGCGGAATGGACCATGGCCTGCTCCCCGGGGCCGTCCCGGAGGGTCAGCAGCAGGTGGAGCCCGGTGTGGCGGCCCTGGAGGACGATGTTCTCCCGGCCGAAGGCCTCCTCCAGGGCGGAGGCCAGGGCGGACATCCGGCCCCGGTACACGCTGCGCATCCGGGAGAGATGGCGGGTAAAATGGCCCTGGGACAGGAAACGGCACAGGGTCTGTTGCTCAAAGCGGCTGACGGTGTTGGCGTAGCTGCCGAACACCGCCTGGTACCGGCCCAGCAGGCCCATGGGCAGCACCATGCAGGCGATACGGATGCTGGGAGCCAGGCTCTTGGAGAAGGTGCAGAGATAGATCACCGGTCCCCACCGGCCGCCCATACCCTGGAGACTGGGGAGAGGCCGGGTATCAAAGCGGAACTCCGCGTCGTAGTCGTCCTCCAGAATATACCGTCCCGGCCGGGCCTGGGCCCACCGCAGCAGCTGGGAGCGGCGGGCGGCAGGCATGGTAACGGCGGTAGGGAAGTGGTGGCTGGGGGTGACATAACACAGGTCCGCCCCGCTTTGCTCCAGGCCCTCCGCCGAGAGGCCCCCCTCGTCAATGACCACACACCGGCAGGGTATGCCGTTGTTCTCCAAAATCATCCGGGAGCGGTCGTAGCCCGGGTTTTCCACCGCCGCCGTCACCGGCCCCAGCAGCCGGGCCGCCAGGCCCAGCAGATACTCCACACCGGCTCCCACCACGATCTGTTCCACGCCGCAGTCCACCCCCCGGTAGGCCCGGAGGTACTCCGCCAGCTCCCGGCGCAGGTCCTCGTCCCCCTGACGGTGGCCGTGGCGCAGCAGCTCCGGCTCTCCGTAGAGGAGATCCCGCTGAATTCTTCCCCAGGTGCGGAAGGGGAACAGGGCGGTATCCACGCCGCCGGTGGAGAGGTCAAATTTCGGCGGCGGCTCCTCATCCCCGGCGGGGCGCCCGCCGCCGGAAAGCCGCTGGGAGGGAGGCGCCTCCACCGCCGGAAAACCGCCGCTCTCCAGCACGAAAAAGCCGCTGCGCTGCCGGGCCTCCAGATACCCCTCCGCCACCAGCATCTGGTAGGCGGCGTCCACCGTGTTTACCGCCACCGCCAGCTGGCCCGCCAGGGCCCGCTTTCCCGGCAGCCGGTCTCCCGGCTTCAGAACACCGGAACGGATCTGTGATGCCAGGCTCTCATAGAGCTGCTGATACAGGGGTTTTTCCCCGCCGCTGTCCAGACACAGCGTCAGCTGCAGCATAGGACCACCTCCCAAACTGAACCCATAAAATATCTATATTCTGGGTGTTTCAATAGAATCAGATATTTGTATAATAGCACATAGAAAAAGCCGCCGTCAAGGCGGCGGCAGGGAGGAACGAACCATGATCCACGAAAGTAAAGAGACAAAACTGCTGGTGAAGCTGTGCGTGGCCGCTATGATGGCCGCCCTGGTATTTGCCGGAAACTATATGCGGGTGAAGATCCCCGTGAGCCTGGGCGGCACCACCGCCTTCACCCTGGCCAACATCCTCTGCGCCCTGTCGGGACTGCTGCTGGGGCCCTGGTGGGGCGGCCTGGCGGCGGGCCTTGGCTCCGCTATCTTTGATATGCTGGACCCGGAGTACATTGTGGAGGCCCCCATCACCTTTGTGACCAAGGGTATGTACGGCTTGGTAGCGGGATTGGTACTCTACTATCTGTTCCGCAATGCCAAGGAGAAGTACGGTCCCCAGCTCATCGCCACCGCCTGCGCCGCAGTGTGCTATATGGTGGTCTACTCCGTGAAGGTGTTTTTCTACAACGGCATGCTGATCCAGGGCTTGCCCGGTGCGGATCAGTGCTGGCTGCTGGTGCTGTCCAAGATGCCTGCCACCGTCTTTAACGGCGTGGTGGCTATGGTGGGCGCGCCTATCCTGGGCGTGGCGGTGATGAAGGCTCTGCGCAGCGCCCATATGGGGAAGCTACTGGCCTGACAGGAGAGGGATAAAGAGAGGTCCGCCGGTGGGCGGACCTCTCTTTTTGTTTTTGCCGGGGCTGCGGCCCCGGTGCCCGGTTTTTGCGGGGCCTACCCGGCCCAGGCGGCATATCCGAAGTAAGCCGCTTCGGGCTTCGGTTCCCGGGCCTACCCGGCCCGGACCCGGGTAACTTTTTGTACGCACAAAAAGTTACCAAAAAGGCGCCGGGGAGACCCCAGACCCCCGTTTTTTCCCAATCGGACACCTGCAAAGGAGCACTGCGCAGCCACTGAACTACCGAATCCTTCGGGTATCTGATCTCCGCCGGGTATCTCGTCCGGCTTCGGCTGACACCCTTTTGAAGGGGAAGATGAATCTTTTTTCTGCCGCGAACTGCCTGCGCCTATGAAAAGCAACCAGGTTTCCGATAAGAAAAACGTGCAAAGTCCCCCATCCCGAGGGGCGACAGCCGAAGTGGGATACCCACCGCACCGATCACGAGGAGGCCGAAGGCAAAGCGGTATTTCAGCGGCAGCCGGGTATCACCCCTGATCGTGTCCGATTGGGCAACAGCGGTGGTCCGGCCCGAAGGGGGCCGGCGCTTTTTCGGTCCACTTTTGTGCGTACAAAAGTGGACCCGCCGGAGGCAAAACAGCGCTGAGGGCCGCTGCCCGCCCCCTTTGAACCCCCGGGGTGCGGGGTGGAGCTCCCGCTGGTAAGCACCAGGATTCCATTCCCTCCGGTGGAAAGCGGCAAAATAATTCCTTTCATCAGCATAAAATTTTTCTTTTGGGAAAAACTTTCCCCAAAAGGAGGAATGTCTGTGGATATTACCCGGGACATGAGCAAACAGGAATACGCCGCGCTGATCAAACAGCGGGAAAAGCCCTCGCCCATCGTAAAGGACTGCACCCTGGCCTTTCTCATCGGCGGGGCCATCTGCGTACTGGGCCAGCTGATCCGGGAGGGTTGGCTGTCCCTGGGCCTCAGCGACCAGGACGCCGCCACCGCTACCTCCGCATCGCTCATCCTGCTGTCGGTACTGCTGACGGGACTCAACGTCTACAACAAGATCGCCCGGTTCGGCGGGGCGGGGACCCTGGTGCCTATCACCGGTTTTGCCAACGCTGTGGCCTCCCCGGCCATCGACTTCCGCAGCGAGGGCTTCGTCACCGGTATGGCCGCCCGGATGTTTACCGTGGCAGGGCCGGTGATCGTCTACGGCGTCATCGCCAGCGCCATTTATGGTGTATTCCTGTGTTTGTGGTGACAAGAAAGAGGGCCTGTACCGGTAAAACCGGACAGGCCCTCTCTGTCATGCTTTTTTACTCCGCCAGACTGCCCCGGCGCTTCCAGCGGCCGGAGAGGAAGTAGAGCACGGTAGCGATGGAACCAAAGATCCAGCCGATACCAAAGCCATAGTACATATAATCCGGCCCGAAGAAGTGGGCCAGCAGATACACTCCGGGGATACGCAGCAGCACCTGACTGGTCACCACCGTCAGCATGGGCACCACGCTCTCGCCCGCCCCCCGCATCACGCTGCACATGGTGAACTGCACCGCAAAGAAGGGGTAGAAGGGCAGGATACACTGCAGCAGCAGAGCCGCCCCCCGGATGGCCCCCTGGCTGTCGGTAAAGAAGGACGCGGCGGCAAACCGGGCAGGGTATAGGATGGCAATGATCAGCACACACCAGGCGATGGAGTAGCAGATACCGGTGAATACGCCCCGGCGGACCCGGTCCTCCTTCTTGGCCCCCACATTCTGCCCCACAAAGGCGGTAATGGCAGAGGCAATGGCCTGGATGGGCAGGAAGGCCATGCTGTCCAGCTTGTTGCCCACGTTGTAGCCGGCGGCATAGGAGATTGACCTGGCTCATGACGGCCATCATGCCCATGGATACGGTGGCAAACTGGATGCCCGCCGGCAGGCCGATGCCCATGATCTTTTTGAACAGGCCCTTGTCAAAGCGCAGGCAGAAGGGCCGGATGGCAAAGGCGGTATAGTTGCGGTTGATATAGAACACGCCGAAGATCCAGGAGCAGAACTGGGAGATAATGGTGGCGATGGCCACGCCCGCCACCCCCCAGTGGAACTGGAGGACGAACAGCAGGTCCAGCACGATGTTCATTACCGCCGAAATACCCAGGAACAGCAGGGAGGCCCGGCTGTTGCCCACTCCCTGGAGGATACCGGAGTTGATATTATAGCCAATGGTACCGATCAGGCCTCCGGACACGATCATCAGGTACAGGTAGGCCTCTCCCATGGCGGCGTCCTCCACCCGCATCAGCACCAGTACCGGTCGGGCGATCAGCAGGGCCACCACTGTAATGGGCACCACCGCCAGGGTGAAGAAGGTATAGGTGGTATCCACCACGTCCCGGATCCGTTCCATCTTCCCAGCGCCGTAGTACTGGGCGATGGTGACGGTGGTACCGTTGCTGAGCCCCATAAAGAGGGACGTGAACATAAAGATCACCGGATAGCCGATGCCTACGGCGGCCAGAGCCGCCTCACTGACAAACCGGCCCACCACCCAGCTGTCCACCATGTTGTACAGCTGCTGCAGCAGGCTCCCCAAAAACATAGGGAAGGCAAAGGCCAGCAAATGGCCGGCGATGCTTCCCTCCGTCATATTCCGCAGCTTGTGGCTGCTTGTCTGTTTCTCCATCTCTCCCTCCGCCCAGGCGGGGCGCTCCTCTCCCTCAGATTTCTTTCTCCTTCTTATCGTGTATTTCCGCAAATTGCAATTGTTTTCCCCAGGACCCCCTGGTATACTGATATCACTATTCCCCACCAAAGGAGAACTGCCCATGAAACTGATTTCCTGGAACGTCAACGGCCTGCGTGCCTGCCTGCAGAAGGGCTTTCTGGACTTCTGCCGGGACAGCGGCGCCGACATATACTGCCTGCAGGAGACAAAGCTCCAGGCAGGCCAGGCGGAGGTGGACCTGCCCGGTTACCACATGTACTGGAACTACGCCGACAAGAAGGGCTACTCCGGCACCGCCATCTTTACCCGGCAGGAGCCTCTCTCTGTGACCTACGGCTTCGGTGAGGACCTCCACCGCCACGAGGGCCGGGTCATTACCGCCGAATTTCCCGACTTCTATCTGGTGTGCTGCTACACCCCCAACGCCCAGGACGGCCTCAAGCGCATCGACTACCGCATGCAGTGGGAGGACGACTTCCGCGCCTACCTCACGGAGCTGGATGGGAAAAAGCCGGTGGTCCTCTGCGGCGACCTGAATGTGGCCCACCAGGAGATCGACCTGAAGAACCCCGGCCCCAACCGGGGCAACGCCGGTTTCTCCGACGAGGAGCGGGGCAAGATGACGGAGCTGCTCTCTGCCGGATTCGTGGACACCTTCCGCCATCTGTACCCGGACCGTACCGGGGCCTACAGCTGGTGGAGCTACCGCTTCAACGCCCGGAAGAACAACGCCGGGTGGCGGATCGACTACTTTATCGTTTCCCAGCGGCTCACCGACCGGGTGGCAGCAGCGGACATCCTCTCCGATGTGTACGGCAGCGACCACTGCCCGGTACTGCTGGAGCTGAAGTGAGAAAACTCCCGGGGCGTCCTGCCCCGGAGCCTCAGCCTCGCACCGGCTGGGCGGATGCAGTCAACCGATGCAGGACTGATTCGCCCGTCGCCGGGCGGGCAGGAACGCAGCGGGGCCGACTTTAGTCCCGGAGCCCGGGGACTTCCGAAGGAGCCAGAAGCGGCCCTCAGCGCTGTTTTGTCTCCGACGGGTCCACTTTTGTACGCACAAAAGCGGACGGAAAAAGCGCCAGCCCCCTTCGGGCTGGACCCCCGCTTTTGTCCAATCGGTCATTATCAGATTTGAAACTTCCCTGCCGCTGAAGCAGCGCTTTTTGGCATCTGATCTGTGGCGGGTTGCTCGTCCAGCTTCGGCTGTCGCCCTGTTAAAGAGACAGGCGAATCTGAGTTTTGTGTCTGGCCATTGCGCCTATCAAAACTGCGCAGGTTCGCGTCAGCAAAAAAGAAACGCCCCTCAGCCCGAGGGCCGACAGGCGAAGCGGGATACCCACCGCACCGATTACGAGGGAACCGTAGGCCCCGCGGAAATTCAATGGCAACCGGGTATCCCCCTTGCAGGCGTCCGATTGGACAAAACGGGGTCCGCAAGGTGAATTGGCCGAAGGCCAAGAGAGGGTGGCCTGGGCCAGGGGAACCCCGGCGGCGTTTTCACCCGCCCACAGGCGGGCGCTTACGAGGCCAACCGCCGCATGGCGGCGGCTCTTAGGCCGAGTGGGTTACTTTGCCGCCGAGGGCAAAGTAACCCGTGCCGGAGCACGGAATACCCATAAAACATCCCGAAGGGTTAATAAAGAGACTCTCAGAGGCCCCCTCCCCTGATGAAAACAACGAAAAGAGCCGTCCCCGTATGGGGACGGCTCTCTTGGTTTGCTTGTCAAAATCAGCCGACGCTGTTGAGCTTCAGAGTCATGGCGCTCTTCTTGTGAGCGGCATTGTTCTTGTGCAGAATGCCCTTGGCAGCGGCCTTATCCACGGCCTTGACTGCGACCTTGTACGCGCCCTCGGCCTCGGTGCGATTGCCTTCGGCGGCAGCGACCTCAAACTTCTTGACAGCGGTCTTCATGGCGGAACGCTCGGCCTTGTTGCGGGCATTGCGCGCCTCAGCCACCAGCACGCGCTTCTTAGCGGACTTAATATTCGGCAAACCAAACACCTCCTCCAGTGGGATCTATGGGGCAAATGTAACACCCACCCCACGCAGAAATGTATTTTACCATGGTCTTTTCAAAATTGCAAGGGATTTTTTGAATTTTTTCTACCTTTTTTCACATATTTTCTGCGCCGAAGGACAAAATAAAGGCGTACTACCAGATTTTGTGTCCGGAAAGGCGGGGTATCACAAATTATGCTGACCATTCGTACCGACCTGGCGGTGGAGGCCCATGCCCTGTGGCGGCGGAAGGCAGGGGAGACAGCTGCGCTGTCCGGGGTCTCCGCCGGGGAGTCCCTGTGCCGGGGTCTGCCGGTGACCCATGTGGAGATCCTGGATGAGGAGGGCGCCAACGTCCTGGGCAAGCCCCGGGGCCGCTACTGCACCCTGGACGTATCCGCCCTGTGGCGGCGGAAGGAGGACGCCCCCCGCCGCTGTGCCCTGGCGGTGGCAGAGCTGCTGGCGCCTCTGCTGCCGGAAGAAGGGCCGATCCTGGCGGCGGGGCTGGGAAACCGGGCCATGACCCCCGACGCCCTGGGCCCCCGGACAGTGGACCAGCTGCTGGTGACCCGGCATCTCACCGGCGTCCTGCCGGGATTGCGGCCTGTGGCCGCCCTGGCGGCGGGGGTACTGGGAGACACCGGGCTGGAGGCGGCGGAGTGGGTCCGGGGAGCGGCGGAGCACATCCGCCCCGCCGGGGTGATCGTCATTGACGCCCTGGCGGCAGGTGACCTGGACAGACTGTGCAGCTCTATTCAGATCTCTGACGCGGGGCTCATTCCGGGCAGCGGCGTGGGAAACCACCGGAAGGCCCTTACCCAGGACGTTCTGGGGGTTCCGGTGATCTCTCTGGGAGTTCCCACGGTGGTGGACGCCGCCACGGTAGCGGTGCACATTCTGGAGGAGGCGGGGCGGCCGGCGGAGGACTGCGCCGCCCTCCACGGCAAGGGGGCAAAGCTGTTTGTCACCCCCGACGGCATCGACCGGCAGATCCGGGAGCTGTCGGCGGTACTGGCCCGGGGGATCAGCCTGGCGCTCCAGCCGGGACTGTCCTATGAGGACCTGGAGGCACTCCTGGCCTGAACGGGAACGAAACTGCCTGCAGCAGGATGAGAAAGAGAAAAGAGCGCTTTTCAGCGCTCTTTTTCCATTCTCTCCACGATTTCCCCAATGGATCCCTCCAGGCAGTGGCACACCACCGTAGCCCCGGAGGACAGGACCTCCGGCACAGCGTTGGCCGGGCAGAAGGCCCGGTCTGCCGCTGAGAGCATCGGCAGGTCATTGAGATGGTCCCCGGCGCACAGCAGCGTATGGCAGCCGCACAGATCCCGGAGCTTTCGGGCCATCTCTCCCTTGTTGGCTCCCTTGGCTGTCAGCTCCAGCAGCTCTCCGCTGGAGAAGATCAATTCGTAATATTCTGTGAGCCCCTCCCGGACCATCTCCGCCCGCAGGGTGTCCAGCTCCTCCTTGGGCCCCACAAACAGGGCCTTCACCAGGGGACGGGGCACCTTCTCCGGGTCTATGCAGGAGATCTCCTCATACCGGGCTCCTGTCAGCTTGGCGTGGCGGGCATTCCAGGCTGTAGGCCGCAGGACCTGGACAAAATTGGCGTCCGGGTACAGTTCCACCGCCACCTGGGGGAAACGCTCCGCTATGGCGGCGATGTGGGTCGGGGCCACGTCCGGCAGGAAGTTTTTCACCACATATTCCCCCCGCTCCAGATCATAGATGGCTCCGCCGTTGTCCACGATGATGGGGGCGTTCATCGGTACCTCGTGGGCATGGCGGCGGAACGCCTCCAGGGCCCGGCCGGTTGCCACCGCAAACCGGCCTCCCTCCGCCATCCAGCGATGGATACCATCCAGGTTCCTCTGGCTCATGGGGGGCCGGGGGGAACCATCCCGCAGGGCCTCCTCCGTATATAAAAGCGTGTTGTCGTAGTCGCTCAGCAGCAGCATGCCGTCAAATTTTCCCATGGCGCTCTCCGCCCTTTCTCTCTTGGTTGGTATGCTTTCATGATACCCCCTTTTCTTCTCTTTTGCAATGGCGGAAACAGAGAGGTATATCCCGGACAGGCCGTGCATACAGTGGGACATGCACCTTGAGAGAGGCACCTATGGAAAGGAAGATGACACATGACCATCAAACGCAGGCCCCGGCCCCAGCGGCGGCGGCAGCTCACCGCACTGGCACTGGCCATAGCCATTCCCTGGCTGGTAGCGGTCACCGCCGCCAGCGACACCGGTAAGGCAGCTCTCAGCGCCCTGGGACAGCAGGGGGACCTGGCACTGCACATCCTGCGGGGACAGCTGGGAGACAGCAGGGAGGAGGATGCCCTTCCCGCCTCTGTATCCCTGGCCATCGGCCAGAGCCCGGTCCTGCTGGCAGGAAGGACGGAGATCCTGGATCTGCGGCGCAGTCAGGAGGACGACACCCCCGACAGCCAGCCCCAGCAGGAGGAGCCGGTCACAGAAACGCCGGAGGAACCGGAGACGCCTCTGGTCTTTGCCGACAACGGCGTTACCGCCCGGACCCTGGTACCTACCTCCACTGACGGCTACATCGTCGCTGGGGACGTATATATCAGCAACGGCTCTGTCAACGCCTTTGACGCCTCTCTCTTTGACGGCACCTTTGCCGCCCGGCTGTCGGAGGAGGAAGGGCCGCAGGTCCTGATTGTACATACCCACGGCAGCGAGGCCTACACCATGCCTCCCGGGGAGGAATACGAGGCCAGCAGCGAGTGCCGCACCACCGACTGCAATTACAACGTGGTCAGGGTAGGGGATGAGATCGCTGCTGCCCTGGAGGAAGCAGGCATCAGCGTCATTCACGACGCCACTCTCCACGACTATCCCCAGTACAGCGGGGCCTATGACCGATCCCTTGCCACCATCAACAGCTATCTGGAGCAGTATCCCAGTATTTCCTTTGTGCTGGACATTCACCGTGACGCCATCTCCGACGGGGAGGGGAACATGTACAAGGTGGTCAGCAATGTGGCAGGGGTCAACGCCGCCCAGATGACCTTCGTCATCGGCACCGACGGCGGCGGCCTGGAGCATCCCAACTGGCGGGAGAACCTGAAGCTGGCGGCAGCGGTGCAGCAGAATCTGCTGGATGACTACCCCACCCTCATGCGGCCCATCACTGTCCGGAACTCCCGGTACAACCAGCATGTCACCACCGGGAGCCTCCTGGTAGAAATGGGCGCCGCCGGCAACTCCCTGGACGAGGCCCTGCTCTCTGGTCGGCTCCTGGGCCAGGCCCTGGCGGAGACCATCCTCTCGGCAGAAGGGTGACAATTTACGAAGGTTCTCTTTCTTTTCTTGAAAGAAAAGAAACAAAAGAACTTTAGGGGCAAACTCCGTTTGCCCTGGAAAGTAACCAGAGAAGCACCCTTGGGGGAGCTCGAGGGGGCGGAGCCCGCCTCGAATCAAATCGAATGCCCCGCGTCAGCGGCCTGCGCAGCAGGGGTTTTCCCGCCCCGGCGGGAAAATACGGCATTCTTAGGCAAACTCCGTTTGCCCTGGAAAGGTCAAAAATCCACTTTCCACAGGGGACGGGTCAAATGGGGAAAAGTCGGAGGATAACCCACTCTTTTTGGGAAATATCCCTGTCAAACAGGGCCTGAAACAAAAAATCACGCCGGATCTTTCCACAGATCCGGCGTGATTTGTGTATAGCGTGGGTTTTATCCCTGTCTGGGCCGCAGGGAGAGGATCAATTCCCCGTTCTCCCAGCGGACTCTCCGGAAAGCGGCACTCCTGTTCCGGCAGACAGCGGGGGCCGTCTCCGGCAAACCGCCGTCCCGGAGGGAAGAGAGGGCCAGGCCGATGAGAAACAGATCCACCGCCGTATTGACGTTGCCTACCACCAGGGGAAATCCTCCGGGCAGCACCGGCACCCCCAGGGTCAGGCTCAGGCTGGCCAGAGCCTGGACCGCCAGAGTCGTCAGGACCGCCAGGCACACCGCCCGGCCCAGAGTCTGCCGCAGATGGATGGTTTTCCACAGCAGCCACAGGAAAAAGGCCAGAAACGCCCCCACCAGCACCAGGAAGGGCAGCCACCCCCAGGTGCAGATCAGGTTTACCAGCAGGGCATCGCCGTCCATCTCAGGGACGGCCTGCTGCAGGGTGAAGCCCTCGGTCGCCGCCCAGGCAGGGGTATCCGCCGGGCCGATCCACTGGGCCAGCGACAGGGCCTCCCGGAGGATAAACGCAAAATAGCCCTGGTTCGTGGGGCTCAGGCCCGCGAAGAGGCTATACTGCAGACGCTCCCACCGGGCCGCAATGATCAGGGCCAATACCCCCAAACCCAGCGCCAGCACCAGGACCACGGATTTCCAGCGGCCCAGGCCCAGCCAGTCCCGCCAGGCGAAGAACAGGCCCAGCACCAGCGCCGCCATCGTCACCTGTACCAGGGCATAGACACTGGGGCACAGGCAGCAGGCGGCCGCTACAAAGGCCGTCCAGCCCAGGCACAGAGCGGCCCCCCGCCACCGCTTTCCCCGCTGGGTCCATAAAAGCAAAGCCAGGGTCAGGGCAAACAGGGCCAGCAGCTGGGCGGACAGCCAGGCCGGACCGCTGACCCTCCAGGGCAGGAAGCAGAGAAACCCCACCCCCAGGGCGGCGCAGGCCCACCAGGCCCGCCGGCCCAGGGCGCTCACATCCAGCAGATACCCGGCGGCCAGGGCTGCCGCCCCCACAAGGCCCCCCAGCAGGTCCATCTGCCGGTCCCACAGACTGATATACGGGACATCGGCGGTGAGGGAATACCGCAGAAAGGCCCCCGCCGCCGTCAGCGCCAGAGCCATCAGCAGCAGTCCCCACTGGGGCCGGGGCCGGTGGACCCGGTCCAGGTCGGCCCCCAAAATGGCCGGGTCGCCCATCTGCCGCACCGCCTCCACCTGGGCCTTATCCTCGTCCATGCCCTGGGCCATGTAGGCGTCCCGCTGATCCAGCAGGTGGGTACGGATCTCCTCTGTCAGGGGGGACCGGGCCTTTTTCCAACGGATCTCCGCCCCTACGGCCTCCACAAAAGCGTCGATCCGGTCAGGCAAGGCACTCGCCTCCCCTCAGCACCTGTTCCACAGCGGTCACATACTGCCGCCACTCCTGTTCCTTTTCCACCAGCCGCCCCCGACCGGCGGCAGTGAGGCGGTAATACCGCCGGGGTCGGGTACTGCCCTCTCCCTCCAGGTAGGCCTCGATATCCCCCCGCTCCTCCAGGGTGTGGAGCAGGGGATAGAGGGTCCCCGCCTTCAGGTCGAAGGTGTGGTCGGACCGGCGGGCCAGGGTCTCGATCATCTGGTAGCCGTACATATCCTGTTCTTCCAGCAGCTTTAACAGCAGCATGGCTGTGCTGCCGGACAGAAGGGCCTTGTCCATATAGTTGCCTCCCTATATATGTAGATTATCTATATAATACATCGGAAGGCGGATTTGTCAAGACTCTCTCCCGTTTTTTGTGCCGGGGTCCACAGGGCAAGTCCCAGGGAAAGCAAAAAAATCCCCCGGACTTTTTCACAAGTCCAGGGGATTTTGTGCATAAAGTGGTGGATCAACCCTTGTTTTCCCGGTCGTAGGCCACGATGACCCGCCGGTTGGGCTCGGTACCCATGGAGTAGGTGGTGACGTTTTCCACATCCTGCAGAGCAGTGTGGATCACATGGCGCTCGTAAGCGTTCATGGGCTCCAGGGTCACGTTGCGCTTGTACTTGATAACCTTGGCGGCCACCTTCCGGGCCAGGTGCTGCAGGCTCTGCTCCCGCTTGAGGCGGTAGTTCTCCGCATCCACATGGATACGCACCCGCTTGTCGCTGCCCCGGTTCACGCTGTAGTTGGTCAGCTGCTGGATGGCGTCCAGGGTCTCACCCCGGCGGCCAATGAGAGCGCCCAGCTTCTCACCCTCCAGGATCACCTTGTAGCGGCCCTTTTCCGGCTGATAGATGGTCACCTGAGCGGCAGAGTCCATATGCTGGAGCAGGCCCTCCAGGAAGGTAAGGATCTGCTTTGCCTTCTCATCGTCGTCGCCGCAGGGCTCGCCCAGATCCTCAGGCTCCGGCAGAGGGATATTGATCTCCTCCTCACCGGCGGCCTCCTGATCCCGGCGCTGGGACTTATCGGCGGGCTTTTTCTTTTTCTTCCGCTCGGGCTTCTCGGCCCGGGGGGCCTCCTGAGCGGAGGCGGGAACGGCCTGGGGCTTCTCCTCAGCCTTCTCCACAGGCTTTGCCGCCGGCTTGGGAGCCTCCGGCTTCTTCTCTGCCGGCTTGGGAGCGGGAGCTGCCTTGGGTGCCAGCTCAACCTCCGGCTCCTCCAGGCCATAGGTCACGCGGACCTTGGCGGGGCTGGCGCCGATGCCGAAAAATCCGGATTTGGCGCGCTCCAGGATCTCGACGGACACCTCATCCCGATCGAGGCCCAGCTGCGCAAGGGCGCGGCTGACAGCCTCCTCCTCGGTCTTGCCCGTCATGTCAAGATATTTCATTGCCATATCGGGTACTTACTCCTTTGTATCGTATCGGTCTTCCTTATAGCTGCGGCCTCGGGCATAGGGACGATCTCCCACACGGCCGGCCTCATTGGTGGAGACCTTTTTCTCCGGGGACTTCTGGGGCTGCTTCTTGGGTTTCTTTCCCTCCAGCTCCTTCAGTTCGGCGGCCCGTTTCTTGGCCTCCTCCATGCGGAGCTGACGGGCGGCGTCCCGCTTGGCGGCACGCTCCTCCTCCTCAGCGGTGATCTTCTTGGTATAGAACTTGCCGAGCAGTGCCTCCTGGACCATGGCAAACACACTGTTGGCAATCCAGTAGATGCCCAGGCCTGCCGGCATGATAAAGCCGATCCACAGGGACATCAGGGGCATCATCAGGTTCATGGCCTTCATGCTGCCCTGCTGCTGGGTCTGGCCGTTGCTGGCCATGGTGACGACGCTCATCACATAGCTGAGGACGGCGGAGATAATGGGAATCAGCATCACGCCGATAAAGGCCCAGGAGAAGCTGAAGCCCTCCTTGATGATCTCCGAGGGGATCTTGGACAGATCCAGACCCAGGAAGCTGTAGTTGACGTTGATCAGTCCGTCGTAGGAGCCCTGGAAGTTCTCCCAGTGCTGGGAGATGAACTGGGACAGGCCCAGCTGCTCATAGGCGCCGTAGCTGCTGCCGGCCATGGTGGGGGTATAACCCAGCGTCATGGCGGTTTCCCGCAGGGCGTCGCAGGCCTCCTGGCTCAGACCCATGAAGTGGGTGATGGGCATACGGATGACAGAGTTCAGAGGGATCAGGATGAACAGGGGCAGGAAGGACCACAGGCAGCCCCCCATGGGGTTGATCCCTTCCTCCTGGTAGAGCTTCTGCAGCTCCTCGTTGAATTTCTGCTGATTTTTGGCGTACTGCTTCTGCAGCTCCTGCTGCTTGCTGCTCAGCCGGCCCATACGGACCATGCTGCGCTTGGATTTCATCTGGAAGGGCAGCACCACCAGCTTCACCACCAGGCCGAAGAGGATGATGGAAATGCCGTAGGAGCCGGTAAAGGCGTACAGCCAGCGCAGCAGCGCCGCAAAGGGCACGGTAATGATGTTGCCGAGGGCAGAAAACATTGCTTATTTCCTCCGGTCGATTCAATTGTTGGCAGGCGGAGACAGAGCCGCGGCATCCTCCGGAGAGGACAGCGGCCTTGTCAGGGAACAGGGTCGTAGAGATCCCCCTTGTAAAAGGGGTGGCATCGCAAAAAGCGCTTCAGAGCCAGGAAGCCCCCTTTCAGGGGGCCGTACTTCTCGATGGCTTCCACCGCGTATTGGGAACAGGTGGGAATAAAGCGGCACCGGGGCGGGAGACAGGGTGAGATCTGGCGCTGGTAGAACCGGATGGCCCCCAGCATCAGCTTTTTCAGCAGGCCTTTCATCCCTCCGCCTCCTCCGCAAGCCCCAGCTGCCGGCAGGCCTTGTCAAAGGCGGCGGTGAGCTTGGGCCAGGGGGCGGTGAGGCAGCGGGTCCGGGCCACCAGCACGATATCATAGCCCTGGGCCATGTGGGGCTGGGCCAGACGGTAGACCTCCCTGAGGCGGCGGCGGGCCCGGTTGCGGACCACGGCTCCCCCCAGCTTGGTGCTGACAGTGACCCCCAGACGGTTGTGGTCCAGGCGGTTTTTCCGGCAGTACACCACCACCATAGGCGTTACCGCCGAGCGGCCCTTGCTGTACATCCGGCGGAACACATGATTCTCTTTGATGGTCACCGTCTTTTTCACGGCTTACTTCACCTTCCCGGCTGATCTGGCAGTAAGATCCGGGCAGTTTGTCCTATTTTGGGACAAAGCGCCCAAGGGACGGCAGGAAAACCACCTTGCCGTCCCTCTTGATCTATCTATTTGCGATGCAAACTCCGCGGCCTCAATGGGTCAGGCGGGCGCGGCCCTTGGCGCGGCGGCGGGAGAGGACCTTCCGGCCGTTGGCAGTTCTCATCCGCTTGCGGAAACCGTGCTCCTTGGAGCGCTGGCGCTTCTTGGGCTGATAGGTACGGAACATTTGCATACACCTCCTACTTTTCTTTGCTGCGGCGCCAAAAGGCCCCGCTACTCGACGGCGGGCGGACAGGATGTCCCACCCCGCAGTTGATGAAATCAGGCCCGTCTTACGACAAGCATCAGTTATTATACATAAAAAAGAAACCTGTGTCAATAAAAACTTCTGAAATCTCCCGTCTTTTCCCAAAAATCCCCACCTTTTGCGAACAAAAGAAAAATTATACAAAATCTAGTGGTTTTTATCCCAAGAGAAACACCAGATATGGCCTTTTTTCCCGCCAAAAAATTTATCTTATTATTAGAATATGTATTTGCATTTATGACTGTTTTTTGGTATACTGGTTAGGGTATTTTCGCCGCGGACCGGAGACATCACCGCCGGTCCGCCTCTTTTGGGGCGGACACAGGGGGTACGGCCGCGGCGGCGGACGGGCGGATGCGCCGCTGTATGCCGGCGCCGGACAGCCTCCGCTTTTGTTTGACGTACTACACACAGAGAAAGGGAGAGCTTCTATGCAATCTGTTTCCGATATCTGGTCCATGATATTGGCCAGACTCCGGGAGGAGCTGTCGGAGACCACCATCAAGACCTGGTTTGACGACACTACGGTGGTGGCCCTGGAGGGGGATACCCTGGTGCTCCACTGTCCCAACGACTTCAAGCGCACCAATATCCAGGACCGGTTCCTCACCAATATCGAGGCGGGACTCAAGGACATCTTCTCCTCCGACATGACGGTAAGGCTTCTGGACGATGAGGGGCTGCGCCGCTACCAGAATCAGGAGGAGCAAAAGCCTACCTCCCTGATGGAGAGCGGGGAGTTCACCTTCGAGACCTTCGTGGTGGGCCCCTCCAACAAGCTGGCCTGCTCCGCCGCCCGGGCGGTGGCTGACGCTCCCGGCCAGCACTACAACCCCCTCTTCATTTACGGCGACTCGGGACTGGGCAAGACCCACCTCCTCTACGCCATCGCCCATGTGATCCGGCAGAACAACCGCAATGCCAGGATCGTATACATCAAGGGCGACGAATTCATCAACGACTTCATCGAATCTGTCCGTACCGGTAAGGCCGGCGATTTCCGCACCAAATACCGGGAAGCGGACCTGATGCTGGTGGACGATATCCAGTTCGTGGCCGGCAAGGTGGAGACCCAGAATGAATTCTTCCACACCTTCAACACCCTCTACGAGAGCAAAAAGCAGATCGTCCTCACCTCCGACCGGCCGCCTCACGAGATGGCCCAGCTGGATGACCGTCTGCGGACCCGTTTTGAATGGGGCCTGCTGGTAGACGTACAGCCGCCGGATCTGGAGACCCGCATCGCCATCATCAAGAACAAGGCGGTGCAGCTGGGCTTCGTCCTCACCGACGAGATCGCCGCCTACATCGCCTCCAAGATCACCGCCAACGTCCGGCAGCTGGAGGGCACCGTGAAAAAGATCAAGGCCTTCCGAGATCTGGAGGGCAGTGAGATCGACAAGCACGCCGTGGACCGGGCCATCCAGGATATGAGCAAGTCCAACGAGTTCATCATCACCCCTGACAGCATCATCAAGGAGATCTGCCGGTACTTCCGGCTGGAGGAGGACCAGATCCGCGGTCAGTCCCGCAGCCGTGACTGCGTCAACGCCCGTCAGATCGCCATGTATCTCATCCGGCGGATGACCAGCAACTCCCTCAGCGACACCGGTATGGAATTCAGCGGCCGGGATCACACCACCGTTCTCCACTCCATTGAGCAGGTGGAGAAGAAAATGAAGAAAGATCCTGCCTTCGCTGAGACCGTGAAAGCCATCATCACCAACATCAACTCCAAGAAATAAAACCCTCACCTGGAGTTATCAACATTTTCCCCTAAATTTTCCACCGATTCCACAAAAAGTTTTCCACAGGGCCTGTGGACAATCCATCCATCCCCGGCACCTGTGGAAACCGGTGGACAAGCATCCCCATTTTCCACACCCCCGTGTGGAGCCGCAATCCCTTGTCCTTCAACAGCTTTCGCAGCTTATCCACAAATTTTTTCTCTACTGCCCCTACTACTGAAAAATATAACAGTTTATGCTTCTGTACGGCACATTATTCCTTCTGCCGGCAGAAAGAAAGGAATACAGCCCATGAAATTTTCCTGTGAAAAAGCCCTTCTGCTGTCAGCGGTCAACACCGCTTCCCGGGCCGTGTCCGCCAAAAGCTCCATTCCTGCCCTGGAAGGCCTTCTGCTGGAGGCAGACAACGGCCTCACCGTCTCCGGCTACAACATGCAGACCGGTATCCGGACCAAAGTGGCCGCCGATGTCACCGAGGGAGGTTCACTTGTCCTCAGTGCACGGCTGTTCGGCGACATGATCCGCCGCCTGCCCGACGACGTGGTGGTGTTCGCCTCCGATAAAAATATGAATGTAAAGCTGACCTGCGGCGACGCTTCCTACGATCTTTCCGCCATTTCTGCCGCCGATTATCCCGAATTGCCCGAGGTAGAGGACCAATTTTCCTTCCAGATCCAGCAAAAAGTGCTGCGGGCCATGATCGGCGAGACCTCTTTCGCCGTATCCACCAACGAGGCCCGGCCGGTCCACACCGGTTCCCTCTTTGAAATCGGGGAAAAAGGCCTGACCATGGTGGCGGTGGACGGATTCCGTCTGGCCCTGCGCCGGGAACCTGTGGAAAAAGTCGACGGCGGCGCCTTCTCCTTCGTAGCCCCCGGCTCCGCCCTCAGTGAAGTGGAAAAAATCTGCGACGACACCGAGGATCTGGCTGCCGTCACCCTGGGCAACCGCCACCTCCTCTTTGAGGTCGGCCCCACCCAGCTGATCTGCCGCCGGCTGGAGGGAGAGTTCCTGGACTACAAGACCGCCATCCCCCGGGCCAATCCTATCCACATCGTTGTGGATACCAAGACCATGATCGCCTCCATCGACCGGGTCAGCGTGGTGATCTCCGACAAGCAGAAGAGCCCCGTCCGGTGTCTTTTTGGGGAGGACAAAGTCTCCCTCTCCGCCAAGACCGCCAACGGCGAGGCCAAGGATGTATGCAAGATTTCCGGCGACGGGAATAACCTGGAGATCGGCTTCAATAACCGCTATCTGCTGGAGGCCCTGAAGTACTGCCCGGCGGACAGCGTCCGCATGGAGCTGAACACCGGCATCTCCCCCTGCATCATCGTACCCCTGGAGGGAGAGGAGAATTTCCTCTATATGGTGCTGCCGGTACGGCTGAAAAACAGCTGAAAGGGTATACTTTTATGGAAACCATTACCATTACCACGGAATTTATCAAACTTCAGGACCTGATGAAATTTGCCGACATGGTATCCTCCGGCGGTGAGGCCAAGGT
This sequence comes from uncultured Eubacteriales bacterium, assembly GCA_900549475.1. Lineage (GTDB taxonomy): Bacteria > Bacillota > Clostridia > Oscillospirales > Oscillospiraceae > Pelethomonas. Next base: position 35,763 of record UROF01000025.1, read on the forward strand.
GCTGATCCAGGAGGGGGAGGTGTCCGTCAACGGAGAGGTCTGTCTCCAGCGGGGCCGGAAGATCCGGCCGGGGGATGTAGTGTCCTTCCAGGGCGGACAGTACACAGTATCCTATGCGGATCAATAGTCTGGATCTGGAGAATTTCCGCAACTATGCCGGGGAACATGTGGATTTCGACCCGGTGTGCAACGTGATCTGGGGGGAGAACGCCCAGGGCAAGACCAACCTGCTGGAGGCCATCTGCTGCCTGTCCTGTGGAAAATCACCCCGGACCCGGGGGGATCGGGAGCTGATCCGTTTTGACACGGAGGGCTTCCGCATCACCGGACAGATCACCAGCCGGGACCGGGAATTCGTCAGCCGTATCGAGGCCTTCCGGGGCAAGCGGCGGAAGATCACCGTCAACGGCGTGCCTGCCAAGACCTCCGCGGCCCTGGGGCAGGTGCTGAGCACCGTTTTCTTTGCCCCAGAGGACCTGCAGATCATCCGTTCCGGTGCGGCGGAGCGGCGGAAATTTATGGATATGTCCCTGTGCCAGCTGCGGCCGAAGTATGCCGAAGCTCTGGCAGAATATAACCGCCTCCATGAGCACAAGACCCGCATCCTCCGGGACTGCGATGAGCGGCCTGACCTTGTTTCCACACTGCCGGACTTCAATCTGCGTATGGCGGAGACAGGGGCGGTGCTGATCCACTACCGGGCCAGGTTCGCCGCCATGCTGACGGAGTTTGCCGCGGCGGCCCATCGGGAGTGCTCCGGAGGGAAGGAGGAGCTTTCTGTCCGGTACCAGACGGTGAAAACCGTAACAGACCCCATGGCGGACTACCGCCAGCTGGTGGCGCAGCTGCTGGAACACCAGCGGCAGCACCACTATGCGGAAGTTTCCTCCCGTCAGTGCCTGTCGGGACCCCACAAGGACGACTTGGAGGTGCTGCTGGGGGGCCTGAGCGCCAGGGCCTATGCCTCCCAGGGCCAGACCCGGACGGCGGCGCTGTCTCTGAAGCTGGCGGCACGGGAGATCCACCGGGAGATCCTGGGGGAGTACCCGGTGCTGCTGCTGGACGATGTGCTCAGTGAGCTGGACCCCAAGCGGCAGGAATTTGTCCTCAACCGCATCAGCGGGGGACAGGTATTTATCACCTGCTGTGAGGACGACCGGCTGGGACGGCTCCTTAACGGAAAAGTGTTCCACACCCAGGGGGGAAAGCTGACATAGCAAGGAGCGGCGCTCCTTTGACCAGCGGGCGGGGGCTGTGTGTCCCCAAGCCCCGGGATTTTCTGAAGGGGCCAGCAGTGGCCCTCGACGCTGTTATGCCTCCGGCGGCCCCATTTTTGGACGCCCAAAAATGGGGGAAAAAACCGCTGGGGAGACCCCAGACCCCCATATTT